>NZ_JBHWRP010000057.1:0-20688 GCF_043426755.1 Corynebacterium sp. | reverse complement strand
GCTGGAAGCGAAGATCATCGAGCTGGATAAGCACCGCAACAACGTTGTGCTGTCCCGCCGTGCATACCTGGAAGAGACCCAGTCCGCGGTCCGCTCCGAGTTCCTGCACCAGCTGCAGAAGGGCCAGGTCCGCAAGGGCGTCGTGTCCTCCATCGTCAACTTCGGCGCCTTCGTCGATCTCGGCGGCGTCGACGGCCTGGTGCACGTTTCCGAGCTGTCCTGGAAGCACATCGATCACCCGTCCGAGGTCGTCCAGGTCGGCGACGAGGTCACCGTCGAGGTTCTCGAGGTCGATCTCAACCGCGAGCGCGTCTCCCTGTCGCTGAAGGCGACCCAGGAGGACCCGTGGCGCGTGTTCGCCCGCACCCACGCCATCGGCCAGATCGTCCCGGGCAAGGTCACCAAGCTGGTGCCGTTCGGCGCCTTCGTCCGCGTCGAAGAGGGCATCGAGGGCCTCGTCCACATCTCCGAGCTGGCTCAGCGCCACGTGGAGGTTCCGGACCAGGTTGTCACCGTCGGCGACGAAGTCACCGTTGAGGTTCTCGACGTTGATCTGGACCGCGAGCGCGTGTCCCTGTCCCTGAAGGCAACCCAGGAGGACCCATGGCGCGTGTTCGCACGCACCCACGCTGTGGGCCAGATCGTGCCAGGCAAGGTCACCAAGCTGGTCCCATTCGGTGCGTTCGTGCGCGTCGAAGAGGGCATCGAGGGCCTGGTCCACATCTCCGAGCTGGCACAGCGCCACGTCGAGGTGCCAGACCAGATCGTCAACGTGGGCGAAGAGCTCATGGTGAAGGTCATCGACATCGACCTGGACCGTCGCCGCATCTCCCTGTCCCTGAAGCAGGCAGACGAGGACTACGTCGACGAGTTCGATCCATCCCGCTACGGCATGGCCGATTCCTACGACGAGCAGGGTAACTACATCTTCCCAGAGGGCTTCGATCCGGAGACCAACGAGTGGATGGAAGGTTACGACGAGGCTCGCCAGGAGTGGGAGAACCGTTACGCTGAGGCAGAGCGCCGTTACCAGGCACACGCTGCTCAGATCGAGCGTCACCGCGCCGCAGCAGCTGAGGCTGCTGAGGAATCCGCTAACTACTCCTCCGCGTCTTCCGAGGATGCGCCTGCTCCGGCATCCAACGAAGCAGCAGAGGAGACCTCTGGTGGTTCTCTGGCTTCCGACGAGCAGCTGGCTAAGCTGCGCGAGAAGCTCGCTGGCAACTAGTTTGCGTTGAAGCCATCTTGTAACGTGATGGCTCGCTAAAAGTTCGGACTCGCAGTCTAATTAGTTTTAGACTCCGGGTCCGATCTGTTTTTTAACCTAGCTTGCCGGGTGCGGCTGTCGTTGAGCGCGAGGCATTGTGAAGTAGCGGTTCGCCATTAAGAGGTAAACGATGCCAACCGATACGGCGAGCGCGAGAGCAGAGCTGCCGTTTTCAGATAGATACATCGTGGAACTACTTGGGATAGCGAAAAAGAGAATCGCTGCGATCACCCAATTTCTAGCCACTTGCCCCCAGGACAATTGCCACGAGGAAAATGCGCCCCAAAACCTCAAGCCAGAATCTATTCCACGCGCCAGCGCTTGCGCTTGAGCGATGCCGACGATGGCGAAGAGGATTCCGGCACCGAACTTGCCCCAAGGATGCAAGGCTGGAATGAGCAGAGAGACGCCGAAAAAGAATTGTAGTAGCGGGAGCACATAGGTAAATGGCGTGTTCGACTGCGGTTGCGCGGCCCGTTGCCTTCCCGCTAGAACGTTTCCGGCCGCCGCAGCGAGGAGAGCTGCCGAACATAACGTGAGGAAGCCGATCGTAATCAGCTTCGTCGACAATGCACTATCCATGTCTGCCCCTTCCTCTAATATTTTGTAAGTAAGATCACTTTCTCGTGTATTTGGTGGCGAATGCTACTAACTTTCGCTGAGGAAATCAAGAGGAGTTTTGAAATTGAGGCGATGTTCTTGACGTTGAGAAATCGTTCCTGCGACTCCGCCACCGCCGAAGAATCAGTTCCAACTAGGATCAGTGTCATGCGAATCATCGGTTTGACAGGCGGAATCGGCAGCGGCAAAAGCACCGTCGCAAAGATGCTGCACGGGCGGGGGATTCCCGTGGTCGATGCAGATCAAGTCTCGCGCGAAATTGTTGAGCCGGGTCAGCCGGCCTTGCGTGGTTTGGCAGCAGCTTTCGGCACAGAGATTCTCACTGAGTCCGGGGAATTAAACCGGGCTGCGCTGGCAAGGAAGGCGTTCAGCTCGCAAGAAAACACCGAGCTGTTGAACTCAATTACGTACCCCGCGATCAAGGAAGAAGTGCGTCAGCGGTTCGCACAACTTGAGGACGGGGGACACAAGGTCGCTGTCTATGACATGCCCCTTTTGATCGAACAAGGGCTCCACGAGCACGTTGATCTCACAGTCGTCGTAGACGTTGAGGCAGATGAACGCGTACGGCGCCTCGTCGACAAGCGCGGGCTCGATGAAGCGGATGCCCGCAACCGCATCGCGCGCCAGATCGACGACGACAAGCGAAAGAGCGTCGCCGACGTGATCATCGACAACAATGGATCCCTTGAAGATTTGGAAACTCAGGCCGAAGCCTTAATCAAGAGACTTACCGGGGACAACTAGATACGTTTTCAGTAGCCAGGCTACTAGTGTGGGGCGTATGGCTTTTCCTGCAGAGCACCCTGTCTATTCCCATTCCGAATTTCGCCCCATCGGCGAGGTGGAACGCTCCGATAAACCTTTCGAAGTGATCTCGGAGTTTGAGCCTTCGGGTGACCAGCCACGCGCCATTAAGGAACTCGATGAGCGCCTTGACCGCGGCGAGGAAGACGTGGTCCTGCTTGGTGCGACTGGTACCGGTAAGTCCGCAACGGCGGCCTGGCTGATTGAGCAGCAGCAGCGGCCGACGTTGGTCATGGCGCCGAATAAGACTCTGGCGGCCCAGCTGGCCAATGAGTTGAAGGAGCTGCTGCCGAACAATGCGGTCGAGTACTTCGTCAGTTACTACGACTATTACCAGCCAGAGGCCTATATCGCGCAGACGGACACCTACATTGAGAAGGACTCCTCCATTAATGAGGACGTGGAGCGTTTGCGCCACGCCGCTACCTCTGGGCTGCTGAGTCGTCGCGATGTGGTCGTCGTTAGTTCTGTGTCCTGCATTTACGGCCTGGGCGCGCCTCAGTCGTACCTCGACCGTTCGGTGGTGTTGCGTATCGACGAAGAGATCGACCGTGACCAGTTCCTGCGCCTTCTCGTGGACGTGCAGTATGAGCGCAATGACTATGACTTCCGACGAGGCACCTTCCGTGTCAAGGGCGATACGGTGGACATCATTCCGGCATATGAGGAAGTCGCCGTGCGCGTGGAATTCTTCGGCGATGATGTGGACGCGCTGTACTATATCCACCCCGTGACCGGCGACGTTCTCCGCCAGGTCGACGAGCTGCGAATCTTCCCGGCAACGCACTATGTGGCCACGGAAGAACGGATGGAAAAGGCGATCGAGGCGATCAAGGAAGAGCTGGCCGACCGTCTCGAGGACCTGGAAAACCGGGGCAAGCTTCTGGAAGCTCAGCGACTGCGGATGCGCACAGAATACGATCTGGAGATGATCCAGCAGGTTGGTTTCTGCTCTGGCATCGAGAACTACTCGCGCCACATGGATGGGCGCGAGGCAGGTAGCGCTCCGGCTACCCTGTTGGACTACTTCCCAGAGGATTTCCTCACCATCATTGATGAGTCCCACGTGACCGTTCCGCAGATCGGCGGCATGTTTGAAGGCGATATGTCGCGTAAGCGCAACCTGGTCGAACACGGCTTCCGCTTGCCGTCCGCATTGGATAACCGCCCGCTGACCTTCGATGAGTTTGAGCAGCGCGTCGGCCAAACTGTCTACATGTCGGCAACACCCGGTGACTACGAGCTGGAGGCCGCTGCCGGCGAATTCGTCGAGCAGGTCATCCGGCCGACGGGCCTGGTGGATCCACACGTGGAGGTACGCCCGACGAAGGGGCAGATCGATGATCTCATTGAGGAAATTCGCCAACGCACCGAGAAAGACGAACGCGTCTTGGTCACCACCTTGACCAAGCGGATGGCTGAGGACCTGACCGACTACCTGATGGAAAACGGTATCCGGGTCCGCTACCTGCACTCTGACATTGATACCCTGCAGCGCGTCGAGCTGCTGCGTCAGCTCCGCCTTGGCGAATATGACGTGCTGGTGGGCATTAACCTGCTGCGTGAGGGCCTTGACCTGCCGGAGGTGTCTTTGGTGGCGATTCTGGACGCCGATAAGGAAGGTTTCCTGCGCTCAACGAAGTCGCTGATCCAAACTATCGGCCGTGCTGCACGTAACGTCTCTGGCTCGGTGATCATGTATGCGGATAAGGTCACCGAATCCATGCAGTACGCACTCGACGAAACGGAGCGCCGCCGCGCCAAGCAGATTGCTTATAACGAAGAGCACGGCATCGACCCGCAACCACTGCGCAAGAAGATCTCCGACATTTTGGACGAGGTCTACGAAAACAATGCGGAGGCCGCCGCCGCGGAGGGCAGTGCTGTGGGCGACGCTGCGGTCGTCGATAAGCCTGATACGTCCACGATGGCCGAAGATGAGATCCAGGCACTCATTGATTCATTGACGGCACAGATGACTTCCGCAGCTCGTGACCTCAAGTTTGAGCTCGCCGGGCGCCTGCGCGATGAGGTGGCTGATCTTCGAAAAGAACTTCGTGGTATTAAGGACACAGGAATCTAGAAAAAGAAAGGGCTCGAATCTTATGCACTCCTATTCGACAATCACCGTAGGCACCGACGGCTCCTCGTCGTCGTTGAAGGCCGTCCGCTCCGCAGCCAGCCTGGCCCGCGCGTACGACGCACAACTGATTATCATCTGCGCCTACTACAACTCGACAGGCTCTCTGTTGAACTCCCCAAGCTCTGATTACTCGACGCTACCCGTGGTCAGCGATGACCGGGCGGAGGAGTACCTTGCTGAGGCCGGTGAACTCGCCGCGGAAGAAGGTGCGGACAAGGTCCGTCTGATCGCAAAGTCTGGCTCGCCGGTCCAGGTGCTCGTGGATTCCGTCAATGAATACGGGGCTGACTTGCTGGTCGTGGGCAACAGGGGTGTCAACTCGCTGTCCGGCCGTGTCTTCGGCAATATTCCTACTGGTGTGGCACGCAAGGCGAATGTTGACGTGATGATCGTCGACACCGCGGAATACTCCGAAGATTAGACGCAGATCACCCTAGGGGAATATTGATACACTAGAGAGGTATACCCCCTCCGCGGTTCAAATCGAAAGGTCAACGGACATTATGAGCGATTACTACAACTCCATCGTTGTCGGCACTGATGGATCCAAGTCATCTCTACTGGCAGTCGAGCGGGCAGCGAAGATGGCTGCGGCATTCGACTCGAAGTTGATCATCGGCTGCGCCTACTACGAGTCCGAGGAAGACGCGTCCAAGACCTTGCGCCAGGACTCGGTGGCCATCCTCGGTGATGCGAAGGCTCAGGAGAACTTGAAGCAGGCTGCTGAGTACGCCCGTGAGGCCGGTGCTCAGAACGTGGAGACCGCCGTGCGCCCAGGCACCCCGGTACAGGCGTTGATGGCGATTGTGAACGACAACAAGGCTGACCTGCTCGTCGTGGGTAACCGTGGCATCAATTCCCTGACGGGCCGTCTGCTTGGTTCGGTTCCGGCAGACGTTGCTCGCCAGTCTGACTGCGACGTGATGATCGTC
The DNA here is from genome assembly GCF_043426755.1 of Corynebacterium sp. GTDB lineage: Bacteria > Actinomycetota > Actinomycetes > Mycobacteriales > Mycobacteriaceae > Corynebacterium. The sequence continues at coordinate 14,918 of NZ_JBHWRP010000057.1, read as the reverse complement.
CATACCGTCAACTAAGCTTTCGCTTATCGACGATGCGCCCGCCACATTGTGTGGCGGGCAATTTTTATGGCGTTGGCGGAAGGTCGCCGATCACCGTCAGAGTTTGCGTGGCGCGAGTGTAGGCTACGTACAGGTTTTGCCAGCCCTGGTTCGATGCCCCAACGATCTCCGCCGGATCGACAACCACCACGTGGTCAAACTCCAACCCTTTGACGTCATCCACGTTCTCTGCGGTGATGATGTGGGAGAGTCTGCCATCGTCGAAAAGCACGCTGTGGGGGTCCGTGCCGGCAGGGAAGTAGCGCACTGGCTGTCCCGTCGACCGGATCGCGACCGCCGGGGCGGCATCCGGATCGATGATCTCCAGCAGTTCGTTGGCCACCTCCATGATCTCAGTGGGGGTGCGGTAGTTCACCGTGAGCTCGTGAAGGGCATAGCGCGTGCCGACGAAAGGATCGAGCGCGCCGGCCCAATCATCCGTGCCAGCGGGTGAGCCGGTCTGTGCGGTGTCTCCCACAAGTGTCATCCATCGTGAGGGGCTGCGACGGAAAATCATGCGCCATTCCATCGGCGATAGCTCCTGGGCTTCGTCGACGATCACGTGACCGTAGGCCCAGGTGTAGTCTTCCTTAGCGCGCTGTGCGGTGGAACGATTGTCGGTTTCCTGTTGGCGGGCGGCAAGGGTCTCGGCGTCGATCACGTCGTGGGCAGACAAGATTTCTGCTTCGAACATGTCATCGTCGTTATCCGTGGATTCCGAAGATGCCAGCACGTCCAATGCATCCTCAGCTTCGGCGACTTCACGACGCCACTGCTCGTCGGCCTTCGCGCGTTCGTCATCGGGGCTGGGCATGCCGATGAGCACGGCCAACTCGTCGAGCAACGCAGTGTCCGAAGGAGTCAAAGGCGCGTCTGGTGAGCGATAGAGTGCCTCTTGGGTGGTTTCGTCGTAGTCATAGGCCACCTCTTCAATGGCGTCGGTGTTGGTGAGCAGGTTCTTCAGGACCTGAAGAGGAGTTATTTCCGGGAAGAACTCGTCGATAAGCGAGCGCAGCGCAGGCTCATCTGCCAAGTCATCGTGAAGCTGGTCGATATCTGCTTCCGACAAGAGGTTGGCGCCGCCGAGGGGGTCCGCGCCGATGCGTTCCGCCATCTGGGCGGCAAGCAGGCGGGTGAACTCCTCGCGGAAAATCTCCCGGGCCTGGTTGTGCGGCTTGCGGGAACGCCGCGCCCGAGTGCGCGCCGCTTTGACCAGCTTCTGGGTGACCTGCAGCTCGATCGAACCAACGGTGACATGGACCGTCGATTCCGGCACGGTCTGCCAGGCCTGCACGGCGCGCTTGAGGATGGTCACCATTTCCTCGGAGCCCTTGATTTCGCGGCCGATCAACGATTCGGTGCCTGTAGGGGTGAACCCTGGGACGAGGTCTCCGATCGTGGCGAGCACCACGCCTGTTTCGCCGAGCTCCGGAAGCACACGTGAGATGTATTCTAGGAACGTCTGGTTCGGCCCGACGATGAGCACACCGGTACGTGCCAGCTGCTCGCGCCAGGTATACAGCAAGTAGGCGACGCGGTGCAGCGCCACCGCAGTCTTTCCCGTCCCGGGGCCGCCTTGAACGATGAGCACTCCGCGGGTGTCATCGCGAATGATCTCGTCCTGCTCACGCTGGATCGTCTCCACGATCGATGTCATATGCCCGGTGCGCGCTTGGTTCATGGCGTGGCGCAGTGCTGCCTCCGAACCCACATCTGCGGTTGGTTCGTCGGCGACCTGTCCCGACAAAACTTCGTCGTCCACGCCTGTCACCTGCCGCCCCTTCGTACGGATCTGCCTGCGCAGCTCCATTCCCTCGGGGTTAGCGGTGGTGGCGAGGTAGAAAGGACGCGCCATAGGGGCGCGCCAGTCCAGCAGGAGAGTGCGGTAGTGGTCATCGCGGTCGTCGATCCCCATGCGGCCGATATAGCGCCGATCCAAGTCGGGGCGGCCTGGTACCGGGTGTTCGCCGCCCTCATCAGCAATATCGATACGTCCGAACACCAGCCCAATCTCCGCCACGGTCAAGGCATCCAACTTCGCATTGAGCGCGTGGTACTCGGTCTCGCGACGGACCAGCGCGTCAGAATCAGGGTTGTCTGGGTCAACGTCTTGCTGCACCTGCTCCAAACGGGCACGGGCCCCGGCAACCTCGGCATCGAGATGCGCAAAGAGCGTATCGACGTAGTCCTGTTCCGCTGCAATCTCGCGTGATTGACCGTGTGTTGATTCGGACACGAAGTGTGGTTCTCCTCAAAGACTGAAACTAGGGAAAGAGTGAACAGATCATTCTACCAAAAATGCCGAAAGCCCCGCGGGCACCAATTCTCTGGCACCCCGCGGGGCAGCGGGCAAGCGTCGAAACTAGTTATCGATGCGCTTGCGTGCGCGATCAATTGCCTTGTTTGCGCGCTTCTGCAGCTTGTCTGCACGCTTGTCAGCGCGCTTACGTGCGCGGCCAGACTTGATGTCGGACTCCGCCTTCTGCAGTGCCTTATCAGCCTGCTTCTGCGCCTTGTTTGCCTTCTTCACGACACCCTTGCGAGCCTTCTTGGCGTCCTTGTTGGCCTCATCTAGCCAGTTGCCGGCGGTGTCCCGAGCAGTGTTGAGCCAATCGCCGGTGGTTTCCTTCGCGTTGTCGACCCACTTGCTAGCGGTGTCAATCCAGTCGTCCTTGTTCTCGTCGACATAGTTCGACACCTGCTTGCCGGCTTCCTGGGCTCCAGAGGTGACCTTCTCGGTCGTGTCCTGGATCCAGTTCTGGGCGTTGCTCAGTGCCTTCTCGGATTCGGACTGGGTGGGCAGTGCCGCCTGCACCTTGTTGTTGGCGGTCTGCGCGGCCTTCTTGGTGCGCCATGCCAGACCTGGCTTGCCGGCGGTGTCTGCGGTTGCCAAGAACAGGCCACCGAGCAGAGCGACGTTGGTTAGTGCACCGTTACGACGAGAGGACTTCTCCTCAGCGGTGTCTGCCTCCCAGAAGGCGTGGCGGCCCAGCAGGGTTGGGATGGCGGTGACTGCCAGGGTGCCTGCGGCCAAGCGTGGTGCTTTGCCCAAAGCGTACAGCGCACCGGCACCGACCTTGGTGCCACCGAGTGCTTGTGCAACCAGCTCTGCATCCTTCGGAACGTAGCGCTGGTACTCGGCAGGGACAACGCTGCGGACCTGCTTGAGGAAGCGCTCGGAGAATTCAACGTGCTCAGAGCTGTTAACGACGGTGTCCACACCATCGGCGATGTAGACGGAGGCAAGCATCGGGCGGGCAATCTTGCGGATCATGTGTGATCAAGTCCTTACTTAGAAACTAAAAGTTATCGGTCTGTGTACTCCACTGTAGACAAAAAACGGTCTACCGTGCGAGAAAATTATCTACCAACGGCGGCTCCACCACTCGTCGAGGTGCGGGCGCTCATCTCCCACGGTTGTAGATTTTCCGTGGCCAGGGTGAATAATCGCGCTGTCGTCATAAACATCAAAGACGCGTTCCTTGGCGTCGTTAAAAAGACGCACGAAATCGCCTTCCGACGCCGTCTTACCCAAGCCGCCAGGGAAAATGGAATCGCCCACAAACAGGTGAGTCTGCTCGTCGATTGTGATCTCGAGGCATGCCCCACCAGGGGTGTGCCCACGCAGGATGAAGACTGGAATCTCTAGCCCGGCAAAATTTAGGGTGTCGCCCTGTTCCAGCTCGTGGTCCACAGGTGCAGGCAGAGCAGGGGAGTCCAAGAAAGAAGCCCAGTGGATTGCACCGGTTTTCTGGAGGACCTCTTCTAGCGCCCCAACGTGGTCATGGTGGCGGTGGGTAGTCAGCACATCGGTGATGGTGACCCCCGCGTCGTCTGCCATGGCAAGCAGTGCGGAAGCGTTGGTCGGTGCGTCGATAAGCAACCCGTTCTCGCCAGACGCGATCAAGTAGCTGTTGTTATCCATGTCGCCCACGGACACGTGGTGAAGTGAAAGCTTGTCAGTCATGCCACAACTCTACGGGAATTTTCAGCGGGTTAGCGCTGTTGACGTGGTCGTTGGTATGTTCGAAGACATTAAATGTGACTAGTAATCCTGCCTATTCAAGCCCAAACAGACCCAATCAAGCTCAGGCAGGTTGACCGGCTGTCGCAGAAAGGGACCGGTAAATACATGGCTGACAAGCTGATCGTGCGTGGCGCCCGCCAGCACAACCTCAAAGACATCGATATTGAACTGCCACGAGACAAGATGGTGGTGTTCACCGGCTTGTCGGGCTCGGGGAAGTCCTCCATGGCTTTCGACACTATTTTTGCGGAGGGTCAGCGCCGCTATGTCGAGTCTTTGAGCTCTTATGCGCGCATGTTCCTTGGCCAGATGGACAAGCCGGACGTGGACTATATCGATGGTTTGTCGCCAGCGGTCTCGATTGATCAGAAGTCCACCAACCGCAACCCGCGCTCCACGGTAGGCACGATTACCGAAGTGTATGACTACCTTCGTCTGCTCTACGCGCGCGCCGGCACCCCGCACTGCCCGGTCTGCGATGCCATGATCGAGCGCCAGACTCCGCAGCAGATCGTCGACCAGGTCTTAGCGGGGGAGGAGCGCACCAAATTTCAGGTGCTAGCGCCTGTGGTGCGCAACCGTAAAGGCGAGTTTGTGGATCTCTTCCAGGATCTTGCGGCTCAAGGCTTCTCCCGCGTCAAAGTAGACGGGGAAATGTACCAGCTGTCAGAACCGCCGACACTGCAGAAGTCCTATAAGCACTACATCGATGTCATCGTCGACCGCCTACAGGTCAAAGAGAGCCAGAAGCAACGCCTTACCGATTCGGTGGAGACGGCACTGCGGCTTGCCGAGGGCCTCGTCGTCATCGACTATGTTGACCAGCCGGAGGATTCCGACGAACGCTACGCCATCTTCTCCGAAAAAATGGCCTGCCCCAACGGGCACACCTTGGACATTGATAGCTATGAGCCCAGGTCCTTCTCCTTCAACGCGCCTTTTGGTGCCTGCCCGTCCTGCGACGGCCTAGGAACGAAGACGGAGATGGATGCAGAACTCATCGTCCCCGACCCCGACGCACCCGCGGTCGATGCTTTCCAGCCGTGGAACTCCAGCCCAAACAAGCGCTACTTCACCAAGCTCATCGAAGGCTTAGCGAAAGAGCTTGAGTTTGATCCGCAGACGCCGTTCTCGAAGCTGAAGAAATCCGAGCAGAAGGCGCTGCTGGAGGGCTCCAAGGTCAAAGTGCACGTGCGCTATAAGAACCGCTTCGGCAGGCAGCGCAACTTTAACTCCGAGTTCGAGGGAGTGATGGGCTATCTGCGCCGCAAGCTCGACTATGCAGAGACGGAAACCGCTAAGGAGCGCTACCTCGCCTATACCCGTGAGGTCGCCTGCCCTACCTGCGAAGGGACGCGTCTGAAGCCTGAGATCCTCGCTGTGCGCCTGAAGTCCACCACCCACGACGAAAAGTCCATCGCAGGTTTGACGGCGCTGTCTATCGAAGAGGCCTCAAAATTCCTGGACAACCTGGTATTGGGGTATCGGGAGGAGATGATTGCGGGTGCTGTGTTGAAGGAAACGCAGGCGCGCCTGCACTTTCTTATCGACGTGGGCCTGACCTACCTCACGCTGGACCGCTCCGCTGGCACGCTGTCGGGCGGTGAGGCGCAACGCATCCGCCTGGCCACGCAGATTGGCTCTGGGTTGGCCGGCGTGATGTACGTGCTCGATGAGCCATCGATCGGATTGCACCAGCGCGACAACCAGCGGCTGATTGAGACATTGAAGAAGCTCCGCGACATTGGCAATACGCTCATCGTCGTTGAGCATGATGAAGAGACGATTCGCGAAGCTGACTGGCTGATCGACATCGGGCCTGCGGCCGGTGAATACGGTGGTGAGGTGGTCTACCAGGGTGCGCCCGAGGGGATCCTGAAGGCCAAGAACTCGATCACGGGTGATTACCTCGCAGGGCGTAAGGAGATCAAGGTCCCAGAGACTCGTCGTGAAGTGGACAAGGACCGCCAGCTTCACGTCATCGGCGCACGTGAGAATAACCTGGACAACATCGACGTGGGCATTCCATTGGGTGTCCTTGTGGCAGTCACTGGCGTGTCGGGCTCGGGTAAGTCCACCCTGATCAATCAGATCCTTGCGAAGACGCTGCAGAACCAGCTCAACCGTGCGCGCCAGGTTCCGGGCCGAGTGAAGAAGGTGGAGGGCCTCGAGCACCTAGACAAGTTGGTGCAGGTGGATCAGTCGCCGATCGGGCGTACGCCGCGATCGAATCCGGCGACCTACACCGGGGTGTTCGACAAGATCCGTAACCTGTTCGCTGAGACCCATGAGTCAAAGGTGCGTGGTTATAAGCCGGGACGCTTCTCCTTCAACGTCAAGGGTGGCCGCTGTGAAGCATGCCAGGGTGACGGCACCATCAAGATTGAGATGAACTTCCTGCCGGATGTCTACGTGCCGTGCGAGGTCTGTGAGGGAACGCGCTTCAACCGCGAGACTCTCGAAGTGCGCTACAAGGGCAAGAATATCGCCGAAGTCTTGGACATGCCGATCTCGGAGGCCACCGAATTCTTCGAGCCGATCACCTCAATTCACCGGTATTTGGCCACGCTTGTCGACGTCGGGCTGGGCTATGTCCGGCTGGGACAAGCCGCTACCACCTTGTCCGGTGGTGAAGCGCAGCGCGTCAAGCTGGCCGCTGAGCTGCAGAAGCGTTCCAATGGGCGCACGATCTATATCCTCGATGAGCCGACCACCGGTCTGCACTTTGAGGACATCCAGAAGCTGATGATGGTGCTGCAAGGCCTCGTCGATAAGGGCAATTCTGTGATCGTGATTGAGCACAACTTGGACGTGATTAAGTGCGCCGATTGGCTGATCGACATGGGGCCGGAAGGCGGCAGCGGTGGTGGCACCGTTGTCGCGGAAGGCACCCCGGAGGACGTCGCCGAGGTTGAAGGTTCCTACACGGGGCGCTACTTGGCCGAGCTGCTTTAAACGTCAGCAGGGACAACGTGAGGTGATGCTCCAAGCGGTAAGTATCATTGTTAAGTGAACTTGCATTGAAGCATGATCTGAGGAAGGAACCTCGACCGTGGAATCACATCAACGACGCGGAGGTCCCCACGAGGAACCGCACGACGATTTCTGGGACGAGGATCCCCCCACGCAACACGTGGACGCAGTCGGTGCAGATCCAGTACTCGACGACGAACGCCCCGAGTTCGTCCCCTATGAACCGGAGAAACCGGAGGCTGCCAGCGGGAATACCAAGACCAGCCCCTGGGTGATAATCGGTGCGATTCTGGCGGCCATCGTTGCCATGGGTGCCGGCGTGTGGGCGTATTCGGCATTCAAGGACAATGCCGACGACGCCTCGTCGGAAAGCGCCGCGACGAGTACAGTTGTGGTCTCCCAAGACCCGGCGACCGAGGAAGAGCAGCCGCCAGCTGACGACGAGGAAGCTTCCGAGACCGAGGAACCCGCCCCCGTGACCAACGAGCCAGAGCAGACGCGTTCTGCACCAACAATGGTGACTTTCGACGAAGGCCAGGGTGTCGAACCTGTGCGACCAGACGCGCCTGAACCTGGTCGGCCGCAAATATCGCAGCAGCGGCCTTCGCAGGATCAGCGGGGCGAGGGGAATAGCTCACGTGCCCCAGAAAGCGCCCTGCAATGTGCAGCGAATGTGAATTGGCGGGTGTTCTCCACCACAGGTAATGGAGGGTGCGGAAACGCAGAGGAGGTCGCCGTCGCAATGGCTCCGCACTCTGGCTCAGGACAAGACACGATTGAGGTACCACTCCGGGCGCAGGAGGGGCAGCGACCAGCTTCGGCCAAGTGCACGCTCGTGGGCGATAATTCCTACGAGTGTCAAGCGCGTGGCGTGACGATGTTCTTGGAGGATCGCCCGGTGCGCGACTAGCCGCAGTGTTAGTGACAGTGAACGTGTGTGTCGTGATTTGGGTCTGCGCTGAACCTTCTGCTATGGTTGACTGCACTACCGCCCGAAGCGCCTGATTCTAGGTGCCAGGGTCGCAAGTGGAGTTACTCCCACCCCATGCCGCCGCTTAGGTTGGTTAAGGGTCCAAAGTTCGGTAGGGGAATCGTCGTTAAGCGATCCCGTCCTGAACGAGGAAGAACTCCCGCACAGCGAATATGCTGCGCGGGTTTTTGTGTGTAGTGGCTCCATGCGCGAGAACTGGTAGCGAATCATATCGTCTTTTAACTGAGGAGTTCTCATCAGCGCTGAAGCTCGGATCAATGACAGAATCCGCGTCCCCGAAGTCCGTCTAGTCGGCCCATCCGGCGAGCAGGTAGGAATCGTCCGTACCGACGATGCCCGCAAGCTTGCCTACGACGCTGACCTTGACCTAGTGGAAGTCGCACCCAACGCGAAGCCACCAGTGGCCAAGATCATGGACTACGGCAAGTACAAGTACGAGCAGGCCCAGAAGGCCCGCGAGTCCCGTAAGAACCAGCAGCAAACCGTGGTCAAGGAACAGAAGTTCCGCCCGAAGATCGATGAGCACGACTACCAGACCAAAAAGAACAATGTGGTTCGCTTCCTGGAAAAGGGTAACAAGGTCAAGGTGATCATCATGTTCCGCGGACGCGAGCAGTCTCGTCCTGAACTTGGTTTCCGCCTTCTCGAGCGTCTTGCAGAAGACGTCGGCGAGATCGCGCACATCGAGTCCAGGCCGAAGCAAGACGGCCGCAACATGACCATGGTTCTTGGACCAGCCTCCAAAAAGGGCAAGAAGTAGACCATTCTCAACCTCTGAAGGGTTTTAATCATGAAGCAGAAGACCCACAAGGGCACCGCAAAGCGCATCAAGGTTTCCGGTTCCGGCAAGCTGCGTCGCTACCAGGCTGGTAAGAAGCACTTGAACGAGCACAAGACCTCCAAGCGCGTTCGCCAGCTGAAGAACGCTGTCGACGTCTCTCCAAACGACGTGCCACGCATGAAGAAGTTGCTGCGCCGCGCATAATTGTCGCGCATCGCCCCCATCCGAATAAGTTTCAATTAGAAGTTAGGAAGTACAACTGTGGCACGTGTCAAGCGCTCAGTTAACGCCAAGAAGAAGCGTCGCGCGATTCTGAAGTCCGCAAAGGGCTACCGCGGCCAGCGCTCCCGCCTGTACCGCAAGGCGAAGGAACAGTGGCTGCACTCTATGACCTACGCGTACCGCGACCGTCGCGCACGCAAGTCTGAGTTCCGCAAGCTGTGGATCCAGCGCATCAACGCAGCAGCTCGCATGAACGACATCACCTACAACCGCCTGATCCACGGCCTGAAGCTGGCCGAGATCGACGTTGACCGCAAGATCCTCGCCGACCTGGCTGTCAACGACTTCGCAGCATTCTCCGCAATCTGCGAGGCGGCTAAGGCAGCACTGCCAGAGGACGTCAACGCTCCAAAGGCTGCTTAGTCTTCCGAGAAGCACACGCTTCTTGCTTGACGACGACCACCCGAACTCTTCCAAATACGCAATGGGAGGACGCGGGTGGTTTTGTCTTTTCTGCTGCACGGTGCGGAGCACTACACTTGTTCACCATGGCACTCGATTTCTCCCAGCCCTTTACAGAACGCACCCCACGCATCGTGAATGCGGCCAAACTGCACCGGGCGGCTGCTCGTCGAAAAGCGAAACAGTTCTTGGCAGAAGGGGAGAACGCCGTCGAAGCTGCCGTAGCCACTGGTGCGGCCACCGACGTGTTCGTGACCGAACGGGCGGCGGAGCGTTTCGGGGACATCCTGACCACCGCCGAGTACATGAACGTGTACACGCACGCCATCGACGACAAGGCTGCGGAATACTTGGCAGACACCGTGACCACCACCGGCATCTTCGCCCTGTGCAAACCGGTGACGTGGTCGACGAAACAGGCGCTCAAGGGATTCAATGACTTTTGGGCTGTGGGGGTGGATACTGCCGACCCGGGGAATGCGGGCACCTTGATCAGGATCTGCGACGCGATGGGCGCTGACGGCGTAATCTTCGCCGGCGACACGGTGGATCCGCAAGCGCCGAAAGTGGTGCGCTCGACGGCTGGGTCGCTCTTCCATACCCCGGTTGTGCGGGATCGCGACGTGAAGGCTGTGATCGCGCAGCTCAAGGACAAGGGTTTAAAGATTGTTGCCACTGTGGTGGACGGCGACGTGGCCTTGGACTATGCAGGAGTGATCTTGAGCCAACCACACGCGTGGCTCTTCGGCAACGAGGCGCACGGCCTGGATCCAGAGATCGCAGCGCTTGCCGATTACAAAGTCACCATCCCAATCCAGGGCTCCGCTGAGTCCCTGAACCTGGCAACGGCTGCGGCGATGTGTATGTGGGAATCGTCGAAGGCACAGTACGTCGTGGAGGCGCCGGTGGAGAACGCGGAGTACACAGAGAACTAAGCCGGCCCACCTTCCTGCAGCGCTCACGGCAGACGCGGGTATGCTGTGAGGGTCCATATTTTCCTGACATTCCCAGAAAGGCGAGGGTGAGCTCCAGCGTGTCTGATACACCCGATATCCAGTTGACCGAAGAGTCATTGAACCAGGCCGCAGAGCAGGCTATCGCTGCATTCGATAGCGCCACAGACTTGGCCTCACTTGAGCAGGCAAAGCGCGATCACCTAGGGGAACTGGCCTTTATCCCGCAAGCACGTCGCGCGCTGGGGACCTTGCCGAAAGATCAGCGCAAGGACGCCGGACGCATGGTGAACATGGCTCGCGGGCGCGTGGAAAAGCATTACGCGCAGGTCCATCAGGTGCGCGAGGCAGAACACCGAGCGCAGCAGCTGAAGGCGGAGAAGGTCGACGTGACCATGCCGACCGCGCGCACCCAGGCAGGCGCGATGCACCCGATTACTACGCTCAGCGAGAATATCGCCGACATTTTCATCGGCATGGGCTGGGAAATCGCCGAAGGCCCAGAGGTGGAAGCGGAGTACTTCAACTTCGATGCGCTGAACTTCATCCCGGATCATCCGGCCCGCACCCTGCAGGACACTTTCTATATCGGTAGCGAAGACTCCAAGCAGGTCCTGCGCACCCACACCTCTCCAGTGCAGGTGCGTACCTTATTGGACCGTGAGCCGCCGGTGTATATCGCCTGCCCGGGTCGCGTGTTCCGTACTGATGAGCTGGACGCAACCCACACGCCAGTCTTCCACCAGGTAGAGGGCTTGGCCGTGGATAAGGGGCTGACCATGGCTCATCTGCGCGGTACCCTCGACCACTTGGCAAAGGTGCTCTTCGGCCCGGAAACCAAGACGCGGATGCGCACCAACTACTTCCCGTTCACCGAGCCTTCGGCAGAGGTAGACGTATGGTTTGCGAATAAGAAGGGCGGCGCCGGCTGGATCGAATGGGGTGGCTGCGGCATGGTCAACCCGAACGTGCTGCGTGCGGTGGGTATTGATCCCACGGAGTACACCGGTTTTGCTTTCGGTATGGGCCTGGAGCGGACCTTGCAGTTCCGCAACGGTCTCAGCGACATGCGCGACATGGTTGAAGGCGACGTTCGATTCACCGTTCCATTCGGTGTACAGGCATAAGGGAGGACACACATGCTTATTTCCCAGAATTGGATTACCCGCCTGGTGCGTGCATCGGGCACTGTCAACTGGTCTGTTACTCCTGAGGAGCTTGACCACGGCTTCGTGCGCGTCGGTTTCGAAACCGAGGGCTATGAGCCGATCGAAGAGACCACCGGGGACCTCGTCTTCGGCCGCGTGCAGAAGATTGAGGAACTCACCGAGTTTAAGAAGCCAATCCGCTACTGCCAGGTCGACGTTGGCCAGGCGAACGGCTCCGGCGAGCTACAGGGCATCATCTGTGGCGCCCGCAACTTTGAGGAGGGCGACCTCGTCGTCGTCGCTCTGCCCGGGGCGGAGCTGCCTGGCGGTTTCAAGATTTCCGCGCGCAAGACCTATGACCACATTTCCGACGGCATGATCTGTTCCGCCGCCGAGCTGGGCATGACGGATAAGCAAAACGCGGGCATCATCACGCTTTCCGACGATTACGGCGCCCCGGGTGAGGATGCACGTGGCCCATTGGGGCTGGATGACACCGTGTTCGATGTCAACGTCACTCCAGATCGCGGTTACGCGCTATCGGCTCGCGGGCTGACCCGCGAGATTACCTCAGCATTTGATCTGCCTTATGCGGATCTGGCCAAGGATCCTGGGGTGGCTGGATTCGACCTGTCCGCAGTGCCAGCACCAACCGAGCAACTGATTGAGATCACTGCTGATGAGTCCACCAAGACCCAGCGTTTCGGACTGCGCAAGGTCGAAGGAATTGATCCTGCTGCGGAGTCTCCGTTCTGGCTCCAGCGCGAGTTGATGCTGTCCGGCCAGCGCCCCGTCAATGCCGCGACCGATGTGACCAACTACATCATGCTGCTGCTGGGCCAGCCGATGCACGCTTTTGACGCAGGCCAGATCGCCGGCAACCTGCATATTCGCAATGCTAAGGCAGGGGAGAAGTTCGAAACCCTCGACCACGTCGAGCGCATGCTTTCCGACGAGGACGTGGTGATCTGCGACGATAACGGCATCCAGTCTATGGCTGGTGTTATGGGCGGCACCACCTCTGAGATTTCTGAGACCACAACGGACGTGTATTTCGAGTCCGCAACCTGGGATGCTCTCACCGTGGCTCGCACGTCGCGCCGCCATAAGCTCACCTCTGAGGCGTCACGCCGCTTCGAGCGCGGCGTGGATCCCGCCATCGTGGAAGTCGCCCTAGATATGGCATGTGCACTTCTCGTGAGCATTGCTGGCGGCACCGTTTCCGCAGGCCGCACCTTGGTTGAGGGCACCGTGCAGGAGGCGCAGCCGATTCAGCTGCGCGTGAGCCACCCGTCTGAATTGATTGGCGTGGAGTACAGCCGAGAGGTCGTCGTTAAGCGCCTCGAGGAGGTCGGCTGCACCGTCGCAAGCGCTGGCGGCGAGGGCGAGGATGAGGTCCTGTCTGTTACTCCGCCGACGTGGCGAACCGATTTTTCCATGCCGGAAGACTTGATCGAAGAGATCATGCGCCTTGAGGGCTTGGACGATATTCCGCTGGTCCTTCCGGCCCCGCGTGGTGGACGCGGCCTGACATTGGAGCAGCGCCGTCGCCGAGCTGTCACACACGCGCTGGCTTATTCGGGTTACGCGGAGATCCTGCCGACGCCGTTCATCGCGAACGGTGTATTCGATAAGTTTGGGCTTGCCGACGACGATCCGCGCCGCAACGTGGTCAAGGTCCAAAACCCGCTGGACAATGACTATGCAGTGCTAGGCACGACCTTGTTGCCGTCCATGCTTGAGGCGGTGGGGCGCAACGTCGCACGCGGTCGCCATGACGTCACTTTGTATGGCGTGCAGCAGGTCGCTTTCCAGCGTGCTGATGCCTCGCCGATGCCGGACGTGGCGCAGCGGCCAAGTGTTAACGAGGTTGAAGAGCTGATCAACTCCTTGCCTGAGCAGCCACTGCATGCCGTCACCGTTGGTTTGGGCGACAAGGTCTACGCAGGCCCGTGGGGCGAGGGGCGGGCTTACACTTGGGCTGACGCGATCGAGTCCGCGCAGGTTGTTGCCCGTGCTGCCGGCGTGCAGCTGGAGATTGAATCCGCTGAGTACCTGCCGTGGCACCCGGGGCGCTGCGCTGCGCTCAAGGTGGAGGGGGAGACCATCGGTTATGCCGGCGAGCTGCATCCGCAGGTGTTGGAGGCGCTCGAGCTTCCACCACGCCTGTGTGCGATGGAGATCGATCTGACCGCGCTTCCGCTGCGGGAGAATTTCCCAGCACCTGTGTTGTCTAGCTTCCCGGCGCTGCACCAGGATATCGCGCTGACCGTGGATGAGGATGTGCCTTCGGAAGCGGTGCGCCAGGCTGTCGAGGAAGGTGCCGGCGAGTTGCTGGAGACCGTCGAACTCTTCGACGTGTTCCGCAGTGACAAGCTCGGTGCGGGTAAGAAGTCCCTGGCCTTCAAGCTGCTGTTCCGCGCAGGCGATCGTACGTTGACTGACGACGAAGCCTCGGAGGCACGCCTGAAGGCAGCCGAGTTGGCGCAGCAGCGATTCGGTGCGGAGATGCGCGCCTAACACCCTGGATGAATAGTTTGCATGTCGCTGCATAAATGCTACAGTGGCATGCATGGCAATCAAGGTAGCAGTAGCAGGAGCAACAGGATATGCAGGCGGAGAGATCCTGCGCCTGTTGCTTCAACATCCGAAATACCTGGCAGGGGAGCTAGAGATAGGCGCGCTGACCGGCAATTCGAACGCCGGCCAGCAGGTGGCGGACCTCATGCCGCACCTGCCCCAACTGGCCGATCGCATGATTCAGCCCACCACCACTGAGGTTCTCGACGGCCACGATGTGGTCTTTTTGGGCCTCCCGCATGGATTTTCCGCGGACATCGGGGCAGCGCTTAACGACGACACCCTTGTTATCGACTGTGCTGCGGACTTCCGGCTGAAAAGCGCGGAGGACTGGACTGCATACTACGGCTCGGACCATGCGGGATCCTGGCCTTATGGCATTCCTGAAATGCCGGGCCATCGCGAGGAAATCGCACAGGCTCGCCGGATCGCGGTACCGGGATGTTTCCCCACTGGCGCTACCTTGGCCGTGCTTCCTGCAGCGGAAGCTGGCATCGCCGAACCAGACATCTCGATTGTGTCGATCACGGGTGTATCCGGCGCAGGCAAGAAGGCAACTGTTGCGATGCTGGGCGCGGAAACGATGGGTTCTTTGAAGGCCTACAACACCGCAGGCAAGCACCGCCACACTCCCGAGGTCGCCCAAAACGTGGCCGAGGTGACAGACAAGGATGTCACCGTCAGCTTCACGCCGGTCCTCGCGCCTCTTCCACGTGGCATTCTGACCACAGCCACCATGCCC
>NZ_JBHWRP010000056.1:0-3943 GCF_043426755.1 Corynebacterium sp. | reverse complement strand
GGTGATCTTGTTCTTCTTCATCAGGTAGTGGATACCGCCGACGATCTTCTCCGAGACCTTACGGGAGCGCTTATGCGCATCCTCGTAATCGAATTCCACATCGCCCTTGATACCGAAGGTCTTCTTCTCATGGGTGAAGATATTCGCCACTTCGGCGTTCTTGATCAGCGACTTAGAGGGGATGCAGCCCACATTCAAGCAGACACCGCCCCAGTACTGCTTCTCAATAACCGCTACCTTCTTGCCCAACTGGGCCGCGCGAATCGCGGCGACATACCCGCCAGGGCCCGCACCAAGTACAACAACGTCATAGTGTTCTTTAGCCATGCCCCCAAGAATACGCATACGACTGTACTCTTGTGGCCGTTTCCACCCCTGCGGGGGCAGGTATCAGTCCACTACCACGGAACTATGAAACGGGATATAGTTCTGAGAAGTACATATCCCGTGCAACTTGAAGGACCCCTCACCCATGAAGATTATGCGCCCCATGCTGGCCGCCGCGGCCGCGATCGCGATTGCTGCTGGTGCCGTCCCAGCCACCGCCCAAGAGACTGATCAGCCAACTGTAGTTCCAGAGACCAACGTCGAAACGCCCGAGCTGGACACACCGGAACCCGCGGCCGAGGGCACCGCTACCATCAAGCCGCTGGAGGTGGCTCCCAAGAATACGGCGACGGGAGAGGACCAGAAGTGGTTCAAGCAGGTCGGCAAGAATGGGCTGGAAGCGCACAGCGTCTACTCGCCTTCGATGGGGCGCGAGATCCCCATCGCCGTCCGCCCGGCACTCGATGAAAACGGTGTGCGTATCGACGACGCGCCAACCCTCTACCTCCTCAACGGCGCAGGCGGCTCGGAGCAGGACACCGACTGGCTGAACCTGGCCGGAGAAACGTTCAACCAAACGTTTAAGGGCGAGCCCGTGAACGTCGTCATCCCGATGGAAGGCGCGTTCTCCTACTACGTCGACTGGCAGACCAACCCAGGCGAGCAGGGCTACTACAAGGGCAAGCAGATGTGGTCGACGTTCCTGGCAAAGGAATTGCCGGGCGCGATTGAAGGCCACCTCAACGCCAACGACAAGCGTGCGGTAGTCGGCTTCTCCATGTCCGCAACCTCGGCCCTGCTTCTGGCAGAGCACAATCCGGGCATGTACGACGCCGTCGGGTCCTTCTCCGGCTGCGCAGCCACCTCCACCCCGCTGCCTTACTTTTACACCGGCCTGACTGTTGCCCGCGGTGCTAACGGCATGACTCCAGAAAGCATCTGGGGCCCAGTCGGCTCTGATTACAACCGTTACAACGACGCACTGGTTAATGCGGACAAGCTGGAAGGCACCGCGTTGTACATCTCCACGGCAACTGGCCTGCAGTCCGAGAGCGACATGTTCGGGACCCTGCTGACAAACAACGGCGGAAACCCGAACGCCGCGCTGGCCGCAAGCTCCACGCTCGCTGTCGAAGGCGGGGTCATCGAGGGCGCGATGAACGCGTGCACCCACGACCTGCGCGCGAAGCTCAACAGCTTGAATATCCCAGCGCACTACGAGCTGCGCAACACCGGCACCCACTCCTGGCCGAGCTGGCGCGAGGACCTCAAGAAGTCCTGGGACCTCGTCATCAAGCCTGCACTATTCGACGATGTCGAGGCCGAGCCGGCCGCGGATGAAGGATCTGCTAACTTCTCGTCGGCAAATCTGTAATTAACGCAATAAATTAAGGAGGGCACCCACAGCGGGTGCCCTCCTTTTTGTGTATCGGGATCTAGAAACCTAGAACATGCCCAGGCCGAGCGCAATGGTCGACGATGTCGACGAACCCGCGTGAATCAGCTGGCCGAGGAATTCGTTGAGGTAAAGCTGTATTTGCTCGATGGGAGACATAGTCAAGTCCCTTTCTTGTAAAAAGTCGTGTGAATGTGCGATGGGTACGCTACGTTTATCGCCAGGAATCCAGCAAACGTTAACCCGCATTGTGCCACATTAATCACTTGTGCAACCACAAACAGCAGATTAAGGTGCACACGGGGACGTAACATCGCATACCCTAGGTACGATACGTGAATTGTGGCGCACCTGTGAAACACCGGTGAAAAGCCGAACGTCCAAAGAAGCCAAAGAAAAGAATAGGAAGCCTCCCTCCATGAAGCTGAAGCGTCCCCTCCTTGCCGTGGGCACCGCCCTGGCCATCGCAGCTGGCGTCACCCCCGCCACCGCCGCTGAACTGACCCCCGCCCAAGTCGCTGGTGAAACCGCAGTCGGCACCGTGAAGCCACTCGACTGGCAGCCAAAGGCAGTCACCACCGGTGAGCCACAGACTTGGCTAGAGTACGTCGATGGCGAAACCATCAAGGCGTACTCCGTGTACTCGCCTTCGATGGACCGCGAAGTCCCAGTCGGTGTCATCCCTGCACGCGACGCAGAGGGCAACTACATCGAGGGCGCACCCACCGTCTACCTGCTCAACGGCGCAGGCGGCGCAGAGCAGGACTCAGACTGGTTCAAGATGACCAACAAGCTGGAGTTCTACCAGAAGAAGGGCGTCAACGTGGTCGTGCCGCAGGGCGGCGCGTTCACCTACTACGCGGACTGGCTGAAGGACGACCTCAACACCCCATACCTGAAGGGCCCCCAGAAGTGGGAAACCTTCATCACCAAGGAACTGCCGGGGCCGATCGAGGCAGAGCTAAAGGCCGATAACCGCCGCGCGATTGTTGGTTTCTCCATGTCCGCGACCTCCGCGCTGCTCATGGCTGAGCACAACCCAGGCTTCTACGATTCCGTCGCGTCATTCTCCGGCTGCGCCGCCACCTCCACCCCGATTCCGTACCAGTTCCTGCGCCTGACCGTGCAGCGTGGTTCCGGCACGTTGAATGACTTCAACATGGTCACCCCCGAAATGATGTACGGCCCGATGGGCGGATCCTACAACCGTTACAACGACGCCTTGGTCAACGCAGAACAGCTGCGCGGCACCGACCTGTACATCTCCACCGCGACCGGCCTGGCTGCAGAGACCGACATGGTGGGCTACTACACCGCACGCGGCGTGGACCCTGCCGTCGGTTCCGCGAACGCTCTGACCCTCCAGGTCGAAGGCGGCGCCATCGAGGCCGCAATGAACGCCTGCACCCACGACCTAAAGGCGAAGCTGGATTCCAAGGGCATCCCGGCTCACTATGAGCTGCGCAACGCCGGCACCCACTCCTGGCCGGGCTGGCGCGACGACCTGGAGAAGTCCTGGACCCACACCATCGCCCCGTCGTTCGGCATGTAAAGATCGCCGGAGGCTTCGTCGTTAAGCTGGGGTCTTATGCGCAACATTGACCCGAAGCTTCTCGACGACATCACCGGCCAGCCCGCCCTCGAATGGGCGCAGGCGTGGTCGGACAACACACTCGCCGCATTTGACCTTGAGCCGCTGCAATCGCGGATTCTCGAGGTGCTGGATACTAACGCGCGGATTCCGTACGTCACCCGGCGCGGCGAGTTTTTGTATAACTTCTGGCGCGATGCCGACCGTCCGCGTGGGGTGTGGCGCAGGACGCTTCTCGACGATTACCTCACCGACTCCCCCACCTGGGAGGAACTGGTTGATATTGATGCTCTCGCCGCCTCCGAGGACGAGGACTGGGTGTGGAAGGGTGCTGTGGTGCGTGCCCCGCAGTATGACCGCGCGCTGATCAAACTTTCGCGCGGTGGCGCCGACGCGACGGTGATCCGCGAATTCGACCTTGCCCGGCGCGCTTTCGTGGAGGGGGACGCGTTTGACCTGCCGGAGGCGAAAAGTTATGTCTCGTGGGCGGGAGATGCGCTGCTGGTCGGCACGGATACGGGCGCGGACTCGCTGACTGAGTCCGGCTACCCGCGCGAGGTGCGCAGGTGGCAGCGTGGGCAGGCGCTGGCCGACGCCCCAGTCATCTTTTCCGGCCAACCCGAGGACGT
>NZ_JBHWRP010000055.1:0-16075 GCF_043426755.1 Corynebacterium sp. | reverse complement strand
CCGATCGTCGGAAATATCTTCGCCTACCGCGACACCAACCACATTTCCAATCAGTTTGCCGGCTCCACGGAAGAGCTCTTGTGGGAGAGCATGCGCCCGATTCTTTCCCGAGAGTAGTATGTCTGATGGCCTGCGCGGGGTGGCGATTGCCCCGTGGACCCAGCGGCGGAATTCTTGGGTTAGCTGCCCAGCGGTGATCGGCAACGTGGTAGTCTATCGCGACGTTCACCACATCACCAACGCCTACGCGGTGTCCGCAGTCCCCCTGCTGCGGCCCTTCGTCGAACCGTTCTTCGGTTGACTACTTCCCCTTGTTCATTCGCTTCATGGCTTCACCGAAGTCGAGGTTGTCTAGGTCAATATTTTCCATGCCCTTTGGCATGGCCTGACCCGGCATACCTGGCATGCCGCCACCTTGCTCCATTTGCTGGGCAAGTTTCTGCATCTCTGCCATGTTTGGCATGCCGCCACCACGACGGTTCTTCACGGGCTTGCGCTTACCGTTTTTACCGCGACGCCCCTTCGGCTTCTTCTTCGTTGCAGAACGCCCCATCCCAGGCATGCCCGGCATACCCATTTGGTTGGCCATCTTGCTCATCATCTTCTTCGCCTCGAAGAAGCGTTCCACCAGCTGGTTCACGTCAGATACCTCGACGCCGGAGCCGTTCGCGATACGCTTTCGTCGAGAAGCGTTCAAAATCTTTGGATCCTGACGCTCGGCCGGGGTCATGCCGCGGATGATGGCCTGGATGCGGTCGATCTGCTTCTCGTCGACCATGTCTGCCATCTCGTTCATCTGCTTGCCGCCCGGCATCATCTTGAGCAGATTGCCGATCGGCCCCATGCGACGAATCATCAGCAGCTGGTCGAGGAAGTCCTCCAGCGTGAGCTCGCCGGTGCCGATCTTCATCGCGGCATCTTCGGCCTTCTGCTGGTCCATGACGGACTCAGCCTGCTCAATCAGCGAGAGCACGTCGCCCATGCCAAGGATGCGGCTGGCCATGCGGTCTGGGTGGAAGACATCGAAGTCTTCCAGCTTCTCACCGTTGGAGGCGAACAGGATTGGCTTGCCCGTGACCTCACGGATCGACAGGGCTGCACCACCGCGGGCATCACCATCGAGCTTGGTCAGCACCACGCCGGTGAAGTCCACGCCCTCGGCGAAGGCCTGGGCGGTGGTCACCGCGTCCTGGCCGATCATTGCATCGATGACGAACAGCACTTCGTCCGGATTTACTGCGTCACGGATGTTGCGGGCCTGAGTCATCAGGGTTTCGTCGATACCCAACCGGCCCGCGGTATCAATAATCACCACGTCATGCTGGGCACGCTTCGCTTCTTCCACACCCGCAAGAGCAACAGCAACCGGGTCACCATGCGAGGTCCCCATCTCATGGTCATGCGAATCAACGGACGTACCTGGGTCCGGCGCGAACGTCTTCACGCCTGCACGCTCACCGACAATTTGCAGCTGCTGCACAGCGCCCGGGCGCTGCAAGTCACAGGCCACCAGCATGGGCGTATGCCCCTGCTTCTCCAGGTGGCGGGCCAGCTTACCGGCCAGGGTCGTCTTACCAGCACCCTGCAAACCGGCCAGCATGATCACCGTCGGTGGGTTCTTCGCAAAGTGCAGACGACGAGTCTCCCCGCCAAGGATGGCGGTCAGTTCCTCGTCAACGATCTTAATAACCTGCTGCGCAGGGTTTAGCGCCTCAGAAACGTCCGCGCCCATGGCGCGTTCCTTCACGCGCTTGATGAAAGCGCGGACGACGGTCAAAGACACGTCGGCTTCTAGTAATGCGATGCGGATTTCCCGGGCAGTGGCATTAATGTCTGCCTCGGTGAGCTTGCCCTTGCCGCGCAGGCCCGACAGAGCTGTTTGGAGGCGGTCGGACAGTGACTCGAACACGCTTCAACACTCCCTTAAGTAGCTAATAGATAATGCACCTAGCCTAGCGTGTCGCCGCCCCCTTGGTCACATTGCACTCGTCGAAAAGCGAGGTTAACCCAGCAGCGCGTCGACGAATCCCTCCACCTCAAAAGGTGCAAGGTCATCCGCGCCCTCGCCGAGGCCCACCAGCTTGACCGGCACGCCCAGCTCTTCCTGGACCTGGAAGACGATGCCGCCCTTCGCGGTGCCATCCAGCTTGGTCAGCACAACACCGGTGATGTCCACGACATCGCGGAAAACGCGCGCCTGAGTGAGGCCATTTTGGCCGACGGTCGCGTCCAGCACCAGCAGCACCTCGTCGACATTGGATTTCTTATCGACGACGCGCTTGACCTTTCCCAGCTGGTCCATCAAACCGGTCGATGTGTGCAGGCGGCCGGCGGTATCGATTAGCACGACGTCTGCCTGTTCCTCCACGCCCTTAGCCACAGCATCGAACGCGACAGAGGCCGGGTCCGCGCCTTCCTTGCCACGCACGGTGGTCGCTCCGACGCGGCGTCCCCAAGTCTCCAACTGGTCTGCGGCCGCGGCACGGAAAGTATCCGCTGCACCGAACAGGACGCGGTGGCCCATCGCCACCAGCACGCGGCCGAGCTTGCCCGTCGTTGTGGTCTTGCCCGTACCGTTCACGCCAACGACGAGGACCACGGCAGGCTTGCCGTCGACCGGCATCGCCTTGATCGAGCGATCCATGTCGGGGCCGCCCGCTTCGATGAGAGTCTCGCGCAGCATCGCACGCGCTTCATCTTCGCTGCCCACGCCACGCTCAGCGATCTTCTCACGGAGCTGGTCGGTGACGCGCATCGTCAGATCCGCGCCCAAGTCAGCCATGATGAGGGTGTCTTCGATCTCCTCCCAGGCATCCTCGTCCAAGTCACCCGCGGTCAGAATGCCCAGCAGGCCCTGACCGATAGCGTTCTGCGAACGAGACAACCGACCACGCAGACGGCCGATGCGACCCGCCGCGGGGGCAATGTCGTCGAGCGGCTCTTGCGGTGGCGCAGGTTCCCCTTCAGGGGCCGGAGTTTGCTCGCGCGCCTGCTCCGCTACTTCCGCGGTCACCTGCGCGATGTCAGCTGCCTCTTGCGCCTCTTCTTCTGGAGTCAGCGCTTCATCTTCTTCGACCTGCTTTTCGACGTCCACCTCCGTCTCGGGGTCCTCAGCGTGCTCCTCCGCTAGATCCTCAAAAAGAGGGGCTTCCTCCTCTACCGGCTCCTCGATTGCCGGGGAGTCATCGTCGTTAAGCACCTCGACCGCCTCGGCAGCGTCATGAGTGAGCTCAACATCCGGCTCATTTTCTGCAGCTGCAGAATCTACAGGGGCAGTTTCCGGCTCAACTTCCGGCTGCTTTTCTGCAGCTGCAGAATCCTCAGTAATATTTTCGGTCGGCGTTTCCACGCGGCGTGGCTCAACCGGCTCCGCTTCCTTCTCAGGCGCTGTCGCTGGGGCGAAGTTAAACCCGCCCACGGCCTGGTAATTGCCCGATTTCTCCTGCTGCGTCAGCTCCTTCTGCTGCTCTTCTTTCTTCTCGAAGGAGACAGTCTTTGACTTCTTTCGGTTGTTGCCAACGATCACGATTATGCCCACGATGATGAGCAGCACGACGACGATGGCGACGATAATCCAGAGAAGATTCATATCCATGCTGTCTATAGTGCCAGGTTTTTGGGTTTTCGCACCAATAAGAGAACCCTTTTCGCTATTTTTCTCAACCCGGAAATTCTGCAGCTGCAGAAGTCTGCCCCTTCAACGCGGGCAAAGCTTCTTCGCCAAGCCAATGTCGTACACGTATTCTATAATGTCATAACAGCCACATTTTAGGCCCACTACCAGCAACTTTTCGGGGATTTAAAAATGACTAACACGAACGTACTTTCGCCAACGCCACAGATTTCTACAAGCCCGTTAGCGGAGTGCACAAATGCAGAAATTATCGATACGCTTCTTGAATGCGAGCATGCCCAACGCATGACACGCGCAGAGTTTTTGGTCGCGCTCGAGCAGTTTCATACCCGCAACCTCCATGCCGATCAGGGGGCATCATCAACTGTCGCGTGGGTGTGTCGAACCCTTGACCTGAGGCCGAAGACGGCCTACGAGTACATCAACGTCGCCGTGAAAATGGTCAATTTTCCTTTATTGGTACAGCATTTTCGGCGCGGCGATCTTAGTTATTCCGTTGTTCGCTTCTTACTGAAATACATCACCCACGACAATGAAGCGGAGCTGGTTGACCTGGCCTTAAAGCTTAATTTAGCCAACCTTGAGCACGCTCTTGCAGGTCACGAACCTAACGATGGCCCCGAACCCGAACAAGATTATGTCCGCCTTCGCAACCGCGATGACGGAGGAATCAACGTGCACATCAGCTTAAATCCCGCCGACGCCGCCGCTTTTCTCGCTGCACTCAAGATCGGTGAGCTGAGCTTTACGACGACCACCCCTACCGAAGACGCCGACATCAACGAGGAGAACCAACCCGAACATTTACCGTCGCGGTTTGGCATTACCCCTGCTCGCGCTATGTTGTCGTCCCTGCAAGGCATGATCAATATCGTGCGCAACAACCCCGGTGTGGCGAAGCGCGCACCGGGCGCGCAGGTCAACATCATGATGACGCAAGACGGCCACGCCTTCCTCCCCTTTCAGCCCAAGGCAGTGGCCTCCAAGCTGGCGAACATCGCGGGCAATGCCATTCAGCGGGTCCACCTTCTCAACGACAAGGGGCTCACTCTGAACGTCAGCCGCAGCACCAGGTTTGCCTCCGATGCACAGCAAAAGGCGCTGCTGGCAGCGTGGAACTTCACATGCGCCACGCCCGGATGTGATCACACGAACTGGATCGAGTTCCACCACATCCGTGAGTGGTGCGAAGGAGGGGAAACGTCCGTCGACAACATAATCCCACTCTGTTCGCGCTGCCATTCGCTGGTCACAGAAGGAATCATGAAGATCGAAGCTCATGCAGATGATATTTTCTTCGTCTTCCCGGATGACACCTGCTTCGTATCCCGCAATCGTGGGCTGCCGGAACGCACCACTATGGAGGAGTACTTAAGCCGCCAGACCACAGATTTCGGCGATATCGGCAGTTTCGACGATGCCGTACTGGAAGAGGCGGAAGGCGGTGTGATGTACAGCTAGTTCGGTGCTGGGCTCATCCGCTGGGAGAGCACGCGGGTCACACCGTCGCCGCGCATGGTCACGCCATAAAGCACGTTGGCCACGTCCATCGTAGGTTTCTGGTGGGTAATCACGATCAGCTGCGAGTCCTCGCGCAACTCCTTTAACAGGGCGATCAGGCGACGAAGGTTGACATCGTCCAGCGCGGCCTCCACCTCGTCGAGGACGTAGAACGGTGATGGGCGCGCTCGGAAGATGGCTACCAGCAACGCCAGCGCGGTAAGCGACTTTTCGCCACCGGAGAGCAGCGACAAACGCTTCACCTTCTTGCCGGGCGGGCGTGCTTCAATCTCGATGCCGGTTGTCAACATGTCGTCCGGGTCAGTGAGCAGCAGACGTGCCTCGCCGCCAGGAAACAGCGTGTTGAACACCTTCGGGAACTCGGCTTCGACGTCATGCCAGGCGTCGGTGAAGAGCTGCAGGATCTGCGCATCGACTTCGTCGATCACATCGCTTAAGTCCTTGCGAGCCTGAACAACATCATCGAGTTGGGTGGAGAGGAAACTGTAGCGCTCCTCCAGGGCCTTGTATTCCTCCAAGGCAAGCGGGTTAACTTTGCCCAGCGCGGTAAGGTCTTTCTCGGCCTGCTTGAGGCGTTTGGTCTCCTCGGCTTCGTCGAAGTCCTCACCAGGGGTGTAACCCTCCAGCAAGTCGGTGATCGCGATGCCTAACTGCTCCGTGATCTTCGTTTCGGCCTCGTCGATACGCACCTGCGCCTGGGAACGCGCGATGTCCGATGAATGTGCGTTGTCGGTCAGGCGCGAGAGCTGCTGGCGGGTGGCGTTGACCTTATCGCGTGCCTGGGCGTGCTGCGACTGCAAGCTTTTCACCTGCGCGGACAGCTCGTCACGGGAAGTGGTTGCGCGCTCGAGGGCATCGTCGATCCGTGCAACAAGGTCGCGGGCGTGCCCGGCTACGGTGTGTGCCAGCTCGGCTTGGGCTTTACGACGGGCCATCGCCGCGTCGTGGCGCGCTTTCGCTTGGCGTTCGTGTTCTGCTTGACGGCGCAGCGCGTCCCCCTTGCCGGCGACTTGTTCCGCATTCTGGGTTGCGGTGCGCGCCTGCAAGGTGGCCTCCATCTCCATGCTCTTGACCTGTGCCAACGCACCCGAAGCCTCGTCGCGGCCCGCGGTCGAGGGCTCCTCGGGGGCATCGGTGTCGTCGACACGCGAGAGGCGGTCGCGGGTTTCAGCCAGTTCCTCGCGACGGCGGGTGAGGCGGACTTCGGCCTCGGTGGCACGCTCGGCGGCGCGCTCATGCTCGGACTTGTTCACCTCATATTGTTTAA
Organism: Corynebacterium sp.; assembly: GCF_043426755.1. Taxonomy (GTDB): domain Bacteria; phylum Actinomycetota; class Actinomycetes; order Mycobacteriales; family Mycobacteriaceae; genus Corynebacterium. The sequence continues at coordinate 9,653 of NZ_JBHWRP010000055.1, read as the reverse complement.
TCAGGCGCTGGTGGTCGCGCTGCCATGCCTCGACGTTGGCGTCGTGCTCGTTGAGTGCCGCGCGTGCCGACGCCGCCGCGACGCGCGCATCCTCAGCAGAGAGTTTCGCGCCTTCCAAAGTGCCGGAAAGCTCCTCAAGCTGAGCGCGGGCCGTGGCGAGTTCTTCGCGGGCTGCCTCGATCTGGGCGGTGACCTCCACGGCACTGGCCTGCCCGCTACCAGCGGCGACCCACCCCTCGCCCACCAGAACGCCGGCCGGGGTGACAGCACGCAATCGAGGATCCTCCTCCACGGCGGTGCGAGCGTGGGGAAGATCGTCGGCAAGCACCACATCGACGAGCAGGCGCGCAACGGGGCCGGTGATCTCGTCGGCAAGCGTGACATGATCCAGCAGCCAGGACGTTCCCGCAGGCAGGGTGCCGTCTAAGCGCCAGGAGCGCCCGCCGGCGGTATCGATAACGATGGTGCGTGAAGCATCAGCAAGCGTATCGACGACCGACTGGTCCACCTGGCCAGCCACCGCCTCCGTGTAGGGGCCCAACGCCGCGGCCAGCGCTTTCTCCACGCCTTGCTCCGCACGCACCAGGCCGGCAAGCGGACCATATCCCTCGCCGAGGGCCTCCGTACCGCTGGCCGTGGGTGCCGACTCTTCCAAAGTGGAAATGCGGGACTCCAAAGAGTACACGGCCCGTTCGCGCTCACGTTGGGCATCGCGGAGCTGGTCAAGGCGCTTATCGGCTGCCGAAGATTCAGTGGCGGCGCGGACGTGGTTCTCATCCAGTGGGCCGCGTTCGTCGTGAAGTGCCTGTAAAGTCCGACCCACTTCGGTGGCCTCGGCGTCGGCGTCGCGGGTGCGTGTCCGGGTTTCCTCCAGCGTTTCGTTCAAACGCGCGATCTCGTCCTCTGCCGCCTCGACCGCCCCGGCCTGCGATTCCTCCTGGGCCAGCAGGCGGACAACGCCTTCGCGGCGGTCGGCGATCGCGCGGACCTGCGCCATGTGCTCCGCCTCAGCGGCATCGGCGGCCTCCTGGCGGGCGGCGACTTCCTCGCGGATGGACTCAAGGCGTTCCGCGGCTTCTTCTGCAACCATGAGAGCCTCTTGATACTGCTCATCGGCGACCGCGGCGCGAGCCAGCAGCTCGTCTGGATCCTGGCCGGAATAGGCCACCTGGGCGCCCACGTTCGATGCGCGCTCGGTGGCAATGCGGACGGTCGCGCTCACGCGTTCCGCCAAGGTGGACAGCTGGAACCACAACTGCTGGGCCTGCTCCGCCTGCGGCGTGACCTGTTGCTGCTGTGCCTCAATCGCCTCCTGGGCTGCGGTGAACTCCTCCAGGTTCTCGGTGACGGTTTCCACCTGCTCTGCCAAAAGCTCGGCGTTGCGGGCGGCGTCGTTCAGTTTGGCGCGCAGCTCCACCACCTGGTGGCCGGCCAGTTTCAGGCGCGCGTCACGCAACGTGGCCTGCACCGTTGCCGCACGTTGCGCCGCCTCAGCCTGCCGTGCCAAAGGTTTGAGCTGCTTGCCCAACTCATCGGTGAGGTCCTGCAGGCGGTCCAGATTCGCCTGCATGCCGGTCAACTTGCGCTGCGCCTTCTCTTTTCGGCGGCGGTGTTTGAGCACGCCCGCTGCCTCCTCGATATAGGCGCGGCGCTCCTCGGGTTTTGATTCCAGAATCTCGCTGAGCTTGCCCTGGCCGACGATGATGTGCATCTCGCGGCCAATACCGGAATCGCTGAGCAGCTCCTGAATATCCATCAGGCGGGCCTTGGAACCATTGATCTCATACTCGCTGGCGCCATCGCGGAACATGCGCCGCGTGATGGCTACTTCGGTGTACTCGATCGGCAAATGGCCATCCGAGTTATCGAAAGTGAGGGTGACTTCCGCACGTCCCAACGGTTTCCGGTCGCCTGCACCGGCAAAAATGACGTCCTGCATCTTGCCGCCGCGCAGGTTTTTCGCCCCCTGCTCCCCCATCACCCACGCGATTGCGTCCACAACATTCGACTTACCAGAGCCATTCGGCCCGACCACGGCACAGATGCCGGGCTCAAATTTCATGGTCGTCGCAGACGCAAAAGACTTGAATCCCTTAAGCGTCAACGATTTTAGGTGCACTGCAGCATCCTAACATTCACGGAAACCTTGCTCCCCGCGTGGCTCGGAGAAGTGCGTGATCACAGTGTCCACTCGGCCCGGGCGCCCGGCGGTGGAGGGGTCTTCGTCGAGAAGCGAAAGAAGCTTATCGACGAGCGCCTGTTCCCCTTCGGCGACGACCTCGACGCGGCCGTCGCGCAAATTCCTCGCGTGTCCGGTGAGCCCAAGTTCGAGGGCGCGGGAGCGGGTCCACCACCGGAAGCCAACTCCTTGGACGTGGCCGTGGACAAAGGCGGTAACTCGTGTGCTCATGAGACCTATTTTATGATGTCGTGGTCACTGCGGCGGGTCACCGGGTCAGATCCGTCCCAGAACTCCACATTCTTCAGCTCTGGGATCATGTCGCGGTGGAACACGGGGTCGAGGCCGGCGGAACGCTGCTCCGAGTAATTCTTCAACAGCTTGATGGCCACCCCGCCAAGCGGGACGATGGCAACCAGGTTGATGAATACCAGCGAGGCGGCGAACGTGTCGCCGAGCGCCCACACCAGCGGGATCGAGCCGACCGCGCCGAAGAAGACGAAGCCGATCACTGCGACGCGGAACAGGTTCATGACCAGCTTGGACTTGGTCAGGTACTCAATATTGGCCTGTGCCAAGTAGTAATTGCCGATGATCGAGGAGAACGCCAAGAAGAAGAGGATGAAGGTGACGAAGTGGATCGCCCAATCACCGACAGAATCGGCAAGCGCTGCCTGGGTCAGCGAGGCACCCTGCACTTCTTCCCCGTACACCGGCTGGGGGCCGAGCAAAATGATAAAGGCGGTGATGGAGCACACCACGATGGTGTCGAAGTACACGCCTAGTGTCTGCACGAGGCCCTGCTTGACGGGGTGGGACACCGTTGCGGTCGCCGCAGCGTTCGGGGCGGAGCCCATGCCGGCCTCATTAGAAAACAGGCCACGGCGCACACCGTTCATGAAAGCGGCGCCCAGGGTCGCGCCCGCGATCTCCTTGATGCCCAGCGCGTGGGTGACGATGTCGACGAACATGCCCGGGATCTCGTTGATATTCACCAGCAGCACGATCGCGCCCATGATGATGTACGCACCGGCCATGAACGGAACGATGATCTGGGTTGCGTTGGCGATACGGGTGACACCACCAAAAATGATCGACGCCGTCAACAGCGCCACGATCCCGCCGACGATCAGCTTGAAGGTCAAGGAGTCCGCGTCCAGGGACGTGCCCATGGACTCAACGATGGAGTTGGTCTGGATCGCGTTGTAGACAAAGCCGTAGGTCACGGCGAGGAACACGGCGAAGATGGTGGCCAAGGGGGTCCAGCCCAGGCCGCGCGTCATGTAGTAGGCCGGGCCTCCGTGGTAGTTGCCCTCGTCGTCCTTGGTCTTCCACAGCTGCGCCAGCGTGGATTCGACGAAAGAGGTCGCGCCACCCACGATGGCGATCAGCCACATCCAGAACACGGCACCGGGCCCGCCGAGGGAGATCGCCACGGCCACGCCGGCCACGTTGCCCGTGCCGACACGCGAGGCCGCGGAGATGGTGAACGCTTTGAACGCGGAGATGCCGCCATAGTCTTCGTCCTGGTCGCTCGTCGGCTTTTCGACGACCGCCTTGAACATGTCGGGCAGCATGCGGACCTGCACCAGAATCGTCCTGATGCCAAAGTAAATCCCCGCGGCGATGAGCACCCAGGGGACAACCATCCAGAGGTTGTCATTGATCGTCGTAGTGACGAAGCTTTCAAGCCATTGCATGAGGAAATCTTAATACCGCACACCGAACCATTGCTAAAGAACCTGGCAATTGGCGCAAAAATAGCTCGAACGGCCATTGACCTTGGTCCGCACGATCGGCTGTCCGCACCGCGCGCACGGCTCATCGAGCTGCCCGTAGGCATTCAAAGAACGGGAGAAATAGCCGCTAGCCCCATTCACGTTCACGTATAAAGCATCGAAACTGGTGCCACCTTGTTCCAGCGCACGCGCCATCACCTCGCGTGATTCCTCAAGCAGGCGCACAGCGTCGCGCTGCCTCAAGGCACGGGCCTTCCGCGTCGGCTTCACACCTGCGGCCCACATTGCCTCGTCGGCATAGATCGACCCGATACCAGACACGATCCCCTGGTCAAGAAGCACCGTCTTCACCGCAGAATTCTTCTTCCGCATCGCGCGCGCTGTCTCCACCACGTCGAAGGCAGGCTCAAAAGGGTCGGGAGCGATATGGGCCATCGTCGTGGGGATGCCCTCGTCGTCAAGCGCCGTGTACTGCCAGTAACCGAACGTGCGCTGATCGACGAAACACAGCTCGCGCGGGCCCATGTCAGCACGAATGCGCAGGTGGGGGCTGGTGACGTCGCCGTGCGTGCCGACGAGCATCTGGCCACTCATACGCAGGTGGATCACCAAGGCGTAGCCGTCAGACAATTCGAACCAGAGGTACTTGCCCCGGCGGCGCACCGCGTCGATGGTCAGACCGGGAAGTATGGCGGTCAGGTCCACATCGTTGTCGCGGGCGGCGCGCGGGTGCAACACCTCAACAGAGCGGAAGGTGAGCCCGCGCACGTGCTCCTCGAGGCCGCGGCGTACCACTTCCACTTCGGGAAGCTCAGGCATCGGCAGTCCCGGCGACGCTAGCTGGGTGATCCCGCAGGAAAAGCACGGCCTGGCGGGCTGCTTCCTGTTCCGCGAGCTTCTTATTCGGGCCTACGCCCTGGCCCCGGGACGTGCCACCGACCAGGACATCGGCGGTAAACGTGAGGTCGTGCTCGGGACCAACACTGGTGGCGGTATACACGGCGGTCGGCGCCTTCAGCTCGGCCAGGCGCTCCTGCAATGTCGTCTTCCAGTCCTGGTGGCGGCCGGTGGCGCTGGCGGTGTGGATCTTCTCGTCGAAAAGTCGCAGGATCACGTCGCGGGCGGTCTCGAAATCGTGCTGGCGGTAGATCGCACCAAACAGTGCCTCCGTGGTGTCGGCCAGGATCGAATCCTTGTTGCGGCCGTCGGTGACCACCTCGCCATGACCCAGCAGAATGTGCGGGCCCAGCTCGATCTGGTGGGCGATGTCCGCCAGCCCATAACGCGACACGATGGAGGCGCGCATCTTCGAAATATCGGACTCCGGGCGCGACGGGTACACCTCATACAACTTGGTGGCTACCGAAAGACCCAACACGGCGTCGCCGAGGAACTCGAGGCGCTCATTGTTCGGCAGGTTGCCATTCTCGTTGGCGAAACTGCGGTGGGTCAACGCCAGACGCAGGTGCTCGTCGTCGATGGCCACCCCAAGGGCCTTCAGCAGCGGACCGTGGTCCACCGCCTCGTAGGCCTGCTGCCACGCCTGCTCGCCCGTGATCTTGCGTTTGCGTGATCTGCTCACAGGAACTTCTCCAGGCCAGCCCAGCGCGGATCGACCCGCTCCTCCTCGCCCGAGACTCCATCCGGCTCCGGAACGTCCGTTTCAGCGCAGCTTGGCTGGCAGGTCGGATTGAACGGGAGGGACAAGCCGGCTTCGTCGACGAAGGCCTGCTCAAGGTCGACGGTGTCGTCGGGTGCGACGTACTTCACCTCATCGCCAGAGCCCTTATCTTCGTCGTCTTCGGCGTCCCCGCTGATGAAATCATCGTCGGTGGAAAAGACCTGGCTGATACTCAGCGCCTCGGTCGGGGTCAGGGGTGCCAGGCAGCGCACGCACTCGCCCTCAAGCTGGGCGGTTGCGGTGGCGTCGACAAGCACGCCAGAACCCAGGTTCGTCACCGTTGCTTCGACAGTGACCTCGCCCCCTTCGGGGATGGCGATCATTTCCGGCCCGATGCGCGAAGGCGAAGGGCCGGTCGCAGTAATGTCCAGTGGCATGCCGTCAGAGCGAAACGCGTCTGCGACGTTCAGTACAAAAGGATTGGTTGCCATACGCCCTACCCTATTCGGAACGTGGGCGACGGGTACGCTCCGGGCGCTCATAACGGTGGTAGGGGTCCGTACGCTGGCTACCAGATACGCCGGCGCCTCGTCGTAAAGCGCTGCGATCGCGCGTCACAGTCCGCAGGATGCCGGACAGGGACTCCTCAAATTCGCCCAACTTCGTATCGACGAAATCATCGCACTCGGTGCGCAGACGGTTGGACTCGGTGTGCGCGCTTTCGACGATGCGGTGCGCTTCCTCGTCGGCACGCTTCATCACCTCAGACTCGGAGACAAGACGCTCCTGCTCCGCCAAGCCCTCGGCCACGGAACGCTCGTAGGACTCGTTGCCCTCCTGGGCGAGCCGATCGGCCTCTGCCTGGGCGTTCTGGACGGTGTAATTGGCCTCTTCGTTTGCGCGATTGACGGTATCCGCGGCCTCGTCCTGAGCCTGTGCCACCATCGCGGTGGAACGGTGCTGTGCATCCGCCAGCATGTCCTGCGCCTCATTGTGCGCCTCGCCGACGATGCGCTGCGACTCCTCCTCCGCGTCCGCGATGAGACCATCGGCGCGCTCCTGGGCGCCGCGCAGAATTTCGTCCTGCTTGTCCAGCACGTCCTGGGCGTCGTCGAGTTCGACGGGCAGTGCGTTGCGCAGGTCATCAAGCAGGGCCAGCATGTCGTTGCGGGGCACCATGCAGTTGGCGGTCATCGGCACACCGTAGGCCTGCTCTACCGTGTGTACGAGTTCATCCAGAGATTCAAAGACGCGATACATGCACCCAAGAGTACTGCTTAACGACGAAACAGTGCTCGCCCGACACGAAGAATTTACACAACACCTTGAGCAAGCATTGCGTCAGCAACCTTCTTGAAGCCGGCGATGTTCGCGCCGAGGATGTAGTCGCCCTCGCGGTCATACTCCTTCGCTGTGGCCTCACAGCGCTGGAAGATGTTCGACATGATCTTGTGCAGGCGCTGGTCCGTGTACTCGAAGGACCAGGAATCGCGCGAGGCGTTCTGCTGCATCTCCAAGGCGGAAGTGGCCACACCACCGGCATTCGCCGCCTTGCCCGGCGCGAACTTGACCTTGGAGCGGCGGAATACCTCGACGGCTTCCGGCGTGGAGGGCATGTTGGCACCCTCGGCGACGTACTTCACGCCGTTGTCCACCAGCATCTGCGCGTGCTCGCCGCTGAGCTCGTTCTGGGTGGCGCATGGTAGCGCGACGTCAGCCTCGAGGGACCAGATGGATCCCTCGGTGTGCATGGTCGCATTCTCTGCCTCTTTGACGTACGTGGAGACGCGTTCGCGACGCTTCTCCTTGATGTCTTTGAGCAGTTCGACGTCCACGCCGTCTGGGGTGTGAATCCAGCCGGAGGAGTCGGAGAAACCAACCACCGTGGCGCCCAGCTCTTGGGCCTTTTCGATGGCGTAGATGGCCACGTTGCCGGAGCCGGACACGATGACTTTGGCGCCGTCGAGGGATTCACCGTGCGAGCGCATCATCTCGTTAGTGAAGTAGACGGTGCCGTAGCCGGTGGCCTCGGTGCGCACGAGCGAGCCGCCCCAAGTCAGGCCCTTGCCGGTGAGCACGCCGGACTCGTGCTGGTTGGTCAGGCGGCGGTACTGGCCGAAGAGGAAACCGATTTCGCGGGCGCCTACACCGATATCGCCTGCGGGGACGTCGCGGTACTCGCCGATGTGGCGGTGCAGCTCCGTCATGAAGGACTGGCAGAAGCGCATGATCTCACCTTCCGAGCGGCCCTTCGGGTCGAAGTCGGAGCCACCCTTGCCGCCGCCGATGGGCAGACCGGACAGGGAGTTCTTGAAGATCTGCTCGAAGCCCAAGAACTTGATGATGCCCAGGTTGACTGATGGGTGGAAGCGCAGCCCACCTTTGTAGGGGCCGAGTGCGGAGTTGAACTGGACGCGGAAGCCACGCGCAACGTGCACGTTGTTGTTGTCGGAGATCCATGGTACACGGAAGATCACTTGGCGCTCTGGTTCGCAGAGTCGCTGGATGAGGCCGTAGTCGGCGTAGTGTGGATCCTTTTCCAGGACGATCTTCAACGAGTCCAGCACATCGGCGACAGCCTGGTGGAACTCCGGCTCGCCCGCGTTGCGCTTGAGCAGTTTGCTGTAATAGCCAGAAACCAGCTCTTCAGTCTTGGTCATGCCGTTCCATCCTTCACGTTTACTTGCGTCAACTATGGAAAATCATTTTTCCTTCCTAACTGGAGTTTCGCAAGTTGTTCTACACTGATTCCCATGACTGATTCAGCCCCTAGCCCGCTTGACTCGCTTGCCGACGATCCCACCATCGTGATCGCCCCAGATTCTTTCAAAGGAACCGCCACTGCCTCCGAGGCTGCGCAGTGGCTTGGTGAGGGGGTGCGGCAGATCATCGCGAACGCGGAGATTGTCATCGCGCCCATGGCTGACGGCGGCGAAGGCACCTCTGAGCTTTTCGAGGGCGATCACATCACGCTGCCCACCACGGATGCGGCCGGCCGCCTCACCGAGGCCACCTATACCTACGATGCTTCGCTGACTACTGCCTATATTGATGTCGCCGCAGCTTCCGGCCTGCCCGCGGTCGCGGATGCGCCGGTGGCTGCCACCGGAGACACCTACGGAACCGGTGTGCTCATCGCGGACGCGCAGACCCGTGGCGCAACCCGCATCGTGCTTGGTTTGGGTGGGTCCGCCACGGTCGACGGCGGCACCGGCATCTTGGTGGCGCTGGGCATTAACCCCATCAACAAGGAGGGCTACACCCTGCGCAAAGGGGGCGCCCACTTAGGCGAGCTGCACGATTTTGACACCGCCAAAATGAATATTCCGGCCGCCGCGGTGGACTGGGTGCTGGCAGCCGATGTCACTTCCCCCGTCACCGGCCCGCAGGGCGCGGCTCACGTCTTTGGCCCACAAAAGGGCGCCACAGAGGAAGAGGTACAGCTTCTCGACGAGGGACTGGCCCGCCTGTGCGAAGTCACCGGAATCGATCCCACCGCTGCCGGCTATGGTGCCGCCGGCGCCATCCCCGTGGGCGTGAGCTGGGTGTCGCAGCTGCTGCATGGTACCGACAAGCACGTGCACCTGGTCTCGGGCGCGCGCTTGGTCGCCGACGCACTGGACCTGCCAGAGAAGTTACAGCAGGCCTCTTTAGTAATCACGGGTGAGGGCAAGTACGACGAGCAGACCGCCACCGGAAAGGTTGTGGACGTCGTCGCACAGCTCGCGGCCGAAGCAGACGTACCCGTAGCCATCGCCGCCGGGAAGTTGGAGGCTGACGCGCCTGCCGGTGCGATCGCCGTCGAGCTCGAGCCAGACCTTGACGTGGCTGAGCAGTTGCGCCGCGCTGGTGCGCAGATCGCGGTGGATTACCTCAATATTTCCACGGTCCACGGGTAGAGCGAGGGAAGTTCGAAGTCTGTCTCGCGCTCCAATGCCACAGGATCGGCCGGCAGGTCCGCCTTTGGGGTGAGGATGCGAGACAGCCCCATCGCCAGCTGGTTATAGGAGCGCACATTGTCTGCTGTGACGATGATGCGGTGCATGCTGGCCTCGTCCGGGTCTTCGCCGCGCTCATCGCGGTAGACGTTGCGCAGCTGCTCCACCGTAAAGTC
>NZ_JBHWRP010000054.1:0-17828 GCF_043426755.1 Corynebacterium sp. | reverse complement strand
AGAGGGCGCCCAGCGTTTCCAGCACCGCGCCCGCGCGTATCGACGACTGGCCGCCCACGCCTGGGTGTCCGTGGTGAACTCGCAGCATGAGGCCGATTTCTTCGGTGCACCGCACACACCGCACGTGATTCCTTTGCCGATTCCCACCGTGCACAGCACCTATGCTCCCGAACCACACACGGTGGGCATCCTGGGATACCTCTACCCTGGCAAAGGGCACGAGGACGTGATTGAGCAGCTTGCTGGGAGCGGCTATCGTCTACGCTTTCTGGGACAGGTCTCGGCCGGCCACGAACAGTGGGCCCAGGCTTTATGCGCCCGGGCAGAAGAGCTGGGCGTTGAGGTAGAGATCACCGGCTGGCTTGACGACGAAGAACTCGCCCGCGAGATGGGCCGCATTGAGATTCCCGTGTGCGCCCACCGCCACTTTTCAGCCTCCGGATCATTGATGACCTGGCTGGGCGCGGGGCGACACGTGTTGGTCAGCGACAGTGCTTATGCCCGGGAGATCGCCACGCATTACGACGAGCAGATCACCCTTGTCCCCCGCGACCACTGGCGCGAAGCCATTGATAACGCCGCCCCCACCCCGCCGGTAGCACCGCGGCCCCACGGCTGGCCTGAGGTCGCGCGCATGTGGCAGCGCCTCTGGTACCCACCCGTCAGCGTGGTCATCCCGCACTATAACGACCACGAGGTCCTTGCCCGCACAGTCAAATCCGTGCGCGCCCAGGACTACCCGGGCCCCGTAGAGATCGTGGTGGCAGACGACGGCTCCCCCACCCCACCAGCCATCGAGGATGCCATCGTGGTCACCCAACCCGACGAAGGTTTCCGCGCCGCAGCCGCCCGCAACCAAGGTGCCGCGGCCGCCAGCGGTGACATCCTCGCCTTTGTCGACGCAGACACCATCCTGGAACCCGACTACCTCCGCCAGGTCACCTCCTGTCTGGCTGGGCGGCCGCGCGGGGTGGTCGTCGGCACGCGCACCACCGGCCCAGACCGGACCGAACCGGAGTGGCTGCGCCGCGCCTGGGCCGACACCGATGACCTAGCGCGCGCCGACGATACCTCTTGGCGCTTCATCATCAGCGCGGTGCTCACCTGCCACCGCGCGTTCTTCACCGACCTCGGCGGCTTCGACGCCACGCTGGTCGGCTACGGCGGCGAAGATTGGGACTTCGGCTACCGCGCGTGGAACGCCGGCGCCACCTTCATCCACTCGCCGCACGCCCGCGCCCACCACCCACAACCGGATTGGGGTGCGCGTCACGACGATCCCCTCGCCGCCGCGGCCGAGAAGAATGCCGAGTCCATTGCGCTGGCCACCCGCATCACGCACCCCATCGCACGACCCGCGGGCGTGATCTTTGAGCGCACCGACATCGTGGTGCGCCTCCGCGGCAAGTGGGGCCCAGGTGTGAGCGAGGCGGTCATCGCCTCTTGGTTGAGTTTGGGAGATGTGGCGGTGGTCGTCGATAAGCCTCCGCAACTATTTGCTCAGGACCCGCGCGTGCGCACCCAGGCTGACCCGGCCCGCATCGAGGTCGCGCTCGAGCGGGCGCTTGCACCGACCGATGCGCTGTTGCAGGCGCTGCGTAGGCATGGGCATGTCACCGCGCCGGGACTGGTGGCGTCGACGGCGCGGGCCCGGGCGCTGCACACCCAGGCCACGGCTGTCGATGGGGTCTGTACCCCCGTTGAGGGTCCGATTCGTTTGGAGCGGTTATTCGCCGGATGGTAGCCGATATTTTTCAGTAGGATCTGAAGCCATGATCCCTTCGATTACTCTCAACGACGGAAATAGCATTCCCCAGCTTGGCTTCGGCACGTTCTTGGTCGCCCCGGAAGAGGCGGAACGTGTGGTCTCTGAAGCGCTCGAGGTGGGTTACCGCCACATCGACACCGCTGCTTTCTACGGCAATGAGGAAGGCGTGGGGCGTGCGATCGCCAACTCTGGTATCCCGCGCGAAGAAATCTTTCTGACCACCAAGCTGTGGCAGGACCGCCACGAGGACGCGAACAAGGCGCTGGCCGAGTCCCTGGAGCGCCTGGGTACCGACTATGTGGACCTGTACTTGATTCACTGGCCTGCACCAATGCGCGACAAGTACACCACCGCGTGGAAGACCATGATCCAGGAGCGCGACAAGGGCCTGGCGAAGTCCATCGGCGTGTGCAACTTCCTGCCTGAGCACTTGGACAAACTGGAGACCACCTCCGATGTCACCCCAGTGATCAACCAGATTGAGCTACACCCGTTCTTCCAGCAGTGGAAGGATGTTGACGCCGCTAAGGTGCACTCCATCGCCGTGGAGGCGTGGCACCCGCTGGCCCAGTTCAAGCGTGATTTCACCGAGATCCCGGAGATCATGGAACCTGCTGAGGCGCACGGCAAGACCCCGGCCCAGGTTGTGCTGCGGTGGCACATCCAGAACGGCACCATCGTGTTCCCGAAGACCAACCACGTTGAGCGGATGCGCGAAAACATGGACATCTTCGATTTCGAGCTGAGCCCGAAGGAAATGGAAGGCATCATCTCCCTGGATGAGGGCGAGGATGGCCGCATCGGCTTCCACCCGAACGAGCGCGAGTAACCCCTCACGCCACAAACACAAAGGTCAGGCCTGCGCAGTAATCCGTGCAGGCCTGACCTTCACTATTTATGCTCCGGGGACCTCAGGTGCCTCGCCGGTGCGCTCGTATTCCGCAAGGATGTCGATGCGGCGCTGGTGGCGCTCCGCCTCGGACCATGCTTGGTCCAGGAAGGCGGCCACAATGGCCAGGGTCTCTTCCTTGGTGTGCATGCGCCCACCGATGGCGATCAGCTGGGCATTGTTGTGCTCGCGGGCCAGGCGCGCGGTCTCCTCAGACCACGCCAGGGCGCAGCGCGCACCTTTGACCTTGTTGGCAGCAATATTCTCACCGTTGCCGGATCCGCCCAGCACGATGCCGAGGGATCCTTCGTCGGCAACAGTCTTCGCGGCGGCATCGATGCAGAATGCTGGGTAGTCGTCCTCGGCATCGTATTCGAAGGCGCCGCAGTCGATGGGCTCGTGTCCGTTAGCTTTCAGGTACTCGGCGATTTCATTCTTTCGCTCGAAACCTGCGTGGTCTGCTCCTAAATAAACGCGCATGAATTAGATACTACCCACCTGTTCGGCTTCTGTTGCACAAATGCCTCCAGAATCGCGGATGAGAACTAGATCGCGTCAAGCGCTTGGTCGATGTCGGCGATGATGTCGTCGACATGCTCCAGCCCCATCGACAGACGCACCAGGCCTGGGGTGATACCCACGGACGCGAGCTGCTCGTCCGGCACCTGGCGGTGCGTGGTGGATGCGGGGTGGAGTACGCAAGAACGCGAGTCAGCGACGTGGACTTCGCGCGAGATCATCGTGAGTGCGTCCATGAACTTCACCCCGGCCTCGCGGCCGCCCTTGAGGTCCACGGTGACCACGCCCGATGCGCCCTCGGGCAGGTACTTCTGGGCCAGGTCGTAGTACTTGGAGGATTCCAAGCCTGGGTAACGAACCTCGTGGAAGACGTCGGTGCGCGCCTCAAGGTGCTTCGCCACGGCCAGGGCGTTCTCGCAGTGGCGGCGGATACGCACGTCGAGGGACTCCAAGGACAGGTTCAGCAGGAACGCGGAGTGGGCCGCCGGGTAGGCGCCGAAGTCACGCATCAGCTGCATGCGGGCCTTGATGATGAAAGGCGCAGCCGCGTAGTCCTTGGTGTACACCACGCCGTGGTAGGACTCGTCGGGCTCGGTGAAGTCCGGGAATTTGCCGTTGGTGTAGTCGAAGGTGCCGGCGTCGACGATCATGCCGCCGATCTGTGCAGCGTGTCCGTCCATGTACTTGGAGGTGGAGTGAATGACAACGTCGGCGCCGTATTCGATGGGCTTGCACAGCATCGGGGTGGCGAAGGTGGAGTCCACGATCAAGGGCACGCCCTGGTCATGGGCGATGCCAGCGAACTTCTCAATATCCAGCACGCTCATCGCCGGGTTCGCGATGATTTCGCCGAACAGCGCCTTGGTGTTCGGCTTGAACGCGGCAGCGATCTCTTCGGCCGGCGCGTCCTGGTCCACGTAGATGACTTCGATGCCGTACTTCGCCAGCGTGGTGCTGAACAGGTTCGAGGTGCCGCCGTAGATTTCCGACGACGCCACGAAGCTATCGCCGGCGGAGCACAGGTTCATGATGGCGAATGCCGTTGCGGCCTGGCCAGAGGTGGTGGCCATGGCGGCCGCTCCCCCTTCCAGGTCCGCCACCTTTTCCTCCACGGCCATCACCGTCGGGTTGGCGAACCGGGAGTAGATCAGGGCGTGGGTGGGCTCGTCGAACACCGCAGTGATGTCGTCGGACGAGTCGAAGGTGTAGGTGGTGGACTGCACGATCGGCAGCTGACGTGGCTCCGTGTTTCCCGGGGTGTAGCCGGAGTGGATGAGCTTAGATTCGTTGCGCAAAGGGTTGTCGGACATGCGAAAACGCCCTTTCAATCAAGGTGGTGGTGCTGATATTTATTCAGCAACAATACCGCCTTGAGAAAGGGCGTGGGGTCAGTTCTTACTTCCAGCCGTCTAGCTGCGGGTTTTCGAAGCGATCGCGCTTCATTTCAAAGAAGTAAGGATATGCTGCGAGCTTCGCATAGGCGTCGAATAGTTCGCCGGATTCCTCGCCCTCTGGGAAGCGGGTGATCACAGGGCCGAAGAAGGCGTTGTCCTCCACCTTGACGATGGGGGTGCCGGAGTCCTGGCCGACAGCGTCCTGGCCAGCCTTGTGGTAGACGCGCAGGTCAGCGTCCATCTCTTCGGTGTTGGCCACATCGGCGTACTCGGCGGGCAGGCCCACCTTTTCCAGTGCGCGCTTGATTACGTCGTCGTAAGCGCCGAAGTCCTGCTTGGAGTTCTCGCCCTCGTTGTGCACGATCTCGCCCATGGCGGTGTAGAGCTCGCCGACCTTCTCTGGCTGTTCGTTCTTCACCTTGGCGAAGACGCGGGCAGGGCCCCAGTTTGCCTTCATCTTTTCGGCGTAGTCCTCAGGGATGTCAGCGCCCTCGTTGAGGACGGAGAGAGACATGGGAATCCACTCGACATCGATGTCGCGGACCGTTTCTACTTCCTTAATCCAGCGCGAGGTTTTCCACGCGAATGGACAGGATACGTCAAACCAGAACTTGACTGGGGTTACCATAATTAATTCCTCCGAAATTTACTTTAAGTTTCTACCGTCTTGCGTTCTCCAGAGTACTGGATCACACAGAAACGTCAACCAGCCTACAGCGTTAGAGTGGAGCAATGACTTCAGAATCTTTGACCCGCGACCACGCCCGCCACCGTGCCAGCCTCATCACGGACGTCCATTATCGCGTCCACCTCGACGTCACCGGGCCGGAGACCTTCACCTCCACCACCACGGTGACATTCAGCTCCGGCGCGGGCGAGATCAGCATCGACCTGAATGTAATGGATGGCTCGTGGGAGGCATCGCTTAACGACGAAGCCCTGCGCGACCTTTCCTTCCCGGTCACGGAGGGCGAACAGACCCTCGTCGTCAAGGCCGAAATCCCTTATTCGCGCACGGGCGAGGGGCTGCACCGTTTCGTCGACCCAGCCGACGAGAAGGTGTACCTGTACTCCCAGTTTGAGCCTGCCGATGCCCACCGCGTCTTCGCCTGCTTCGACCAGCCGGACATCAAGGCCACGTATGAACTCTCCATGACCACGCCCGAGTCCTTCACCGTGGTGATGAACGAGCCGACGACGAGCAGCCCATCGGCCGGCGGCACGATGCACACCTGCGTGATCGACTACCCGCTATCGACCTACTTGGTGGCCTTCATCGCCGGCGAGTACGCCCACGTGCACGACGCCTTCGAGGATATTGAGCTGGGACTCTACGCGCGCGCCTCCATCATGGAGCACCTGGACGCGGAGCGCTTGTTCACCGAAACCAAGCAGGGCTTTGCCTACTACCACGAGAATTTTGGGCGCCCCTACCCATTCACTAAGTACGACCAGATTTTCTGCCCCGAGTTCAATATCGGCGCGATGGAGCACGTGGGCGCAGTGACGATCCGCGACGAGTACGTCTTCACCTCCGAGGCGAGCCCGTATATGTATGAGCGTCGCAATGAAACCATCTTGCACGAGATGGCGCACATGTGGTTCGGCAACCTGGTGACGATGCAGTGGTGGGACGACCTGTGGCTCAACGAGTCCTTCGCCACCTGGTCCGCGGCGATCACCCAAGCCGAGGCCACGGAGTATGACACCGCGTGGGTCACCTTCGCCAACGTGGAAAAGGCGTGGGCGTATAGCCAGGACCAGCTCCCGTCGACCCACCCCATCAGTACCGACGCGCCCGACGTGGAGACGGCCGAGCAGAACTTTGACGGCATCACCTACGCCAAGGGCGCCAGCGTGCTCAAGCAGCTGCAGGCCTACGTGGGCCGCGACGCGTTTTTCGCCGGCGTACGCGCCCACTTCGACAATCACGCCTATGGCAACGCCACTTCCGACGACCTACTCGGAGCGCTGGAGCAGGCCTCCGGGCGCGATTTGAGCGAGTGGTCCCAGCAGTGGCTGAAGACCACGGGCATCTCCACGCTGTACCCGGAGATCACCGACCGCTTCGTCGTTGTCCAGAACTCCGATGTGCAGCGCACGCACCGCGTCGGCGTCGGGCTCTATTCGCTTATCGACGACACCGTGCGCCGAACCCACCACGTAGAGATCGACATTACTGGCGAGCGTACCGAGATCCCCGAATTCGCAGGCGTCGCGCACGACCTTGCCCTGGTCAACGATGGGGACCTCACCTACTGCCTGATGGGCATTGCCCCACAGCAGCAGGACTTCGTCGTCAAGCACCTGGGCGATATCGCTGACCCGATGGCGCGCACGCTGGCATGGTCGGCGGCGTGGCAGGCGACCCGCGCCGGTGAGATGCCCTCGCGCGACTTTGTCGATCTGGTGGCACGCCACTTGGACGCGGAGGATCAGACCGCCGTGCTGGAGCGCGTGGCCGGCCAGGCGGCGATGGCTGCCCGCTATTACGTGGCCGACAACTACCGCGACCAGGCCTTCGCCACCTTGGCCGAGGCCTTTCAGGGGAGGGAGCCCGCTACCATCTTCGACCGGGCACTCGCGCGCCTGCCGCAGACCGAGGCCAGTGCCGCCTACCTGCACTCGCTGCTTGAGACCTCTAATAACCAGGAGGTGCGCTGGCTGGCGATCACCGCGCTCATCGCGCATGGCGACCTTGACCTTGACGCCTTAGAGCAGGAAGGCGATCGTAGTTCCGCCGGCGAGCTGGCACGTCTGCGGGCGCAGGCGGTCGTCGATAAGCAATGGGCCTTCGACGAGGTCATGTCTGGTCAGCGCACCAATCTGGAGGCGCGCCACCTGATGGAGGGCTTCAACTTCACCGACGGCGGTGACTTCACCGATGCCTACTTCGACCAGGCGCGGCGCGTGTGGCAGGAGCAGTCCTCAGAGATGGCGCAGCGCACGCTGACTGGGCTCTACCCGGCGCGGGACCTCTCTGATGCGGCTTTGGCGCGTGCCGACGAGCTCTTGGCCGGTGAGTTGCCGCAGGGACTGCGCAGGATACTTTCTGAAGAACGGGATAAAGTGGAGCGTGCTCGCCGAAACCGCTTGGTTGATAAGGAACGGGACATGAAAGAACTTTCATAGTGGTTTCATGTGTAGTTCAGAGGCGAATGGCAGACTGAGGCTATAGCCACAGAATACCGGACCGCTAAAGGATCAAAATCATGACGTCACTGCGCAAGTTCGCGCCCATCATGGCGATCGTTGCTCTCTTGGTGCTCGTCGCCGTCGGCGGTGCTGCACTAGCGAACAACAATCAGGCACCCGATGTCCCGGAGGAGGCCGCAAGCATCACGCTGAACCCGGAAACCAGCACCTCGGGTACGTCGAGCAGTTCGAGCAGTTCGGATACCTCGAGCAGTTCAGATACCTCGAGCAGTGCTGAATCCGGCGCTGCGGAAGGCAACGGCGAGCCCGCTCCTGAAGAGCCGCAGCGCGAACCCGCCCCAGCCCAGGCGCCAGCCCCAGCCCCTGCTCCGGCTCCTGCCCCAGCACCTGCGCCGCAGCAGCAGTACATCCCACCGGCCCCTGCCCCTGTGTACACGCAGCCCTATAACCCGGCGCCGCAGTGGACAGACGATGACTGGGACGACGATGATTGGGATGATGACTGGGACGACGATTGGGATGACGACTAAAAAGAAGCCACTGGCCACCTCTCTGAGAAGACGGGTGGTTGTGTGGACGACCGTGGTGGTGTTTTTCGCACTCTCCGCGGTATTAGTCTTTACTCGTTCGTTTTATATGGGCCAGATCACTGACAGCGTGAACGGCGCGGTGGTTCAAGAAATCGACGAGTTTGCGAAATTCGCCAACGATGGCGTTGATCCTGAAACCGGTGAAGCTTTCGACGATCCGCAGCGCCTCATCGAGGTCTATCTCCAGCGGCAGATCCCTGACCCCACGGAAAATATGCTGGGCTTGATCGACGGGAAAATGCTCCAACTAGACTATTCCCAGCTGTCTGGCGAACAACCGGATCCGGTGGCTTTCGACGATCCCATCGTGCACGAGATCCTCAATAGTCCCTCCCACGGCGGCCGGTACGAGGGGATGCACTGGGGCCGGGTGGAAATCGACGACAATGCAACCTTCGCCGTGATTTATGATTCCGGACCCGACCGGACCCAAGCTAATAACAACATGATGTGGATCAGCCTGATCTCGCTGGGCGGTCTGATTGCCGCGATGTTGATGGCATGGTTCATTTCGGGGCAGATCACAGCGCCGATCCGCAAGCTGCAGAAGGTCGCCTCGTCGATAAGCAACTCTGACCTGACCGCGCGCGTGCCTGTGGAATCGAACGACGAGATCGGGCAACTGGCGATCACGTTCAACGCGATGCTCGACCGCATCGAGGCCGCCTACCGCGACCAGCGGCAGTTCGTCGACGACGCCGGGCACGAGCTGCGCACTCCGATCACCGTGGTGCGCGGGCAGCTCGAGCTGCTGCCGTATACCGCGCCGGAGGACCAGGCGAAATCCATCGAGTTGGCCACCGCTGAGCTGGATCGGATGGCGCGCATGGTCAACGACATGCTCACCCTGGCCGTGGCGGATTCGGGCGATTTCGTCCAACCCGAGCTGACGGACCTGACAGAGCTGACGATCTCCATCGACGATAAAGCCTCGACTATCGACGAGCGGGCCCGCCTTGTCGAGATGGCCGAAGGTGAGGCGGAGCTCGACGCGGAACGAGTCACCGAGGCGGTGCTGGAATTGTTCGGCAATGCGCTGAAGTATTCCGACGAGCAGGTAGAGATCGGCAGTACCCTGCTGGGCGAGGGCGAAGACCGGACCGTGCGTTTCTGGGTGCGCGACCGTGGCGAAGGTATCCCTGAGGAGACGCGCGGGAAGCTGTTCGACCGCTTCTCCCGCGGGGACAACCTGGGGTCGCGGCCGAGTGGCGCGGGCCTGGGCCTGTCGATTGTGCAGGCGATTGGTGAGGCCCACGGGGGCCACGCGTTCGTTGAATCTACAGTTGGGCTTGGTAGTATTTTTGGGCTGGAAATTCCTGCCCCGGAGGACCCTGAGGTCTTGAATCGAGACGGAGAAACACTATGAGCAGAATTTTGATCGCCGAAGACGACCATGGGATCGCCGACTTCATCGAACGCGGCCTGACGGCTGCGGGCTACCCGTGTGACACGGTTGATTCCGGGCCGGCGGCCTTTGCCATGGCGCGCACTGGCGACTACGACCTCATGATCTTGGACCTCGGCCTGCCCCACATGGACGGGGCCGACGTGTTAGAACAGCTCCGTACGCTGCGGGTCACCCTGCCCATCATCGTGTTGACGGCGCGCACCAAAGTGGAAGACCGCGTCCGCGTGCTTGAGGGCGGTGCCGACGATTACATGCCGAAGCCTTTTCAGTTCGCCGAGTTACTGGCGCGCGTCCGCCTTCGTCTGAGCGAAAGGCAGTCACCTTCCTCTGTGGAGCTCACGCGCGGCGATTTGGTGCTGGATCTGTGCTCCCAGCGGGTTCAGGTGGATGGCAAGTGGAAAGACTTGTCCCGCCGCGAGCTCAGCCTGTTGGAGACGTTCATGCGCCACCCCGGCCAGATCCTCTCGCGCGCCCAGTTGCTGTCCATGGTCTGGGGGATGGATTTTGATCCCGGCTCCAACGTGGTCGACGTCTATATCCGGACCCTGCGGAAGAAGATTGGTGCAGAGAAGATCGAAACCATCCGCGGATCCGGCTACCGCCTGGTTTAATCCCGCGCGGTGACAACCTTGACTTGAGCCACGTCCGGGCGAATTGCCACGTAGGAAAAGGCGACGATGTCGTCGTTACGCAGGTGTGTTGTCCGCGTGATCCGCAGGACCTGCGCAGCGCTGGTCACTTCCAAACGGCTGCGCTCTGCGTCTGTGGCAGCCCCTGGCACGATCACGTCTTCGCGCTTGTCGACGTCCGCCCCTAGCTTATTGGCCAACGCGTCAATCAGGGAGTGGTCGAGGTGCTGCGCGATGTCTGCATATTCCAGCGGTACAAAGATGGTCTCTAGAATCCCTGGCACCCCGGAGATATAACGCAGCACCTCCGCCCGAAATACGTCATCGCCCGAGTTGATCTTGAAGGCCGTTGCCACTGGGTGCGGGGCCGAGACGACCCCTTGGCTGAGCGTTTCGTGAGAGTGTGCAATCTCCAGGGAATCAAGTTGGGCATCCACGCCGTCGATCTTTGTTAGCTCCAGCATGGGCGGAACCGCGCGGACAAACGTGCCCCCGGTGCGGCCGCGTTTGCGATCGATCAGCCCCTCCATCTGCAGGAGGTCGAGGGCGTGACGGATGGTCATGCGAGCAACGTCGAACTCGCTGACCAGCTCACGCTCCGCGGGCAGACGATCCCCCGGCTTGTAGGTGCGATCCTCGATCCCTTTGCGAAGCGTTTCAGCGATGGCCACATAGGCAGGTTTGCGGGCCATAACACCTCCGTTGGTTGTTCGGTACACCGATTATGGAATACGTCCACAACCTAAGATATAGGGGAATTCGCGTGCGACGTTAAGTTTCCTTCGCAAACTACAGCTGAGCGAGGGCCTGCTCGATGTCGGCGATCAGGTCTTCCACGTCCTCGATCCCGATGGAAATGCGAACCAGCTCGCGCGGCACCGCCAAATCGGAATCCTCGACGGACACGTGAGTCATGGTGGCCGGGTGTTCCACCAATGACTCCACCCCGCCGAGCGATTCTGCCAGCGCGATCAGCTTGGTGGACTTGCAGAACTTCTTCGCTTGCTCCTCCGTTTGGAAAATCACGGACACCATGCCGCCGAAACGCTTCATCTGCTTCTTCGCCACTTCGTGGTTCGGGTGATCCGGCAGACCCGGGTAACACACGCGAGCCACCTCCTCACGCCCCTGCAGGAACTCCGCCACCTTCTCCGCGTTATCGCAGTGGCGGTCCATGCGCACGCTCAGCGACTTGATTCCGCGAGCCGTCAGGTAGGTATCGAAGGGCGATGGGATCGCGCCGACCCAGCCAAAGAAGAAGCGGAGCTGCTCCTCTAGCGCAGGATCGTTGGCGCAGACGAGGCCACCGATCACATCCGAGTGTCCGCCCAGGTACTTCGTCGTCGAGTGCACAACGACGTCCGCACCGAGCGCCAAAGGCTGCTGGAGGTACGGGGAGGCGAAGGTATTGTCAACGACGAGGGACGTAGAGCCCTTGATGTCAGCGATCGCGCGGATATCGACGATATCGAGCGCCGGATTGGTTGGCGTTTCCACCCAGATCACCTTGGTGTTGTCCTGAATAGCTGCCTGGACCTGTTCCGGCTTCGTCGTATCGACGACGGTATTTTCAATGCCCCACTGGTTGAAAATTTGGTTGATCAGGCGGTAGGTGCCACCGTATGCATCGTTGCCGATGATGATGTGGTCACCCGGCTTCAACAGGATGCGCAGCACCGTATCGATTGCCGCCATGCCTGACGCGTACGCGACCGCATAGTCCGAGCGTTCAAGGGCGGCGACGGTCTTTTCTAGTGCCGTGATCGTCGGATTGCCCACGCGCGTGTATTCGTAGCCGTTCCGCAATTCCGCAAGACCATCTTGCTGGAAGGTGGTCGACGCGTAGATGGGTACGTTGATGGACCCGTACAAACTGTCGGGTTCGTAACCGGCATGGATGGAGTCGGTGGAAAAACCAGAACCGTTGGACATAGGGTTCCTTTCTAGTTCGAGATTAGACACATAGTAGACCAAGCTGTTCACTCGGCGGTGAATTATATGCACCGTTACAATGTTCCCGTGAAGAAAGGAGTCATTTGAACACTTACCTAGCCCAAGAAGAAAGCACGCCAGTACCCACATCAGTCGATGATGCCGTCGGTAGCGTCAACGAATGGTGGAACAACCCCGTGACCCAAGAATGGATCATCGAGCGACCGCTGAAGATTCTGGTCATCCTGGTCGTCGCAGCGATCATTCATTGGATTCTTGTGCGGGTGATCAACCGCGCTGCCCGCCACAACATTGACAGTGGCGGCAACAACTTCCCCCTATTTTTCCGTTCCGCCAGCGGGGAGCTCTCCGCGCAGCAGAAAGCGCAGGAGGAGCGCCGAAAACAACGCGTGAAAACCCTGGCGAGCGTGGGCCGCTCCGCGGTAGCGATCATTGTATGGGTCTGGGCAGCCCTGGCGGTCCTAGACCAGCTCGGCGTGAATATTGGCCCACTGATCGCCTCGGCCGGTGTGGTCGGTGTTGCGATCGGTTTCGGCGCACAGTCCCTGGTGAAGGATTTCCTGTCCGGCATCTTTATGCTGCTGGAAGACCAATACGGAGTGGGCGACACGATTGAGGTCAACGACATTTCCGGCGATGTCGAGGAAGTCACCCTGCGCATTACGACGGTGCGCGACATCGACGGCACACTATGGTACGTCCGCAACGGCGAGATCTTGCAGGTAGGCAACTACTCTGCTTCCTACTCAGTGGCCCGCGTCCAGATCCCTGTGTCGCTCAAAGCAGACCCTGACGCGGTGGCCGACACGATCATTTCTTCTGCGGAGCGAGCCCTTGAGGGCGATGAGTGGAAGAGTTCCGTCTTGGAGCCACCCGTCCTGAATGGCGTGACCGATTTCGCCGTTGACCATATGAGCTACCGCGTTTCGGTAAAAACTTTGCCTGGCCAGCAATGGAGCGTCCAACGGCATCTCAACCGGCGCATCCTTGATGACCTTCAAAGCGCTGGGGTGCCGCTCCCCTACCCGAATGGCCGAATTCAGTTCCCAGGCAGCGAAGAAGAGTAACTGCCCGTAGGGTTGTGCCATGGCCACATCTTTTTATGAACAAGTCGGCGGCGATGCGTTCTTTTCCGCGCTCGTCGAAGGCTTCTACACGCAGGTGCGTGACGACGACCTGATCGGCCCAATGTACCCCCAAGATGATTGGGAGGGGGCCGAGCAGCGCTTGAAGTGGTTCCTCGCCCAGTATTGGGGCGGGCCTACCACTTTCAACGAGAAGCGTGGGGCACCGATGTTGCGCAGGCGCCACTTCCCCTATGAGATCGGGGAGCCGGAGGCAGAACGCTGGCTTGAGTTGATGCATAACTCTTTGGACAGCGTGGAAGTTTCCGACGAGCATCGCGCGGCACTCTGGGACCATATGGTGCGTGTCGCAGCAATGATGATCAACAAGTAGCCCCCAGTTAGAACGGTGGCGGCCCTTCGTATTGCGGTGCGCGTTTCGTCGGCGGGCTGGTCTGTTTGCTCGGTCCAGCCTTTTGACGTCTTCGCTTCTTCCGCTGGTTGAGGGTTACTTTCCAGCGGGCATTCTTCGGTGCGAGGAGCCCGTCGGCTTCGTCGACGACCCAAGTGCCGTCCCTGAATAGCCAGTAGACGTCACCACTGATCGGTTCGAAGATGTAGTGAACTAACCCGTCAGTTTTCCGATTGTGGTGGTGCCTACACAGACTGACCAGATTTCTCGGGCTGGTCGGTCCGCCCTTGGCCCAGTCGACACAATGGTCTTTGTCGGTGTGGGTAGCTGGGCGGTTACAACCTGGCCAGCGGCAGGTCCCGTCGCGCCCGTTGATATACGCGCGCATCAGGCCGGTAGCCGCGTATTGTTCGGTCACCCTGTCTTTTGCGGCCATGATGTCACGGACAGTCTGTGCGTCCCGCTCAGCGGCCTCGGTTTCCTCTGGGCTGAGATTTCCGGAGCCAGGCATCCATGCACACGCCTCTGCTACGTCGCTGGCCTTGTACACGTTGAGGACAACAGAAAGATCAATATCTTCCAAGATGAGGCGTGCGTGGGCTTGAGCCAAGGAGATCTTTTCTTTGGCGGCGAATGCGCGAATTGCCTCATCGATCTGGGCCGTGGTGTATCCATCCCAGGTGCTGGAGGTGGTGAAGGTTCCGTCTTTGTTGTCCTCGACGTAGTGGTCCGGGACTGCTGGTTCGGACTCTTCGGCCTCTGGGGCATTCCTTAATTCGCGCAGCAGATCTTCGAGCCTGTTCCCTACTGCCCGGGGCCCAGGCATGACTTGGGCGGGTTTCGTCGGGGTGAGGAATTCAGTCAGAAACTCATCGACGATGGCCTGGTTCTCTGGATGATCCCAGAAGGTGTCGCAGCATAGCGTGGCTGCGATCTTCCGTAGCAGGATCATATTCGCGTGATATAAGGATTCCACCAATAGCTGAAAGCGTGGAAGGGCAATGAGCGTGTCCATCGCGAGAAGGTTGTTGGCAATCATCGTTTCAGACACGCCAAGGTCTGCGGACAGTCCGGCTGCATATTCAGACCAGTCGCGCACTTCTTGTGGTGCCTCGGTATCGGCGAAGAGGCCTTTCCAGATGTCGTACTCAAGTTGCCTTAAGAGCCGTTGCTTCCTGGCCTTCGGTTTGTCGGAGCAGACTGCGTAGTATGCCTCACCTGTATTCGAGTGCCACATGGCTTCGTCACCCCCTCGACGAAATTGTCCCGATTATGTCCCCGTATCGTTCATTGACTACCCCATTTTAACCCAGGGAACGCGCGTTCGAAATAGGGTGTGATAAAAATCATAAAAATAACCGCGTGGTGCAACAATACTCCACGCGGCTAAAGGGCTATAGAACGTTTAGACGAACAGCCCAAGGCCTGATGAATGGTACACAGACCCAAATGGGGCATCCAACCGGGTCCACCGGCCTATCGTCGAGACGCGAAGGTGGCGAGGGATCTCCACCGGCGCGGAAAACCCGGGGATCAAGCCCAGCGACGTGCAGGCGAAGATCATCCGCATGGGAATCTCCACCTCATCGTCGATAGTGATCACCGTCTGGTCCAAAAGGGACTTCGGCGGTCCCAGCGGCCCGGAAAACTGACGCGCTAGATCTTGGCCTTGGTCGGCCAAACCACGCACGACGGTGACCGGGAGCACCTCGCGCTCCACAAACCCCGTTTTTGGAGGAAGAGCACCAATCCAATTCGGGTCCCGGGCAGCCCCGATGTAGGAACGTTCTTCGGCAAGAGCATCAAGCAGGTCAGTTGCAGACACCACTGCCCCATCACGCGAGCAGGTGCCGACGACTCGTCGTGAAGCAATCACTTCGAAGGGCGTGGAGACGAAAACGTCTACGGTGCCGTCGTCACGCGCCGAGAACCGTGCGGACGCCGAAGCGTCCATGCCGACGGTGCGGCCGACCAAAGAACGCAGGCCAGCAGCACCGTCGGTGATGGTGAGTGATTCATCCGTCACTCTGCGGGCTCCTCCGGCTTCATGGTCAGGATGCCCACTTCTTTTTGGGTCAGGGAACGCGGGCGCTCTACCTCCATGTCGATGGCCACCTGCACGCACTCGACGACGCACGCGGTGCGACCCTGGCGGTCCTTGATCTCCTGGCGGGTAGTGAAGGACGTGTTGCCGATTTCGACAACCTGCGTCTCGACGACAACCGTCTTCGTGTCAGGCAGGATCGGCCGCAGGAAATCGCACTCAATGTGGCGCACGAATACTGCAAACTCGTGGCCACGCTTTTCGAAGTACTCGTCCGCGAACTCCACGCGTGCTTCCTGGGCGATCTCAACATAACGGGCGTTCATGATGTGCCCGTAGCGGTCAAAGTCGCCCCAGCGCAGAGGCACCTCGTGGAGATGGATATTTGAAGATTGGTCCGACATAAAAGGTAATCCTATCTGGCTTTCCGCTATCGTGTCAGCTTGCGATGCGTGGATGCCTTTGGCTTTGCGGCCTCTTCGCCGTAACGCTCGACCTTGTTCTTCTCGTAGTCGCCGAAGTTACCCTCGAACCAGAACCACTTGCCTTCCTCATGGTCGCCCTCCCACGCAAGAATGTGGGTACAGGTGCGGTCCAGGAACCAGCGGTCGTGCGAAATGACCACTGCACAGCCCGGGAAGTTCTGCAGCGCGTTCTCCAGGGAGCCGAGTGTTTCGACGTCCAGGTCGTTTGTCGGCTCGTCAAGCAGGATCAGGTTGCCGCCCTGCTTCAGGGTCAGCGCCAGATTCAGACGGTTGCGCTCGCCACCAGAAAGCACCTTCGATGGCTTCTGCTGATCTGCACCCTTGAAACCAAAGGCGGACAGGTAAGCGCGCGAAGGCATCTCATTCTGCCCCACCACGATGTAGTCCAGGCCGTCAGAAACGACTTCCCACACCGTCTTCTCCGGATCGATGTTCGCACGGTTCTGGTCGACGTAGCTGATCTGAACAGTGTCGCCCACCTTCACGGTGCCCGCATCCGGCTCTTCCAAGCCGACGATGGTCTTGAACAGGGTGGACTTACCCACACCATTCGGGCCAATCACGCCCACGATGCCATTTCGTGGCAGCGTAAACGACAGGTCCTTGATCAAAGTACGGCCGTCGAAGCCCTTCTCCAGATTCTCTACCTCCACAACCTGGTTGCCCAGGCGTGGTGGCGTTGGGATCTGGATTTCCTCGAAGTCCAGCTTGCGGTACTTCTCTGCCTCCGCAGCCATCTCCTCATAGCGTTCCAGACGCGCCTTGTTCTTCGCTTGGCGAGCCTTCGGTGAGGACTTCACCCATGCCAGCTCGTCCTTCAGGCGCTTCTGCAGCTTCTTGTCCTTCTGGCCAGCAACCTCGAGGCGCTCCGCCTTCTTCTCCAGGTAGGTGGAGTAGTTACCCTCGTATGGGTACAGCTTTCCGCGGTCAACCTCACAGATCCACTCTGCGACGTTGTCCAGGAAGTAGCGGTCGTGAGTAATTGCCAGGACGGCACCTGGGTAGTCCTGCAGATGCTTCTCCAGCCACAGCACGGACTCAGCGTCCAGGTGGTTCGTCGGCTCGTCGAGAAGCAACAGGTCAGGCTGGGTCAGCAACAGCTTCGCCAGAGCCACACGACGACGCTCACCACCAGAGAGGTGGGTGACGGGCTCGTCGGCAGGCGGGCAGCGCAGCGCGTTCAGCGCTTGGTCAATCTTGGAGTCAACCTCCCATGCGTCTGCTGCGTCGAGGTCCTCCTGCAGCTTGCCCATTTCCTCCATGAGCTCGTCCGAGTAGTTTGTCGCCATTTCCTCGGCGATCTCCTCGAAGCGCTGCTTCTTCACCATGATGTCGCCGAGACCCTCCTCGACGTTTTCACGCACAGTCTTTTCCTCATTCAGAGGGGGTTCCTGCAGCAGGATGCCCACGGTGGCACCTGGGTCCAGGAATGCCTCACCGTTATTGGGCTGGTCGATGCCAGCCATGATCTTCAGAAGCGACGACTTACCGGCGCCGTTCGGGCCCACAACACCAAT
>NZ_JBHWRP010000053.1:0-7918 GCF_043426755.1 Corynebacterium sp. | reverse complement strand
AGAAAAGAACATTCGGGGGTATTTATTCCATGTCTGCTGCCATGCACCACGTGGTGCGACTGACGCTGCGCCTTGATATTGGCCAACATCATTCCGCTGTCGATGTCACACTTCCCAGTTCATCGAGTCTAGCGGAGGTTTTGCCGGAGCTCAGCGACATCATCGATGCGCCACCGACCTCTTCGCCCTGGCAGTTCACTACGGTGTCAGGCCAGCCACTGGACAAGTATGCGCCGCTGCACGATGTGGATCTTGTGGACGGGTCGATCGTCGTCATGCGCCCGGAAACAACCTCCGAGCCGCCCGTGGTCCGCGACGCTGCGGAAGCCCTCGTCGCGCAGGCTGGGGCCTCGTCCCGCGCTCCAGACGTGGACCATGCCGCAGCGCTTGTCATGGCGCTCGGGCTAGCCGCGTTGCTGGCCACGGTAATTCCGCTTCCCATTGCCTATGGCGTGTCGACGCTGCTCCTAGTCCTGCTGGGTATTTACACCGCAGGTCAGGGGCTGATCATTGCCGCGGTCCTCGGAAGCGGCCTGGCCACAGGACTGTGGGTATGGGGCGGCGAGAATACCGCGGCCTCACTCGCTCTTGCACTAGTGGTCGCGTGTGTGACGTCCCTGGTGGCCACCGGATGCACTGCCTATTTCCGATTGATTGGCACGCGCTTTACGACGACCACCGCCACTGCTTGCTTGGTGATCATCGCAGGGTGTGTCGGCGCCTGGCTGCCTGGGGGATCCGCACCCGCAGCACTTTCCGCGCTGGTCGGGCTGCTGATCATCATGGCGGTTCCCGGCCTGGCCACTCAACTGGCGGGACTGAGTATTCCCCGTGTTCCCACCGCGGGTGAACCTTTGCCCGATGCCCATGATCACCAACCGGACGTGGATCGTCGTGCGCTGGTCGCCCACCGCATCAGCGACGGAATGTATATGGGCGTGTCCTTAGGGATGGTGCCAGGGCTGGTCCAGTTTGCACTCCGGGGAGGCGAGTGGACGTGGCTGCTCTGCCTGTGCCTGGCCGGAGCGATCATTATTCACGCGTCCCGGCACGTCGCACCCATCGCGCGAGTATCACTGATGTCGCTGGCGATTGCGGCCGCCGGGGTAGGCACGGTGGCACTTACTCGCGATGATGTACACCCAGCAGTACTTGTCGCCGGTATCCTGGTCGCCCTCGTGGCGATCGCCGCGCCCCTGTGGGCCGGGCTGGTCTCTCGGCTAGAACCGACCACGGTGGTGTGGTTCGAACGCGCTGAACAGGCCGCCATCATTGCGGTCATTCCGCTTGCGATTCACGTGGCCGGGATCTTTGCCCTGATTCGAGGCCTCGGATGAGACCCCACGTAGCGCGCCTGATCTGCGCATTCGCACTCGCAGTCGGCACACTATTCGGAACTGGGGCACATCCGTGGTCCGCGGCACCCGCTGTTGCCCAAGACCTCCCCTGCGTGCTACCCGAACCGGCTGAAGTGCCTGAGGAGAGACCGGATCTGGGCCCGTTGCGCGACCTTGCCACTGGCGCCGGTACCACGGTGGCGGTCATCGACACCGGAGTTACTCCCCACCCGCAACTCTCGCAGTTGGTGCCGGGTGCAGATTTCGTCACCCCTGCCACCCCGCATCCTTTGCATGATTGCGACGGGCACGGCACCGTCGTCGCCGGCATCATTGGTGGCGCTGATTATGGCGTGGCCCCAGATGCGCGGATCGTCGCGATCCGGCAGACCTCCGGACATTTCCGCATCGACCCAGATGATCCCGGCAGCGCCGGCAGCCTCGCCTCCCTGGCAGAAGCCATCCACGACGCCCTCAACCACCAGGCCGATGTGATCAATATTTCCGTGGTGTCGTGCATCTCGCCTTCTACGCGTGTCGACGATGCCATCCTGCGCGGGGCCCTCGCCCGCGCGGAGGATGCCGGGGCAGTGGTCGTAGCCGCCGCCGGAAACATCACCGATGACTGCCCCGATGGCTCATTCGTCTACCCCGCTCACCTTCCCACGGTGGTTGCCGTGGCTGCTCGCGATGGTGCTTACACCCTGGCGAATTATTCGGTAACAACGCCTGAGGACCAGCCAGCAGTCTCCGCGATCGGTATGCCGGAGGTGGCCTTGTCCCCTAACGGAGAAGGGTTCGCTGCCGGGATTTATCCGCGCGCTCAAGCGGGATTGGAGGTGTTTGCCGGCACGAGTTTCGCCGCTCCAGTGATCAGCGGCACTGCTGCACTTTTGCAAGAGCGTTTCCCCGAGGAATCTCCGGCCCAGTTGCGCCAGCGACTGATCCGCGCTGCCGAACCAGCCGGCGGAGTCATCGACCCCTACCAGGCCATTTCTTCAGCAGGCCCAGCCCAAAATGCTGCACCATCGGAGCATCCTGTGCAGGTTCAGCACACCGAAACACTCGAATCATTCGCTTTACATCGAGCCACTTGGCTTAGTGTTTCGATCAGCCTATTTGTAGCGCTTCTAGTGCTTGTTGTTGGACTCTCGAGACGTTCCGTGCACAACAGTGCTGGGCACTAGTTATCTCCCAGCGTGCACACCTAGCTCCCACGTTGCCGCCAATCTGAAGTAAAAGTTTACAGCATCGCAACCCTACGGTAGAGTTGCAGATATTACAGCAGTTACAGTTAATTCAATTACAGATCCTCTGCGGGCCCTAATGGGCCACTTTATGAAAAGAGACTTTTTATGCCCACCTCTACGATCGCTCACCTTGACACCGCAACGCTTACCGACGAACACGTCGAACAGCTTCGCACGCTGATCAACAATGATCCGACATCGTCGCTTGCAGTCATCTTTCAGCGCATTCTTGCTGCCCACGAAGAAGGCATGGATGTGGATGTTCTCGCCTCTGATGCAGAACTCACCCCCAATGAGGCTGCGAAACTTATGAAAGTTAGCCGACCCCACCTCTTGTCGTTTATGGATAACGGTGCGTTACCCTTCCACCGCGTGGGCACGCACCGTCGTATCAAGATGAACGATCTTAAGGAGTTTATGCAACGGCAGCGTCGTGGCAAGGAAGTACTGGCGAATGCCCTTCACTCCACTTCACAGCCTAATTCCACCGTTGAGCTCAACGAGGAGGAATTGAAGTACCTCAACGATCTGTAGAGAACCGCCCCTGACGAAGGTTTGCAAAGAACTGCGCGATAGGTTCTTCACGCGCACAATCTGGACATACCTCTAGGTGGGCATGAGTTTTGTCATCGCCAATGGGAACCCACCATCGCCCACAGACTGCTTCCACCGCCAGTCCCTCAACATATGCCTGGGTCAAACCATTCTTATGGGTGTAATGCATGTAGTTCGGTGCCGGCGGGTCGCACCGCTGTGTTGGTAATTCATGCGAGGCCGTACCTAAAATTTGGTGCAACTTTCCCCGAGTTACCAACATGTGTACCTCAAAAGACTTCCCATACACCGGTTCTACCCAGTTTTCATCTGGCTGTACGAACGGGACGCATGTCCTCAACAATTCATCACGCTCATGGGGCATCATGTGCTCCAAAGGAAATGCGAGTACTACCGTGTCAATCTCCTTGCTCGGATGGCTTTTTAGCCACTCCCTATCCGCGACCGCATCAACCGACACAGTCAGTGGGTGAATCTTCTCCGACTGAGGAAAACTGACTGTGAAACCACTTTCTCCTTCACCGTCCATGCTCGCTCTGAGAGCATCAACTAAAGCACGCAATGTGGAGACACGGAAGTTAGCCCACTGTTCTTCCTCCAGTGAGTGCTCAAGAAGTTTCACATCAACACTATTGGGGCCCAACTGACCTGCAGCTTTCAAACTTTTAATAGCTGTCGGACCAGATTTATGGAACTCATCGTGACGATCGACGTGGACCAACCAGTGGCAGGTTGTCGCTTGGTCGTACACGACCGCTCCGCGAATCGCTGGGCTAACAGTATCCCGAGCTTCAAAGACTGGAACACCAGCCTCGGCAGTCATTGCCTTGTGTCGCTCAAAAACCGATCTTTGAAACCGATCCGCGCAATAGACCAGCAACGCAACATCTGTTTCCGCTGCTGTGCACGCTTGAGACCATCCAACCTGAGCGTCGGCGCCTTTGGAACGTTGTGCCTCCATATACAGAGTATCCACTCTCGGGGGCAGCCGGTCGAGCCGCTTCAAAGCTTTGAGAACCTTCACAGTAGGACGCACACGGATCATGCCTACTACTGTAGAACATCTACCCGACACGGCTGCTCGGCGTTAAGCGATGGCCTAAGCGTAGAACTCCTCCGCGGTGACATCCTTCCACCAGCGGCGCTCTGGGGTGTCCTCGCGGGTGCCGTCCTCCGGAAGCTTCACACCGAGGAAGTGGTACAGGCTGACCACGTTGTGCTCGAAGCCCCACTCGGAGCCCGCCATGTACATGCCGTAGAGCTTGGCGGTGGGCAGGCCGACAAGTTCGACACCCTTGTCCCAATTCTCCTTCAGGTTCTCGCACCAGTCGCGCAGGGTGCGCATGTAGTCGAAGCGGAACGTCTCGGTGTGCACCACCTCAAGTCCGACATCCTGCATGGCCTGGGTAATCGTGCCAGAACCGGTCAGTTCGCCGTCCGGGAAGATGTAGCGGTCAATGAACGTGCCCTTGGCCGTCTTGTGGTTATCCGGGTAGGTAATGCAGTGGTTCAAAATCTTGCCGCCCACATGCACCTTGTCCTGGAGGAACTCGAAGAACTGCGGGTAGTTGTCCACGCCGACGTGCTCCAAGATGCCGATGGCGGAAATGCCGTCGAACTCGGACTCGGCGACATCGCGGTAATCCTGGTAACGAACCTCCGCAAATTCCTCCAAGCCTTCTTCCTTAATCTTGGCTTGGGCCCACTCAGCCTGCTCCTTCGACAAGGTCACACCGATCGAATGCACACCCTGGCGCGCGGCATAGCGCACCATGCCACCCCAGCCGCAGCCCACGTCGAGGTGGCGGTCGCCGGCCTTCAGCCCCAGCTTGTCGAACACCGTGCGGTACTTGTTCTCCTGAGCATCCTCCAGCGTGGCGTTCTCGTGCGGGTAGATCGCGCAGGTATACGTCATCGAATCGCCAAGGAAAAGCTCGTAGAAGTCATTGCCCACGTCATAGTGCGCGGAAATCACATCGGCATCGCGCTCCTTGGAGTGCTTGGACAGGCCCTGGCGGATCGTGCGCTCCAGCCAGCTGGCCTCCTCCACCTCTGGGATCGGCTGCACCTGGATGGCACCCATCGAACCGAGCGAGCGCAGGATCTTCGCCATCGTGCGGAAATCGGGTTTCTTCATCTTGCTGTACAGCTCACGCAATGAATCGAAAATTCCATACGGGTGAGCCAGGTGCTCGCCTTCAACGGTGAGGCCCTCCGTCACGAATGCGCGCGCAAGACCGACGTCGCCTGGTGCAGTCACGATGTAGCTCAACCCCTCCGGCGAGTTGATGCTCACCTTGTACTTCGCATCCTCAGGCCCAGTTGCGGACCCATCGAATGCCTCCCAGCGGAATGGGTTCTCACCCTCAATGAATTCGTCGACGATCTCTGCAACGGTCATGGGTACAAAAGGGGATGTCATTTACCTCTATCCTTCACTTACCAATCTATTTACTCTGACAAAATTTATGCGCGATTATGCGCCGCCGACGGTCTTCTCATAGAGACCGGGAAAACGCCCCTCAGGGTCATATACCTGCTTCATTTCTTCCGGCAGATGTCCGCCGTAGAGCGCTTCAAACTGTTCGCGGGTGTAGAAAGCCTCCGAGTACAGGGACTTATGCCCACCGAGTTCGGACACCTTCTTCTCAATGACCCTGTTGAAGGCCCCAGGCTCAGCGTCCTTAGAAACGTGGTCACCGGGCACAGCGGACCAGAATCCCATATTGATCCACGTCGTGCCTGGCTCCAGCGGATACAGAGGCCACGGCGCGCGCTCATCGGCGGTCTTTTCGCCCTTGCCGACGAGATCCTGCGAACTGTCGCGCAGGCGGATCGGACACAGCCATACCGGTTGAATGTCACACGCCTGGAAGAACCACTCCAGCCACTCGGCCGTCTTGTCCACTGTGACTTCCACGTCTTGCACCACGCGCTCCCGATGGGGCAAGCCCTTGGGGCGATTAACCAGGTTGTGTTCGACGTTGTACTTACGGTCCAGCCCAATCAGCTTCCAGTAGAAGGCACTGCGACGCAGCTCACGTGGCCAGATGGCGCGCACCTGTGGGTTTTGCACACCAAACGCGCGGGAGCACCAGAACCAGTCAGTATCCCAGCGCCAGATGTAGTCGCGAATGGTCAACCGGTCGCGCAATACACCTTCGGGGTGGCGCAGCGACTGGTAATAGATGCGGTCGCGCGTGTAATCGGAGGTGGGGCCTTCCTCGTCCGTGGCCTGGGCGATGATCAGGTAGGACTCATCGGGCGAAAAAGAAACACCGTCCAGCCCGTGGATCGGTGCGTCTTCGAAAGTGCCGGACTCGGAGTACCCGGCCAGAGCCTCTTGGTAGGAGGTCAGATCGTCGAAGCGCACATGCGACATAGCGACGTACTTTTTCACCGGCTCCAGCTCGATCTTGAGCCTGATCGCGTAGCCCAAGGAACCGTAAGAGTTCGGGAAGGAGCGGAAAAGGTCGACATTGCTCTCACGCGTTGCGGTGACAATCCCACCGGTGCCGGTGAGGATATCCATTTCAATGACGGATTCATGCGGCAGCCCATTGCGGAAAGATGTGGACTCCACGCCCATTCCGGTCACCGCCCCGCCCAAGGTGATGGTCTTCAACTGCGGAATAACAAAGGGTGCAAGGCCATGCGGCAAGGTGGCATCCACCAAATCCTCATAGGTGCACATGCCTTGGACATCCGCGGTGCGGGCAACGGGATCAACCTCAATGACACCGCCGAGGCCGCTGACATCAAGTCCCGCCGAGCCCCCGCTGCGGCCACGGAACACGTTAGATGTCTTCTTCGCCAAGCGCACTCGCTGGTCTTTCGGAACCTCAGCGAAGCTATCGACGAGGGCTTCTACACCCTTGCGGTGCGCCTGCCATCCGACGGGTTGGATGTATTCTGCGTCGACGCTGCGCGAGGTAAAAGTATTACCCAACACATTCGTCAGACCACTTGCTACTCGCACTGCACTATCCGCGATGTTGTCCGTTAAGCTCATGTAACGCCACTGTAACCACTCTTTATGGTTTTTGCCTGCCGGGACTCTGGGCACGACCTGCCCACCGCTCCTGAGCAGGCGTAACCCTGGAACTAGTACGTTGCCCGGCGCGCCCTCTCCTGGCTAAGGTCCGGCCCCTCCGGGAGGAGTTGGACGATTGCCCAGGGGACCTCGTCGACACGCGTGATCCCTAGGACATCAAACACCGTGGGGTCTGCCACCGCGTGACGCACACCGCTGCCGGAGACCACGTGGAAACTGTGCCCAGTATCCACCCCAACCGCACCGGAAGACAGGCCACGGAACTGGCGGGCTACCGAGGATCCGGAGAGCTCCACCTGCCCTGGCAGCTCCTGGCCGGTAGCGAAGGTGCCCACCCCGCCATCGGCCGTGGCGCACAGCTGCAGCTCCGCCGGGTCGCGCAGCGTGGGCATCTCGGCGGGAATCGTCACACGCACCGGGTCGCTGGCATCGGCAAAGGCTGCTAACTCCTCGCGGGTAAGCTGGCGTGTTTTCGCGCCTGCGGACTCAAAAATTTGTGCTTGCGCCTCCGAAAGTGGCTGCACTCCCCCGGTTGGTAGCAGCGCCCACGCATCCTCCTGGACGCGGAGCACCTCCGGTACCGGGGTAGGCACGACCACCGGGGCCGTCTCGCGCACCGCCTCGAGAACCTCGACCGGCGGTTGCCACCGCGGTGTGTCTGGGCCAATCCCCAAGCCGCGGCGCACCGCCCGGGCTTGAGGGGAGGACTCCGCGGGCAGCTG
>NZ_JBHWRP010000052.1:0-11760 GCF_043426755.1 Corynebacterium sp. | reverse complement strand
GTCGGCAGAGTCGCTCGGGCGGGTCGCGCGGCGTGGCTTGTCTTCCGCTGGCGCAGCCTCATCGGCCTTGGGTGCCTTGGACGCCGCGGCCTTCCTATTAGGCACCTTGCCGGTCTTGATGGCCTCAATCAGCTCGCCCTTACGCAGGGCGGAAATACCTTTGAGGCCCTTGTCTGCGGCCATTTTGCGCAGTTCCGGAAGTTTCAATGCAGCTAAGTCTTGGGAAGCTGCTGCGTTATCCGTTTCGGTCACGGAGTTCCTTTCGTCGCTTTATTTTGGCTAGCGCTGAAGTACATATGCGCTGCACCGAAAGCTTTCGTGTGGAGTTTGTGGCCCGCTTCGTCGTCAAGCAAAATACGCGCAAACACGCGCAGACTCGCAGGCCAGAATGGTTTTCCACACCGAGCACCCTGCCGGAACATCCCAGGCTGGGCGAAGGGGCGGAAAATTCTACATGCGATGAAGATCGAATCCATGGGCGAAGAGTTTGCTTCATTCAACATCCCCGGACGCGGATCATGTCCGCTGGTAAGCGCGCGAAATCGTGCGCATCACCGTTGATCTTGCAAACTAGTGTAACTGACGCATCCCATTCGTGTATTTCCGACCCCCATTAACCCTGATCCCCGCTAAAGTAGTCTGCATGCTCTCCACCATGCAGGAAGTTCCGATGTCGATTGGCCGGCTCCTGGAGTACGGCTCCACGGTGCACGGATCCACCAAGGTCACCACGTGGCGGACGTCGGAAGCGGAGCAGTCCACATTCGAGTCCATCGCGGCGCGGGCGGCCGCATTTGCCCACGCTTTGGACGATTCGTTAGGCATTGACGACGATCAACGCGTGGCGACGATGCTCTATAACTGTGCTGAGCACCTCGAAGTGATGTTTGGTGTTTCGGCGAAGGGCTCTATCTTTACCCCACTGAACAAGCAGCTGATGCCGGATCAGATTGAGTACATCATCAACCACTCCGATGCAGAGGTGATTGTGGTGGACCCGCGCATGGCGGAGCGACTCGGAGAGATTCTCAAAAACTGCCCGCGGGTGCGCGCTATTGTACTCACGGGTTTGGTGACGCCATCGGAGGTCCGCTCCCTCTTCCCCGTCGATGTTGAGGTCCACTCCTATGAGGCGCTGCTCGATGGCCGCTCAACCGTCTACGAATGGCCCGATTTGCCTGAGGATACTGCTTCGGCACTGTGCTATTCGACGGGTACGACGGGCGCGCCGAAAGCCGTGATGTACTCCCACCGTTCCATCTGGATGCAGGCAATGAGCCTGCGCACAACAGATTCTTTAGCCATCACACACGGTGAATCTTTCCTGTGCTGCATCCCGATCTACCACGTCTTGAGCTGGGGCGTACCGTTCGCAGCCTTCATGTCTGGAACTCCCCTGGTGTTGCCTGACTCGGACGTCTCCCCCGCCACCTTGGCCAAGCTGATCGCGGCGACGCACCCGCGCGTGGCGCACGGTGTGCCGACCTTGTGGATTCAGCTAATGGTCCACTACATGCACAACCCGCCGGAGCGCATGAGCCTGACGGAAATCTACGTGGGCGGCTCTCCCGCCCCACCGGCCATGATCAAGGTCTGGGAGGAGCGCTACGGCGTGGACGTGATTCACGTGTGGGGTATGACGGAAACGTCCACAGTCGGCACGGTCGCCCGCCCACCGTCGGGCGCTTCAGGCGAGGCACGCTGGGCATACCGAATCTCCCAGGGCCGTTTCGTTCCCAACTTGGAATACCGCGTGGTCAATGACGGCCGCGTGGTCAACGCCACCGACCGCAACCAGGGCGAGATCCAGGTGCGCGGCAACCTCGTCATCTCCCGGTACTGGCAATCGCCCGAGGAGCGCGAGAGTGGCACCGCACACGAGTTCCGCGGTGATGTCGTCGACAGTGGCGACGAGCTTTTCACCGAGGATGGGTGGCTGCGCACCGGCGATGTCGGCTCGGTGACAGAAGACGGCTTCCTTACCCTTTATGACCGCGCCCGAGACGTGATCCGCTCTGGTGGCGAGTGGATCTACTCCGTCCAGCTGGAGAACCTCATCATGGAGGCACCGGAGGTCGTCGAATGCGCGGTGATCGGCTACCCAGATGAGAAGTGGGGCGAGCGACCTTTGGCCGTGACCGTGTTATATGAGGAGCACGGCCCGAGTGTGGAGATGGCGGAGGAGCTGCGCGACCGTTTGCGCGCGACGTTGCCCAGTTGGATGCTGCCAGAGTACTGGACGTTCGTGCGTTCGATTGACAAGACGTCAGTGGGCAAATTCGACAAGAAGGACCTACGTCAGTACTTAGCTGAGGGCAAATACGACATCATTGCACTTAAAGGCCCAGGTAACCGGTCACATCCGGAACAGAACTGATCTCCACCGGCGGACAGTCGCTTCACCCAAAGGTGCTTTGTTTTTCCCTCGTATCTTCGTACTATGGGGAACATCATGACCGACCGCACCATTACTAAACTGCCCCTGACTGTGACTCCGAAGCGTCCTGTCACGGAATATACTGCGCCCGCTGATTTGCCGGACGCGCAACCCGATGGCTCACGCCCTCTCGTGGATCGCTTCGGTCGCGTCGCGCACGACCTGCGCGTAAGCCTGACCGACCGCTGCAACCTCCGCTGCACCTACTGCATGCCAGCGGATGGTTTGGAGTGGATCCCCACTGATTTCACGCTTAACGACGAAGAAACCATCCGCCTCATCCGCATCGGGGTGGAAAAACTGGGGATCCGAATGGTCCGCTTCACTGGCGGGGAGCCTCTGCTGCGCAAGAACTTGGACAAGATCCTCGCAGCGACCAAGCAGATGGTCACCGACGAGGGAAAGGCGCCGCAGACCGCGCTGACCACCAATGGTCTGAGTTTGGCGCGCCAGGCGCAGAAGCTGGCAGATGCTGGGCTGGACCGTGTCAATATCTCTTTGGACACCATTGATCCGGAGCTCTACGCCCGCCTGACCCGTCGCGACCGTATCAACGATGTCTTCAAGGCCATCGACGCCGCGTTGGAGGCTGGCCTGCACCCGGTGAAAATCAACGCAGTCGTGATGCCCGGCGTTAATGAAGACGGCATTTTAGATCTTGCCCGCTTCGCCTTGGAGAAGGGCACCCAGCTGCGCTTCATCGAGCAGATGCCTCTGGGCCCCCGCGAGGAGTGGAAGCGCTCTGACATGGTCACTGCCGAGGAGATCATCGACAAGCTGAAGCAGGAATATGAACTGACCCCGGCGAAGGAGCCACGTGGTTCTGCCCCTGCCGCGTTGTGGAATGTGTCCGATGGCGAACTGACCGGTTCGATCGGCATCATCGCGAGTGTGACCCACCCATTCTGCGGTGATTGTGACCGCACCCGCCTGACCACTGATGGCGCAATCCGCAACTGCCTATTCGCCAGCCAGGACTCGGAGACCTCTCTGCGCGACCTGATGCGTGCTGGTGCCAGCGACGACGAGCTTGCTCGCGCATGGGCCGGCACCATGTGGGAGAAGAAACCTGGACACGGCATTGACGACGAAGGCTTCCTCCAGCCGGATCGGCCGATGTCCGCCATCGGCGGCTAAAGTAGGCCCTTATGTCTTCTGATGTTCGTTCCATTCATGACCATCTGGTCGCCGCGGTCGAGCTCGCCGTCCCCCGCGTTCGCCACGATGTACCGGTGCGCGAATGCGCGGGCTTGGTGCTTGCCGACGACGCTATCGCCGAAGTAGCTGTGCCCCCTTTTGATAATTCGGCCATGGACGGCTTTATCGTCCATAGCAGCGACCTACAAGGCGACGGCCCGTGGGAACTGCCCGTGGCTGGTGATATTCCTGCGGGTTCGCGTCCTGTCGACGTGCCAGCAGGCCACGCCGTGCGCATCATGACGGGTGCGCCCTCCCCGACTGGCGAGGGCACTGAGGACCTGATCGTCGTGCCGGTGGAACAAACGAATATTCCACGTGGCCCGGTCCCCTTACCGGAGACGGTGGTGATTAAGCAGGCGGACACGAGCCGCTCGCACCTGCGTCGCGCGGGATCCAATGTTCAACCGGGCGAGGTCGCCGCCACCAAGGGTTCGCGCGTGGATGCGGGCACGATCGCCGCACTGATCTCTTTGGGCGTGGACCAGGTGGATGTCTTTGCCGCCCCGATTGTTGCGGTCATTTCTACCGGCGCCGAATTAGTCGAGCGCGCCGCAGACGCAGAGGACCACCAGATCCCCGATTCGAACCTGCCGATGCTGGAGGCTTTAGCCACGGCGAACGGCGCAGGCCAGGTCCTCGAGTTCCACGCCGATGATGATAATGACGCTTTCCGGGATGTGCTCAGCCAAGCTGTAGCCCAGGCCGACATCATCGTCACCTCCGGCGGCGTGTCCGTCGGAGCCTTCGACGTCGTGCGCGCGGTAACTGAGGAGAGCTCGGAAATGTGGTTCGGCCAGGTTGCCCAGCGCCCCGGCGAGCCCCAGGGCTTGGGCTGGTGGGCTGGCACTCCCCTGGTGTGTTTGCCGGGCAATCCCGTTGCGGCCTTTAACTCTTTCCACGCTTATGTGGTGCCGTTGATGCAGGCAACAGCAGGCCTTGAACCGCAGCAGGAGCTAACGGACCGGCCGCACGTTCGCGTGCGTGTCGACGAGGATTTCCCCGCACCCAACAAGCCGGTGACGCTGATGGTGCCCGTAAGGCTAGATTTTTC
Organism: Corynebacterium sp.; assembly: GCF_043426755.1. Lineage (GTDB taxonomy): Bacteria > Actinomycetota > Actinomycetes > Mycobacteriales > Mycobacteriaceae > Corynebacterium. The sequence continues at coordinate 7,072 of NZ_JBHWRP010000052.1, read as the reverse complement.
CGCTGAAGGTGCCACCGCTATCCCGTTTTCCTCGCGCGGACATACCTCGCACCTGGTCGGATCCTTAGTCAACACGAATGGCCTTGCTGTCGTGGAGTACGGTGACACCTCCGACGAGCGACTGGTATTGCTCACCCGCACCTAAAACATTTGGAAAGACGCTATGAAATTTACGCACTTGAATGACACCGGCCAGGCCTACATGGTCGATGTGACTGAGAAGCAGCCCACCGTCCGCGCAGCCACCGCCGAGGGCGAAGTGGCGTGCTCGCCGGAGGTAATGCAGGCGCTGCGGGACGGCACCGTGCCCAAGGGTGATGTGCTGGCTGTCGCCCGGATCGCCGGGATTTCGGCGGCGAAGAAGGTTCCGGAGCTGCTGCCCTTAGCTCACACGATTGGCGTACATGGCGCGGCCGTGGACTTGGAACTGCGCGAGGACCACGTGTTTATTAGCGCCACGGTGCGCACCGCGGATCGCACAGGCGTGGAGATGGAAGCCCTGACCGCTGTCTCAGTGGCGGCGCTAGCAATCATTGACATGGTGAAAGGCGTTGACCGCAGCGCGATGATTCGTCGGATGGGCATCGTTGCAAAATCAGGTGGCCGTTCGGGCGACTGGTCTCGGGAGCTACCTCAGTGAGCACCGACCCGCAGATGGGAGTGATCATCCTGGCCGGGGGCCGCTCCACCCGCATGGGCGCAGATAAGGCCCAAGTCAAGGTGGACGGCGTGCGCCTGGTCGATCAAGTCCTATCCGGGCTTGACGACGATACCCCCTACGTTGTCGTCTCCCCCTTTGACCTGGGTATCCCCACGGTCAGCGAGGAGCCACCCTTCGGCGGGCCCGTGGCTGGGATCGCTGCGGGCGTAGCCGCTTTGGACACAGACTTCAAGGCGGTTCTCTCCGTTGACGCTCCGGCGTCCCCCGGTTTGCTCGGCAAGTTGAAAGCTGCGCTGGAATCGTCGTCAAGCGATGTTGCCGTGGTGCAGGCAGCCGATGGATTCCTGCAGCCACTGTGCGCGGTGTGGACCGCGAACGGGCTAGATGCTGCGCTGAACGCGCTCGGCGATGTCCGCGACGCACCGGCGAAAAGACTGATCGGCGCGGCACGGTCGCGCGTGGAAGTTGCCGGTGACGGGCGCGAAAAGGACTACGACACTGCCGCCGAGCTGGAGACGCTCGGCGAGGTCGAACTTTAGATTCCGGGCACGCCGAGGCGCTCGGCGATATTGGGCCACACAGAGATGATGACCGTGAGGGCGTCTTTCACTCCGCCGGTCGAGCTTGGGGCGTTGACGATGAGTGTGCCGCGGTGATCGCGGCGGGTGAGCCCCACGATTCCACGCGAGAGACCTGCGTGTGATGAATTTTTCAGGCCTTCGAGCAAGATTTGTCGCTCAAGGCCTTCAAGGCGTGTCGTGATGATGTCCCCGGTGGCTTCTGGAGTGAGGTTTCTGGCGCCCAACCCGGTGCCGCCGCACGTGAGGATGAGGTGGGTGTCGTCGTTAAGCGACTGCGCCATGGCGTGAGAGACGGCGTCATAGCCCTCGGGGACAATGGTGGTCTGGGCGACTTTAAAGCCCGCTTCTTCGAGCATGGCTACCCCCATTGGGGAGGCTTTGTCGGCGCGCTGCCCGGCGATGATTCTGTCCGAAACAACGATGACGTGTGCTTTTGCTAGCTGTGTCACCATAAGTCTTTTTAATCCTTCCAGGTCACTTCCCTGCGCGGAAGGTGACGTATTTACATCATATCTTCGTGCTGTTAATAACTACGATTTTAGTCGTTTTATAGGTTTCTAGCTCGGCTTTTACCAGTTAATATCATTTGTGAAGCGATTAAAAGTAGTAGCTTTAAGGAAGCAGCATGACACAACTAGACACCTCCCAACGCGTCCTTCACGGCTGGGACCCCGAGAACGAAGACTCGTGGGACTCCAAAATCGCGTGGCAGACTCTGTGGATCTCCACCATCACCCTGTTCCTGGGTTTCACTACCTGGTACTTGGTGTCTGCCATCGCCCCCATGCTCAACGAGATCGGGTTCGACCTCACCGCCGGCCAGCTCTACTGGTTGACCTCCATCCCGGGCCTGTCCACTGGCCTGTTCCGCCTGATCTGGATGTTCCTGCCACCGGTGCTGGGCACGCGCAAGCTGGTCACTTTCTCCGCGCTGCTGTACCTGATCCCGCTATTCGGCTGGTTCTTTACGGTGCAAGACACAAGCGCACCGTACTGGTGGCTGCTCACCTTGTCCTTCTTGTCGGGCATTGGTGGCGGTGTGTTCTCCGGCTTCATGCCATCGACGGGCTACTTCTTCCCGAAGTCCAAGTCCGGTACGGCACTTGGCTTGCAGGCGGGCCTGTCCAACATGGGTATGTCTGCCATCCAGCTGGCGGCACCATGGCTGGTGGGCATGTCTATCCCGCTGATCTCCCTGGGCACGGCGCAGACCTCCGCAGAGACTGGGGAGAACATGTGGGTACAAAACGCAGCCGGCATCCTCATCCCGTTCGTGATCGTGATGGTCATCGTCGCCTGGCTGATGCTGAAAGACGTTCCCGTCAAGGCGAACTTCAAGCAGCAGATTGACATCTTCGGCAACGTCAACACCTGGGTCATGTCGGTGATCTACTTCGCTGGCTTCGGCGCTTTTGCCGGCTTCTCCGCCCAGCTGGCTTTGCTGATCAACGATAACTTCGGCGCAAACTCAGACCTTGCGAACAACTTTGATCCTGCCCTGCTTCCAGTCGGCGGCGCGATTGCTTTCTGGTTCCCACTGATCGGCGCAGGTACCCGCGCACTGTGGGGCCCGTTGTGCGACAAGTTCGGCGGCGCGATCTGGACCTTCATCGGCCTCGTCGGCATGGCGGTCTTCACCGGTGCTGCAGCGCTCTTCCTCAACCCGGACTCCCCCGACGCTTTCACGTGGTTCTGGACGCTCATGCTGATCATGGCCTTCTTCTCTGGCTTGGTCAACGCGGGCTCTTTCAAGCAGATGCCGATGATCCTGCCGAAGCGTCAGTCCGGCGGCGTGATCGGGTGGACGGGCGCGGTCGGTTCTTTCGGCCCGTTCGTGGCCGGTGTGCTGTTGTCCATGATTTCGGCAACCGCATTCTTCTGGGGCTGCGTGGTCCTGTTCGTGATCGCGGCAATCCTGTGCTGGGTGTACTACACCCGCCCAGGCGCCCCGTTCCCGGGCTAGCAAGTGGTGCGACCGCCCCAAAAACTTCATAACTTCTTTACTTCTCTTTTCGACGAAGGGACTTTCCTCACATGACTACAGCAGCACACGGAAACGCAGCTAGTGCGGATAATCCGTTGTTCAGCCTCGGCGGCTATGTCCGCCGCGGTGATGTCACCGAATCCGGCCAACAGATCTTCCTAAAGGGCGGGCGCCAAGCCGACGTTTTTTACCGCGACCGCTGGTCCTTCGACAAGGTCACCCGGTCCACCCACGGTGTGAACTGCACCGGCTCGTGTTCCTGGAAGGTGTACGTCAAAGATGGCGTGATCACCTGGGAGAGCCAGTCGGTGGATTACCCCAGCACCGGCCCTGACATGCCGGACTATGAGCCCCGCGGCTGCCCGCGTGGCGCCTCCTTCTCCTGGTACACCTACTCGCCCACCCGCATCCGCTATCCCTATGTCCGCGGTGTCTTGTTGGACATGTACCGCGAGGCGAAGAAGCGCAACGACAATGACCCAGTTCTGGCGTGGCGCGAAATCCAGGAGGACCCGGCCAAGCGTGAGGCCTATGTTTCCCAGCGTGGCAAGGGTGGCCTGGTGCGCGTGCAGTACACCGAGGCCATCGAGATGGCCGCGGCCGCCCACATCTACACCATTCGCCAGTGGGGCCCAGACCGTATCGCCGGCTTCACGGTGATCCCGGCCATGTCGCAGGTTTCCTATGCGGCGGGCACCCGCTTCCTGGGCCTGATCGGCGGCATGCAGCTGTCCTTCTACGACTGGTATGCCGACCTCCCTCCCGCTTCCCCACAGACTTTCGGCGACCAGACAGACGTGCCGGAATCCGGCGACTGGTACAATTCCGCCTACCTGATGATGTGGGGCTCCAATATCCCGGTCACCCGTACCCCGGACTCCCACTTCATGACGGAAGTCCGCTACAAGGGCACCAAGATCGTCGTCGTCGCACCCGACTACAACGACGCCGCCGTGCATGCCGACGAGTGGGTCCGCATCACCACCGGTGCCGACGGCGCCCTCGCCTTTTCCATGGGTCATGTGATCCTCAAGAAATTCCACGTTGAGCAGCGCACGCCTTACTTCATGGACTACATGAAGAAGTACACGGACGCGCCTTTCCTAGTCACGCTCGACGACAACGGTGACGGCACGTTCACCACCGGCAAGTTCCTCACAGCGGACAAGCTTGACGACGAAGCACTGACAAGCTCAGACAACGCGAACTACCGCCTGCTCAACATGCAGGCAGACGGTTCCGTCGTGGACCCGGGCGGCACACTCGCCGACCACTACAAGACCGAACCCGGTCGCTGGAACCTGTTCCAGGAGGGCGTGGAACCGGTCATGTCCGTGGCGGACACCGGGGACTTCGACACCGCGGAGGTCCTCCTGCCACGCTTCGACATGGACGCCTCCGAGGAGGCCCTGGATTCCGACGGGCCGATCGGCGCGGGTGTCTCCCGGCGCGGTGTGCCTTTCCGTGAAGTCAACGGACACAAGGTCACCACCGTCTTCGACATCATGCTGGCGCACTATGGCGTCAACCGTGAGGAGCTGAATTTGCCGGGCTCCTGGCCGGTGGACTTCAACGACGCCACCGAGGTGGGTACCCCAGCGTGGGCCGAGGAGCTCACCAACGTGCCTGTGGCACAGATTGAGCGCATCGCTACCGAGTTCGCAGATAATGCTGCTAGGTCGAAGGGCCGCTCCCAGATCATCATGGGCGCTGGCGTTAACCACTACGTCCACGCAGATACGATTTACCGCACGTTCCTGGCACTGACCTCCATGTGCGGTACCCAGGGTGTTAATGGTGGCGGCTGGGCTCACTACGTGGGCCAGGAGAAGCTGCGCCCGCAAAACGGTTGGGGCCAGTACGCTTTTGCCAATGACTGGAATCGCCCGCCGCGCCAGATGATCACCACCGGTTTCTACTACCTGACTACCTCGCAGTGGCGCTACGACAACTCGAAGGCATCGCGCCTTGCTTCCCCGCTGGCGAAGAACGGGGCTGCCGACGACAAACTGTTGTCCGAGACGCTGGTGGAGGCCATGAAGCGTGGGTGGATGCCTTCCTACCCGCAGTTCAACCGCAACCCGCTGTTGCTGAAGGATCAGGCAGATGAGGCGGGCATGGATGTGAAGGACTTCATTGTCGATGAGTTGGAGTCCGGGCGTATGGAGTTCGCCTGCGAGGACCCGGATGCTCCGGAGAACTGGCCGCGCATCCTGCTGAACTGGCGGACAAACCTGATGGGCTCATCCGCAAAGGGCACGGAGTACTTCCTGCGCCACATGCTGGGCGTGGATTCTGATGTCTCTGCTGAGGAGCTTGCTCCTGAGGATCGTCCGAAGTCGATCCGCTGGCAGGAAGCGCCGCACGGCAAGCTTGATTTGATGATGACGACGGACTTCCGCAACACATCAACCACTCTGGTTTCTGACATCGTCCTGCCCGCTGCGACGTGGTATGAGAAGCACGATATTTCGTCGACTGACATGCACCCCTTCATGCACCCGTTTACCGCGGCGATCGATCCACCATGGGAGGCCCGGACGGACTGGGAGGTCTTCCGCGACTTGGCGGATGCTGTCTCGCGGATGTCCGTGAAGTGGTTGGGGACGCAGACCGACGTAGTGGCGGCGCCCCTGAACCACGATTCACCAGATGAAATCAACCCGTCCATGGCCAATGGGGTCGTGCCAGACGTGAAGGAGACCGGCCTGATCCCAGGTGAAACCATGGCAAAGCTGGTCCCTGTGGAGCGCGACTACACGAAGATCTTCGAGAAGTGGCAGACCTTTGGTCCGTTAACCGCCAAGGCGGGCACCAACGTTCACGGCACTCCTTTCGATGTGACCAAGCAGGTCGACGAGCTCTACCCAATGTTGGGCTCCACACAGACCTCGTCGGCAGGCGATCGCCCGCGCGTCGATACTGATATCAAGGTGGCCCAAACCATCATGCACCTGTCCGGTGTGACAAATGGTGAAGTGGCGAAGAACGGCTTCGAGAACCTTGGCACCCTCATGGGCACTGATACCCGCGAGTTCTGGGAAGGCACCGAAGACGTCCGCATCAACTGGGATGAGATCAAGGAACGCCCGCAGCAGGTGATTACCTCGCCTGAGTGGTCCGGCGACAAGCGCGATAACAAGCGTTATACCGCCTTCTCACTCAACCTGGCGATGGGCAAGCCGTGGAACACTCTGTCCGGTCGCATGCACTATTACATCGACCATGACTGGTTCATCGACTACGGAGAGCAGCTGCCCATCTTCAAACCACCGCTGGACCGCATGCGCCTCAACGGTGAGACCGGGCCGGGTGAACTGTTGACGGGTGAGGACGGTAACCCGGAGATCACCGTGCGTTACCTCACCCCGCACAACAAGTGGTCTATTCACTCGCAGTACTTCGACAACCTGCTTGTCCTGTCCATCTCTCGCGGTGGCCAGGTGGTGTGGATGTCCGACAAGGACGCCCAGAAGATTGGGGTGAAGGACAACGAGTGGATCGAGGTGTACAACCGCAACGGTGTCGTGACGGCTCGAGCGATCGTGACCCACCGCATCCCCGAAGGCACCGTGATTATGAACCACGCGCAGGAGCGCACCGTGGGCACGCCGCTGAATGAGAAGACCGGTCGACGAGGCGGCACCCACAACTCGCTGACACGCATCACAATCAAGCCGGTTCACGTAGCGGGCGGGTATGGCCACCTGTCCTATTACTTCAACTACATCGGCCCAACCGGTAACAACCGCGACGAGGTCACCCGGATCCGTCGCCGCTCCCAGGAGGTGCAGTACTAATGAGAGTTATGGCTCAGATCGCCATGATCATGAACCTGGATAAGTG
>NZ_JBHWRP010000051.1:0-17818 GCF_043426755.1 Corynebacterium sp. | reverse complement strand
ATTTCCGTCATCCCGCACAGCGCGCCCGGCTCCCGCGTGCGCTATGCCGACATGGGGCAGATGCCGGACAACGGGGCGAATATCGTCTTCTCCAACTTCACCCTGTACGGCCAGTGGTTTGCCGCGATGGATTCTGCCGTGGACCAGAGCTTCACCTTCACCGAGGGCCTGTCCCTGCGGCTGTACGCCGCGGACAAGGAAGAGTTTGAGCGGCTGCGTACCGCACTCTCCGCGGACCCGGCCGCGGAAGAGGACGGCTGGGTGCAGGACGCCTGGGGTGTCTCCTGGCAGATCGTGCTCGCCTAGGTCCCGCAGAATGTAGTGAAGTCGACCGGGCCTTCTGGCTGCGCCAGCCATTCGGGCCCGGCATCCGGATTGAAGGGGTCCGTCACCGCGCCAAGCAGCAGGAGGTAGAGGCCGAACTCGCCGGCCTCCGCAGAGACTAAGGCGTTGGCCAGCATCTGGTTGCGGGGGATAAACAGTGGCCCGCCGTAGTGCTCGCGGTTATAGGTGGTGATGTCGTCGGCACGCGCGAGCTCGTCGATCTCTGGCATGTGCTTGTTCTGCGCCTCCTCCCACAGCTCGGGGAGCTGGTTGAAAAGGTCCTGGGTGGCATGATCGTCTAGGTGATCGCCGAGGGCGCGGGCGAGCACGGTGAGGTTCCACGCCATGATGTCCGGCTGGTTGCCAAAGGCGTAACGGCCCTGAGTATCGATGGAGGAGTAGACGGCCGAGAGATCGAACTTTTCGGTGAAGGCGCAGGGGCCGTAGTCGATGGTCTCCCCGGAGATCGTGGTGTTATCGGTGTTCATCACGCCGTGGACGAACCCGATGCGCATCCACTGCGCCACAAGATCGAATTGGCGGCGCGTGACCGTCTCTAGAAGCTTGCGGGCGCTGGCGAAGCCGGCGTACTCGATCATGCGCGCCACCAGATCATCGGACTGCGTGGCCGCGAGCTCGAAACTGCCCACGCGCAGGTGGGACGTGGCCACACGGACCAGGATCGCGCCGTGCTCCAGCCCGCGGTCGCGGCGGATCTGCTCGCCCGTGGTCACCACGGCCAGTGCACGAGTGGTGGGCACCCCGATGGCGTGCATGAACTCACTGATCAGGTACTCACGCAGCATCGGGCCCAGGGCTCCTTTGCCGTCGGAGTAGCCGCGCGAAAAGGGGGTGCGGCCGGAACCTTTGGTTTGGATTTCCCAGCCGCCGCGGTCACCCAGCAGGAGGGCGCGCCCGTCGCCGAGTATTCCGGAGAACTGCCCAAACTGGTGGCCCGCATAGCCGGTGGCGTGACCGCCGCCGGCACCACACAGCCACGTCACTCCTTCCTCGCTGCGTAACCACTCCGGGTCCAGTTTGAGGTCGCGGGCCAGCTCGTCGTTAAGTACAACGAGCTTCGGTGCCGGCGGGGTGGCAGCCTCGGTGGCGATGGCCAGTTCGGGCAGCGCGTCGGCGAAACTATGGTGCAGGTTGGGGTAAGCCATAGGCCCCAGCCTAGACTTAAGCACTATGAGTATAGGAGAAGTAACCCTCGTCGGTGGTGGCCCTGGCGCGTGGGATCTGCTCACGATCCGCGGGCTGCGCGCCCTTGAGGCCGCCGATGTGATCCTGACCGATCATCTGGGTCCTGCCAATCAGTTGGACGATTTCCTGGATACCGCCGGCAAGGAAATCATCGATGTGGCGAAGCTTCCCTACGGCAAGCAAGTTGCGCAGGAGAAAACGAACGCACTGCTGATCGAGCACGCGCAGGCGGGCAAGAAAGTGGTGCGCCTGAAAGGAGGGGATCCCTACGTCTTCGGCCGCGGCTTCGAGGAGTACCTGGAGTGTGTGAAATCCGGGATCCCGTGCACGGTCGTTCCGGGGGTGACCAGCGCGATTTCGGTTCCGGCGGCCGCGCAGACCCCGGTCACGCATCGTGGGATGACGCACTCTTTCACGCTGGTCTCTGGGCATCTTGCGCCGGATCACCCAAAGAGTTTGATCGATTGGGAAGCGCTGGCGCGCGTGGGCGGGACGATCGTGGTGATCATGGGCGTGAAGAATGCGCGCGCGATCACCCAGACACTTGTGGGCCACGGGCTGCCCGCCACCACCCCTGCGGTGGTGATCCAGGACGGCGAGACCCCGCAGCAGCGCGTCGTCCGGGCCACGGCAGGTACGCTTGCCGACGAGATGGAGGCCCATTCCATCACTAATCCCGCTGTGTACGTGATCGGAAAGGTTGCTGGTCTTGCGCACTCTTGATGCCCTTATCCTCGACAACGCCCCCACCGCTGACACCTGGATCATCGTCGACGACCCGACCGGCAGCCTGCTTGAAGCGGCGACGGGCCGCGTGATCTCGCTGCAGTCCGACTTCTCCCAGGCACAGGCGGCGCGCGCGGCCGGGGCGGAAGTGATCGGGGATGTGCGTTACGACGAGCGCCTCTCCGGTTCCGGTACTGCTGTGGTGGTAGGTCAGATGCCGAAATCTTTGGAGCGCCTGGACTATGTGGCGCGCGCCGTGGCCGCAGCGGGTTTCGACGAGGTGACTGTCGTTCTCAGCGCGAACAACAAGCATCTGTCGCGCGGGATGAACGATGTGCTGGCCCGCTCTTTCACCGATGTACGCGCCTCCCGTGGGCGGGGCAAGTTCCGCTGCCTTGTGGCTTCGGGCCCGAAGCCGGGAGAGTATGAGCCAGTGGTGCGCGGTGGCTTGGTGGGTGTTGGCGGAGTGTTCAGTGGGGCGAAGGAAGACTTCGGGGGTCAACTTTTGGCTGAGGTGATCGTCGACAAGTGCAACCAGCCGCAACGCGTCCTGGACCTGGGCTGTGGCAATGGGTCGGTAGCCAAGCGTGTTTTGGAGGCGTGGCCGCAAACGCAGGTTGTGGCGACGGATTCGGATGCCGATGCCGTGGTGTCCGCGCGCGCAAGCCTGGCGGGTTTTGGTGATCGGGCGGAAGTGACCTGGGATGATGCCGGTGCGCAGCTGGAACCCGGGTTTGATGTGATCGCTTTGAACCCGCCTTTCCATGAGGGAACCAGCGTTGATGCGACTCTGATTCAGGATCTGTTGGATGGCGCTGCGCGGTTGTTGGCGGATGGGGGAGAGTTGTTCGTGGTGCATAATTCGCACCTGCGTTACCGCGATCAGGTGCAGCAGAGATTCGCGCGCGTGGAGGAAGTTGCCCGCAATAAGCGCTACACAGTGTTGAGTGCACGGGCATAAACCCATATTTGATACGCCTCTTTCCGCGCACAATGGGGGTAGCGCGGGGGGAGGCGTTTTTCGTCGTTAAGTGTTGTGCGCTGGGCGAACGCTGTTGAAGTGACGTACATCATATGATGTGATTTTTGTGATTTGGTTTTCGGGTGTCAAACTCTGGTCATAACCTTTTTCGTCATATCAACATTGGAGCTGCATGTGAAACGATCACGCCTTGCAACTGCCGGGTTGACCATGGTCGCCGCGCTGACCTTGTCCGCGTGTGGCGACTTGGGTGGGCTCAACCTGGAGACCGTAGGTGATCCAGAGAAGACTACCTACGTCAAGCTTGCCCTCAACCAGACAGAGACCCACCCGTCCTACGTGGCGCTGGAGAACTTTTCCCAGCGCTTCGAGGAACGCACCGATGGGCGCTGGAAGATCACCATTTTCCCCAACGAGCAGTTGGGTTCGCAGCAGGAAGTGGTGCAGTTCGTCACTTCAGGTGCGATCGAGATGGCGATTGTCTCCGGCACCCAGCTGGAAAACCTGAACAAGGACTTCCAGGTGCTGAACATGCCCACCACCTTCAGTTCAATCGACCACCAGATGGGCGTGATTCGCGACCAAGACCTCATGGAGCCGCTGTTTACCTCCCTAGAGGACCGCGACAACATCACCGTGATCGGCGGCTTTACTCAGGGCACCCGCAACGTGTACACCAAGGACGCCCCGGTGCGTACCCCGGAAGATCTGGCCGGTCTGAAGATCCGCGTCCAGGAATCAGACATGCACATCCGCATGATTCAGCTGATGGGTGCTTCGGCTACCCCGCTGTCCTACGGCGAGGTGTATACCGCGATCCAGTCGGGCGTGCTCGACGGCGCGGAGAACAACGAGGTGTCCTATACCACCCAGCAGCACAATGAGGTCGCGCCCTACTTCAACCAGACGGAGCACCTCGTCGGCCTGGACTACATGATCATGCGCGCTGACCTGCGCAAGGCGATGAGCCCCGAAGATCGAGCGATTTTCGATGAAGAGTGGGACAAGGCCATGACCGAGCACACCGACCTGTGGGCCGTGGAGACCGAGAAGGCCATCGAGGAGGCTGAGTCCGAGGGCGCCGAGTTCGTCGACGTTGATGACGAAGCCTTCCAGAAAGCCTTGGCACCGATCCGTGAAGAATTCTTGACCACGGATTTCCAGAACAAGCTTTACGACGACATCCGCGCCGCTGAAGGAGGCCAGTAAAATGCACGGCCTGAAAGTAGGGCTGCGTAATATTCTTGCAGCCATTTCCATCGTGTTGTTCGCCGTGTTGGTGATCACCACGTCCTGGCAGGTGATTAGCCGCCAGATTCTCAACGCCCCATCGACGTGGTCTGAGGAGTTCGCCAAGATCTGTTTCGTGTGGCTGACCTTCCTGGGTTCCGCGTTCCTCTTCGGGGAGCGTGGCCACATCGCCGTGGACTTCCTGGCGCGCAAGCTGCCGTTGGGTGGCCAGCGCGCCACGCAGATCTTTGTCCAAGCGATGATCCTGATTTTCGCGGCCGTCGGCATGGTGTGGGGCGGCATCCTGGCGGCTAGCAATGCGTGGTACCAGAACCTCACGGCGCTGCCTTTTGCGATCGGCTGGGTCTACATTGTGATCCCGATTGCCGGTGTGTGCATCGCCATCTTCGCGCTGATTGACCTGATCGAGGTCGCCAACGGGACCCTCGAGCCCTACCCAGAAATTGAGGACCCGGAAGAACTCCCAGCGGTCGAGGTCACCCCAGAGAACACGTCTGCGACAGGAGAGAAGAAATAATGTCACCCGCAGCAGTTGCAGCTCTCATTTTGCTTGTTGGCGTCGTCGTCCTGATCGCCAGCTCTGTCCCCATCGCCATCGCCATCGGCCTGCCGTCGATGCTGGCCGCGATGGCCGTCCTCGGCGTGGAAAACGGTGCCGCCGCGATTACCCAGCGCATGTTTACCGGCGCCAACTCCTTCTCGCTTCTGGCTATCCCGTTCTTCGTTTTGGCCGGCGCGTTAATGAACTCCGGCGGTATCGCTTCACGTCTGATTGATGCCGCACGGGTGATCGTCGGCAAGCTTCCTGCGTCGATGGTGCAGACCAACGTCGTGGCTAACGGCCTGTTCGGCTCGGTATCGGGTGCTGCCGTTGCGGCGGCATCTGCTGTCGGTACCGTGATGACCCCGCAGATGCGCCGCGACGGTTATTCGCGACCATTTTCCGCGGCCGTGAACGTGGCCTCCGCTCCGGCGGGCATGCTGCTTCCACCGTCGAACACGTTCATCGTGTACTCGCTGGTCTCGTCGACATCGATCGCAGCCCTATTCATGGCGGGCGTTGGTCCCGGCATCCTCTGGCTCATCGCAGTGCTGATCGTCGGCGTGTGGCTGGCGCGCAAGGAAAACTATCGACGAGACGACGTACACCCCACCTTTGGCCAGGCCATGCTGGTGATCTGGCGCGCGGTGCCCTCGCTTCTGATGATCTTCATCGTCGTCGGCGGTATCCTGCTCGGCTGGTTCACCCCAACCGAATCCGCCGCGATCGCCGTGCTCTACTGCCTGGCGCTCGGCTTCATCTACCGCGAACTGAGTGTCAAGGATCTGCCCAAGGTCCTGCTGAACGCCACGCGCACCACATGCATCGTGATGATGCTGGTCGCCGCATCCTCCGCACTATCCTGGGTGATGGCTTTCGCCGGCATCCCGGCGCTGATCTCTCAGGGGCTGTTGGCCGTGTCCACTAACAAGGTGGTCATCCTGCTCATCATCATGCTGATCCTGCTGGTCATCGGTACCTTTATGGACCCGACCCCGGCCATCTTGATCTTCGTGCCCATCTTCCTGCCGATCGTCACCGAACTCGGCGTGGACCCCGTCCACTTCGGCGCGATGGTCGTGATGAACCTGTCGCTGGGTGTGATCACCCCGCCGGTGGGCAACGTGCTGTTCGTCGGCGCCCAAGTGGCTGGACTGCGCATCGAACCGGTGATCGCGCGCCTGTGGCCATTCCTCCTGGCCCTGATCGTCGCGCTGTTCATCGTTGTGTTTGTGCCGGCGCTGTCCACGTGGCTACCGACCACGCTGGGCCTGATGGCTCCCGCCTAAACTAGTTCACCCTTTGTGGCCGCTGCTCGCGGCGCAGGAATTCGCCCAGGTAAGGCTGGGCGAATTCTACTTCTCCCCAGCCCGCGGCCACGATAAGATCGCGGTCAATCAGTTTGCCTCGCGTATCCGACAGTGCCGTTGTTGGGCGCTCCAGTGCAGTGGTCAGGTCGGTCGTCGACACGCGCGAACGCCCCGTCTGAAACTGGATATGCGCCATCGCGTCCAAGTACTCGCGCTGACGAGGCGGTACCGCCCGCAAGCTGGGTTGATGCACTTGCGTCCCCAGGATCTCAATCGCTTCCTCGCGTATCGACGACACATCCGCCCGCGTGATCTCTGAAGTAGCGGCCGCGTTCCACGCCAAAAAGCCAATCAACTGGACCAAATATGGATACCCCTGAGTGAGCTCACCCGCATACTCCGCGGCGCCGGAGGTGAAAGGTTTACCAGCTTCTGCTGCGGTTTCTGCCAGAGTTGTGGTGGCATCGTCGACCGTTAACGGGCCGAGCTCATAGTGCCGTGCACGTCGCAGAAACGTCGCGCCGGGCAGGTTGAGAAGCTGGTTGATGCCCTGGGTGAGCCCTGCCATGGCTAACGAGACTTCGGCGTCGTCACGGATGAGATCCTGGTAGGCGACCGCGATTTCAGCGAGGTCGTCAGGGTTGGAGTCCTGGATTTCGTCAATAGTGATCAGCACGCCTGTGCCCTTGAGTAGGTTGAGCAGCTCATGTAGGCGTGTGACTAGACGGGGAACCACGGGCTGATCGTCGTTAAGCTCGCTGCGTACCGAGCCGAGTCCCGCAACCGAGACCCCAGTCACATGGCGTTTGGCAGTGGGTTCGATGGATTCCATGAGCTCCGGGATCGTGGAATTGGTGAGTGTTTCAGCCATGCCTTGGCGGCCTGATGCGCGGATGACCACCCAGCCTCGCGTGCGGGCGAGATCTTCAAGTTCGGTGAGTAGGACCGTTTTGCCGATTCCACGGGACCCCGAAATGATCAGCGAGCGGTTAGGGTGGCCGGGGCCGGCATCGATAGCTGTGGAAAATTCGTCGAGGACCGTGGCGCGGCCAGCCCAGACTTTAGGGCTTGCGCCGAACGTGGGGCGGAAGGGGTTGCGAGGCGGCATGGTGATCAGTGTAGCGCGCGGCGTCGAACGCGATTGATAAATTGATAAATAGGGGCGGGGTGATTCTGCAGAGGGCTGAGGCTAAGTGCACATTGTGACCCCCGCTTAGTACGTCTAGGAATTCTGCAGCTGCAGAAAATGGTCGGAGGTCGGGCGCGGAAAGCTAGCCACACAGGGGAGGAATGGGAATGGCCTTCTGGTTCGGTTAACGCGGGAATTCTGCAGCTGCGGAACAGTGGCAGTTTTTAGGTCGGAAAGAGATTGATTGTAAGGCCGGGCCGACTCAAGTAGATCTAAATATTCTGCAGCTGCAGAATGTGGGCGATGTCTGCAACAGGCGGTGGTCGCGTGGGTGGGTCAAGACTTTCGCTTACTTAACGTAGAAATTCTGCAGATGTAGAAAAATCATGGGCGGAGGATCGTTTGGGAACCACTGGCTAGTGGTCGGCGATGGGCGAGGTTATTCTGCAGCTGCAGAATATCGGCGGGACATTAGGTGCAACAACATAAGGAGTGTAGGGCTTTCTGGTTTGGTCGACACGGGAATTCTGCAGCCGCAGAAAATTCCTAAGGCGAGTGTTTCATTTTGTGGCCTGGTTGTCGGCAGTTGTTGGTCTGCAAATTCTGCAGCTGCAGAATATTGGCGGGGCTTAAGACTAACCAGATAAGGAATGAAGAGCTTTCTGGTTTAGTTGACAAAGGAATTCTGCAGCTGCAGAATCCACTCAGCCGGGAAACGCGACTATTGGCAATCGTTTGCAATATGCCCCCGGGGGCACTAGTCTAATGTTCATGATGACGCGTACACAAAAGCAGGGTGGTGCCATCCCGTCACTGCTGTTGACGGTGTTGGCGCTGGTGTCGGCGATTGAACCGTTGACGATCAACATGTATCTCTCGGGCATGCCGCAGCTGTCGCGGGACTTGGGTGTGGATCAGACCGCAGGCCAGCTCACACTTACCGCATTTATGGTGGGCATTGCGGTGGGGCAAATCGTCGTCGGCCCGATCTCTGACTCCGTTGGACGCCGCCGGCTCTTCGTCGGTGGAACGCTGGCCCTCATGTTCGCATCAGTGCTGGCTGCCATCGCGCCCAATATCTGGGTGTTGTACGTGGCGCGCGTCGCCCAAGGCCTAGCAGGTGGCACAGCGGTGGTGCTGGCCCGCGCAGTTGCAGGCGACCTCGCCCGCGGTAAAGAGCTCGCCCGCGTCTTCGCCCTGCTAATGATGCTTGGTTCCGTCGCTCCCGTCGTCGGCCCGATTCTCGGTGGCCTAATCGTGGACTTCGTCGGCTGGCGTGGAGTGTTCTGGGTGCTGGCGGCGCTCAATATGGTGATCTGGCTGGGTGTGTGGCGGTTTGTTCCGGAATCCCTGCCAGTAGAGAAGCGGCGCCCCTTCACTCTGAGATCGGTGCGCGACGCCTTCGCCCAGCTCACGAAAGATCGGGCATTCGTGGGCTTTTCGCTGGGCTTCATGTTCTCCTTCGTCACCATGTTCGCCTACGTCTCGGCCTCACCCTACGTGCTGCAGGAGCACTATGGATTCACGCCACTTCAGTACGCGATCATCTTCGCCGTGAATACGACAGGCCTAGCGATACTTACCATCATCAACCGGCGCATCGTCGGGCGCACCGGCCCCTTAATCTTGGCGCGCATCTTCAACGTGGTGCAGCTGATCGCCACCATCTACCTCGTCGCGGTGACAGTGATGGGGCTGAATCGCTGGTTCATTCTGGTTGGCTTGTTCGTCGTCGTGGCATCCAACGGCATCAACCTGGGCAATAACTCGGCGCTGGCCATCGACCGCGCCGAGGGCGTGACCGGCACAGCCTCCGCGATCATGGGCGCGGGCCAGTTCCTGTTCGCGGGGATCGTCAGCCCAGTGGTGGGGATCGTCGCAGGTTTCGGCATGTCTCAGCCGATCGCAATGGCCATCGTCATGTTCCTCGCCTGCGTGGTGGCCACCATCGGCGTGCAGCTGATCGGGGCCCGCAGCGCTAAGGCTTAACGACGAGCGTCAGCTCGCTACCCGCCACCTCAACCTGCATGCCGGCGGCCTCAGCGATATCGGCCACACCCTCCACCGAATCCGCGTTCCGCGGCGAGCCCGCCAATACACGGGCAAGCTCGCCCTTATAGAACTTGTTGAAGTGGCTGACCACCTTGCGCGAGCCATCGTCCTGGACAGACTCCACCCGGACAGTCATCGCGCCGGGAACCTTGCCTAGTTGCTGGTAGGCGCCCGATCGCATATCGACGATAAACCCGCCCGTGTCCTGCAGCGCCTCAGTGATGTGGGAACCCCACCGCGCCTTCATTGTTGGCGTAGAGCCATCGGTGCGGCGTGGCAGTTTCGATCCTGCGGAGAGGCGATACTTGGGGATCATGTCGTCGGCACGCACCACACCAAACAAAGCGGAGCCGATAGCCAAGCGTTTGAGGGCTTCGTCGGAAAGCGAATCGGCCTGGAGCGCGTCGTAAAGCACCCCGGTGTAGCGGTGGATGGCGGGCATGACCGGGGCAGTGCCTAGTGTGAGATTGGCCTCGGCCTCAGGGCGCTGCCGATCGCTGAGTTTGAGTGCGGTGAGTTGCTCGTCGATAGGCAACGCGGCGAGGTCCGCCATGATGTCCTCGCGCACCGAATCAAGCTGCGGGAATGACAGTGACATCGGGTCCCGTTCACCGCCGGTAGCCTTCGTTTCGGAAGGGGGCAACACAATAAGCATGGGTACAAGCCTAACGGGTACGATAATCCCCATGATTACCCGCATGTCTGAGCTTTTCCTGCGCACACTGCGCGAAGACCCCGCCGATGCCGAAGTCCCCAGCCACAAGCTGCTGGTTCGCGCCGGCTATATCCGTCGCGCCGCGCCGGGCATTTATAACTGGCTGCCGTTGGGCCTGCGCACGCTGCGCAAGATCGAGGGCGTGGTGCGCCGCGAAATGGACGCCATCGGTGCCCAGGAAATGCTGTTCCCAGCGCTGCTGCCGCGCGAACCCTATGAGGCGACCGGGCGCTGGGACGAATACGGCCCCGAACTTTTCCGTCTGAAGGATCGCCGTGGCAATGACATGCTGCTGGGCCCCACCCATGAGGAAATGTTCACCTCTACGGTGAAAGACCTGTACACCTCCTACAAGGACTTCCCGGTCACGCTGTACCAGATCCAGACGAAGTATCGCGATGAGGCCCGCCCCCGCGCCGGCATCCTGCGCGGCCGCGAGTTCGTGATGAAGGATTCCTACTCCTTCGACATGTCCGACGAGGGCTTGGACGAGTCCTACGCGAAGCACCGCGAGGCTTATCGACGAATCTTCGACTCCTTGGGCGTGCGTTATGAAATCTGTCAGGCCACCTCTGGTGCAATGGGTGGCTCCGCGTCGGAGGAGTTCCTGGCATACTCCGACAACGGCGAAGACACTTTCGTCATCTCCACCGCCGGCGACTATGCGGCCAACATCGAAGCGGTGACCACCGTGGCTCCGCAGCCGCGCTCCATCGAGGGGCTGCCTGAGGCTGAGGTACACGAGACACCGGACTCTGAAACGATCGAGACCCTGGTGAACTGGGCTAACAGCGCCGGTGTGCAGGTGGAAGGCCGCGAGGTCGTTGCCTCCGACACTTTGAAGTGCATGGTGATTAAGGTCGACGCGGGTGAGGAGCCAGAACTGGCCGGCGTGCTCATTCCGGGCGACCGCGAACTTGATGAGGACCGCCTCGACGCAGCGCTCGAACCTGCGACCTGGGAATTCGTCTCCGATGAAGAATTCGCGAAGTCGGACTTCCTGGTCAAGGGCTATGTGGGCCCGCGCGGGCTCCAAACCAACGGCGTCAAGATCTACGCAGACCCCCGCATCGTCGAGGGTTCCGCATGGATCACCGGCGCAGACGAGAAGCAGCGCCACGTGGTCGGTCTCGTCGCCGGCCGCGACTTCCAGGTGGACGAGACCATCGAAGCCGCCGAAATCCACGAAGGAGATCCCGCGCCAGTAGGAGAGGGCACCCTGGAGCTAGCCCGCGGCATCGAGCTGGGCCACATTTTCCAGCTGGGTCGCAAGTACACCGAGGCCATGGACGTGCAGATCCTCGACGAAAACGGCCGCCAAGCAGTACCGACCATGGGTTCCTATGGCATCGGAATCTCCCGCATGATGGCCGTGCTGGTGGAGCAGATGCACGACGAGAAGGGCCTCGTCTGGCCCACAGCCGTTGCGCCGTACCAGGTGCACGTGGCCGTCGCGAACAAGGACAAGGAAGCCCTTGAAGCCGGCGACAAGCTGGTATCCGAACTCGACGCGGCAGGCATTGAGGTGCTTTTCGACGATCGCCCCAAGGTCTCTCCAGGCGTGAAGTTCAAGGACGCAGAGCTCTTGGGCATGCCTTACGCCGTTATCCTTGGCCGTGCGTTCAAGGACGGTAACGTCGAATTACGCATTCGCGGTGGCGAAACCACTGAGGTTCCATACGACGAGGTCGTCGACAAGGTGTTGCAGTATGTTCGCGGCTAAATGCGCACGTCGGCGGTCTGCCGCGAACAACATGGGATGAGGATGCGGGGAAGGCCCAGAGAACTGGGGGCCTTCCGCCGACACCTTAAACGTTGTAGTAGAGCTCGAATTCCTTCGGGGTGGGGCCCTGGCGCAGCGGCATGATTTCATTGTCGTACTTCAGCTTGATGTACGTGTCGATGAGATCATCGGTAAACACGTCGCCCTCGGTGAGGAAGTCGTGATCGTCGGCAAGCGCGTTCAGAGACTCCTCGAGGGAGTGTGGCACCTTCGGTACCTTGAACTCTTCTTGGACCTCTAGCTCGTAGAGGTCCTTGTCCACTGCCTCGCCTGGGTCGATACGGTTCTTGATTCCGTCCAAACCCGCCATCATCTGGGCGGTAAAGCCCAAGTATGGGTTGCCCGATGGGTCCGGTGCGCGGAACTCCAAGCGCTTCGCGGAAGGCGAGTTGCCCGTTACCGGGATACGGATCGCGGCCGAGCGGTTGCGCTGGGAATACGCCAGGTTTACTGGAGCCTCGAAGCCGGAGTACAGGCGACGGTAGGAGTTCGTCGTTGGGTTGGTCAGAGCCATCACGGCGGGGGCGTGCTTCAGTAGACCGCCGATGTACCAGCGGGCGATGTCGCTCAGGCCGGCGTAGCCGTGCTCGTCATAGAACAGTGGCTTGCCGTCCTTCCACAGAGACTGGTGGGCGTGCATGCCACAACCGCCGTCACCGTCGAGAGGCTTCGGCATGAAGGTCGCGGTTTGCCCCATCTTCTCGGCGGTGCCCTTCACGATGTACTTGAAGGTCTGCAGATCATCACCCGCGCGCAGCAGCGTGTTGAAGCGGTAGTTGACCTCCTGGATGCCACCGGTGGCAACCTCGTGGTGGAAACGCTCAATCTTGAAGCCCACCTGGGTCAAAATGGCTGCAATCTCATCGCGGACAGGAATCGTCTTATCGTACGGGGCGGTAGGGAAGTAGCCGTCGTTGACACGGATCTGGTTACCGCGGTTTGGGGTGCCGTCGATCATGGTGTCCGCGCCGGAATTCCACCAGCCTTCGTCGGAATCCACCTTGTGGAAAGCGGCGTTGATTTCGGTGGAATACTGGACCGAGTCGAAGACGTAGAACTCTGCCTCAGCGCCGATGGAGCAAGAGTCCGCGATACCGGTTTCTTGCAGGTACTCTTCAGCCTTGCGTGCAACATTGCGTGGATCGCGGCTGAAAGGCTCCATCGTGAATGGATCGTGGACGAAGAACTTCATGTTCACCGTCTTGCGGTCCCGGAATGGGTCCACGTGCGCCGTGCCGATGTCAGGCACCAAGGTCATGTCGGAGGCCTCGACAGTGGTGAAGCCCGCGACCGAGGAACCATCGAATGCGAAGCCATTTTCTACGGCGTCGTCATCGAATTCGTGGACAGGCACGGTCAGAGCGTGCTCCACTCCGGTCAAGTTCGTGAAGCGAATGTCGAGGTATTCCACCTCCTCGTCCTTCATAAACTTGCGGAGTTCTTCGGCTGTTTCAAAAGCCATGGGAGCTAACACTCAATTCTGTAGTGGTTGTTGGTGAATCGTTTAGGACAGCAGTGGGTCTTCCCACAGGTTCAGCTTGGTGCCGATGCCCTTCTTGACTGCATTTTCGTAGAGATCGGTGGCCCAAGCAACGTCCTCGACGGGCATGCCGCCAATGGAGTAGAGGAAGATCTGCTCATCGTTCTCGCGGCCTGGTGCCTTGCCGTCGGCAATATCGCCCATGTTGACCAGCTGCTCCTCCTTGAGGGAGCCTTCCTGGATCATGTCCCACCAGCGGTTGCCCGGGATGCCCAGCAGGTCCTCGTAGGTGACATCCTTACCGTTCTCGTGGAACCACTCGGAGTACAGGCCACGGTAGTCCACAACCAGGTTGGCCTTGTCGGAGGCGACGAAATCATCGTCGAAACGCGCGGCAGCGGGGCACAGCACGAGGGCACCGGGCTTGAGCCACTCCGTCTTGAAGTATGGGAAGCCCGAAGGGCCGTCCTTCGAGGTGGAGGTACCGCCGATGAGGATGTCCGAATCCTCGATCGCTGCCTGCTCGGAGTCGACGACGGTGACGTTGACCTCTGGGAACTTCTCGCGGAACCAGTTCGCGGCGCGCTCGGTGGACTCAGGGGAGCGCCCCTTGATCTTCAGGTTCTTGATGCTTGGGCGCTGGGACATTGCCGACGAGAAAATCGTGCGGCTCATTACGCCTGGGCCGATGATGCCCACAGTCTCAGCGTTCTCCACGGCAAGGTGCTTCACACCGACACCTGGAACCGCGCCAGTGCGGAATGCGGACAAGGTGTTGGCGCTCATGACGGCCAGTGGTGCGCCGGTATCGGTGTCATTCAGGATGAATAGGTGGATGGAACGTGGCAGGCCGCGCTTGCGGTTCTCCGCGTTGGAGCCGTACCATTTCACGCCAGTGTTGCGGAAGCGTCCGCCAAGGTAGGCCGGCATCGCCATGAAGCGGCGGTCTGGGCCGTCGGCGGGCATGCCCTCGTGCTCTGGATTCTTCGGGAAGTTGATCTGAGCGCCGTGGGAGTTCGCAGACGCGCCGGCCATGCGGTAGTCACCGCGTGCCAGAAGAATGAGGGTTTCTTCCATGGTCTCAACACATTGAGCGGCGTCCCCCACGCCGGCTTCGACCATGTCCGGCTCGGACAGGTAGATGAAATCAATACGGTTATCAGGCTGTGTCGTCACAGTCGATAAGTTCCTTTCTTTGGCGGGCCAAAGAGGGCAGTGCCGGTATTCCGGAATTAGGGCACGTTCCCCGGTGACCGAGTAAAAACTCGTGTTCGGATGTCGTACTCCATCAACGCTAGTGATTTCCTGGGCATTGCGTCAGTCATTTACGCAGGCAGAGAATTTTTTTCAACCAAGAAAGGTGGTTAAACGGCAGGTAAGGGGGTGGTCTTGCGGGGGTAGAAAAAATCTTCGTGCAACAAGAAAGCGCCTCCCCCTTTTTGGGGGAGGCGCGGGCTAAGCGTCTGCGTTACTTCGCCGTGTGGTCAGGGCGAGCCGGCCACCAGAACTTCTCGCCCAGCAGCCGGACGATGCTCGGCACCACCAGCGAGCGGACAATCAAGGTATCCAGGAGGACGCCAAGGCAGATCACAATGCCCACCTGCGCCAATACCACCAGCGGCAGTACGCCGAGGGCCGCGAAAACCGCCGCCAGCAGAATACCTGCGGACGTAATCACGCCACCTGTAGCCGACAGTGCGGTGAGAATTCCGCTGCGCGTGCCCTCGTGGGTTGCGGCCTCGCGTGCGCGAGTAACAAGAAATATTGTGTAGTCAATACCCAACGCTACCAAGAACACGAAAGCGTAAAGCGGAGTCGTGGAATCGAAGCGTTCGAAACCGAACAGTCCGCTGGAGACCCACCAGCCTAGGCCGAGGGCGGCCACGTTGGTCAGCAGCACCGAAGCCACCATGATCGCCGGCGCCACCAGAGAGCGCAGCAGGAAGATCAGCGCCACAAACACCAGGCCCAGTACAAGAGGGAAGATGAACATGCGGTCGCGCTCGGCGGCCTGCTCGGTGTCGTACAGCTCGGCGTCCGCGCCGCCGACCTTGGCGTCGGTACCGCTTAACGACGATCGCAGCTCCTCCGTCGTGCCACCAGACACTTGGAGCAGCCCGTCACTTTCGGTCACGGTGTAGCCGTCTGCTTCTAACAGCTCTGTGGCTTCGGCTGGATCGGCAGTAGACACAAGTGCCGGGGTAGCAGAAACGTCAGGGAATTCGTCGGAAAGCGTCTCCGCGGCGGCAATGGACTCAGGCTTGTCGATGAACTGGTCGGACTGGGTTAGGCCCGTGGTGATCTGGAAGTAGCCCAGGCACAGAATGCCGAGGAAAATCAGAGAGGTGGTCAGGATCGTACCGGGGCGCTTGGCCACTTGGTTGCCCACGGCGTCGAATACGCGGTGGGTCGTGACGTCGCCGACCTTGGGGCGCTGCGGCCAGAAAATCCACCGGCCGAACAGGACAAGCACACCGGGCAGTACAAATGCGCCGAACAGGAAAGCAATCACGATGCCGAAGGCCGCCGCGGTGCCAAGTGCGCGCGTGGTGGGGGTCAGCGATACCAGCAGGCACAGCACGCCAATGACCACGGTGGAGGCGGAGGCCAAAATGGTCTCTACGGTCGGCTTCCATGCCCGGGCCATGGCCTCGAAACGGTTCTCATAATTGGTCAGCTCGTCGCGGTAACGGGAGATCACCAGCAGTGCGTAGTTGGTACCCGCACCGAAGACCAGCACGGACAGGATGCCGCCGGTCGATTCGTTCCACACCATGCCGAAAGCGTCGAGGAACCAGGTGTACGCGGTGGCCACCACGCGGTCGGCGATGCCGATGACCAGCAATGGGATGATCCACAGGACCGGGGAGCGGTAGGTGACGATCAGCAGGATCGCCACGATGATCGCCGTCACCGCAAGCAGGGTGAAGTTAGCACCCTCGAATACGCCCGACAGGTCTGCGTCGATCGCCGCAGGTCCGGTGACCTGCGCCTCAACCCCGTCCGGAAGGCCTTCGGCCGCATTAGTGCGCAGCTCTTCCACGGCATCAACATTGCCCAGCAGGGAATCGGAGCTCACCTCGACAGGAACGATGGCGGAGTCCATCTCCTCGTTCGGGATCAGGGGCCCACCGAGCTCTTCCGCTTTAGCTTGCAGCTCGCCGAAAGTCTCGGGGCTGAGGCCGGTGAAAAGCACCACGGCTGCGTTGCCTGAATCCTCCGAAGAGGCGGCGCGTTCCTCGGCCACCGCAGTGGACTCGGCGTCATCGGGGAGCATGCTTGTCGACGACGTCGGCGCTTCGGCTGGTCCGAGTGTCATTAAGAAAATGGCCACCGCAATGATGGCCAAAGAAATCCATCGCATGATACGAACGGACGAAGCGTTCACAATATGATCCTTAAGTTGTAGAAGTAAAACCTCCCGTATTATTCACCACGTTGAGCATGGGCAGCAAAATGGCTGGCAGCATACTGCCACTCGGCCGAGGAGGCGCCCGCTGCGGTGGTGCGCCACTGGCCGATGAGGTTCGCCTCGAGTTCGTCGACAAGCGCTGTCGCCGCCACCGTCGTTGTAGGTGGCTCTAGCTCCTGAAACTCATAGCCGGCCGCCAAGGCGGAATCCTCCGGCTGGTCGGCACCAAGCAGCGTCAGGGCAGTGACCCGGTCCTGCGATGTGTCGTTGAGCACATCAATGCGTTGTTGCAAACCGTCGTCAGCATAGGCGCTGGCCAGGCCGAGGCCATACTGCAACGCGTACTCGCGTTCCAGCATCGCTTGCGCGGCCTGGAGGTCCTGCTCATCAGTAATTACGCCCAGGTTTTCCGGCAGGCTGACATCGGTTACGGCCAACGTATCGACGACGTGGGAGACCACCAGATCAATCGAATCTTCAGGCAGCTTCGCCCTGTTCTCTGCCACGAAACGCGCCATCTCCTCGCCGGACTGCGCCAGGGAGGTAGCGCCGGTGGCCTCATTGGTGGAGCGGTCCACCGTGCAAGATTCCGGCGATTGGCCCTCAGGATCTACTCCACAGACGCGCAAGATCTCGTCGTAAAGCTCCTGTGCCTGCTTGTCGCGTAAGGCTGTGGCCTGTTCGTCGTCAAGCGTGGACGCGTCGGCCTCCGCCTGCTGGGCCAGCTGCACCAACTCGGCGTCCGGGCGGGGGCCGAACACCTCCACCACTTGAGAACAGCCGGTCAGAGACACGGCGGTGAGGGGGATGGCGGCGAGAAGGGTGGCGAACCTGCGGGAGCTAAACACACACAAGATGGTACAGTCTGCAGGCGCATCGCTACGATGGCACCATGGCTTTTCCCACC
>NZ_JBHWRP010000050.1:0-6115 GCF_043426755.1 Corynebacterium sp. | reverse complement strand
TCGTTGTTCTTGTACTCATGCCCATCAAACTATCGCCTGTCCTGTCTTAGCCGCCAGGCCCGATTTCTCGCCTAACGGCTTTAAATCGCCACACACAGTAGGCACTTTTAGTGTAAATGGGCGCGGTGCCCGCTATGCTGGGAAAATATGATGTCGTTTCGGGCCGTTCACGCAGGCAGCGGGTACCAGTACCTGCTGCGCTCTGTGGCGACCAACGACGCCCACGACCCGATGGTTGAGGAAGGAAAGCTCTCCAACTACTACCAAGCCAAGGGCACTCCCCCGGGCCGTTGGATCGGTCGCGGACTCGCCTCGCTGCGTTCGGAATCTGCCGCCGTTGGTGTGGAGATCGAGGCCGAGCAGATGGAAGCTCTTTATGGACTCGGTTATCACCCCGACACGCACGCCATGCTCCAAGCGGGCAAGACGTTGGAGCAATGCAAGTTGGGTGGCAAGTTCCCGATCTACACCAACGACATTCCCGTCCTTAACGAGCTGCGCGACGCCGAGCGCACTCTCGTGAATGAAAACGGACGGTTGCTGACCGAAGAGGAGCGTGGGGAATTGGCCGCCAAGATCGGTCATCAGCATTACGTTGAGGCCACTGGTTGGGTGGATGCACCGGACAAAGACGTTATTGATTGGGTCAATCGGCAACGCGATCAAGTCAAGCAAGCTGTTGCCGGATTTGACCTCACCTTCTCCCCTGCCAAAAGCATTTCCGTGCTCTGGGCCCTGGCCGATGAGGACACCGCGAGCAAGATCGCTGCGTGCCATCATGAGGCTGTGGCCGAGGTTTTGGCCTGGGCAGAAGACAACACTGTGCGCACCCGCATGGGTGCAGGTGGACTGGCCCAGGTGAAAACCGGTGGAATTGTCGCTAGTGAGTTCACACACTTCGACACGCGCGCCGGTGATCCAGACCTACATTCCCACGTCCTTGTATCAAACAAAGTCCAGGGTCCCGACGGTAAGTGGCGCACCCTTGATTCTCGTGCGATGTTCAAAAACCACCAGACCCTATCGGCGCGGTACGACGCGATCGTCCAGGAAATTCTGACCCGGAAAATGGGCCTGGCATTCGAGGCCAGCCCCCGCGAACAGGGTAAGGAACCGGTGTGGGAAGTTGCCGGTGTGCCGCAGGAATTGATTGACATTTTCTCCAAGCGTCGTGCAATGGCGCGACCGGTCTACGACCAGTTAGTCGCTGACTACGTGGCATCGCATGGCCGCCAGCCCGACAAGCGCACACAGATGCAGTTGTGGCAGTCAGCGATTCTTGACACGCGCGATGCGAAAAAGCCAGCCCAGTCCTTGGCCGAATTGCGTCAGAATTGGCGCGCTGATGTCGAGTCCCGCGACGACGCGCAGCGCTTGTTATCTGCGCTTGATGAAGTGCTCGGGCCTGGCAAAGTCGATACTCGACCGGCGTTCTTCGATCCAGAACACCCCGACGCTAGCGAGCTGGATCAGCGGGCTGTCGAGGTCATTGACCGGATGGTGCAGAAGCGTTCCTATTTCGCCCGGCACCACGTCACAGCGGCTGTCGGTAGCTACGTGAAGGGCTTTCGGTTTGCCTCGCAAGAGGAAGCTCAGGACGCACTGGAGGTGTTAACGCAGCGCATTATCGACCGGCATCTGGTCGAGATCACGCCGCGCAAAGAGCAACAGTTACCGTCTGCGCTGCGCAACGAATCTGATGAAGCCATCGATCGTCACCTGGGTTTCGCTCAGTACACCACGCCGGAAATCTTGGCCCAGGAAGACCACGTCTTGGCCGCCGTCACCGAACCTGTGGCACTGTTTGCAGACTCGGATGACATCACCGACGCCATTGCCCAGTTTGAAAGCGACAACGGTTTCTCACTGAATCCTGGCCAGATTGAGCTCGCCAAGCACTTGCTGCAATCCGGCACGGTGATCGGGTGTGGCGTCGGCCCAGCGGGCACTGGCAAGACGACGGCCATGCAGATTGTCGCCAATGTGTGGTCCTCCCAAGCCCATCAGGTCATTGGCTTAGCACCGTCTGCCGCCGCCGCTGGTGTGCTTGCCGAGGAGTTGGGAATCAACGCGCACACCATCGACTCACTGTCCTACGTGTGGCGAGGTCGCCACCCTGACAAGCCTGCCGGAGACCTCGCGAGCCTTCCCATTGAGATCAACCCCGGTGACATGTTGTTAGTCGATGAAGCTGGCATGGCGACCACCGACAACCTGGCGGCACTGGCCGAGATTGCCGAGCAAGCCGGAGCCATTGTGCGTGTGGTCGGTGACCCGCACCAGTTGGATGCAGTCGGCACTGGTGGCCTGTTTGAGACGATGTGCCGCTACAACGACGCAGCCGAACTGACCGACGTGATGCGCTTTTCACACGGCAACGACACCGCACAAGCGGACGCTTCACTGGCACTGCGGCGCGGGGACACCGACGCGGTGGACTTCTACACCGCACGTGGGTGGGTGTCTGGTGGCACGCGCACGGCCATGCTCACCGAGGCCGCCTCTGCCTACCTTGCTGACGTGGATCAGGGGCGCAAGTCCCTTGTCCTTGCCACGACGAACGCGGATGTAGCGGCGCTTAATGAGATGATCCGCGCGCACTTTATTGACGCTGGTGATGTCGATTGTTCACGCCAGGTTCGCCTCTCCCAGTCAGACGTGGCAGGTCTGGGTGACGTCATTATCGCGCGTCAGAACATACGGTTGCCTCACCCGGCTGACCCGCACGCGGCAGGACCAAAGGTCATCAACGGCCAGTTGTTTAGGGTGCTCGACATTCACGACGACGGGTCCGTCACCGCTGGCGACACGTCCACCGGTGAGGTACTGACTCTGCCTGCTGACTACGTCGCCGAGCACACGCACCTGGGCTACGCGGCCACCGTCTACCGGGCCCAAGGTGCCACAGTCGATACCACGCACGCGCTGGTGGACTCATCGACGAGCCGCTCGGCGCTCTATGTGGCGCTTACGCGCGGCAAGCACGAAAACCGCATCTACGCAGTCACCGACGATCGCCTTGACGAGTTGGCCGAAGCAGCGCACTTGCATTCAGCTGGTAACCGTTCTGGACTGGACGCTACCGACGTGCTCGCCGGAGCGATTGCCCGGGATGCGCGGCAGCGTTCCGTAACCGACATCCGGGCGGAAGCTGAAGAATACGCCCACAGTCGCGAGCGGTTGGAAGCCCTCTACCTCTACGGTGTTGACCAAGCAACAGCGGACTTCATCGACCGCCACTTCGATAGTTGGTGGGATCATCTCGATGCCGACGCGCTGGCAACGATGACTGACCAAAGTAGGCAGCAGGTACGCTCCGCGTGGCGCGACGTGGTCGCGGCCGGCCACGATCCTCAGTTGCTCATGCCATCGGCGATCTTCAACCTGGGCGACGTAAACGACGCTGGAGCAGTCATTGCCTGGCGACTGCGAGATCAGCTCGCTGAGATTGGACATGCTGTCGATAGGATCGCCCCTCCACCGCCAGCCACACGCGGTAGTGACCCGGAACTTGCTGCATGGCTACGCGATACCTACGACACGCTGACGCAGTGGGCCAGCGACGCGAACCCAGGCGAGTCTGAGGACAACCTCAATGAAATCCATGCACGTATTGCCAAGCTCTCCGCACAAATCGACGCGGCGTGGCAGCGCCGAGACGAGCTCCACAAAACTCATTCTCTGGCTAAGGGCGAGCTATTCGATGCCCAAGTACAGGCCGAGCAACGCGGCCCGCTGGCCCGCCTGCGGCACAAAACCATAGATGAGCAGCGCATTAGTCAATTGACTACACGGGTGACTGGCTTGGCAGATGACCTGGCTGAAGTGGACCAGGTACTCGACAACCTGGCAGGTGACCTACAACGTCTCCGCGAGCAAGCAGAACAGAAGAAGCAGCAGGCCGAACGTTCTGCACGAACCACGGCACCCGCTGTATCAACACTCACACACGACGAAGCCGCTGCCCGGCTCGCCGCCCAGCTTGGACGCCAGCGCACTGCCCCGTCTGCTCCCGGTGCCCATGAGCACACGCTGCAAGATGTGCCTGTCGATGCACAGGAACTATAATGTGGAAGGCAATGACGATGGTGTCCTAATACTCGCCTGGTAACAAGACAGAGATGAAGGGGTTGGTCATGATACGAGGACAACTGACACGTACCTTCCGGCCTCCTTTCTTTGTGCCGCATTCTCTGGATGAGTTGCAAGGCCCAGCGCACGATGTACTCGCGGTTCCGCATTCGATAATGTGAGCTCAGCAATCTCGCTTCGCCATCGATCTTGACGATGACGATTCCATCCGCACCGCGTATCTCGAAATCCTTGGCCGCGCATCTGCTCACGACATGCGAACACTAGTCAACAAAGACCACCTCATACGGCTATGCCTCAACGAAACCAGATGTGGCAGGCAATCTCCGCCAAGGCCTCCCCGCGGGCAAGGATAGCCTTCTCAGGTTGGACCCGGTTATTACCTCAACCAAGGGCATTGAACGCCATCACCTGTTCCCCAGGGCTTATCTGTCGAAAAAGCTGGGCGTCTCTGATCCCAAGAAGATCAACCAGATCGCCAACATGGTACTGGTCGAGTGGAACGTCAATATTGGCATCTCTGATAGTGCACCCTCGAAGTACTGGCAGAAGATCGTTGAAACGAAAGTACACCTCACGGAGGGGAAAATCACCGAGTAGAGAAGACTTCACGCGCTCCCGGATAGCTGGCCTGACATCGACTACGATGACTTCCTCGAACAGCCGCCAGCATCTGATGGCGGCTGTTACCCGCGAAGCATTCGAAAAACTTGCTTCAGAACAGTAAAGGAGGATATTAGGCCACGTCGTTTCAGCTTGAAGAAATAGCCCAAAGCAGTCGGGTCGTGCGGTGAGTACAGGGTCAGCCAGAGGCGCCCATGCTATCAGGCGGAGATAATGTAGTTACTTCACTACTTTCTCAGTCGGAGAGTTCTTTTTGAACTTTGATGTCAGAGCAAACTTACGCAAGGCGCCCTTTTCCTCTACATCATCCGGGAGAAACTCTTGAAAGGTCTTCTGCGTAGCCTTCACCGTGGTCTGGCCGAGCAGATGATTGCCGCCAGCTCCCAGCACCGCTCCAAAGCCAAACGGGGCGATCTTACCCAAGACAAGGATTCCCTGTCGGGTTCCATACCTCGTGACGAAATGCTGGCCCATCACCTTGTTAATCTGTCGCAATGTGGAGGCGGGCACAGCCTTTACGAATTTACGTCCCCAGTGTGCCCCGGTTCGCTCGGCTATTTTTTGCACGGTCGAGGAACCAGAGCCACCCAGAAGCACGGTCAATACCAGGAAACGGGCATGGTCAGCATCTTCGATCTCCACATCGAGGACACGTGCCACCGACTGAACGTGAATACAGGCGGCAGTCAAAAAGACCATGAAATCACCGGCGGATATGCCTAAGGCGGCGATGGCACCGAAACCAGGGGCGGCGGCGGATGCTCCCGTGGCGGCTCCCACCGCTGTGACCTCAGAGAGGAAACGGGTATTGAGCTTGGTTAACTGCTGTGTGACTGTCAGGTGAGGATGCTTGATCTGCATCCTTTCCACCTGCTGCTTTGCCACGAGGTCAGATCCTTTGAGGGCCGTCTCAAACGACTTTAAGAGAACATCCCCTGAGGCGGCGGAGGCAACTGCATCACCCATGTCTATAGACTTCTGCTTGGCAAATGAAACCGTTTTGCTTGCGCCATTTTTCAGCCGAACGATTCTGCTCTCCCCTTCATTCTGGGCAGCGTCCTCATCAGAAGTGTCGGTGTGGTCTGTCATGTAGATGGGCCTTCCTCGTTGAGGCACTCTGCCTCTAGCATGAGACCGCACACGTTTAAGCTTTCCACGGCCATAATTTGAAGAATCATATCACCCGTCAGCACCGTCGAGAGTCTCCTGGACAAGCTGCAGGTCATCGACTTCCGCCCGACACGGTGCACACCACTGGCCCCAAGCGTTGAGGACGACGACCTCGCCTTCAAAATCAGACAGGCTGATCTCCTCACCCTCCTCCATCAGCGACGGGCCGGAGAAGTCCGGCAGCGGGGCACGTTCCTCCTCTGCGTAGATAATCTCGGTTTGGCCTCCT
>NZ_JBHWRP010000049.1:0-17494 GCF_043426755.1 Corynebacterium sp. | reverse complement strand
CCTGACCGAGCCCGAACACACTTCCCCGGTTGCGCCACTGGTGTGGCCGGGGAATTGTGGGCCGTGTAGGAAATGCGGTGGAGTTTCGGAGCTTCTATGTGACGAACTCACTGTATGGCGATGAGACGACGAGATTGTATTCCCGGCAGATGAAGAGGTTGAGGGGTTTATCAGCGTCTGTTCGAGATCAGGGGGAGCATAGGTGCAGGTCTTAGGCCGGTTAGGGTGGCTGCGGAAATGCGGTGGACTCTGGACACTACGTCGGTGGAATCCGGTGGGAAATCAACGACGTGACCAGCTATCGCGAACCGCTGACAAACACAAAGTCTCGTGACATCGCCTCCGCGGTGCACGAGATTTTTCTTTACTTCACCCCAGCTAAGCTTGAACCATGATATGGATTGATGCTACCGCCGGGGTCGCCGGCGACATGCTACTCGGGGCCCTTGTCGATGCCGGCGTTGATCTCGCCGAACTGCAACACGCCATCGACACCGTACTGCCGGACACCGTCGCCTTGCGGGCCGAACAGGTCACGCGCGCCGGGCAGCGCGGGGTGAAAGTGCACGTTGAGGTGCTTATCGACGATCACCCCCACCGCACCTGGCGCGAGATCCGGGGGATGCTCCAGCAGGCTTCGCTTCACGACGACACCCGCACCAATGCACTGGCCGTATTCGAATCGATCGCCGCTGCCGAAGCGAAGGTCCACGGCGTCGAACCAGACACTATCCACTTCCACGAAGTCGGTGCCTGGGATTCCATCGCCGACGTAGTGGGCGTGTGCGAAGGTATGCGGCTGCTCGAGGCGTGGCACGTAACGGCGTCGCCGGTGGCGCTTGGGTTCGGCCGCATTACCGCAACCCATGGTGATATCCCCGTACCGGTTCCCGCGGTAGCGGAGTTGGCTCGTGGCATCCCAACTCGCTCGGGCAAGATTCTGCACGGTGATGGGCATGATCATTCGCATGATCATTCGCAGGCTCACGATCATGGCGGTGGTGGGCATGAGCACGCGCCGGGAGAGTTGGCTACCCCCACCGGTATCGCTCTGGTGAAACACTTCGCCACATCTTTTGGTCCGTTGCCGGATGGTGTCGTGGAGACAGTCGGAATCGGTGCCGGCACCAAGGACACTCCAGGTCGCCCCAATGTCGTGCGCCTTGTGTTGTTGCAGGATGCTACAGCAGCTGCGTCGAATCCGGACACCGGCCAGCTCGCCCAGCTAGAGGCCAATGTTGATGATCTTGACCCGCGGATCTGGCCGGTAGTCGTCGATAAGCTTCTGCACGCTGGGGCCCGTGATGCGTGGCTCACCCCGATTGTGATGAAAAAGGGCAGGTCAGCGCACACGATCCACGTGCTTACCGACGATCCAGCCGCGGCCAAGGAGATATTGTTTGCCCACACCACCACGTTTGGTGTGCGGTCCTGGGCTGTGGAGCGCGAGGGGCTGGATCGGCATTGGGAGAGCGTGGATGTCGAAGGCCATGAGGTGCGAGTGAAGGTTGGTACGCGCGGGGGAGTGGTGATGACTCGCCAGCCTGAGTTCGACGATGCCGTTGCCGCCGCGGAGGCATTGGGGTTGCCGGTCAAAGAAGTGCTGCGCCGAGCATCTCAGTGATCTTACAGATCTGGGGACGTGTCGATTTAACCTGAGAAAATCGACACGTCGCCACGATATGTCGATTCGGTGTACATGTTTGAGACGAGCTACCGCGCCGCGATCTGGGCGGCCAAGTGCCCGGCGCCGTAGCCGTTATCGATATTGACCACGCCCACACCGGGTGCGCAGGAATTCAACATGGTGAGTAGGGGAGCGATGCCACCGGCCCCGGCGCCATAACCAACAGAAGTGGGCACCGCGACCACGGGTGCCGCCACCAGTCCACCCACCACAGAGGGCAGAGCCCCGTCCATGCCAGCGACCACGATGATCACCCCGGCTTCATGCAGTGCGTCTTCGTGTTCGAGGAGGCGGTGGATGCCGGCCACGCCAACATCTGCAAGCAGGTCTACCGATCGTCCCAGGTAGCGGGCGGTGAGCATGGCTTCGCGCGCGACCGGCAGGTCAGACGTCCCAGCGCAGACCACCAGCACCGACACGCCAGAGACCTCCGGTTCCTGCGGCGGCCACACCACCATGCGGGCCACCTCGTCGTAAAGCGCATCCGGCAATACAGCAAGAACGGCCTCGGCCTGCTGCGGGGAGATGCGGGTGAACAGGGTGGGGTGCTCGTCGTCAAGCGCACCCGCGATGGCCTCTACCTGGGCAATGGTTTTGCCCTCGCAGTAGATGGCCTCGGGGTAGCCGCGGCGGCGGACGCGATCGACATCAAGGCGGGCGAAGTCGCCGACGTTGCGGGTGTGCTCCGGCATGTCCGACATGGAGGTCCTTTCAGCGCGGCCGAGGTGAACGCTCCCAGTCTAGCCTTTAAGCAGGACGCCCCAGTTCCTCCGGAGCCAGCGGGCGGATATGGCCGGCCAGGTGCGGGGTGCCGTCGTCGCGCAGAACGCCATAACGGGCCATGTCGTCTGTGCTGTCCTGCACAAAGTTCACCGCGGACGGCAACATGACCGGCTTGGTGAACTGCACGCGGGTCTCAAAGGCCTCCGGCAGCTCCTCACCGTGCTCACCGTGCTGGGCGAGCGCCCAGGCGTGGGTCCACATGCCGTGCGCGATGGCGGACTTGAACCCGAATAGTTTAGCGCTGGCGGCGCTGAGGTGGATCGGGTTGTAGTCGCCAGACACCGCGGCGTACTTGCGGCCGAGGTCTGCCCCCACCTCAAGGCGGGTGGTGGGTTCTGCCTCTGGGAGATCCTCGCGGGTCACTTTTTCGTGTTGGCCGGGGATCTCATAGCCGGGGATCAGGTAGTCGGAGCGCCCCGCCCACACCAGTTCGCGGCCGGTTTCGATCGTGGCGGCCAGAGTGGCGATGGTGCCGTTGGCATGCGGATATAACTGTCCGACCTGCACACCGATGTTGAGTTTTTCGTCGATATGCACCGGCCGGAAATACCGCATCTGGTTGGCCACGTGCACCGTGCCCAGGACGGGGAAGGGCCAGTCGCGGCTGGACATGATCTCCGTTTGCAGCTGGAAGGTCTGCACGTGCAGCCAGGTGGCGGGCACGTATTGGCTGCGGGAAAATCCGCAGAGGTCCTGGTAGGCGGCTAAGTGTTCCTTGTCTTGGGTGAAGTCAGCCACCCGCGAACCGGCGACAGGCGCGCCGGACCAGGCGGGTTTGCGGCTGGCGGTCGGGCGCAGGGCGGTGGCGAAAAACCGGGCCTGGCCTGCGAATTTCTTCAGTGAGTTCGACATTGCTGTCTCCTTACTTACCGATCAGGTTCTGTCCGCACACGCGCACTACCTGCCCATTCACGCCGCCAGAGGACGGCCGGGCAAGGTACGCGATGGTCTCAGCCACATCCACCGGCCGGCCACCCTGGCCCAGGCTGTTGGTGCGGCGGAAGATCTCGCGGCTGACATAAGGGATCGCGGCGGTCATTTCCGTTTCGATGAACCCGGGGGCCACGGCGTTGGCGGTGAAGCCGCCCTGGTCCGATTCAGCGAGTGCTGCTGCCAGGGAGTGGGTGTAGCCGATCACCCCGGCCTTACTTGCCGCATAGTTGGTCTGGCCCTTCTGCCCGGCGATGCCGCTGGT
The DNA here is from genome assembly GCF_043426755.1 of Corynebacterium sp. GTDB lineage: Bacteria > Actinomycetota > Actinomycetes > Mycobacteriales > Mycobacteriaceae > Corynebacterium. The sequence continues at coordinate 13,829 of NZ_JBHWRP010000049.1, read as the reverse complement.
AGAGGCGATGCCGATGATCCGGCCACCGTCCGCGAATCCGCCTGGCAGGTCGCCGCGCAGCAGGTCCTCATTGATGGCCATCTCGGCCTTGAGGTTGATATCGATCACCTGCTTCCACCGCTTTTCGTCCAGGTTGGCTAGCTGCTTGTCGCGCGTGATGCCGGCGTTGTGCACGATCGCCCACAGGTGGGCTTCATCGCCGTGCACGCTGCGGATATGGTTGCTTATCGACGAAGCGGCCCCCGCTTCCGTGATGTCCAACTGCAGGGCAGAACCCCCAATCTCCACGGCGACTTTGGCCAGTGCCTCGCCGGCTGCGGGCAGGTCCACGGCCACCACGGTGGCGCCGTCGCGGGCGAAGGTGCGTGCGATGGCCTCACCGATCCCGCGGGCGGCGCCGGTGACCACCACGATGCGGTCTGTAAAAGGCTGCGGCCCATCTGCATCGGTCTCAGCTGTGTCGCGCGCCGGGCCGACCTCCCACGTCTGGCCCGAGACAAACGCGGAACGCCCGCTGATCAGGAAGTTCATGGTGGACAGAAGATCTTCTTCCGTGGCGCCTGCTTGCACGCGGATCAGATTAGCGGTGGAACCTGCGCGCAGCTCCTTGCCTACGGTGCGCATCAGCCCGTCGAGGGCCTCCGCCACCGCGCGCGCCTCATGGCCGTCGGTGTCAGCGGGCACTGGGCCCAGGAGGATGACGCGGCCCGATTTTTCCAGGTCGCGCATGGCCGGGCGCAGTACGCTGCGGATCTTCTCCAGGTCATCCAGGGCCACCATGTCGGTGGCATCCACAACGATCACACCGGGACGGGTGTCATAGCTTGTCACCTTGACCTTGCCGTCTTCGTTGGTGGTGCGGGTGGAGGGTTCGTCGTAAAGCGGATCGATGGGCGTAATCCCTGCGAGCTCGAGCGTGCTCGCGCCCAAAGTCGATGCGCCAGTGGCCGCAAGGACCACCCTGCCGGCGGGGAGGATGTCGCCGCGGCGTAGCTTCGGCGGATCACTCAAACCTAATTGTTTGGTGGCCAGGCGGCCCGGACCAGAGGTGAGGATGGTTTCTAGGATGTTCATGCTGTTGCCTCCAAAAGTGCGACGGTGCCCTGGCCACCAGCAGCGCAGATAGAGATCACGCCACGGGTACCGGGACCCATGGAGTGCAGGCGCTTGGCCAGGCTGGCCACGATGCGCGCGCCGGTGGCCGCGAACGGGTGGCCGGCTGCCAGGGAGGAGCCGTCGGGGTTGATTCGGTCAGGATCGATGGTGATGCCCTTGGTGTCCAGGGCCTTGATATGGCTTAAGACGGTGGCCGCGAAGGCCTCGTGGAATTCGTAGACGGCCACGTCATCGGGGTTCAGCCCGTTGCGTTCCAGCAGCACCGGCAGGGCGTGGACGGGGGCCATGAGCAGGCCGTCGGTACGCGGGTCGCCGTTCACGAAATCCACCGCGGCAACCTGCGCGTCCACGAAACGTGCCCAGGGTTGCCAGCCACGTTCGCGGGCCAGGGCTTCGTCGGCAAGCAAGACAGACGCGGCGCCGTCGGTCAGGGCGGTGGAGTTGCCGGCGGTCATGGTGTCGCCGAAGACGGGCCACAGGCTGGCAAGTTTGTCCAGGGAGGTGTCCGGGCGCAGGATATTGTCGCGGGTGAGCCCCCGGCAGGGGGTGACCAGGTCATCGAAAAATCCGGAGTCCCAGGTGGCGGCCAGGCGCTGGTGGCTGGCCAGGGCCAGTTCGTCCTGGGCCTCGCGTGTGATCTGCAGGGCGGCGGTGGTGTCGGCCTGGGACAGCCCCATGGATTTGCCGGTGCGCGGTTCAGCCACCTGCGGCGGCTTCGGCGCGAGGTGCCCGGGGCGCAAGGCGCTGAGCGCTTTAAGTTTGTCCTGCGTGGTCTTGGCGTGGCTGAAGTTAAGCAGGGCGCGGCGCAGCCCGTCAGAGACCGCCATCGGCGCATCCGAGGCCGCATCCACCCCGGCGGCGATGCCGGTGCGCGCCTGGCCCAGCCGGATCTTATTGGCCAGGTAGACGGTGGTTTGCAGGCTGGTCGCGCACGCCTGGCCCATATCCACGGCGGGGGTGTGCGGGTCCAGCGCGGTGCCTAGGACGGCTTCGCGGGTGAGGTTGTAGTCCTTCGAGTGTTTGAGCACGGCGCCGCCGGCGACTTCGTCGATACGCTCACCGGCCAGCCCGAAGCGCGCGACAAGCCCGTCGATGGCTGCGGTGAGCAGGTCGCTTGTCGACGAACCGGCGTAGGCCGTGCCCGCTTTGGCAAAGGGGGTGCGATTGCCCCCGACGATCACGGGGGTGTTCTGCTGCTGTGACATGGCGGAACTTTCTGTGTGGGGTACTGGGTGATCAAGTTGTGTGATTCACATTACACCATACTCGAAGTATCTGATACCCTGAGTTTCATGAACGCTTCGAGTACTGCCCCCGACGGCCGCTCCACCCGCTGGGAAAAACACCGCCAGGAGAAGAAAGAACAGCTGCTCGCGGACACAATTCGCGCCATCCGCGCCCACGGCGCAGGCGTACACATGGACGCGATCGCCGAAACGGCCGGCACCTCCAAAGCAGTGTTCTACCGGCACTTCAACGATCGGGCCGGGCTCTGGGCAGCGGTGGTGAACCGCACCGTGGAGTACATCTACCGCCATCTACCTCTGACCCCTAGCCCCGTCACCCCGCTGCCACAGCTAGTGGTTGACCTGGCGGGGACGTACCTGGATCTCGTCGATAAGGATCCCGGCGTGTACCTGTTCGTGACGACCACCCCCGATTCAGCCATCGGCCAGGGTAGCGACCCCGTGGTCACGCTCACCGCGCTGATCGGGGAGCGGGTGGCGCAACTGCTGCGGGAGCACGGCTTTGAGGAACGCGGCGACATCGTGGCGCAGGCCATCGTCGGCGCGATCTGGGCGGTGACCGACCGCTGGGTGGCCACCGGCAGGCAGAAGCCGAAGGAAGAGATCATCGACACTCTCGAAGAACTGTTCACCCCATACCTGAATGCAACGAAACAGAAGAAGTAGAAGGAGCAGAACAATGAGCATGCACGGACCCGCACTACGCGAAGCCCTCGACGGACCACACCACGACATCAAGCAGCGCCTGCGCCAGGAACTGCCACCAGACATGGTGGTTCGACCCTACGACCAGTCGATGGATCAGGCCCGCCAATGGGTCCTCGAATCGCTGAAAGAACTCTCAGATACAGGCTTTAGCAAGATCGGCCTGCCGGAAGGTATCGGCGACGGCCAGCCCATGGCCAAGTCAATCGCCGCGTTCGAAATCCTTGCCATGGGCGATCTTTCGCTTACCGTGAAAAGCGGCGTCCAGCAGGGCCTGTTCGGCGGCGCCATCTTGAACCTGGGCAACGAAGAGCAGATTCAGAAGTGGATGCCTGGCATCATCGACACCACGACGACCGGCTGCTACGGCATGACCGAACTCGGCCGCGGCAGTGACGTCCAATCCCTGGGCACCACCATCACCTATGTGCCAGGCGACGACGAATTTGAGATCAATACTCCCACGCCGGAGGACCGCAAGGCCTATATCGGTAACGCCGCCGAACATGGTGAGCTGGCAGCGGTGTTCGGCCAGCTCATCGTCGACGGCGAAAACCACGGCGTGCACTGCATCGTCGTGCCCGTACGCGATGATTCCGGCCAGGCCCTCCCCGGGGTGACCCTAGGCGACCACGGCCTCAAAGGCGGCCTGCTTGGCGTGGACAACGGGACCATGGCCTTCGACCACGTCCGCGTTCCGCGGGCCAACCTGCTGAACCGTTATGGCACAGTCGACGACGACGGCCAGTACCATTCGCCCATCGAGCACCGCGGGAAGCGGTTCTACACCACGCTCTCCACTCTGGTCCGCGGGCGCATCTCCGTCGGCGGGGCGGCGGCGTCCGCTACTCGACGAGCGCTGACCATCGCCACCCGCTACGGCCTGAGCCGCACTCAATTTGCCACCAGCACGGGCGAACCCGTCACCATCCTGGAGTACCAAGCGCACCAGAAGAAGCTGATGCCTGAGATCGCCTATGCCTACGCCATGGGATTTGCCCAAAACCGCGTCATCGAACACTTCCAGCAGGTCCGCGACGGTGCCGACGAGAAAACCACCCGCGAACTCGAAGCACGCGCCGCCGGGCTGAAGGCAGTACAGACCCGCTGGGCCAACGACACCATCCAGGTCTGCCGCGAAGCCTGCGGCGGCGCCGGATACATGACAGAAAATGGCCTGACCACCCTGCGTGGCGACGCCGATGTCTTCGCCACCTTCGAAGGCGACAACACCGTGCTGTTCCAGCTGGTCGGCCGTTCCCTGCTGGCGGAGTTCCAGTCCAGCTGGAAAGACCTCGACATGCTGGAGGCTGCGCGCCGCTCCGCAGCACTGGTGGGTAACCGCCTGCTGGAGCGCACCACCGCCACAGCCACCATCGACCGCTTGATCGCCACAGCCCAGCGCAAGACGGGCGACGAAATCCTGCTGGCCCGCGGCTGGCAGGTAGAGATGCTGGAGTTCCGCGAAAAGCGCATCGTCGAATCGCTAGGTATGCGCATGCGCGACGTGCTGAAACTGCCCAAGGAGGAGCAGTTCGCCGGCTTCAACAACTGCCAGAACCACCTCATCGCCGCAGCGAAGGCTCACATGGACCGCGTTATCCTAGAGGCTTTCATCGGCGGGATCGGTGACACGGCCGAGGGCCCTGCCCGCGACCTGCTGATCAAGCTGTGCGACCTGTACGCGCTGAGCGTGATCCGCCGTCACCGCTCCTGGTTCCTCGAGCACGGCCAGATCGACGGCACTCGCTCGCGCGCGCTGACCACCACCGTGGAACGCCTCTGCGCCGAACTGGCCACCAACGCCGACGACCTCGTCGCCGGCCTCGGCGTACCGGAGGAGTGGCTGAATTCGGCCTTCGTCCAGGACCCGGACTATGCCTCCCGTTAGGCCTTAGCCATCCGGAAGGTCCGGGGCGCAGCGCCTTAGGTTCGGTCGGAGACCGCCTCAGGCTCCTGCGCCCCCACATACTGCAACTTGTCCTTCAGCGCCGCCAATGTCATCGCGCCCGACTGGATCCCCCGCAGATCCACCGTCGCATAGGTGAAACCCAGCTCACGCGCCGATTCCACGATGCGCGCCGCCACCTCCGGCTGGGCAGCCCGCGCCATCTCATCCGGCAACAGCTCAATCCGCGCAATCTTCTCATGATGACGCACCCGCGAATCCGAAAAGCCCAACTCATAGAGCGTCAGCTCCAAGCCCTCAATCTGGGCGAGCTTCTCCCGGTTCACCGGCAGCCCATGCGGCACACGCGAGGCCAAGCACGGCGCCGCCGGCTTCTCCGCCACCGGCAACCCAAACCCACGCGCGATCGCCCGCACATCCTCCTTGGTCAAACCCGCATCAGCCAGGGGGCGTAGCACCCCATGCTCCGTGGCGGCACGTGCGCCAGGCCGGTCGATCCGCTCTGCGTCATCAGCGTTTTCGCCATAGGCCACAGCGACAAGATCATGCTTATCGACGACCGACTGGTCAATCACCTCGAACATCTCATTTTTGCAGAAGTAGCACCTGTCTGTGTCGTTGACTTGGTAGGCCTCGATCTCATCCTCGTGGGTCTCCACCTCGATGACCTCAGCACCGATCAGCGCGGCGGTGTCACGCGCCATGGCACGCTCGCGTGCTGCAAAGGAGGCAGAAATCGCGGTGATCCCCAAGGTGCGCTCATGCCCCAGCAGGTAGTGGCAGATCGCCAGCAAGGTGGCGGAGTCCACCCCTCCGGAATAGGCCACACCCACCCGGCCGGTCGTCGGCAAGTGCGGCGCAACCTTATCGATTAGCGCACGGGTGGCTTTGTCAGGCTGCTTTAAAGACATGCTTCCTACTCTAGTGCTTTTCGCCTAGGCACTTTTGGCGCGGAATTTGCTCTCCGGGTCTTCCGACAGGCGGTCGCGATCATGTGGCTCGTCCCAGCCGGACTGGTCCGGACCCTTAGGGATAATCGGTTCGGCATCCTCGCTGAGCACACCCTCGCCACCGAAGTAGCCTTCCTTGATCGCCTCGAAATCGGTCGTGGATCCAAAACCGGGCGTCTGGTACAGGTCGCGGGCATAACCCCACAGATTCTCGAAGTCGATCAAGCGGTTGCGGTTCGCCTTGAACCCGCCGTAGTACGCGGCGTCAAAACGGCACAGCGTCGCGTACAAGCGGATATCGGAATCAGAAATATAGTCGCCCCACAGGAAACGTTGCGTGCTCAGGCGCTCCTCCAGCTGGTCCAAGCCCTCGAACAACGCATCATAGGCCTCGTCATAGGCCTTCTGCGTGGTGGCGAAACCGCATTTGTACACGCCATTGTTCACCGTGTGGAAGAGCCAGTCATTGAACTCATCGATCTCAGCGCGCTGCTCTTCCGGGTACAGCTCGGGCGCGCCTTCCGCGTGCAGCGGTGCCCAATTGACCTCGAGCTCATTCGAAAGCCTGTGGAAATTGTTATTGACCACCTTGCCGCTCGGGATATCGATGAATGCCGGGACCGTGCCGCGCTTGGAATAGTCGGGGTCAGCGGCGCGGTAGGCCTCATCAAGGTACTCAATGCCTAAGACGGGGTCGCGGTTCCCCTCGTCCAGGCTGAACCGCCAGCCCTTCAGCGTACGACGTGGCGATGCCACCGCGACACTGATGTGATCCTGCAGGCCAAGCAGTTCGCGGGCGATCAGTTGGCGATGGGCCCACGGGCAGATCATGGATACGGCAAGACGGTAGCGACCGGATTCGACCGGCAATTCATCCTCGCCAGGGCCGAAAGAGGTGGTAAATGCGGATGTTTGCCGCTTGAACCCACCTTTGCCATCGGTTTCGTTTTTACGTTCAGAAATAGCCAATTCAATACTCCTTAATTTTCGAATGGGAGGAACTTTTGGTCGGGTGTCGTCGATAAGCGTTCGCGACCATGCGCCGTGGTCCAGCCGGACTCATCAGGGCCGACCGGGGTGATGCCATACTCACTTTTCACCACAGGGATGGAGTAGTAGTGGCGCTTGATGTGGTCAAAGTCGGTCGTGGATCCAAAACCGGGCGTCTGGTACAGGTCGCGGGCATAGCCCCACAGGTTGTCGAAATCGATCAACTGATTGCGGTTGCAGTGGAACGCGCCGTGGTAGGCGGCGTCGAAACGCACGAGTGTCGCGAACAGGCGCACGTCCACGTCGGTGATGTGATCGCCCATGAGGAAACGCTTGTCAGCCAGGTGTTCCTCGAGCATGTCCAATGCCTCGAAGAGCTGGAAGTAGGCCTCCTCATAGGCTTCCTGCGACCGGGCGAAACCGCACTTGTACACGCCATTGTTCACGCGGTGAAAGATGAAGTCAGCCAGCTGATCCATCTCCTCGCGCAGATGTTCGGGGTACAAATTCGGTGCGTTCTCACCGTGCAGATCGCGCCATTCAACTTCGAAATAGTTGCTCAGCTTGAAGTAGTCGTTGTTCACTACCTTTCCGCTGGCAATATCGACGACGGCGGGCACGGTGGGCCGTCCATCAAAGTCTGGGTCGGCGTTGAGGTAGGCCTCGCGGAGCTCATGAATGCCCAGGACCGGGTCTTTCTGGCCTGGGTCAAGGTTGAACTCCCACCCGTTGTCACCTCGGATCGGGTCGATGACGCCCACGCTGATCGCATCCTCGAGGCCCAGGACTTCGCGGACGATGAGCTGCCGGTGCGCCCACGGACACAGCTTGCCGACGATCAATCGATACTTTCCGGCCTCCACAGGAAGATCGTCTGGCCCAGTACCGAAAGGTGTGGTGAAGCGGTTTTTCTGGCGTTTGAATTCGCCTTTCTGGCCGACTTCCTGGTCTAGATGCTGCGAGGTGTTTTTCTTTGACATAGGGGTTTACGTTGTCCTTTCTTGGTTAGTTCTGGTGTGCGGTGGTGTGTTCGTCGGAAAGATCCTTGCCGCGTGTTTCCGGGATGAAGAAGGTGACCACCAGGGAGACCACAACGGTGAGGGTGACGTAGACGCCGAAGTGCTGTGGGCTCCACTGCTCGCCGATCCATGCCTGCAATGCGGGCACGGTGCCGCCGAAGATTGCGGTGGCGATGGCGTAGGCAAAGCCGACGCCGATCGTGCGGATGGAGGTGGGGACCAGCTCCGCCATGAGGGCGGGGAGGATGGAAAGCGGTGCTGCCAGCAGAATCATCGATGCGCCCATGGCGATGAGCATGTGCTGCCAGGAGCCGTCGAGGAACTGCATCAAGGGGAAAGTTGTGAGAGCCAGGCCGACGAACCCGATGATCAGGACTGGCTTACGGCCGACCTTGTCCGACAGGGCACCCCAGAGGGGGAGAGCGAGGATCGCCAAGATATTCGCGCCCACGGCAGTCCACAGCACGTGGTTCGGGTTAGAATCCAGGATGGAGATGTGGAAGCCGGACATCGCCGCCCAGTTCTGGAAAGCGATGGTGATGCCCAAGGTCAGGCCAATAATCTGCAGGGCTGGGCGCCATGCGCGCACCATTTCCTTGAACAGGTTCGGGCGCTGCTGCGTGGTGGTGGAGACGTCCTCAAAAACTTCTGTCTCCTCGAGCCTCCACACAAAGTACAGGGCGACCAGGGACCCTATGCCACCTACGACGAATGGGATGCGCCAGGCCCACGCAAACATGTCGGACTCGCTCACGGTGCCGGTGAGAATGGCACCGAGGAGTGTGGCAAGCAGGCCGCCGACGAGGATGGAGACATAAATGAGCGACGACATGCGCCCACGGTTGGACGGTGTCGAACGCTCCGACACATAAGCGCCGGCGGCGGGTTGCTCACCGCCGTGGGCGAGTCCCTGGACAATGCGCGCGACGATCAGGATGATCGCGGCACCAATACCGACCTGTTCATGGGTGGGGGCGAAAGCGATGATCAGCGTGCCCACCATGGCGGTCAGGGAGGTGAGGAACAGTGAGATCCGCCGCCCCCGCACGTCAGAGATATATCCGAAGAGCAGCGAACCTACCGGGCGGGCGATGAACCCGACAGCGAAGACGATCAGGGAATTGATAAACGCCTGGGTATCGCCGCCACCGGGGCCGAAGAAGGAGACCGCGAAGAATGCGGCGAAGGTGGTGTAGATGGACCAGTCGAAGACTTCCATCGCGGAGCCGATGAGGGCACCAAAGATCTTGCCGCCGCCGCGGGTGCGAGGTTGTTCAGTTGCGAGCGTTGATGACATTCTTACTTCCGTATAGTTTTAAATTTAAACAATAGACTATACGGTTCAGTATAGGCATACTTATCAGTATGGCAAGAATGGTGTGCTCAATATATTCGCAGCTACATCAGATCCTCCAGCTTCTGCCAGGTCGCGTCATCGATCTCCACCTCGCTCGGCGTTGGCCGACCGCGCCCAGGGATATACACTTCGTGCTGCTCACGCAGGGTCTCCAGTTGCGCGCTGAGCCTTCCCAGGGCGTCCTCAGCGAAAAAGCCCGGGTTCAGTACGAGCGAAAACAGGCCCACTCCGGGTTGACCGTTTCCTTGTTCCGCAGCGCTTAACGACGATCGCCCGCCCGCAAGCATCGCCAACATCTCACCCATGAGCGCCAAGTTCCCTCCGCGGTGCCCACCGAACGGAAGGAGCGCGCCCTCCTCGACGGCGGTGCGTGCATCCCGGGTGGGATTACCGCTGCCATCGACAGCCCACCCCTCCGGCAGTTCCTCGCCGCGCTCGGCGTACTGGCGCACCGTGTGGAAAGCGGACGGGCTGATGGCCTGGTCAATCACCATGGCATCAGGCACCCCGAATGCCACAGGGTTCGTGCCAATCACACGGCGCCCCGTCTCAGAAAGAGCCACCAGGGCGGGTGAGTTGGTCGTCGTTAAGCTAATGAAGCCGTGGCGCGCGAAAAATCGTGGGTACCAGCCCAGCTCACCCGTGGTGTACGTGTTGCGGACGGCGGCGACGGCCACGCCCTGCTCGCGCGCGGTGGCCAGCAGGGAATCCAGGTGAGACTCGAGGGCGAACTGGGCCAAGCCTGCGTTGGCATCGATGGTGATCACCGATCCGCGCACCTCTGCCGTGGGCTGGGCGTGGCCGTTGATGCTGTTATTGTCCAGCGCGGAGAGGTAAGTGAGCAAGTGAAACGCCCCGTGGCTGGATTTGCCGGCCAGCTCAGCGTCGAGGAAAACGTTAGCGGTGGAGGCGGCCTGGGCCTCGTCCATACCGTGCGTGCGCAGGGCGCGGTGGAAGGTGTCGCGGACAGTGTTTATCTCAAGTTTCATGGCTCCCAGCGTAGAGGGTGCTGGGGACTTGCCGCGCCGCCTGCAATTACGTGAAACTCCTAGCCGAACTGCCTGCTTATTCGTAGAATAGTGTTCGTCACTTCAGAAATAATTTAGCGATATGCGTCACACGAAAGGATCGCACCATGACTGCCGAGAATGCAGACCGTCCATGGATGGATGAATCACTGACTGACCGCGAGCGCGCGGAAAAGCTCGTTGAGAATATGACGCTGGAGCAGAAGATCGCTCAGCTGCACGGCGGAATGCAAACCATCGACATCTACGGCATCTCCAGTGAGGCCGAAGATGAAGAAGCGATGGAGCAGCTCACCGCCCAGATTAACGTGGAACGCCACGTGAAGGCTCTCGACGAGTTGGGTATTCCGCGCTTCCGCATCACCAACGGCCCGGTTGGCGTGGGCATGGGCGACGGCAATGACGCCCCTCACGCGACTGCCCTTCCGATGACGATTGGCGTTGCAGCCTCTTTCGACACCGAACTTGCCTCTGAGTACGGCGACATCATCGGCCAGGAAACCGACGACGCCGGCCAGCACGTCCTTGAGGGCCCGGCCGTGAACCTGCACCGCACCACCACTGCGGGTCGCAACTTCGAGTACTTCTCTGAGGACCCCTACCTCTCGGGCGCGATGGGTGTGGCGATCACCAAGGCAATCCAGTCCCACGACATCATCGCGATGGGCAAGCACTACGCCGTCAATGACCAGGAGTATGAGCGCTTCCGCACCAACGTAGAACTCGACGAGACCACTCTGCGCGAGCTCTACCTGCTGCCTTTTGAGATGCTGGTCAAGGACGGCGAGATCGCCTCGATGATGTCCGCCTATAACCGCGTGCGCGGCGACTACGCCACTGAGAACCGCTACCTGCTTAACGACGTCCTCCGCCGCGACTGGGGCTTCGAAGGCTACGTGCAGTCGGACTTCTGGTCCACCCGCTCCTGTGCCGCCTCTATCAACGCAGGCTTGGACCACGAGATGCCAGATGCGAAGTGGCTAAACGAGGAGAACATCAAGGCGGCGCTGGAAGACACGTCCCTGGAGATCGAGCTGGTCGACCGTGCCCTGGTCCGCCGCTACACCCAGATGTTCCGCTTCAACCACTTCGACCGCGAGTACAACCCAGTCGACATCGATGGTGAGAAGCACGGCAAGATTGCTCGTCGGATCGGCGCCCAGATGGCGGTGCTGCTGAAGAACGACGACAAGCTGCTGCCACTGGACCCGAAGGCCAACAAGAAGGTCCTTATCGTCGGCCAGGACAAGTTCGCGGAGCGCGCCTGCCAAGGTGGTGGCGGATCCTCCAAGGTCAAGCCGATCTACACCGTGGCACCGCAGCCCGGCATGCAGGATGTGCTCGAAGAGCTGGGCTCGGACGCGCAGGTGGACCTGTTCGTCGTCGAGCGCGATCTGTCCAACCTGGACGAAGCAGTTGCCGCCGCGCAGGACGCGGACCTGGTGGTCATCATGGCCGGCCTGATCGCTACCGAGGGTGCGGACTCCCAGACCATGCAGATGCCGCACCAGCAAAATGAGATGATCCCCGCGCTGCTGGACGCCAACGACAACAACGTGGTCGTGCTGAAATCCTCCGCGCCGATGGTCATGCCATGGCTGGACAATGCCGCCACGGTTCTCGAGGTATGGAACCAGGGTGTTGAAGACGGGCACGTGGTCGCCGACCTGCTGTTTGGCAAGGTCAACCCGTCCGGCAAGGTGCCCACCACCTACCCGAAGAAGGACGAGGACTGGATTGGCCACAACCACCCTGAGCGCTACCCAGGCACCGACGAGGGCGAGGGCTACAACACCATCCGCTACTCCGAGGGCCTTGAGATGGGCTACCGCTGGTTCCAGGCCAACGACGTCACCCCAGCCTTCCCATTCGGGTTCGGCCTTAGCTACACTACCTTCGAACTTTCCGACGTTTCCGTCTCTGGTTCCGCTGAGGGTGTGAAGGTGTCGGCCAAGGTGACTAACACTGGCGATGTTGCTGGCGCAGAGGTTGTGCAGGTCTACCTGGGTATTCCTGTTGCTGGCCAGCCGCCAAAGCGCTTGGTTGGTTTCACCAAGGTTCACCTGGAGCCGGGGGCTTCGGAGACCGTCGAGCTGAACATCGACGCTTCTGCCACCAACCACCCGCTGGGTGTCTGGGACGTTGTGGCCCATGACTTCGTGGTGCCGGAAGGCGAGTTCACGGTGTACGTGGGCACCTCCTCTGAGGACGATTCCCACGTGGAGAAGTTCACCGTCTAGAACCGCAACTTTGAGGGCCCTCCGCTTTGGGGGCCCTCATTTTTGTGCCTGTCACCCTTTGACGCGCGCTTTTCGGCCGACAAATTCGAGATTTTTCAGAACAAAAGCGGGATCTGTCTGCCAAAGAGTGCATGCGGGGGAAAAGGGGGCGCCAAATCTAACAGTGAATCGCCAATATGCGGAACAGTGGCGGATTAGGACGGCTGGGAAGCATGCGTGGTGTAAGGAACGGCCCGGGCCTTTGTGTACAAGCAATCGTTAGAAAAAGTTCAACGCGTAGGAAGCGCACCCCTGAGCGCACTATTTGGCCGACAAATACGGGCTTTTTCAGAACAAAAGCGGGATTTGTCGGCCAAATCGCACGTAAAGATGTAACCCACCGCCTGAAAAGTAGTACGAAAGTAGTGCAACCGATATAAACTAGAGCGAAAACACAAGGAGAACCTCGCTATGGCAGATAACACCCCCGAAACCGCGTTCGATGACGCCAAGAAGCAGCTCAGGGCCGCCCAACAAATCTTGGGCTTTTCTGACGATGACTATGAGTTGCTGGCCACTCCACGCCGCGAGCTATCGGTAGCCATCCCGGTGCGCCGCGACGATGGCACCCGCGAAGTGCTGCACGGCTACCGTGTGCAACACAACCTCACCCGTGGTCCCGGTAAGGGCGGTACCCGCTACGCGGAGGACGTGGACATGGAAGAGGTCCGCGCGCTATCCATGCTCATGACCTGGAAGTGTGCCCTGCTCAACCTGCCATATGGCGGCGCGAAGGGTGGTGTGGCGTTCGACCCGACCAAGTATTCAGAGGCAGAACGGGAGCGCATTACTCGTCGTTACGTGGCGGAAATCCTGCCGATCATCGGGCCTGAGGTGGACATCCCCGCTCCCGACGTGGGTACCGACGCACAGACCATGGCGTGGTTCATGGACACCTATTCCACGGCGGTGGGCTATACGGCCCCGGGCATTGTTACGGGTAAGCCGGTGTCGCTGGGTGGTTCGGTGGGGCGCGCGGAGGCGACGTCCCTGGGTGTGTTCATCACTACTCGCGAGGCGATCAAGCAGCTGGGCATCGAGGTTGAGGGCGCAACGGCCGCTGTGCAGGGCTTCGGCAAGGTCGGGCGCGATGCTGCGATCTTCATGGAGAAGGCTGGCATGAAGGTCGTCGCGGTGTCGGACGTGTTCGGCGCGATCTACAACGCGGATGGCATCGACACGGAGGCTTTGGCGGAGCATGTCGACGAGACGGGTAAGGTTGTGGGCTT
>NZ_JBHWRP010000048.1:0-18110 GCF_043426755.1 Corynebacterium sp. | reverse complement strand
GGGGCATCGACGACGGCGTTCGGAGGCAGGAACGGGTCCTGGGCGCGAGGCTGGGCCGCCTGGGGGCGGGGCGCGCTGGTCTCGGTGGCGGTCGCCTCAGGCTCCGCGAGGTGCGAGACCTTTTCCGAGGACTCGGTGACGCCCTGGTTGGAGGATTGGGCCACGTCGGTGGAGCCGGTCTCCTGGGACGCAGGTGTGCCCGCGAACCAGACGAGCCAACCGACCAGGCCAGCGATGAGGATGCCGGCGATGATGAAGGCGATGACGCCAGTTCTCTGTTTCTCCATGGGCGATCCTCCTTTCACGCGCTTTCACGCGAAGGGCGACAAACGGTCACAAACAGATAACAAGTTATCAGAGTAATACCCCAATTTTCGGCTAGACACCATTCGATTACACACCTTTGAGGGGAAGGAATGGGGGTGCGAGCACGTAATGGCCTGAAAAATTGCCAATAATCACGGAAAACTCGGCTGCGCAGTGGACAAAACTATGCCGGAGCAAGTAGGCATTAGTACTGGGAGCCAATTGTCGGACTCTCCGCTGACTTTTATGTGAGGAGCACCTTATGAGCACGTGGGACGATGAAATCTTCGCCGAAGACATCAACGTCGATTTTCTTGACGAGCTTGCAGAGCTTGACGACGAAGAGGTAGTCGAAGCTGTAAGCGATGCCTGCCTGCTTGCCGCCAACCAGGACAACGCCACCGAAGACGAACTACTCAACGGGCAAGCCGCCGCAACCATTGCGGCGATCTGGGCCGGGGCACCCTTCTCGGCAGGGGATGTGGCGGAAGAATACCCATTCATTCGCTCGCTGATGGGGGAGGGCTCGGAAGCCTTGGCGGAAGCGGCCGTGACTGTGTTGGAAAACGTTGACACGGATCACGATATTGATCAGTTCATCGAGGCGCTCGCCTAAACTCTGCGGACATGTCAGCGCGTAGACTTTGCTGCCAGTTCACGCAGTGTTCTGCACGGTGATCTGCAAGGGGGGAAAACTTCGGGCTAGAGTGGTGTTGTTTTCAAAGAACACGTTTTAGACATCATTTTGGCAAGGAGTTTTACCTACATGGCATTTGACTACAAGATCGCAGACATCAATCTCCACGAGATTGGTCGCAAGCAGATCGACTTAGCGGAGCACGAGATGCCGGGCCTGATGGCCCTGCGCGACGAGTACGCCGACGAGCAGCCATTGAAAGGCGCTCGGATTGCCGGCTCGATCCACATGACCACCCAGACCGCTGTGCTCATTGAGACGTTGACCGCGCTGGGCGCAGAGGTCCGTTGGTCCTCATGCAACATCTTCTCCACTGAGGACCCGGCTGCGGCGGCAATCGTCGTCGGCAAGAACGGCACTCCTGAGGACCCACAGGGCGTTCCTGTGTTTGCCTGGAAGGGCGAGACCTTGGAGGAGTACTGGGACTGCGTCAACGAGATTTTTAGCTGGGGCGAAGGCGTCTACCCGAACATGATCCTGGACGACGGCGGCGACGCCACCATGGCCGTGATCAAGGGCGCCGAGTTCGAGCAGGCCGGTGCCGTGCCATCGCCACAGGACGGCGACTCCGATGAGCAGGTAGTCTTCTACGCCATGCTGAAGCGCACCCTGGAAGAGGGCGGCAACAAGTGGACCGAGACCGCTAAGTCGGTCAAGGGTGTCACGGAGGAAACCACCACTGGTGTGCACCGCCTCTACCATTTCGCGCGCGAGGGCGTGCTGCCTTTCCCTGCGATGAACGTCAACGACGCGGTGACCAAGTCCAAGTTCGATAACCGCTACGGCACCCGCCACTCGGTGATCGACGGCCTGAACCGTGGCACCGACATGCTGATCGCCGGCAAGAAGGCGCTGGTGTGCGGCTACGGTGACGTGGGCAAGGGCGTTGCTGAGGCGCTCGATGGCCAGGGCGCCATCGTCGCCGTGACCGAGGTCGACCCGATCAACGCGCTGCAGGCGCTAATGGACGGTTTCGATGTGGTGCTTACCGACGAGGCGATCGGCGATGCGGACATCGTGATCACCGCGACCGGCAACAAGGACATCATCACCTTCGAGCAGATGCAGAAGATGAAGGACCACGCGGTCCTGGGCAATATCGGCCACTTCGACAATGAGATCGACATGGCCTCCCTGATCCACCGCGATGATGTCACGCGCACCAACATCAAGCCACAGGTGGACCTGTTCACGCTGCCGAATGGCAACTCGATCATCGTGCTCTCAGAAGGCCGCCTGCTGAACCTGGGCAACGCGACCGGCCACCCATCGTTTGTGATGTCGAACTCCTTTGCTGACCAGACGATTGCGCAGATCGAGCTGTTCCAGAACGGCGACAACTACGACAATGAGGTCTACCGTCTGCCGAAGATTCTGGACGAGAAGGTCGCGCGCGTCCACGTCGAGGCCCTCGGCGGCCAGCTGACAGAGCTGAGCAAGGAGCAGGCAGAGTACATCGGTGTGGACGTGGCTGGCCCATACAAGCCGGAGCACTACCGCTACTAATGATTATCACGATTGAAGGCATCGACGGGGCCGGCAAGAACACTCTTGTTCAGGCCCTGCGTGCTGAGCTTTCGCAGGTTTTCGTCGAGGTAGCCTCCCTGGCTTTTCCGCGTTACGACGAGTCCATCCACGCCCAACTCGCCCAGGAGGCTCTGCATGGGCGGATGGGCGATCTCACCGACTCCGCCTACGCCATGGCCACCCTGTTTGCTTTGGACCGCGGCGGGGCAAAACCCCAGCTGGACGAATATGCGCGTGACGACGAGCGTCTGTTGCTTTTGGACCGCTATGTCGCGTCGAATGCTGCCTATACGGCGGCTCGGACCGGCGACTATGGGGGGATCGAGTGGGTGGGGCAGCTCGAATTTGGGCGGCTGGAATTGCCACGCCCGCAACTGCAGATCTTGCTCGCGACGGCCCCGGAGGAAGCGTCTAAACGCGCGCAGAAGCGAGAGGCGGCGGACGTGACCCGCACGCGGGACCGCTATGAGCGCGATGGCGGGCTGCAACAGGCCACTTTTGAGGCGTATCGTCACCTTGCCCAGACCAACTGGGAGGGTCGATGGGTGCATTCGGATGACGCGGGCGCTATTCTGCAAGAGATCCGAAAACTGTAAAAAGGTCTGTACCGCCTAAAGGAGCCGGCATGTCCAACAAGATTCTTGTCGTCGATGATGATCCAGCGATCTCCGAAATGCTCTCGATTGTCCTCGAGGCTGAGGGCCTGGACCCCGTGGTCGTCAATGATGGCAACGAGGCGGTCCCTGCGTTCCGCGAACACGACCCAGACCTGATCTTGTTGGACCTCATGCTCCCAGGCATGAACGGTGTGGACATTTGCAAAGCAATCCGCGCGGAATCCGCGGTGCCGATCGTCATGCTCACCGCCAAGACCGACACGGTGGACGTCGTTCTGGGACTGGAATCGGGTGCAGATGACTACATCACCAAGCCCTTCAAGCCGAAGGAGCTGGTGGCACGCATCCGGGCGCGCCTGCGCCGTAACGACGAGGAACCCTCCGAGATCATCGAGGTGGGCGATCTGACGATCGACGTGCCACAGCACATGGTCAAACGTGGC
Organism: Corynebacterium sp.; assembly: GCF_043426755.1. Taxonomy (GTDB): domain Bacteria; phylum Actinomycetota; class Actinomycetes; order Mycobacteriales; family Mycobacteriaceae; genus Corynebacterium. The sequence continues at coordinate 14,520 of NZ_JBHWRP010000048.1, read as the reverse complement.
GACGAGGAAATCTCACTGACCCCGCTGGAGTTCGACCTGCTGCTGGAGCTTGCACGCAAGCCGAAGCAGGTGCACACCCGTGAGGAACTGTTGGAATCGGTGTGGGGCTACCGCCACGCCTCCGATACCCGTCTGGTGAACGTCCACGTGCAGCGTCTGCGTTCCAAGATTGAGAAGGATCCGGAAGACCCACAGATTGTGCTGACCGTGCGCGGTGTGGGCTACAAGACCGGCAACCCTGACGAGTAGTTGGGAGCAGTCCTCTGATCCACAGACTCAAAAGGCTTCGCGCCCACCTTTCCGAAACGTGGCGGACCTCTTTGCAGGTGCGCTTCATCGGCTCCGTCATGATCGCCTCAGGCGCGGTCATGCTGCTGCTGGCATTTGCCCTGTCCACTGTGGTGACGCAGCGGCTGGTGGATACCAAGATCGACGTTGCCGACAGCCAGATTGATCGTGCCCGCGCCACGGTCGAGCAGCAGATTAATGCCACGGGTTCGTCGTCAAGCATGCAGGTGCGACTGAACTCTGCCCGGGCATCTCTGTCGAGCCAGAACCAGAACACCGCGGAAACCCCTGCGGTGTTCGAACCTGTGCTGATTGTTGAAGGCGTTGGAGGCGAGGTCACCGCGAGCCCGGAGGGGTACCGGATCCCGGAAAATCTGCGCAATTTTGTTTCCCAAGGCCAGGTGTCCTACCAGTTTGCGCCGCTGGAGCGTGCCGACGGGACGGCGTTTAATGCGCTGATTATTGGCACACCGACGGAAGCTGACATCCAAAACCTGCAGGTGTACCTGGTGATGTCGATGGAGTCCGAAGAATCGACGATGGCGTTGATGCGCGGACTGCTTGCCACGGCGGCCCTGGTGGTTATCGTGCTGCTGGTCGGCATCGCGTGGCTGGCGACCCAGCAAATCACTGGACCGATCCGGTCCGCTTCGCGCATCGCGGAACGCCTCGCCTCCGGCCACCTGCGGGAACGCATGGCTGTGGAGGGTGAAGATGAGATGGCCCGGCTCGCGTTATCCTTTAACAATATGGCCGACAAGCTTTCCAGCCAGATCCATCAACTCGAGGAATATGGTGACCTGCAGCGCCAGTTCACCTCTGATGTCTCCCACGAGCTGCGCACGCCGCTGACGACGGTGCGCATGGCGGCGGACATGATTGCTGCCGAAGAGGACTCGCTTGAACCGCACACGAAGCGCGCCAGCCAGCTGATGATCCGCGAGCTCGACCGCTTCGAGGCGCTGCTGGGTGACCTGCTGGAGATCTCTCGCCACGATGCAGGCGTGGCGGACCTTGCGGTGTCCACCATTAAAGCGCAGGCGCCCCTGGAATCGGCGTGGCAGCAGACCAAGCATCTGGCTGCAGAGCTGGACGTGGACGTCACCTTCGATGTGCCGGAGGAACCCGTCACCATGGAGGGCGATACCCGTCGCATCGAAAGGATCCTGCGCAACCTGCTGGCCAACGCGCTGGACCACTCGGATGGTAACCCGGTGAACGTGCGACTAGCCGAAAATGAGGACGCGGTGGCCTACACGGTGACCGACCACGGCGTGGGGTTGAAGCCCGGGCAGGAGGAGCTGGTGTTCAACCGCTTCTGGCGCGCGGACGCCTCGCGCAAACGCCACTCCGGCGGCACCGGTCTCGGTCTTGCCATCGCACGCGAGGACGCCGTCTTGCACAAGGGCATCCTCGACGCCGGCGGCACCGCGGGGGTGGGCTCGCAGTTCCGCCTCGTTCTGCCGAAGAAGTCCGACGTCGGGTTTGCCGAAGCGCCACTGCCGCTGAGCCCGCCGGTCGGACCCACCCTGGAGGCAACACCATGATGCAAAGAAAGCGCAGGCGGGCCGTCGCGGTGTCAGCCCTGGCCGTGGTGACGACGGCGTCGCTGGCCCTCGGGTCCTGCACCAGGCTGCCGGCGAACACGGAACCGCAGGCATTGCGCACCTTTGACCGCAACGTCGCCGCGGAAGAACTCCATGAGCCGCAGCCAGGTTTGGAACCGGACTTGTTGTTGCGTGATTTCTATGCGGCGTCCGCCATTCCCACCGGCGACTATTCCGCTGCCCGCAACTATCTCACCGCGTCGGCCGCGGAGGCGTGGGATCCGCACGATTCCACGTTGATCGTCGACCGGATCGACCTGACCACCCAGCCCGGCGGAAACGCGCAGCGCCGCAGCCTGTCGGTGCGCGGTGAGGTGATCGGCTCTTTGGAAGAAGGCGGCGCCTATGTGCCCCAAAACGGAGTGTACGAAGCGACCGTGCAGTTGGAACAGGTCGATGGTGAGTGGCGCGTGGCATCCTTGCCCGCCGGCGTGATCATGGAGCGCACCGAGCTGAGCAACCAGTACCAGCCGCACCACATCTACTTCCTGAATTCGACGGGCGAGGCCTTGGTGTCGGACCGGCGCTGGGTGTTCGACGGCACCGATTCCCTCGATTCGGTGCTGCTCAGCTTGATCGCGGCCGGCCCGACCAGCCGGCTCGCCCCGGCCATCGCCGAGAGCTTCCCGGAGGGAGGCACCTATATCGGTAAGACCGACGGCGTGTACGAGTTCAGCGGTTTGGCCGGAATGGACCAGGAGCGCCGCACGAAGTTCGCCGCCCAGGTGGTCTGGACGCTGGCACGGGCCGGCATCAGCGGCCCCTACCGGATTGCGGCGGACGGGGCACCGTTGCTTGACGACGACGATGGCTTCAATCCTGATGACTTCGCCACCATGAACCCGCAGGCCACCAACCAGGAGGTCGCCCAACTCTATGCGCTGACGGACTCGCGGCTCTACTCGGTGGACAATGAGGAAGCCACGCCCGTCGACGGGCCGCTCGGAACGGCCGGCGATATCTCTTCGATCGACATCACGGCCGATGGGTTTGCAGCCGCCGTCCTCAATTTGCCTGACGACGAAGGCCAGGCTTTTTCCGTCGGTGGCATCGTTAATCCGCAGACTGAGGTGCTGCGCGCAAACGCCATCACGCGGCCGAGTTTCGAAGGGGATGGCAATGTGGCCTGGGTAGCCATCGATGGAGAGCGGGTGATCCGCGCGGTCCGCTCCACGGCTTCTGGTGAGGTGGTGAGCAGCGAGGTGGGCGCGACCTTCCTCGAGGACATCGACGGGGAGATCTCTGTGCTGCGGTTGTCCCGTTCGGGCTCGCGTGTCGCCATGATCATCGATGGGCGCCTGTTCACCGGCATCGTGGGACAGTCCGCGGCCGGTGAGCGCAGCATCGTCAATGTCCTCGAGTACGCAACCGACTTCGGTGGGTCGATCATCTCCGCGGAGTGGAAGACAGACGGCTCATTGGTCGTCGGAACGTCCTCCCCGGATGCCCCTGTGCTGCGAGTGGAACAAGACGGCTCCGCGGTGACCACTTTGTCCACCGGTAATATCAACGCGCCGGTCGTGATGGTGGCGGCCAGCCCCACCATGGTCTACGCCACGGACGCCAACGCGCTCCTTCAGCTGCCCACCCAGGGCAGTGACTACCCGAACTGGCGCGAGGTCCCCGGACTGCAAGGTGTTCGCGCGGCCCCAGTGGTGGCCAACTAGAACCGTGTGGGAGCTGCTTTTGCCCCGCCATTGCGCCGGGTGCGGCACGCCGGGCGAGCATCTCTGCGCCATCTGCCGGAGGGAACTTGCAGCCCCGCCGGAGCGTGTCGTGCCGCCCGCCAGCCCCCACGTCCCGGTGTTTGCGATGGGCACGTATTCCGGCGCCCATCGCGGGGTGATCCTGGCGATGAAGGAGCGCAACAACCTGGTTGTGCGGCGCCACGTCGGCGCGGTGTTGCGCGCCGGGTTGGAATATCTCGAGGTCAGAGGGGAGATCACGCCGCCCGTTGTGCTGGTTCCGGCACCGACCAGGCGTTCGTCGGCACGCGCGCGAGGCGGCGACCCGGTCACGGCGATCTGCACAGCGTCGGGGTATCCGGTGGTGCAGGCGGTGCGTATCGACGACGCGACCACCGACCAGGCAGAGCTGACCGCGGCGGAGCGGCGCAAGAATTTGGCGGGGCGGGTGCGTGTGGGGGCCGTTCCAGGCGGGCAGGTGGTGCTTGTCGACGATGTTGTCACCACGGGGGCGACGCTGCAGGCGACGGCGTCGGCCCTGCTCAGTCGGGGCGTGGATGTGGTGGCCGCGGTGGTGATCGCTGCCGCCTAGGAAATTAATTGGGGGTTTTGGCCTATGTGGTTATGACCAGCTGTATGATAGGAGATACAACCAGTCCCCATCTAGTAGGGAGGAAGCAGATGACCACTGCAGAAAACAATGAAGTCCTGAGCCCCGACGCACAGGTGACCATCACCGGCCGCAATGTCGAGGTTCCAGAGCACTTTCAGGAACGCGTGAACAAGAAGCTGGCACGGATCGAGAAGCTGGATCCGACCCTGACATTCTTCCACGTTGAACTGCAGCATGAGCCAAACCCGCGTCGCGAAGCACAGTCGGACCGGATTCAGATCACCGCTACCGGTAAGGGCCACATCGCCCGCGCCGAGGCGAAAGAGGACAGCTTCTACGCAGCGTTGGAGACCGCGCTGGCGAAGATGGAGCGTTCCCTGCGCAAGGTGAAGGTCCGTCGCAACACCGCGAAGTCTGGTCACCGCGCACCGAAGTCCACCGGCCAGGTTGCAGCCGAATTGGTTGCAGAGGCACAAGAGGCAAAGGCGAAGGCACCAGGCCAGTACGAGGTCGACCCGTACGAGGGCACCGTCGATGATGTCGAGCCGGGCCACATCGTTCGCACCAAGGAACACTCGGCCACGCCGATCAGCGTGGACCAGGCACTGAGCGAAATGGAGTTGGTGGGACACGACTTCTACCTCTTCGTTAATGAAGAGACCGGACGTCCATCCGTGGTATACCGTCGCCACGCCTTCGACTACGGTTTGATCTCCCTGGTCCCAGAGGAAGAAGCATAAACTTTCTCCGGCACCTCAGACGCCCCCGCCCCTGAAGGTGGGGGCGTCGCCGTTGCTGGCGTTGCCCAGAGCTCCCAAATCATTAGTAGGGTCTGGAGCGTGCGTACAATGGCTCGTTGATACTAGAATTTCTACCCCCAAGACAAAGGACAAAACACGTGTTTGGACTGTCCAAGCTGCTCCGGGCCGGTGAAGGCCGTACCGTCAAGCGTCTGAAAAAGATCGCTGAAGATGTTATCGCTCTCGAAGACGATTACGACAAGCTGACCGACGAGGAACTCAAGGCGAAGACCGACGAGTTCAAGGCGCAGCTGGCCGACGGGGCAGAATTGGACGACATCTTGCTCGACGCGTTTGCCACCGCCCGCGAAGCAGCATGGCGCGTGCTGGGGCAGAAGCCATACTTGGTCCAGGTGATGGGTGCTGCAGCGCTGCACTTCGGCAACGTCGCCGAGATGAAGACCGGTGAAGGCAAGACCCTGACCTCGGTTTTGGCGGCCTACCTCAACGCTTTGGAGGATAAGGGCGTCCACATCGTTACGGTCAATGACTACTTGGCGAAGCGTGACGCCGAGATGATGGGCCGTGTGCACCGCTTCCTCGGCCTCGAGGTCGGCGTGATCTTGAGCGAGATGCGCCCACCTGAGCGCAAGGTCGCTTATGCCGCAGACATTACCTACGGCACCAACAATGAGCTGGGCTTCGACTACCTGCGCGACAACATGACGCGTTCGCTCAATGACTTGGTGCAGCGCGGCCACAACTTCGCCATCGTGGATGAGGTGGACTCGATTCTTATCGACGAGGCCCGTACCCCACTGATTATTTCCGGCCCGGTGGACGGCTCCTCGCAGTTCTACAACGTGTTCGCCCAGCTGGCACCGCGCATGCGCGAGGGTATTCACTATGAGGTGGACAAACGCAAGCGGACCATCGGTGTGAATGAGGAGGGCGTGGAGTTCGTCGAGGACCAGCTGGGTATCGACAACCTCTACGCGCCAGAGAACTCGCAGCTGGTCAGCTACCTCAACAACGCGATCAAGGCGAAGGAGCTGTTCGAGCGCGATAAGGATTACATCGTCCGCCAGGGCGAGGTCATGATCGTCGACGGCTTTACCGGCCGTGTCCTTGCGGGCCGCCGTTATAACGAGGGTATGCACCAGGCGATCGAGGCGAAGGAGGGCGTGGAGATCAAGAATGAGAACCAAACCCTCGCGACGGTGACCCTGCAGAACTACTTCCGCATGTACGACAAGCTAGCGGGCATGACCGGTACCGCAGAAACCGAGGCGGCCGAGCTCAACTCGATCTACGGCCTTGACGTGGTGGCGATTCCGACCAACCGTCCGAACCAGCGCATCGACCGCGATGACTTGATCTATAAGACGCAGGAGGCGAAGTTCTCGGCAGTGGCCGACGATATCGCCGAGCACGTCGAAAACGGCCAGCCGGTGCTGGTGGGTACCACTTCCGTGGAGCGCTCTGAATACTTGAGCCAGCTGCTGCAGAAGAAGGGCATCAAGCACAATGTGCTGAACGCGAAGTACCACGAAGAAGAAGGCCGCATCATCGCCGAGGCGGGCCTGCCGAAGCAGGTCACAGTCTCCACGAACATGGCTGGCCGCGGTACCGATATCGTGCTGGGTGGTAACCCGGAGGTCCTGCTGGACCACCGCCTGAAGAATGAGGGCCTAGACCCCTTCGAGGACGAGGAGCGCTACCAGGAAGCCTGGGATGAGCAGCTGCCGCAGGCACGTGAGCGTTCGAAGAAGCTGGGCGATCAGGTGCGCGAGTCCGGTGGCCTGTACGTGATTGGTACTGAGCGTCACGAATCCCGCCGTATCGATAACCAGCTGCGTGGCCGCTCCGGCCGCCAGGGTGACCCGGGTGAGACTCGTTTTTACCTGTCCATGCGCGATGATCTGATGGTGCGCTTCGTGGGCCAGTCCATGGAGAACATGATGAACCGCCTCAACGTGCCGGACGATGTGCCGATCGAGGCGAAGATGGTGTCCAACTCCATCAAGGGCGCCCAGGCTCAAGTGGAGAACCAGAACTTTGAGATGCGCAAGAACGTGCTCAAGTACGACGAGGTGCTCAATGAGCAGCGCAAGGTGGTCTACCGTGAGCGCCGCGAAATCCTCGAGGCGAAGGACATTAAGAACCAGATCCGTCGCATGATCGACGAGACCGTCGGCGCCTACGTTGACGGCGCTACCTACGACGGCTACGTGGAGGACTGGGACCTCGACGAGCTGTGGAACGCACTGGACAGCCTGTATGGCCCGACTTTCAGTCCGCAGGAGCTGATCGACGGCTCCGAGTACGGTTCGCCCGGTGAGCTCAGTGCTTCCCAGTTGCGCGAGGCGCTTATCGACGATGCGAACAAGGCCTACGACGAGCTGGAAGCGAACGTGAGCGCCATCGGCGGCGACTCCCAGATGCGCAATATTGAGCGCATGGTGATCTTACCGATCATCGATTCGAAGTGGCGTGAGCACCTCTACGAGATGGACTATCTCAAAGAGGGCATCGGCCTGCGTGCCATGGCGCAGCGCGATCCACTGGTGGAGTACCAGAAGGAGGGCGGCGATATGTTCCACGCGATGAATGACGCCGTGAAGGAGGAAACCGTCCGCCAGCTGTTCCTACTGCGTAAGCAGTTCCAGCCGGCAGAAAACGCGGACTCCTCGGAAGATACTTCGGTCACAGAAGCCTAGGGTGGCTTAGAGCACACGAAAACTGGTGAGCCGTCCGCGATCCATGCGGGCGGCATAACCATATCTGCGCCCGGCTGACACGGCAGTTCCAAATACTTCGCCGTCTTCGCGCACGTGGCAGGATTCCAGCGTGACTGGCCCTTGCCGGCGGACGCGGCGGCGCTGCGACATCACATTGTTTAACACGGTGCGGCTGAACCTCGCGCGTTGCAGCGCTTGGATCTGGCGGATGCCAAAGGTGGCATCCAGCGCCACTTTGACCAATGGGGCAGCGGCGCGCCGCGGGACACCGGGCGTGGTTGCGCTGGTGTCGTCGTCACGCGCACTGCGTTCAGGCGAAGGCTGCGCCGAGTTGGAGCTGTCTGGGACGAGCACCTGAAGGTACGTGTGGCCGGGGACGGGATAGAGCATGTTTGCCTCCTCGAATGGGAATTTCGGGAGAGCAGATACGACGTGGGCTAGGTATCATTGTGGCACGATAGGCACGATCCCGCTCGGCGGGGAGATCGCGCCGGATCACACACCAAGATTGATCAAGATAGAGCAAGGTAGAGGAAGACTTTTTATGCGAGGACTCGTTGTGGATTATGTCGGCGTGCTCGACGCCGATGCTGAAGATCAGCGCCGTTGGCAGGCACTGTTCGCCGCGGTGCGTGAGGCGGAAGTGGCCACCGCGGTGCTGTCCAACGATCCCGGCGGCGATGGGGCTGATCCGATCCGCGAGTGGGAGTTCCGTGGCCACGTCGATGCCGTGCTGCTCTCCGGTGAGATCGGCTACGAGAAGCCCGAGCGCGCAGCTTTCCAGGCGGCCGCCGACGCGCTTGATGTTGCGTTGGTGGATTTGGTGCTTATCGACGACAACATCCTGAACGTCCGTGCAGCGGTGGAAAACGGGATGATTGGCATCCTGCACACCAGCTTCGACCGTACCGTGGTGGAGATCCAGTCCCTGTTAGATATTGAGGGCGAGTTCTAGTGCGCGTCTATATTCCCGCCACGTTCGCGATGCTGGAGACCCTGGAGCAGGCCGGTGAGATGCCGGTCCGCAATGGTTGGGGTTTCGCGGCGACTCCGGAGCTGACGGAGTTTTTCACCTCAGGTGATCAGGAAGAGATCGAGATGGTGGCATTTGATGATGCCGCATTGGCCTCGATCCGGCTGCTCGCGATCGGGGATGAGGAGAAGTTCCCCCACCGTCGCGTCGTCGTGTCCGTGGATGTGGACGCGGAAGGCCACCCGGACATGGGTGAATCCGTGGTGAAGGTGGCGGGCCCGGTGCGTCTGGAGGACGTGGCCGCGATCCACATTGATCTGGAAGAGGCCGAGGAAGCGACCGCCAAGGCGATCGAGCTTGTCGACGCCGCAGACCTTGGCGATCAGGACGCCGAGCTGGCAGTAGGGGACGCCCAGGACAACTACCTGGCGTTTTATGACCCCTCGGAGCTACCTTTCTTGATCGAACTGCTCTAGACGGCTCTAGCCGTCCTGGAGGTCTTTGACGTCCCACTCATTGTTGGACCGCAGGGCGCCGAGGAGTCGGCGGACCGCCATGGCGCGGCGGTAGGTGGCGGTATCCTCGTCAAGCTTGTCCCAGGCACACTCCGGGTCCGCGGGCGGGCCGGCGTGGGTGCAGCCGCGGGGGCAGTCGGCGGAGGCCTCCTCCAAGTCCTCGAACACGGCGACGATATCGTCGGGGGAGACGTGCGCCAAGCCGAAGGAACGAATGCCCGGGGTGTCGATGATCCATCCGCCTTCCGGCAGTTGCAAAGCCACCGACTGGGTGGAGGTGTGGCGGCCCTTGCCCACGCCGGAGACATCGCCGGTTTCGCGGTCCGCATCCGGCACCAGGCGGTTGACCAGGGTGGACTTGCCCACACCGGAGTGACCGATCAAGGCGGAGACGCGGTCGTCGATACGCGCGTGTAGTGCGGTGAGATCGTCGTCGATGCCGGTGGTGAGTACGTCCACGTTGAGCTCTGCGAACTCGGCGGCGAACTCGGCAGGGTCGGCTAGGTCAGACTTGGTGAGGCAGATGACCGGTTCGATGCCGCCGACAAACGCCGCGATGAGGGCACGTTCGACGAAACCGGTGCGCGGTGGGGGATCAGCCACCGCGGAGACGATGAGGAGGACCTCGGCGTTGGCGACGACGATGCGCTCGTAGGGATCGGTGTCGTCGGCGGTGCGACGCAGCACGGAGGTGCGTTCCTCGCGCTTCACGATGCGCGCCAGAGTGTCCTTCTTGCCCGAGGTGTCGCCGACCACGCCGACGCGGTCGCCCACCTCAATGGAGGTGCGGCGCATCTCGCGGGCGCGCATGCACGTGACCACACGCTCGGCTCCGTCAGAATCGAGGACCACGCCCCAACGGCCACGGTCCTTGGTGACCACCATGCCGTACTCAGCGTCTTTGTGCTTGGGGCGGTCCTTGGTGCGGGGGCGTGAACCCTTGCCGGGGCGCACGCGCACGTCTGATTCGTCGTAATAGCGCCTAGTCACGGATCATGTCCGCCCACATGTGCTCGAACCCGGGAAGGGTCTTGGAGGTGGTGCCAATATTTTCCACCTGCATGCCGGGAACCACGGTGCCGATGATCGCGCCGGCCGTAGCCATGCGGTGATCGTCGTAGGAGTGCCACGTGCCACCCGTCAGCGGCGCCGGGGTAATGCGCAGCCCGTCCGCTAGCTCCTCGCACTTCCCGCCGAGATTGTTGATCTCAGTGGTCAGTGCTGCGAGCCGGTCGGTTTCATGCCCGCGCAGATGGGCGATGCCCGTTAGTTCTGAGGGGGAGTTGGCCAACGTCGCAAGAGCCGCGACGGTGGGGGTGAGCTCGCCGATATCGCTCATGTCCAAGGTGATGCCATGCAGGTTGCCACGCTGTGGCCCGCGTACTTCCAGGGTGTGGGTGGGGCCGTCGGCGTGCAGCGTGACTTCGCAGCCCATGCGGGCCAGGACATCGCGGATGACGTCGCCGGGCTGGGTGGTCTCAATCGGCCAGTTCGGGATACGGACCACACCAGCGGTGATCGCCGCGGCGGCCAGGAAGGGGGTGGCGTTGGACAGGTCCGGTTCGATGCGCCAGGTCCGCCCCTGGATTTCACCGGGTTTCACGGTCCACTCGTTTTCGCTGGCGGTGACTTCTACACCGGCTTTGCGCAGCATGTCCACGGTCATTTCGATGTGGGGCATCGACGGCAGGGTTGCGCCGGTGTGGTGGACGATGAGCCCGCGGTCGAAGCGTGCGCCGGCCAGCAGCAGCCCGGAGACGAACTGGGAGGAGCCGGAGGCGTCGATCTCCACGCGGCCACCGTCGGCATGTCCTTTGCCGTGGACGGTGAAGGGCAGGGAATCGCCGGCGACATCGACGCCGAGTTCGCGCAGACCGTCGAGGATTTCTCCCATGGGGCGGTTGCGGGCGTAGACATCGCCGTCGAAAAGCACGCGCCCGTTGGCAAAGGCCGCGACGGCTGGGGCGAAGCGCATGACAGTGCCGGCCAGCCCGCAGTCGACCTCGCCGCCGGTGAGTTCGCCGGGTGTGACGGTAATTTCGTCGACATCATCCGCACCTTGTGTGCACTCTGCATGGTCGAATGTCACGCCCATGGCGCCCATGGCGGCTTCCATGAGGTCGGTATCGCGCGAGCGCAGCGCCCCGACCAGCTTGGATGGGTAGGAGGCGAGCGCGGACAGGATATAGGCGCGGTTGGTGATGGACTTGGACCCGGGGACCACTTGCGTGTGGGTGACGGGGCCATCGGCGACGGGTACAGGCCAAAGATCGGTCATGCAGTCCATAATAGAGGTATGTGTGGACGATTCGTACTCTTTACCACCGGCGATGAGCTCATGGCAGAAATCGGCGACCTGCCCGGCGTGCGCGAGGTCCACGCCCCGGACGGCCTGCCCGGCCCGCGCTATAACGTTGCGCCCACGCAGAAGGTCCCGCTTGTGCGTATCGACGAAGGCCTGGCCACCGTGGACCCCGCCCGCTGGGGGCTGCTGCCTGGCTGGAAGAAGGACGACTCCGGCCCGCCCCTGTTTAATGCGCGCGGGGAGACCGTTGCCGACAAGCCCTCATTCCGCTCCGCGTTCAAGTCGCGCCGCAGCATCATGGTGTTGGATGGCTACTACGAGTGGCATGAGAAGAAGCCTTATTATGTGCGCCGCCCGGAGGGCATGCTCTACGTCGCTGGCCTGTGGGATAGCGGTGGCGGCGAGGGGGCAGGCTTATCGACGACGATGGTCACCACCGATTCTCACGGCGGCATCGAGTGGCTGCACCACCGTTTACCGCTCTTCCTCACGCGTGAGCAGATCCCGCAGTGGGTGAGTGGTACCCCGGAGGAAGCGTTGGAGTTGATCCAGCCGAGCGCGCTTGCCGACGAGCTGATCTGGCAGGAGGCCGACCCCGCCGTCGGCAATGTGCGCAATGATTATGAGGAGCTGCTTTCTGATTCCTCGGCTCCGACAACACTCTTCTGATGTTGTTCTGAGCTGGGCGCGGGCGCAGATGATCGTCGTAAAGCGAGTGACATACAATGGCCGTTATGTCGCAGACTGAACTGACCGAGCGCTTTACTGATGAAGCCATGCCGCTGCTGGACCAGCTGTATGGTGGCGCGCTGCGCATGACGCGCAATCCGCAGGATGCCGAGGACCTGGTGCAGGAGACGTATCTGAAGGCGTTTAATGCGTTCGACAGCTTCAAGCCGGGGACGAACCTGAAGGCGTGGATGTACCGGATCATGACGAATACGTACATCAACACCTACCGGAAGAAGAAGCGTCGGCCGCTGGAAACCTCCGCGGAAGATATGACGGATCGCCAGCTGTATACCACCAGCTCGCATGATTCGACTGGGCTGCAGTCCGCCGAGGTGGAAGCGCTGCAGAATATGCCGAACTCGCAGATCACAGAGGCGTTGAACTCGCTGTCCGACGACTACCGCATGGTTGTCTACCTGGCTGATGTGGAGGATCTGGCGTACAAGGAAATCGCCGAGATCATGGACACTCCGGTAGGAACTGTGATGAGTCGCCTGCATCGGGGAAGAAAACAACTCCGCGCGTTGTTAAAGGATGTAGCGGCCGAAAAAGGCATTGGGTTGGACCATCCCGACATGCAGGAAGGAACCAAGGAATGAGCATGCAAGACCACCAAGGTGATTGCAGCGGGAACTGCGGTCAGGCACAAGCATTGCTGTGTGAGCTTCTCGACGACGAAACCACTGCTGCTCGTGCCGAAGAGATCAAGCAGGAAATCTCTCGGTGCCCGGAATGCTTCCATCAGCTGCAGTCGGAGCGGGCAGTGCGCGAACTCGTCCGGGGATGCTCCGGGTGTGAGCCGGCCCCAGAGACGCTGCGCACCCGTATTATTGAGCGGATTACCGTGACGTACCAGGAGATGCGCTTCCAGTAGCGGCTGCTGGGCGGAGAAAACAGCACCCCACCAACCAGAACGGTGGTGGGGTGCTGTTTCGCTTGAGATGCTGTTCTTATGCGTTTGGACGCTTACCGCGGTTTGCGCTCTTTTTGCGGCGATCCTTACGCTTACGACCACGCTTCGACATGTGCGGGCCTCCTTTAAATCTCGTCAGTGGTTAGTTTCTCCCCACTGACTTTAGTGTTCGGTCTCGCCGGTGGGAAATTAGGGTCTATGTTTATGCGGTAACGCGTGTGCGACGGCCGCGGGCCTTGTTGCGACGCTTCAGTGCGCGACGCTCTTCTTCGGACAGGCCGCCCCAGACGCCAGCATCCTGGCCGGTTTCCAGTGCCCACTTTAGGCACATGGAGGTTACTGGGCAGCGGTTGCAGACCAGCTTGGCCTGCGCGATCTGGGATAGTGCAGGGCCGGAGTTCCCGACTGGGAAGAACAGCTCTGGGTCTTCGTCTCGGCAGACAGCTTCGTGGCGCCAATCCATGGTGATATGCTCCTTAAAAATTGTTGAACAGCGTGTGTTGTGCGCACCACTAACAGCCTCCTGGTCGGAAGCTGTTGCAAAGATTGTGCTTTCTAGGTGGTGGGACGGCAGTCCTACGGTGGTTCCGAGGCCCATCAACTTTACCTAGCGTTAACCCCGTGGTGGCTTGGGGTTAAAGGCTGATTCATCAGCCGGTTGTTTTTGCTACCCGAGAATCATGACATGTAATCAAGATTTCCGCTAGGGGTAGAAAGCGTTTTGTAACCAAGATCACGTAAATATAATACTTAGACCCCTATTGCTTGGGTAGATAAAACTACAAGCTCGATGGTGTGGCATGCGCTTGAGCAGGGGTAATCGTCGAAAAGCGTCGATGAGCACTTTCTGGCAAAGGTCAAATTATGTGGACCTTTCCCACTATCGGCCGGGGTGTGGAATTTGCTTCTGTGGCACCATGTGATAGACGCAAAAGCGGGGTTAGACGGATTTACCGGCATGTAACCACGCCTTTACATAGGCTTTTTAGGGCAGGCTAGACTAGCTTCCGTGACGAACAACGATGCTTTGAATGATCCCGCCGACAACTCAGACGCTCCCGTGAGTCTGGGGCCGCCAGCGCCGCTACGCTTTGCTGCAATTGTGGCCCTCCTGCAGTCGGTGGCGGCAATCGTGTACGGCATTACACTGGCGGTCCGCGATCTGCAGGGGGAAGAAGACCCCACGATCGTTTCCGACAGTGCCAATGCTCAATTCATTGGCCTGGGCACCGCGGTGTATATCTGGATCGTTTTCGGCATCGTCGCAGCTGGTGCCATCGCTTTGCTGCGCGGCGCGACCTGGGGCCGCGGCCTGCTTGTCTTTATGCAGATCCTGCTGTTTGCAGTAGTTTTCTTCATGTTCAAGGGCGGGGCGATTCTGCTGGGGATCGTGACGGGGCTGTCCGTG
>NZ_JBHWRP010000047.1:0-3139 GCF_043426755.1 Corynebacterium sp. | reverse complement strand
GTGGAGTTCACCTAAAATTCATAAAAGCGCTGGTCAGCAACTATGAGGCCGAAGTGAAAGTTAGGTGAAGGAAATTTAATCTTCAGTGCCGGGAATGCACCTTGTTTTGGGCCTTCGCCAGCCCTTCCTCCGCAATCAGGGTGACTGTTTCGGCCGCCAGCGCGATCTGCTGGTCGAAGTCAGGCCCGCCGTCGACCGGGCTGAGCACCCATTCAGGTATTGGTTGTCCGGCATCCGGCCGGCCGATCCCGATCCGCACCCGGACATAATCACGGGTGCCCAGGTGTTCCGAGATCGACTTCAACCCGTTATGCCCGTTCTCATTACCACCCAGCTTGAGGCGGACCTTGCCTGGCGGCAGATCAAGCTCATCGTGGATCACGATGATGTGGTCCGGTTCGATCCCCAGCGCACGAGCCACCGGTTCCACGCCTTCCCCAGAGTTATTCATAAACGTTGTTGAGGTCATCAGCACCATCGTGTCGCGCACCGACACCGTGGCCTTCACCCCGGAAACAGGGCGCAGGGCTTCGTCGTCAAGCAACTCGTCCAAGGCCATATAACCTACGTTGTGCCTGGTCGATGCGTATTTTGTTCCGGGATTGCCTAAACCGACCACGAGCCATTCGGCCTGCACGCCGTCGAGGGGGTTGGACTGCTGGGGAGAAAAGATGCGTTTGAGAAATTGAAACACGCCTTGATTCTTTCACATATGCTGGGGCCATGATTCAGCACCTGCCCACCGTCATCGCAGCGCCCATGGCCGGCGGGCCAAGCACGCCCGAGCTTGTCAACGCCGTCCACTTCGGTTTTCTCGCCCTTGGCACCTGCTCCGTGGACGAGGCACGGGATCAGATGCGGCGAACCCACGGCACGTACGGGGTGAACCTGTTCTGCCCGCAGGAAGAAGCTCCCGACCGTCACGCTGTCCAAGCCATGGCCGATGAGCTGGGCGTTGAAGTCCCCGCGGTGGAGCTCAGCAACGGCTTCGAGCCGAAGTTCGCCGCCATCCTGTCAGCTATCGGCGAAGGTTACGGGCCCGCTGCAGTATCGACAATGTTCGGCAGCCTTCACTCAGCGCAGATCGACGCGCTGCACACCCGTGGTGCCGAGGCCTGGGCAACAGTGACCAACGCCACCGATGCGGGCATCGCTTCTCGACGAGGCAACGACCGCCTCATCGTCCAAGGCCCTAAAGCTGGCGGGCACCGCGGTACCTGGACGATCGACGAGGAACCTGACCCGCGCCCACTGCCTGATCTTCTCCAGTCCGTCGCCGCAGTTACTGATCTGCCTCTGATCGCCGCCGGAGGTGCACGCAACTCTGCGGATGTCGCCCAGCTTCTTGCAGGTGGGGCATGCAGTGTCGCCTGTGGTTCTGCGTTTTTGCTTGCCGACGAAGCGGGCACCTCGCCTTTCAACCGTGAACTCTTGGCGGCGGGTGGATCGTCGATAAGCACCCGTGCTTTCTCCGGACGATATGCGCGAGGCCTGGCCACCGCCTTTACGGACGCGCACCCGAATCTCCCGCCGATCTACCCGTACCTGAATCCCATGCTGCAGGGCCGGCGTGAGGATGTGTCGTATGCGTATTGTCTGGTGGGTGAAAATCCGGAGGCACTGAGTGCGGGACCGGCCCACGTGATCGAGCAGGGTTTGCTACCCTCACGTTCATGAAACGTCTCGCGTGCGTCGCGGCAACAGCCACGATCCTCCTCTCCGCGCCACTACCCGCCTGGGCCCAAGCCGCCCCGGAAGTTACCGTGGAGGACGCGGACGACATGCTCACCCCGGCTGAAGAGCAACGGCTTTACGACGAGACCGCCAACCAAGGCTTGCCTGGTGAAGTGAGCCACGTCGACTACTTGCTGTTTGGGACGAACGACGAAAACCTGAACGACACCGTCGAAGAATTTGCACGCGACCGTCGCCCCGATCTCATCGCACCTGACGACGACCATTTTGCCGATGGGCGCTTGATCGTCGCCGTAGGTTTCGACCCCCGCATGAACGGCGTGTACTGCGGCGAGGATGTGTGCGAGGCGCTGGGCATCAGGGAGGGCGCGCACCTAGACGGCTCGATTGAGGCGGCGAAAGACTATCTGCGCGACGGACAAACAGCCACCGCCATGTTGGCCAGCGTCCGCCACGCTGGTGACATGGACGCCGCTGCCCGAGACCATGAAGAGCGCGCTGTGGCGGACAGGAACGGCGCGCTCTTCCTGGGAGGTGGCTTAGGAGTTCTGGTCGCCGGCGGAGTCGCCGCGGTGTGGGCGTCGCGGCGGAAGAAGCGCAAGGAACGCATCGAAGAGGCCCGCAGCGACTATGCCTACGTGATGGAGCACTACGCCGACGTGGCGCAGCGCCTCGACGCCATCGACGTGCGCGCGCACTCCCTGACCTCACCTTTAGCCAATTCGAAGATGCGTGCCGAGTGGGCAGACGTGCGCGATCGTTTTCTTGAGCTAGACACCACCGTCCAATCCTTCCGTGGCCTGCAGTCCAGCTCTGACGACGAGACTTTCTACGCGCATTACGACGAGCTGAACACCGCCGAGGAAACCACCCTGCAGGTCATCACAGCTGAAGACAATATTGAGACGATGTACAAGGTGGAACACGGCGATGCCGGGGCCCGCCTGCAGATCTTGGACGACATGAAGAAGGACCTTGTCGACGCCGAGACATCCGTCGATTCGGACTCGCTGCGCCAACGCGTGCGCGACCAAATCACGCATGTCGACGAGCTGCGCCGCGATCTTCAGGCCGAAGACTTCCTAGATCGCTTTATCGTATTGCTCAGCGATGTTGCCATCGTGCTGGATGCAATCGATGAGCAGGAATTCAACGATGTGAAGCGAAAGACAGAGCGCACCGTTCCTCGCCTCTACGAGTCCGACTACCGCGTGGGCACCGGCGTGAACAATTACGTGCCTTTCTTCATGCTATCCAGTTGGCATAGCTCGGATGTCGCGGCCCATGAGGCGGCGCAAACATCGACAAATACGTCGTTTAGCTCGGGTTTCTCCGGTGGTGGAGGTTCATCGGGGTGGTAGCCCCGCTAGGGTAGTAGGCATGAACCTATCTGCCATGGTGGAATAAATTGGGCCAGACAAATATTCCTCTGTTGAGCGCGACA
>NZ_JBHWRP010000046.1:0-44591 GCF_043426755.1 Corynebacterium sp. | reverse complement strand
AGCATGTGCCACATCAGGATGGGCCACACGAGCATGTCGACGGTCATCCAACTGAGCAGCAGCCGCCACTGCGGCAGTGCCAAAACAGCTGGAACGACCAGCCAGAGGGAGTACTGCGGGCTCCACACCTTGTTGATCAGTAGGAAGCAGGCGACGATCAGGAAGAGCAGTTCCGCGATCCGGGGTGTGCGTGGCGCCTTCAGGCCGAGGATCAAGATGGCTGCACAGGCGACGATGAACAGAACGAGAGTGACCGTGTTCAGGATCTCCGGGGCACCCTCGCCCTGGTCGAAACCTGCCCAACCGGTCATGCGTGAGATCACCGCATAGATGGTGGTCCATTCCCAGGAGCGCTCCGAGTTCAGGCGGGTAAATTCCGCCCACGCCTGTGGGTACGCCATCATGATGGGAACGTTAACCACCAGCCACGTGGCAACTGCGGAAAGCGTCATCGTCCCGAAGGGAATGAAGGAACGCCGGCGGATCGCCACCACCAGGTACGCGCCCAGCAGGAAGAGTGGCCACATCTTGAAGGCGGTACCCGCCCCGATCATCACGCCGGCCCAGATGAACCTCTTGTTGCGGGCGAGCAGCAGTGCTGCGGCGACGAAAAAGATGGAGGGGATATCCCAATTGGTGAAGGCGTGCATGATCAACAGCGGCGATGCGGCCACCAAGATGGTGTCCCAGACCCGGTTGCCCGCAAGCTCCGCCACGATGCGGATGGTGCACACCCAAATAATCGACAAGACCAGCGCGGTGAGATAGAAGTACCAGCCGGCATCGGGCAGGAAGTCGTCGACAAGCCAATACGTATTGCGGGCAATCCAGCCCATGAAGCCCTGGAACAGCCCCGCGAGCACGGGATATTCCATGTAGCGGGTCAGATCACCATCCACCCAGGAGTAGGCGTAGACGAAACCGGGCTGGTCCAGGCCGCGCCCGCCGTAGAGCGGGGTGATGTCGTTATAACAAAAAGAGGTGTACTGGCGGTTGCCCGACCAGTTGAGCACGATGCTGCCGTCGTCGGCACGCACCCCGCCGGCGCAGTTCGCCTTCGCCAGCAAGCCGAACCCCAGGAACACCCAGGCGACGGCGATCAGGGCGCGCAGAGGTGTCCACCAGCGGGCCCGGCCGATGCGGGAGAATCGTCCCATCGGCCCGCCCAGCTTGTCGACGACGCCTGCCGCCAGGGGTTCTGTGTGCGCGGGTTGGACGCGGTGCCGCGGGTGCGGGGCGGTGCGGGAAGGAGCCTTCGTGCCGCCGTTGGACACTACTATCACAACCCGATGTCGAGGCCGTCGAGGATTTCGCCGACGTCCGGTACCGGTGGCGGCACAAGTTCTGCGTCCGGAGCCGGTGCCGGTGCGGGGGTCGGTGCCGGCGCGGACGGCGGGACAGGCACCGGCTCTGGGGCGGGCTCGGGCTCCGGCGCTGGTGCTTGGACAGCGCTGGAGGCGCTGCCACCGCCACCACCTGACGTACCGGTGGACTCAGAGGTGTAGCCAGAATCCGAGGAATAACTGGAATCCGTCGAGCCGGAGCCGGAGCCGGAGGAATAACCGCCACCGGTGTATCCGGCGCCGTTCACACCCCAGAAGATCGGGTCAGCGGTGGGGAATGACTGGAAGTCCTGGCCCTGCAGCGAGGTGTCCAGCACCTGCTTCCAGATGTCGGTAGCGGCACCGGAACCGTACATGTTGCCACCCCATTGGTTGAAGATGGGGGAGGTGTTATCGGCGGTGCCCACCCACACTGCGGCGGTCAGCTGTGGTGTTGTGCCCACCATCCAGGTGTCCTTGTTCAGGCCGGTGTCTCCCAACTGGGAGGTACCGGTCTTGGATGCGGAGGGGCGGCCACCGGCCAGCGCGCCATTGGAGTAAGCGGCCACGGGCTCCATGGCGTTAATAGTGGCATCCGCAACTTGGGCGGACACGCGGCGCTCAGAGTATTCGGGATCGAACTGGTACAGCACTTCACCGTCGACGGTTTCTACGCGTTCCACGAAGTGGGTTGGGTGCCACACACCGTGGTTGGCCAAGGTTGCCACCGCGGTCGCCATGTCTAGAGCGCGGGACTGGTACTGGCCCAGCACGATGCCCTCATAAGGCTTATTCCCGTTCTCCGTCAGGGTCTCCGGGATCCCAGGCAGCGAACGCGCGATTCCCAGTGCGTGGGCGATGTCGGCGGTGTCCTGGGTGGTGTCAGCCAAGTCGTCTTGGAGGCGGATGAAGGAGGTGTTGTAGGAGTGAGTCAGTGCGTTAGCGATCGTCGTATAGCCCGCGGACACACCGCCAGCGTTGGTCACCGTGATCCCGCCAGGCAGCGTCACTGGCGAAGAATCATAGGTCGCGCTCAGCGGGATGCCCTGCTGCAGTGCAGCGGCCAAGCCGAAAATTTTGAAGGTGGAACCGGTCTGCAGCGCCGCATCTGCGTAGTCCCAGCCGGACGCATCGTCGCCGCCGTAGTAGCCACGCACGGCGCCGGTGCCGGGCTCAACGACGACCACTGCCGCCCGAGCGTCATCCTGCAGCGTGGCCAGGTTCTGATCCACCGCGTCTAGGGCGGCTTGCTGCACATCGTTGTCGATCGTCGTGGTGATCTGCAGGCCACGGTTCGTCACGTCCTGCTCGGTGATACCGATCAGCTCGAGTTCCCTGATCACCTGATTCTTGATCATGCCGTTGGCGCCAGAGGCCTCGGTATAGGCGGAGTACTCGGCCGGGTCACGGACTTCTGGGAACTGGGCCGCCTGACGCTGTGCCGGCGACAGCTGCTCCATCTCGACAAGGCCGTCCATGACGTAGTTCCAGCGGGACTCTGCGCCTTCGCGGTTGGTCCACGGATCGAGCTGGCTTGGCAGCTGGATCAGGGCGGCCAGCATCGCGCCTTCCTCAACAGTCAGCTCTGATGCGGGCTTGGAGTAGTACGCGTGCGCCGCAGCCTCGATGCCGTAGGCGTTGCGCCCGAAGTAAATCGTGTTCAGGTAGGCGGCAAGGATGTCTTCCTTCTCCCACTGATTGGTCATCTTCACCGAATAGACCAGCTCACGCGCCTTGCGCACGTAGGAGTGCTCATTACCGACCAGGGCGTTCTTCACGTACTGCTGCGTAATCGTGGAACCGCCGCCGGCGGAGTCATTGCCCGTCAACTGCCCGATGACAGCACGGGCGAAGCCGGTGAAGGAGAAACCTTGGTTCGTCCAGAACTCGCGGTCCTCCGCGGCAAGCACCGCGTTTTGGACGTGTTCCGGGATCTGGTCCAGCGAGATCTGCTCACGGTTGCCCTCAGGGGGCACGATGCGCGCAAGTTCCGTCGTGGAGTCCGCCGCGAAAATCGAGGAGACCTGAGCGGCCTGCAGTTCTTGCGGCTCCGGCACGTCGGCCTTGAGGTAGGCCACGCCGAACGCGCCAAGAGGGATCGCGATGATCAGCGCCATGACGACGGCGAGGGTCGCCAAAATTGTCTGGCGCCTTTTGCCTTTGCGACGCCCCTTCGAGTTTTTCTTTTTCGACGAAGAGCTCTTCGCTGAAGACGAGCCCGTGCTGGTCGATTTTTCGGCGCGCGAGGATTTCGCGCCTCCACCGTTGTTGGTGTTGCCACCATTCTCAGAGTCTGTAGCCACGCAGTTTGTCCTACCGGTTCACTTATGAATTTGCGATTATTGCTCTTAGTGCAGGTTACTTCGTTTTGTAGCGATACGTGAATTAATCACGCGCTCACGTGCGCCTGCTCTTCAACAAGCAGATGATTCCAATGGCACGTGGGGCATACCTCCACCGTGTGCACAGTGAGTTCCCCGATCTCAGCGGTGATTTCGGCGATCTCTTCGTCGTTACGCGCCGTGCCCGAACGCCGACCAAGCTTTTCGCTGTAGATCCACTTCACATTCCGCATCTCGCCCTCGCAGATGGGGCAGGCGCGTGACGACGACCGCCCGTGGAATTGTGCAGCTGTGATGAGGAGGAAGTCAGCGTCACACACGTTGTCGCGAGGTACGCGCCCAGCATGAACGTGGCGCAGGAGGTTTCTGCGCTCCCACTCATGCGAAATTTGCTGACTAAATTTGATCACGCTAACTATCCTACTTGATCGATCAACCTGCAGTTTTCGTGTTCTGGATGGGGCATTTTGGGCCAATCCTTTCTAGTCTGATGGAGATATACCTGAAATTTCAACAATTGCAGGTCAGTCTCAACGAAAGGGCTAGACACATCTCATGAGCACAATCCGAGTAGCCATCGCCGGAATTGGCAACTGCGCCACTTCCTTGATCGAGGGTGTGGAGTTCTACCGCAACGCCGACCCCGCAACCAAGGTGCCGGGCCTGATGCACGTCCAATTCGGCGATTACCACGTGGGGGACCTCGAGTTCGTCGCTGCCTTCGACGTGGACGCGGACAAAGTGGGCAAGGATCTTGCCGACGCCACACGCTCCAGCCAGAACAACACCATCAAAATCACTGACCTGGAGCCACTGGGCGTGACCGTCCAGCGCGGCCCCACCCTCGACGGCCTGGGCACGCACTACCTGGACACCATCGAGGAATCCGCGGAGGAACCGGTCGACGTGGCCGCCGTGCTGCGCGAGCGAAAGGTGGACGTGCTGGTCTCCTACCTGCCAGTGGGCTCTGAAGAGGCCGACAAGTTCTACGCGCAAGCGGCAATCGATGCGGGTGTGGCCTTCGTCAACGCCCTACCTGTCTTCATCGCTTCGGACCCAGAGTGGGCGAAGAAGTTCGAAGAGGCCGGCGTGCCGATTGTCGGCGATGACATCAAGAGCCAGGTGGGCGCCACCATCACCCACCGCGTGATGGCAAAGCTCTTCGAGGACCGCGGCGTGCGCCTGGAGCGCACCATGCAGCTGAACGTGGGCGGCAACATGGACTTCATGAACATGCTGGACCGCAACCGTCTGGAGTCCAAGAAGATCTCCAAGACCCAGGCCGTCACGTCCAACCTGAAGGAATCGCCGATCGCCGGCAAGAAGGAAGACCGAAACGTCCACATCGGCCCGTCCGACTACGTGGCGTGGTTGGATGACCGCAAATGGGCCTACGTCCGCCTCGAGGGCACGGCGTTCGGTGAGGTGCCACTGAACCTGGAATACAAGCTGGAGGTGTGGGACTCGCCGAACTCTGCTGGCATCATCATCGATGCGGTACGAGCTGCGAAGATCGCCCTCGACCGTGGTGATGCGGGCCCGATCCTGCCGGCCAGCGCCTACCTGATGAAGTCTCCTCCAGTGCAGCTCGGCGACGAGGACGCCCGCGCTCAGCTGGAAAGCTATATCGCAGGGTCTGAAGATTAGATAATTCAGGCTGGCTAGACAATTTCGTCCACGCAACTATGTCTACAATGGGGTCATGGCTTCAACTGATTCTCTTGACCCCTTAGACATTGCGGCACGCATCCGCCCGTCACTGACCAAGCTGTACGTGACCTATTTCCGTATTGCTGACCAGTCGGATCTGACGGGCCCGCAGCTGTCAATCATGACTCGGCTGAAGGAAAATGGCGCTTCGCGCATCAGCCATGTCGCCCAGGCAGAAGGCATCCGCATGCCCACCGCTTCCAACGCCCTGCACCAGCTTGAGCAGCGTGATTTGGTGCGTCGCATCCGCGAAACATCGGACCGTCGTGGCGTGCTGGTGGAGCTCACTCCCCTCGGGGAGCAGGAATTGGAGCGGGTTGGCGATGAGCGCACCCGTTACCTGGCGGACATGATCGCAACGCTTGACGACGAACATCGGGCGAAGGCCGCGGAGCTGGCTGATGTGATTAATGTGCTGGCAGAGACCTACAGCACGGAGCAGATTTCCAATAAGTCTGAGTAGCCTGCGATAATGGTAGCTACATAGTTACTACTACCAGAGCATTACTCACGACTTCTTTATGCCGACTGATCAATCATCGCCTGCCACCGTCGCCGCCCTCCTGGGTGAGAGACCGCTCCGCATTCTCGTTGCTTGGGACCCCGCGAACGACGATACCGGCGGCACTGAAGCCCTCGAATTTGCCGCCTGGCTGGGTCGCAGCATGCCGGTCACCGTTCGCGTCGCTTCCACACTGTTGCGCCCGTGGCCTGCATCGTTGAACAAGACCGGGAAGAAATACAAGAAGTGGCGCAAGAATGAAGCCGAAGCCTGCGCCAAGGCCGTCGAGGAAGCGCTGACAGACGTCGAGCTGCCCCGCGCCCAGTGGGATTCTCAGTTCTCTACTTTCGCCGATGGCCAGAATGAGGCCCAGTTGCTTACCGACGAGGCGGAGCATTTCGAAGCGGACCTCATCCTCTTCGGCTCCAATGCGGCCGCGTCGAAAGGCCGCTTCCTAGCCGGCTCAACCACCGATGCCCTGATGCACTCTTCACCGACCGCGCTCGGTTTGGCCCCGCGTGCGGTGAAGCTGTCCAAGAAGGGCGTGACCCGCGTCAATTTCGCCTATATCGATGACCGTGCCGACGAAAATAGCCCCGGCCTGCTCTTCGCCGCTGAGCTGGCGGCCGAGCTCGAGGTGCCGCTGCGCATCATCACCTTCTCCCCCACCGGTTTGTCCGATGTGACGTTGAGCAAGCCAAAGGGGATGGGCAGTGAGCTTATCGACGAGTGGAACGAGCAATCCCTCGGAATGTTGGATCTTGCCCGGGACCGCGTTATTGAACACCGGGACTTCATCGAGGTGGAAACGGAGGTTGGTTCGGGCCGTGGTTGGGGCAATGCCGTCGATTCCCTGAAGTGGAAGAAGGGCGACTTGATCTGCATGGACTCCCACCCGATGGGGACTTTGGAGCGGGTGTTTGTCGGCTCGACGGCCAATGAATTTTTACGGCATGTGACCGTACCCGTAGTGATCCACCCGTACCGCAGCGCCTAGGGTAGGGAGTATGACTCACCCCGAAAATGATCTGACCTCCGATTATGACTATTCGAACCGGGCCCGGCCAGATGCAGAGTCTTTTGATGAGCTCGCCGACCAGCCGGACCCGCTCGAGGTTGCCGCGCGGAACAAGGCCTCGACGCGGCAGGCCATCTTATATATGGTGTCGTCGATCGTCGTCACGCTCGCTATCTCCGGCGCCCTCGCCCTGATCTTCCGGCTAATCGGCGGACCACTGTGCGAAGCCGGCGAAGCCGTGTGGCTGTGCTCCCAGTCGCAGCGCACGTGGTGGGCAATCTTGAGTTCGATCCCACCGGTGGCGGCGTTGATTGGCTGCGCGGTGATTATGGTGCGCAAGCTCAACCGCTATGAACGCTGGATGCCCTGGATGGGTGTGTTGTGGTTGCCGCTGCTCCCCTTCACCATGTGGTGGCTGACCATCACCGTGGGTATCCTGGCCACCGACTTTATCTAGGCCGTGTTGCTGAGCTTGCTCAGCAACACCCCCACCTGATGGGGGTGCAGTTGTGCACTGATAGGTAGATCACAATAACCTGTCACCTACATCGCAGCCTATGAATGGACACCCATGACTAAAGACCATGAGGCCCGCACTTCGGGTAGCACAACTGTTGAACACGACGACTCGTCGACAAGCTCGACAAGCGAAACACAAGCCAAACCCAAAGGCTTCCTGGGGTATGTCGAAAGAATAGGCAACAAGCTCCCGCACCCATTCTGGCTCTTCGTGATCCTGGGCGGCGTTACGCTGGTCGCTTCGTGGATCGGCTCACAGATCGGGATGAGCGCCACCCAACCCGACACCGGTGAGACGGTGGACGTGGTGAACCTGCTCACCCGTGACGGGCTGCAGCAAATGGTTTCCGATGCGGTGAATAACTTTGTCACCTTCCCGCCGCTTGGTGTCATCCTGGTGGCGATGCTGGGTGTGGCCGTAGCTGAGCATTCGGGCCTGCTCTCGGCGGCCGTGCGCGGGATGGTCTCCAAAACAGGGCCACGCACTCTGACTTTTGTGGTGGCGCTGGCCGGCGTGACGGGTTCAGTGGCCTCTGACGCCGTTTACGTGATCGTGATTCCGCTGGGCGCGATGGCTTTCTACGCGCTGGGGCGTTCCCCGATCGTCGGCGCGATGGTCGCGTTCGCGGCATCGTCGGCGGGCTTCAATGCCTCCCTCGTCCTGAATATCACCGACCTGCTGCTCGCCGGCATCTCCACCTCGGCCGCGCAGCTTGTCGACGACACCTACGAAGTTTCCGGGCTGGCCAATATCTTCTTCGTGATCCCATCGGCCATCGTGCTGTCTTTGATCATCACAGTGGTGACGGAGTTTTTCGTCGATAAGAAAGCACATCAGATGATCAACCACGACGAGATCAACGAAGAGGAAGTCTCCTTCGGCGACGAGGTACCCAAGACGGAGGAGGAGCGCCTGGAGCAGCTGAAGCTCGACGAACATGAGAAGAAGGCGCTGAAAGTCACCGGCGTGGTGCTGGCGATTTTGCTCGCGGTGTACTTCGCGCTGCTGTTCGTGCCGGGTTCGCCGTTTGTCAACGATGGGCAGGTGATGGATTCGCCGCTGATCCGCTCGATTGCGGTGCCGATCACCGCCTTCTTCCTGCTGTGCGGCATCACCTACGGCTTGGTGGCGCGCTCCATCACCTCTGCTGCAGACGTGCCGGAGATGATGGCCGAAGGCTTGAAGACGATGCTGCCGATGATCGTGCTGTTCTTCGCTGTCTCCCAGTTCCTGGCCTGGTTCGAATGGTCCAACCTGGGCCAGTGGACCTCCATCCGCGGCGCCGAACTGCTCCAAGCCTTGGACCTGCCGCACTGGGCGCTGTTTGCCGTATTCGTGCTGCTGGTCGCCATGCTCAACCTGCTCATCACCTCGGGTTCCGCTCAGTGGGCGTTGATGGCACCGGTGGTCGTGCCCATCATGATGTATCTCGGTGTCTCGCCGGAAGTCACGCAGATGCTCTACCGCATTGGTGATTCGCCAACCAACATCATCACCCCGATGTCGCCCTACTTCGCCCTCGCCCTGACCTTCCTGCAGCGCTACTACTCCAAGGCCGGGGTGGGCACTCTGATGTCGCTGGCCCTGCCTTACTCAATGACGATGATGGGCGGCTGGTTCCTCTTCTTCCTCGCCTGGTACTACATGGGCATTCCGCTGGGGCCGGGCTCCCCGATGGAGTACCCGGCGGTCTAGTTCGGCTGTTTCGCCGCCGTGCACTCCGCGCAGAACGGGTTGGACTCCCAGCACTCATCGCAGGTCAGGTACTGCTGGCGATGGTGGGGCTCATTGGTGCAGTTCTGGAACTGATTCGTCGGCGCGCCACAATGAACGCAGTGCCCCAGTTGGATGTAGTTCGGGTCATCCGGATCACCGAACTGGGTGTGCTGGCGCGCGTCGAAGACGAAGAGCGAGCCCTCCCACAGGCCCGAGTTCGCGTACTTTTCGCCGTAGCGGACGATGCCCCCGTCGATTTGGTAGACCTCGTTGAACCCGCGGTTTTTCATTAACGACGAGAGGATCTCGCAGCGAATACCGCCCGTGCAGTAACTGATGACCTTCTTGTCTTTCATCCAGTCATACTTGCCGGACTCCAGCTCGTCGATGAAGTCATGCGTCGTCTCCACATCGGGCACCACCGCACCCTTGAACTTGCCGATCTCCGCTTCACGCGCATTACGCCCATCGAAAAATACGACATCATCGCCGTACTTTTCGACGAGCTCATTGACCTCGTGCGGTTTCAGGTGCTCGCCGCCGCCGATCACACCGTGCTCATCCACCTTGAGCTCGCCCGGCGCGCCGAAGGCCACGATCTCATCGCGCACCTTTACCGACAGTTTCGGGAAATCTTCCTTGCCACCCTCGGACCACTTGTACTCCATGCCCTTGAAGTACTCTTTGGTTTTCTTCGCATACTTCTTGCAGGCGTCCATGTCGCCGCCCACGGTGCCATTGATGCCGTGCTCGGAAATCAGGATCCGTCCGTGGAGGTCGAGGGATTCGCACAGGTCGCGTTGCCACAACCGGATCGCCTCTGGGTCGGCGATAGGGCGGAACTGGTAATAAAGAAGGATTTTGCTCTGCGACATAACCCCAGAATAATCGCAGGCCGCCTAGGTGCCTAAAAGCCCCCTAGAACTCGAGCTCGAAATCGTCGGCGAGGGCCTCGTCGATAAGCGAGGTGATGGCGGCGGGCTGGGAGGTGAGTTCCTCAAGCGTGGCCTTGAGCTGTTCGATCGGTTCGGCCTCCGCGGAGGATGCGGAGAAGAAGTCGGCTGAGCAGTCAAAAGAGAAGGGGCCGTCGAGGCGGTCGCATTCCCAGAGGTAGACCACCACTCGCTCCCAGAAGTAGCCCATGGGTGAGAAGCCGCGGTCTGCGATTGTCTGATCCACGTCCGTGGTGAAGGCCTCGAAGATCAGGGAGTAGCCGCCGATGTATTCCACATGATTGAAGTCAACAGACATGGCCCAAGCCTACCGCTTGTAATAGAGCCGTTTCTTCCAATACTGCGGGTCGCAGGTGACCAGCACGCCGAGGTTGCGGAAGATGCCCTCGTCGACACTGCCCAGGATGGTGGTGGTGTGGGCGTCGCAGCCGGACAGGTTTTGGAGTTCGGCGAGCGCCCGGCGGGATTCCTCATTGTCGGCGGCGGACACGCTTAGGGCAATGAGTACCTCGTCGGTGTGCAGGCGCGGGTTGGAGGAGCCCAGGTGCTCGGTCTTCAGTGTCTGGATCGGCTCGATGGATTCCGGCGACAGTAGCAGGGCCTCGTCGGGGATGCCGGCCAGGTGCTTCAGTGCGTTGAGCACAACGGCGGCAGACGGGCCTAACAGTTCGGAGGTCTTGCCCGTCACGATGGTGCCGTCGGGCAGCTCTAGTGCGGCACCCGGGCTGCCGGTATCAGCGGCCACCTTCTGGGCGGCGGCAACCACGGTGCGCTCGGCGACGGTGATCTCAGCTTTCCGCATGATCATGGAGATGCGGGTGGATTCATCTTCGTCCCGGTCCTCGCGGCGTTCGTCGACAAGCGCCTTGAAGTAACGGCGGATGATTTCCTGGCGGGATGCGGCGCGGCAGGCCTCGTCGTCGGAAATGCAATAGCCGGCCATATTCACGCCCATGTCCGTGGGCGACTGGTAGGGCGACTCCCCCAGCACCTGCTTCAGCAGCGCCTTGAGCAGCGGGAATACCTCGACATCGCGGTTATAGCTGGTCACCTGCTCGCCGTAGGCGCTCATGTGGAAGGGGTCGATCAGGTTCATGTCGTCCAGGTCCGCGGTGGCGGCCTCATAGGCCAGGTTCACGGGGTGCTCGAGGGGCAGGTTCCAGATCGGGAACGTCTCAAACTTCGCATAACCTGCATTGATGCCGCGTTTGTGCTCGTGGTAGACCTGCGAGAGGCAGGTGGCTAGCTTGCCGGACCCTGGGCCCGGCGCGGTCATCACGATCACGTCGCGCGATGTTTCCACGTAGTCGTTGAGGCCGAAGCCTTCCTCGGAGACGATCAGCTCCGTGTTATTTGGGTAGCCGGGGATCATGCGGTGGCGCGCGGTCTTCAGTCCCAGGCGTTCCAGGCGCGCGATGAACGCTTCGGCTGGTGTGTTTCCGTCTTCGAGCTGCGTCATCACCACATGTTCGACGAGGAACCCGGCGCTGCGGAATTCGTCGATCAGCCGGAGCACGTCTTCTTCGTAGGGGATGTCTAGGTCGGCGCGCCGCTTCTGGCGGGTGAGATCCTTGGCGTTGATGCACACCATGATTTCCACGTCGTCCTTGATGCGCTCCAGCATCGCAATTTTATTGTCCGGGGTGAAGCCGGGCAGGACGCGGGCGGCGTGCATGTCGTCGAAAAGCTTGCCGCCCATTTCGAGGTAGAGCTTGCCCCCGATTTCTGCCCGCCTCTTATTGATGTGCTCTGACTGCAGCTGAATATATTTTTCGCGGTCAAAACCAATGGTGTGGGGCACTGCCTGTCCTCCGAATCGCATGAACGACGTACGGGCCAATGTTACCGCATGCCTCCCTATACTGATCTTCATGCCTGAAGGTCACATTATCCATCGCCTCGCCGGCCGCCTGAACGAAGATTTCCGCGGCCAAGCCCTTTCCGTGAGCAGCCCCCAGGGCCGATTCACGCAGGAAGCGGCGGTGCTCGACGGCTCACAGATCGCCCAGGCAGAGACCTTCGGCAAGCACCTCTTCATCGACTTCGACGTGGAGGCCCCCGCCCACATCGTCTACATCCACCTGGGCCTGATCGGGCATCTGCGCTTCGAGCCTGCCGACGCCCACTGGGGCCAAATGCGCCTGCGCATCGAAACGGAAAACCAGTCCGCTAACCTGCGCGGGCCCCAGTTCTGCCGCCTGATCACGGAAGAGGAACGCGAGACGATTCTGGCGCGGGTGGGCGAGGACCCGATCCGCGACGACGCGGACCCGAACCGCCTGTGGGAGCGCGTGCACCGCTCCCGCCGCACGATCGGCGCGATGCTGATGGACCAGTCCATGTTCGCCGGCGTGGGCAATATCTACCGCGCCGAGGTGCTGTTTCGCCAGGGCATCTCCCCTTTCCTCACCGGCACCCAGCTAGACCGCGCCGAGTTCGACGCGCTCTGGGAGGACCTTGTTCTGCTGATGCGCCTGGGCGTACGCGACGGGGAGATTAATACTGTGCGCGATGAGCACATGCCCGAGACGATGGGGCGCGCCGCGCGTGACGACGAGCACGGCGGCGAAGTCTACGTCTACCGCCGCGAAGGCGAGCCCTGTTATGTGTGCGGCACGCCCGTGTCCTTCGAGGTGATGCAGGGCCGCAACCTGTTCTGGTGTTCGCACTGCCAGCCGAATTAGCCGCCTCGCCCCGCGTCTGCGGTGTGGCGCTACCCTGGGCACCATGAGCTACGCCTATACCGCCGACCAGATCCGTACCGCCGAAGAACCCCTGCTTGAGGCGCAGGATTTCCCGGATCAGCTGATGCAGCAGGCCGCCTCGGCTGTCTTTGAGGTGGCGCGGGCACTGGTGCTTGACGACGATCACCCCGCGGTTCTGATCCTGGCCGGCAAAGGGGGCAATGGTGGCGACGGTTTATATGCCGGCGCCCAATTAGCGATGCAGGGCGTAGCAGTCTCAGCCTTTCTCACCGCGGGTGAGGCGCACCAACCCGCGCTGACGGTCTTTGAACAGGCGGGCGGCACGGTACTTAAGGAAGCGCCGACAGACGAGGAGTGCGCCCGCTACCAGCTAGTGATCGATGCGATGACCGGCATCGGCGGGTCGGGCGGGATTGACGACGAACCCTACCGCATCATCGAGGCCGCGCGCGCCGGGCAGGTGCCCGTTCTGGCGGTTGATGTGCCCAGCGGCGTGGATGCCGATACCGGCCTAGCCCACCCCCAGCACGTCACCGCCGATGTGACCGTCACCTTTGGTGGCTTCCGCCTGGCTCACGGATTGGCGCCGGAGTGCGGGCTGCAGGTACTCGCGGAAATCGGCACCCCATCCCTGTCCAGCATTCTGCAGCGGCAGAATTCCCCCTATGTTCTACACCGCGCCACTCTGCCAGAATCCTCCTGGCTTGAGCCGCTGCAGGCTCTGCAGACCCTGCGCCCGCCTGCCATCACCAGCGTGGAACCGAGCGCTACCGACGACAAGTACAGCGGCGGCGTCGTGGGCATCCGCGCTGGCAGCGGCACCTATCCGGGAGCGGCGCTGCTCTCTGTGCGCGGGGCTGTCAACGCGACCCCGGCCATGGTGCGTTATGCCGGCCCCCAAGCTTTAGAGGTGGTGCGCGCCCACCCAGAGGTCGTGGTCACCGAGACCATCCAGGATGCCGGCCGCGTCCAAGCGTGGGTATTCGGCCCCGGCGCCGGCACCGACGAGGAGGCCGCGGCGGAACTCCAGCACCTCCTAGAAACAGACCTGCCAGTCCTCATTGATGCGGACGGGCTCACCCTCCTGGCAGAACACGAGAACTTAAGGGGCCTCGTCGTCAAGCGCGAAGCGTCCACTGTTCTCACGCCGCACGATGGCGAGTTCACGCGCCTGCGGGAGGCCTGCGGGCTCGATTCCGCCGGGCGCCTCGCAGAAACCGAGGCGTTGGCGCGGCACCTCCAGGCGATGGTGGTGCGCAAGGGACGCTCGACGATCATCGCAGGTGGCAGCCGCACCCACATCATCGACGCCGGCAATTCCTGGGCGGCAACCCCCGGCTCCGGGGACGTGCTTTCGGGCATCGCCGGCGCGCACCTGGCCGCCGGCACCCCGGACGCGGTGGTCCAGGCCGTGGCCATCCACGCGGCGGCCGCCAAGCTCAGCGCAACCACCCCCTACGGTGAGGGCCCGACGAGCGCCACGAAAATCGCCGACGCCGTCCCTGCAGCATCGGCACAGCTCACACGCGCTTAACGACGATTAGCCCACCAGGTCATGCCCGCCCAGATCGTGGGGATTGCCGGGACCAGAATAAAGATATAGGTGGGCCACCCGCCGAGGATGTGCAGCACCGACCACCCGCGCGATGGGCGGGCCAAGAAGCCGTAGTTCCCGCCGGTCAGCTTGTTCATCTGCGCGGCGAAGACGGCCCAGCCCGCGGTGATTCCGGTGGTCACGCGCCAATCGCGCCAGCTCGGACGGTAACCCAGGCCGAAGGTGAGCACGACCGGGACCACCAGCGCTACCGCGTGGAAGAACCAGTACGCCAACTCCTGGAGACGGGGCCGGTCCAACACGTATGCCATGTCTGGGGTGAGCAGCGCCATGGAGTTGAGCAGCGTGCCCCAGTAGAAACTCAGGGCGGTGGCGGTGGGGTTATCGGACAGCACGGCGAATGGGGTGATCACGCGCAGGAAATCGGACACGTGGAAAGGTGCCGTCTCATCCCACACGATGCGCTGCGGGTGCAGCACGTAGGCGTAGTAGGAAAAGACCATCACCCCAAGGAGGACGCCCGCTACCTTGCGTGCGGCTTTGACCACGTTCTTTGGCAGTTGGCGCACTGCGACGACGAGGATCCCAGAGATAATGATGATTAAAACAAGCACGGTGAGGTGCGTGCGGTCGAACTGTTTAATGGTCTGGTGCGACCTGCCAGTGTGTAGTGAAGTCCACGGAGGCGGTTGATAGGCCATGGTGAGCGATTCTAACGCGCGTCCCACCTCAACACGTGGCTGACCACCCGCAAAGCGATATAGTCCTCCGTGCATAGTGCGAGTGGCTTAATGAAAACGAAATGGCATCACGTACTATGGGGCGAGGACTATATCGGTTTGCAAGATGTGGACTAGATCAGCTGCGGCTCCAGCACCTGGCCATCGGCGACGGTGATCACGCGGTCATCCTCGCGCAGCAGGGAGCGGTCGTGGGTGACAAACATGCAGGCCACACCGGTGTCCTGGACCAAGTCGCGGATGAGCGTCACCACTTCCGCGGTGGAACGGCTGTCAAGAGCCGAGGTGGGTTCGTCGGCAAGCACCAGCTCAGGTTCGCCCATCAGGGCGCGGGCGATGCCGACGCGCTGGCGTTGCCCGCCGGAGAGTTGACCGATGGGGCGATCGCCAAGGCCTTCAAGGCTGACGCGTTCCAGGAGTTCGTCGGCGCGATCGCGGCGGGGGCGCACACCGCGGATGTGGTCGGTGACCAGCAGTTGTTCGGCGGCGGTGAGCGATCCGATGAGGTTGGCCTGCTGGAAGATGATGCCGATGTGGTCGCGGCGTACGGCGGCACGGTTATCGTCGGTCAGCTTTTCACCGGCGACGTGCACGGTGCCGGAATCCGGGCTAATCAGCCCGCCGGCCACGGACAGGAGGGTGGATTTGCCGGAGCCGGATTCGCCGACGACGAAGCCCAGCTCGCCGGCGTCCAGTTCCAGGGATACGCTGTCCAAGGCGGTGAAGCGGGTGAGGCCGTCGGGGTAGGTGACTGTGGCGTTAGAAATGCTCAAAGGCGTGTTGGAAGGTGTCATGCTGTTGCTCCTGCGAGTGCGTCGTTGGGGTTGATGCGGGTAATGGTGCGGGTGGTCAGGGCGGCACCAATCATGCCGAGCACCCAGATGCCGGCAGCCGGACCGAGGATGGACAGCCAGCCCAGCGAGAAAGGCACCACGGTGGCAGCGGCCAGACCAATGGCGGCGGCGAGCAGCGTGCCTGCGACCACGCCGATAGCGAGGATGACTGCCGCCTGGCCTAGGGCATCGCGCAGCAGATACCCATTGGTCGCGCCGATGGCCTTGAGGATGGAGAGGTCGCGGGTGCGCTGGATCGTCCACACGGACAAGAACGCGACCGTGACAAGTGCGGAGATAGCGTAGAGGAAGCCCTGCATCGTCAGCAGTGAGCCCTGCTCAGACTGGTAGGCGCTCAGCCCCTGGAAGGATTCCTTCAGGGTGACGGCACCCGGCGCGTCGGCGTCATCGGTCAGCGCCACGGTTCCTACAGCATCGGTGTGCGCGACCTGCTGCCACACCTGCGTGGGCACCCAGATCACGGGCGTGTGGGAGTAGTGGGTGTCCTCAACCACGGCATCGACGCTGGTGGTGGCAGCACCAAGGGTGACCTCGTCGTCAAGCGCAAGGCCTAGCGACGAAGAAGCCACCGCCCCGTCGCCCACCTGTTCTCCCCCGGGCAGCTGCGTACCTTCGGGCAGGCCCAGCACGGCGACAGACTGCTCATTACCCTGCGCGTCCTGCAACAGTGTCTGGGCAGTGCCCAAGGGCGTGGTGCCGGCAGGGGCATCGTCGATACGCGAGGTAGTAAAGGAGGGGTCCTCGGGGTCCTCGAAGATCACTCCGGCGGGGTTGAGCGCTTCAAGCGCGGATGTGTTTTGTTTGCCAAGGCCGGCGGTCAGCCCGGTCAGCAGGACCAGCAGCATGGTGATCAGTCCCACCACTGCGGTGATCAGGCCGATGCGACCGGGGGCGCGGCGTAATTCTCTCATTCCTACGAACATGCTTTCATCATGCGTCCGACCAGGCACTATATACATCGCCTGCAGGGTGGATTCTGAAATCAACCGATCGGTTGAGCCCGGTTCCACCAACCGGCGCTAGCGTGGATGGGGTGAAAACCACGCACCGTATTTTGTTATCCTTACGCATTGCTTTGCACGTGCTGGTGGCGTTTTTGTTGCTGCTGGGCGTGATCCAGGTGTGGGATCAGCCGTGGGTGGTGGGCGTGGCCGCCGTGTTTGCCGCGGTGTATGTGGTGGGCACGGTGTGGCATAACCGGGGCGGACGCTTTTCGACGACCACCGCGGTGGTTTGGCTGGTGGTGATCAGCGCGCTGTGGGTGGTGCTGGTGTGGGCCTCCCCAAGCTTTGTGTGGCTCTTGTTCCCGCTGGTGTTTTTGCTGCTGTATGTGGCGCCGGCCCCGTGGGGTGTGGTGGCAACTTTTCTGGCGTGGGTGGTGGCCGTGGTGGTCTCCGTGCCGGCCTCAGGTGTTGCGGGGGCGGTAGGCCCGGGGATCGGCACCGTGCTTGCGGTGGTGATTTACTACTCCTACCAGGCCTTGAAGCGCGAAACGGAGCACTACCGCAAGCTTGCCACCCGGCTGGCGCACACGCAGGAGGATCTGGCGGAGGCTCAGCACCAGGCCGGCGTGATGGAGGAGCGCACCCGCCTGTCTCGCGAGATCCATGACACGTTGGCGCAGGGTTTCTCATCGATTGTGCTGCTGGCGCGCGCCGGGCGGGGCAGCCAGGGCGAGGCAGTGGTGGAAGCGTTGGACTCGATTGAGGAGACCGCGCAGGACAATCTGGCCCAGGCCCGCGCCCTGATCCGCGGCGAAACGAACACCGATCTTCCGCTTGACCAGCGCGTTGAGCACGAGGCCCAGAAGGTGCGCCGCCGCCAAGACGCGCTGGGCACACCCCTGGACATCCGCACCAGCGTGGCCCCAAACATTACCGGCCCGGCCGCCGATGTGGCGGCCGCGGTAGTGCGCGAGGGCTTAAGTAATATTGCCCGCCACGCGCATGCCACCCAGGCGGTGATCACGGTGGATGCGTTGCCGGGGCAGCTCACCGTGGACGTCTTCGACAACGGCGGCGGCATGCACACGGCCCCGGGTTATGGGCTAACCCAGCTGCGCCGCCGCGTGGAGGAAGCGGGAGGAACATTCACGGTAGAGTCGTCGTCAAGCGGAACGGTGCTGGCAGCGAGCCTGCCGCGGGAGGTGCAGCCATGATTCATGTGATGCTTATCGACGATCACCCGGTCGTCCGCGCGGGCCTGCGCGCCATTTTGAACAACTTCCCCGATGTGGAAGTGGTGGCCGAAGGTTCTGACGGCGCAGCGATCGCCGAGATGCCGGAGGGCGTGGGCGTGGTGATCACCGATATCCAGATGCCGGGGGTGGACGGGATTGAGGTCACCCGGCGTCTGCGGGCCGAAGGCGGGCCACCGGTGTTGATCCTGACCACCTATGACACCCAGGCTAATATCCTGGCCGCGGTGGAGGCCGGCGCGATGGGTTTCCTGCTGAAAGACGCGCCCGAGTCGGAGCTGCACGCGGCGGTGGTGGCCACGGCGGCCGGCCGGCGCACCCTGTCGTCGGAGGTTGCTGAGGTGCTTGCGGACCGGATGATGCGCCCCGACGAGGCCTTGAGCGCGCGCGAGATGGAGATCCTTGAGGCGCTGCAGACCGGCAAGTCGAACCGGGAGATCGCCGCCGCGCTGTTCATTTCTGAGGCGACGGTGAAAACCCACCTGATCCACATCTATTCGAAGTTGGGCGTGGACAATTGTACGGCGGCGGTGGATCAGGCACGCCAGCGGCGCTTGCTTTAGGGTGGGTTGCATGCAGCACGTTCCCGTTATCATCATCGGCGCAGGCCAAGCCGGCCTCGCCACCGCCTACTACCTCCGCCGCAACGGGATTGAGCCCGTGCTTATCGACGCCCAACCCGGCCCCGGCGGTGCGTGGCAGCAGTACTGGGACTCACTCACCTTGTTTTCTAATGCGGGTTTTTCTAACCTGCCCGGCATGCCCATGCCCAGCTATGAGGGCTACCCGCCGCGGGACCATGTGGTGGACTACTTCACCGCGTGGGAAGAGCGCTATGACTTCGATATCCGCAGGCCCTACGTGGTGGGCAAGGTGGAACATGACGGCGAGCGCTTCATCGTTCGCGCAGCGCCTGCCGACGATTTCTCTACCGCCGAACCACTCGAATTCACCACCGATAACGTGGTGGTGTGCACCGGCATCTGGACCGCACCTTTTGTCCCCTCGGTGCCGGGCACCCTGGAAGGCCAGTTCTGGCACGCGGCGAACTACCCCGGAAAGGAGACTTTCCGGGACACGAAGGTGGCCGTTGTCGGCGGCGGGAACTCAGGCGCGCAGATCGCGGCCGAACTCTCCGAGGTCGCGGAGGTCGTGTGGCTGACCCGGAGCGAACCGCGATGGATGCCCGACGAAATCGACGGCGCTGACTTGTTCCGCCGCAACCGGGAGCGCTACCTGGCCGCCGCTAAGGGCGAGGAAGATCCAGGTGACGTGGAGAACTTGGGCGATATTGTCATGGTCCCCGGGGTTAAGAGGGCCCGCGACGAGGGCCGATTGCAGGCGCAGCCCATGGTCGATGACCTCGACGAGCTTGAGGGCCTCAACCACCTCATTTGGTGTACTGGCTTCCGGCCCGCCTGGGGCCCGGTCCAGCACCTGCTGGATAGTACGGAGCCGACCGTGGAGGGCCTCTACCTGGTGGGCTTTGCGGAGGCGAATGGGCCCGGCGCGGACACGATCATGGGGGTCAGCCCCTTTGCGAAGCAGACGGCGGCGGCGATCGCGCAGCGCTGATTAGTGCGGGGCGCCGCCGAGCACACGTGTGCGGTGAAGGACTAGGGTGCACGGTTTGCCACAAAAGTTTCCGTATCTGCCCCTTTCCGCGATGAGTTTCGCGGCGTTCATCTACGTCACTTTCGAGATGTTCGCCGTGGGCCTGATCACCCCGATGTCGCGCGACCTCGGCGTGACGGAGGGGCAGATCGGTCTGCTGATGACGGTCTATGCGGGCATCGTGGCCGTGGTCACGCTCCCGCTGATGTATTTCACGCGCAACCTGAACCGCAAGCCGCTGTTCATGTCCACGCTGTTATTTTTGATCCTGGGCATCGTGTTGCAAGGCATCGCCACAAATTATTGGGTGTTGGTGGCCGGCCGTGTCGCAGCCGCTCTGACCCACGGCTTGTTCTGGTCCGCGGTGAATCCGATGGCAGCGCGCCTGGCACCGGCGGGCCATGCGGGCCGGGCGATTGGCGTGGTCTCGATCGGTTCGACGATGGCGCTTGTGGTTGGCTCCCCACTGGCCACCTTCTTCGGCACGTTGTTGGGTTGGCGCACCGCCACCTGGCTTTTGGGCGGGCTCGTTGTGCTCGCCTTTATCGCTTTGTTTTTCAGCTTGCCGACGATGCCTGCCCGCACTCCCCCACCTGCCACCGAGCAGGTGCGTCAGCGTTCAGCGCTGCCCTCGTTGATCGTGTACTTGTTGCTGGCCGTCACCGCCGCCTTTTCCGCCTATACCTATTTGGGTCTAATCGTGGAGGTCACATCCGGCCCCGAGCTGGTGGCCATTGGGCTTGCGGCTTTCGGCGGTTTCGGGGTGGTCGGCGTCTTGCTGGCGACCCGCATGGTGGATACGCGCATGATCCGCCTGAATACTCTGACGGCTGGTTCCATGGTGCTCGCCGCCGTCCTGGGCCTGCTTGGTTTCGCATCGACGGGCACGACCACTGTGGCGCTGATCTTCCTCATGATCGCGATCTTCGGCACCGGTTATGGTGCGCTGCCCACCGTGGCCACGACCATTTTCCTGCACGCGGGTAAGGAGAATCAGGACCGCGCGAGCTCCATCTACGTGGTCACATATCAGGTAGGTATCGCGTCGGGTTCCGCCCTGGGGTCAGTCGCTGTGGACGGTGGCTTTTTGCCCGGCACCGTTGTTCTGTTGGGCGTGCTCGCAACGGCGGCCGGGCTGACGTTGGCATTGTGGTCGCGCCCGCTGCTGCGTTAAGGGCGCATCCGGCCACGCCCACACTAGGTTGTTGACAAGTCACCATCACTAGATAGGCTGGGGCCATTATGACGAAAACCCCACCACAGATCACCACCGTCGGCATCCTGGGCGCCGGCAAAGTAGGCACCGCCATCGGGCGTTTAGCCACTAACGCCGGATACACCACGCTCATTGCCACCGCGAAGCCCAAAGAAGAGATCCAGATGCTCACCGAGTTCATGGTTCCCGGGGCTCGCGCCGTCGATACGCACGAGATCGCCACAGCAGACCTTGTCGTCGTGTCGATCCCCCTGCGCAAATACCAGGAGCTCGACCCCGACCTGCTCGACGGCAAGGTGGTGATCGACACCATGAATTATTGGGCACCCACCGACGGCACCATCGATGCCTTCGAGGACCCAGAATTATCCAGCTCAGAGATCGTCGCTAAGCACTTAGCCCAATCCACCGTGGTCCGCACCCTCAATCACATCGGCTACCACGACATGGATGAGGACCACCGCCCCGCTGGCGCACCCGACCGCAGAGCGCTCGCCGTCGCCGCCGACGACGAAGAGGCAAAACAGCTGGTCATGAACTTCATCGACACTGTCGGCTTCGACCCTGTCGACGCCGGCACCCTCAACGACGCCCGCGCGATGGCCAACGGCACCGAAATTTTCAACGGCTCCCACAACTCCCGCGAGCTCACCCACCTTCTCCAACTAGCGAAAGCGCAGGCATAACATGATCCCCTCCATCGAAATCGGCGTCTACTCCTTCGGCGACACCCAACGCGACGCCGACGGCAACCTCACCCACACCGGCACCACCATCCAGAACCTCTTCGAAGCAATCACGCTTGCCGACGAACTGGGCCTCGACTACTTCGGCATCGGCGAACACCACACCGAAACCATGCCCATGAGCTCGCCGGGCACCATGATCGCCGCCGCGGCAGCCGCCACCAAACAGATCACACTCGGCTCTGGCGCCTCCATCATCTCCACGGATGACCCGGTCCGCGTCTTCCAACAGTTCGCCATCGCCGATGCCATCGCGCCCGGCCGCGTCGAAATCACCGCAGGGCGCGGCTCCTCGACAGAAACCTTTCCCCTATTCGGCTACTCGCTGCAACAGTACGACGAGCTCTTCGCCGACCGCCTCGACCTCCTCCTGACCCTCAACAACTCAGAGACAGAAAAGGTCACCTGGTCAGGCACAACCCGACCGGAGATCGATAACCTAGCCGTCGTTCCACGCCCGGTCTCAGGAAAGCTGCCCATCTGGTTGGGCACCGGCGGCAACCCTGGTTCCTCCATGCGCGCCGGGCAACTCGGGCTGCCCGTCAGCTATGGCATCATCGGTGGCCAGCCCGCCCGCTTCGCACCCCTGACCCAGCTCTACCGGCAGGCCGGGCGCCAGGCAGGGCATTCCGACGAACAACTTAAGGTGTCCGTAGCTACCTGGGGACTCATCGCGGAGACCAAGGATGAGGCTCTTGAGAAAATGCTGCCGGGCTGGATCAACCTGAACATTGAGATGGGGCAGCTGCGCGGCTGGCAGGAACCAGATACCCGCGCGTATTACGCCCAGGCCGGCGAGCACGGGGCTTACTTCATTGGCAGCCCCGACGAGATTGCTCGTCGTATCGTCAACCTGCACGAGCATTTGGGGCACATGCGCCACTTCTTCCAGATGGACGTGGGCGCCACCCCGCACGAGTACGTACTGGACTCGATCCGCCTGCTGGCTGAAGAGGTCAAGCCCCGCGTGGACCACCTGCTGGCGCAGAAGTATCAGTAGGAGTCTAGGCGGACGCTCAGAATTCTCGGTGGTGAAAGTTGAAGGGCGCACACATACATCCATGAATCAGTGCGCCTTCGACCTTCGCTTTCTCGAGGTCGCAGGGGCTGACGTAGCGGAGTGAAGAGTGACGCCGCTGCCGGTTGTAGAACGCTTCAATCCAATGTGCTACGGCTCGACGCGCTTGATCACGGTTCTGCCATGTCCGACGGTCGTAGAACTCGGTTTTCAATGTTGACCAAAATGAAGTGTCCCGGGTTTTGTTGTAAGAACGAAAAGTTGCTGAACTAGCCTCTGAACGGGTAAAGGCTACTTGCAATGGCTGTTATAAAAAGCTCCTAGATTTTCATCAGAGTGCTACGGGTTCTGGTCTGTAACCAATCGCTCTACCACTCCTACTAGTATCAAGGTCATCAAAAGCCCTATGACCCCTGGCATTACTGCCCCCACCGGGTCGTTCAATACAACATCAGGTAAAAGTGTTACTAAACTCATCCGGACGCCTATCATGACTGCTAATGCACTTGCCAGTGTTATGACGACTGTTCTCTTCGAAACACCACTAAAAAACTGTCGAGCCTGGGGGTGTTGACTTCTCTTTTTATCCCTAACCAAGTAAGCATCTGCGAATCCTATCGGTTTATAGGTTGAACTAGCCCCTAAAAGTTGGACTGGTTTAATTCTAGGCGATGAGGGCATCAAGGGTCTGATTCCGATATTGCATCGGGGTCAGGCCCTTGAGTCGTTGTTGGAGTCGGTTGTTGTACCAGACGATGTAGTCATCGACAGAGGCAATAAGCTCGCTCCAGCTGGAATGTTGATAATGAATACCTTGATCTGTGTGCACCATAAGGCCTTCTGCTGGCGTATGTGAGTCAATCGCGTTTTTCAACGAGGTTGACTCATCGCTGTCGAGGGTGATCTCGATAGTTCGTATGCCAGGATTGTGCGGTCATATCTCCCTCTTTCGTCATCTCTGCTGCGTTCGTGCGCTAGTTGAAGCACTTTCCTTCGCGGTAGTGATTCCCAGAATCGCGTTGTCCAGCAGACGCACGCCCTCAACCTCGGCAGCGACGATCGCCAAAGCAGGCCGCTGCGCGGGATCCTGCAGCAGACGCATAGTCGCTGGGTCTACTAGTTCGAAGTAGTCCAGCACAACACCCTGCGCGGCAGCCAGCTCAGCGCGCACTTCGTCCACCGGCCGCGTCTCTACCTCCCGCAGGGCACGCGATAACGCCAGCGCGTCCGCTTTTCCCTGGGCGCTCAGTCGCTGATTCCGGCTGGATTCCGCCAGGCCCTCACTGGTGCGCTGGATGGGCACGGCGACGATCTCAACCGGAAAATGTAGATCAGCCACCATGCGGCGCAGCACAACCACTTGCTGGGCGTCCTTCTGCCCGAAATACGCGCGGTCCGGACCAACCAGGTGAAACAGGATGGATACCACGGTGGCCACCCCGTCGAAATGCCCCGGACGTGACGCGCCCTCATACACCTCCCCCAGCTCCCCGGCACGCACCCACACTGCAGGCACACCACTGGGATACATTTCCTCAACGCTGGGAGCGAAAAGAATATCTACCCCGGCGCGACGGCACACGTCAGCATCGCCCTCAAGATCGCGAGGATACAGGCGGTAGTCATCACAATCGCCAAGGTCAGTGAACTGCAACGGGTTCACAAAGTCACTCACGACGACCACGTCGCACTCGGCACGCGCCGCCCGCATCAGTGCCGCGTGCCCAGAGTGCAGCGCGCCCATCGTCGGCACCAGCCCCACCGTGCCTGCCCCGCCGTCTTTGCCCTTGATGTTGGCCAGCACACGGGACAGCTCGGCGCGGGTACTCACCACCAGCATGGTCACTCCTTGAAAGTTTCGTCCGCGCCGGGGAAGTCCCCAGCGATCACGTCGTCATGGTAGGCCCGGGCGGCGCGGGTGAGTTCCTCGCCGAGGCTCGCGTATCGACGAACGAAGCGTGGTGCTTTGCCGTGCGGATCCATTCCGAAGGCATCCGTCCACACGAGCACCTGCCCATCAGTGTTCTTACCTGCACCAATACCGATGGTAGGGATGCCCACCTCCTTGGTGACCTGGGCAGCGACCTTCTCTGGAACCATCTCGAGTACCACCGCGAACGCGCCGGCTTCGGCGACCGCGTGGGCGTCGGCAAGCACAGCCTGGGCAGAGTCACCGCGCCCCTGGACGACATAGCCGCCGAGCGCGTGCTCAGACTGAGGGGTGTATCCGATGTGCGCGCACACAGGGATTCCTGCGCCCACCAGGGTGCGAATCGTCTCTGCGCGCGCGACCCCACCCTCCAGCTTCACGGCGTGCGCACCGGTGTCCTGCATGACGCGCACCGCGTTTGCCAGCGCTTGCTCAGGGCCAACTTCATAGGTGCCGAAGGGTAAGTCCACCACCACAAAGGCGCGGCGGGACCCGCGGACCACAGCGGCACCCATGGCGATCATCTCGTTAAGCGTGATTGGCAGGGTGGTCTCCATCCCATAGACCACATTGGCGGCCGAATCACCGACCAGCAGTATGTCGATGCCGGCGTCGTCGAAAATGCGCGCCGTCAACGCGTCATAGGAGGTGAGCATAGAAAAGCGGCGCCGCTCGGCTTTCGCTTTCGCGAAGTAGCCGGTGCGGAGCCGCCGAATTGGCTGAGTCATAAGCCTTAAGCCTAGAACTCACCCTTGGCTGGTGCAGCCACTTTTAGATATTCATTCACCGCGCAATGCGATTTATAACCAGGTCCAGGGCTTCCACCAGCGGGCGGTTGGCTCTGATTCTGTCTGGTTAGCGGTCTGGTTGTAGCCATTAAGGAGGTCATATGGGCTCCACCGGCGCTCGGGGGCTTCGCGCGGGGCAGGTGCTGCTTCCTCTTCACCGTCTGGGTTGCCGCCGAGCAGATCCCATGGGGTCCAGCGGCGTGGGCGATCGTCGTCCGCATCCCGTTCGCTCTCCTCCGGAGGAACAGGTAGGCCAATCTCCCGCTGCTCGTCGTTCGGCAACGGTGCCTCGACAGGCTCAGGTTCCGGAGCCGGCTGCACGGGCGCGGGAGCATTGCCGGCGACACTACGAACTGCTGCGCCACCGTCGATCAGGCCAGCGCCGCAACCGTACTGGCAGTTCATCGGGCGGGCGGTGTCCTTGATGATCCGCTCGATGCGGTCAGGAGAAAGGCTCGGATCAACCGCGAGCATGTTCGCGATGACCCCGGAGACAAATGGGGTGGCCATGGACGTGCCCTGGTAGTAGGCATAGTTGGGGCGCCCCTGGCGGGTTTCGCCAGAGTTCAGAGTAGACAGCACGCCCCTGTCACGCTGGAAGTCACCACCCGGCGCCGTCACGTCGACTCGGTCGCCGAAGTTGGAGTAGGAAGCCACGTTGCCGGTTTCACCAGAAGCGCCCACGGTGATGACGCCTTCACAGTTAGCGGGCTGGACGTTCGCGGCGTTTTGGCGCTCATTGCCTGCGGCGACGACGACCGTGGCGCCGTTCTGGCGGGCCGTGTCGATCGCGGATTGGTAGGTGCGGGAGCAGCGACCATTACCGCCCAGGGACAGGTTGATCACCTGCGCTGGGGTGTTGTTTCGTGGCACCTGCTGGATGTTGGCACCGGATGCCCACATGATGGCGTCCGCAATATCGGAGGTATACCCACCGCAGGCAGCGAGGGCACGCAGTGGCTGCACCTTGGCGTTGGGTGCGACACCGGCAACCCCCATGCCGTTGTCGGCCTGGGCGGCAATGGTGCCAGCCACGTGGGTACCGTGCCACGAGGAGACAGCAGCATGTGGATTGTTCCCGCACTGGTAGGCGGCGTACCAGTCGCCTTCGTCGGTGGGGTTGTTGTCGCGGCCGTTGCCATCGCGGGCAGCTTGAGGATCGGACACAAAGTCATATCCGGCAACCACATTCG
Organism: Corynebacterium sp.; assembly: GCF_043426755.1. GTDB lineage: Bacteria > Actinomycetota > Actinomycetes > Mycobacteriales > Mycobacteriaceae > Corynebacterium. Next base: position 17,952 of record NZ_JBHWRP010000046.1, on the reverse strand, counting down.
CATCCAGGTCCGGGTGGGCAGCGTAGCCGGAATCCACCACGGCAACGGTCACGCCGTCGCCCCTGGTTGGGCTTGCTTCCCACGCTTCCTCCACGCGGCCACCGTTGGGGCCGTGGAAGGGCCACTGCAGGTTGTAGAATTCGTCGTTGGCGGCAAACGCCGTCATGATGGTGTCCGGTTCGATGTAGTCCACGTTGCCGGTGGCGGTCATCTGGTCCATGAATTCCTGGGATTCAGCAGGTTCCAAGACCTTGTCCACGGAAACCACGACGGTGCCGTCAGGGCGGGAGCGCACTTCGTCCACGTCCACCCCCACCTGATCGCCGGCGGAGTTAGTGGCAGTCTGGCGGTCCTGCGGGGTTTCGGAGTTGTCTTTGTAGCGGACGATGAATCGGTCCGTCTGTTTCTGATCAATCGTGAGCTCTGTGGTGGCTAGGCGGCTTTCCGATTGTTCCCGGTCCTCCACGCCTTCAGTGTCTTGTGCGTGTGCCGCGGGCATGGCCATGGTGGTTCCCAACGCGATCACGCCTGCGACGGCGAAAGCGCGCGCTGTCCCTCTTCTATCAACCATGAAGGGCCTTTCCTCTTGTGGGTGTATCTTAATGATTTCTTAGAATCGAAACACATTGTTACATAGCCCGAAAACTTTTGCCACATAGACACTTTTTCCACGTCAAACGATACTTATTCCCGCAGAATGCTTTACGACGAGACCTTCACCCGGCCCATAACTTAATTCTTTCTTAGCCTAATCTGAACGCAATGGTCATGTGGTTTTATCGCACCTCCAACCAAGCAGCACGAAACCCCTCCACCCGTCTCCGGGCAGAGGGGTCGCGGCTAGCGCTCCAGTATCTAGATCAGACTGCCGTAGAGCTCGTCGAAACGCTTCCGCAAGGCCCTGAAGTATTCGAGGTGCTCCTCCACTGGCTTAATGGGCTCACCGAATGGTGGGACGGCGCGCTCTCCACCGGGGTTGATCACGTCAAGCGCGATGATCGCGGTGCCGCGCAGCGTCGCGCGCTTCATGGCCAGTGGGATCACGTCGCACTCCAAGGCGTCGGCGAGCACGGCCAGCCACCCTTCGTGCTCGGTGGTCACACGCCCGGAGGCGATGATGCGCTCCGGACTGGCACCCGCAATGTCGAGCTGTTCATAGACGCGCTCATAGGAGATGGCGAGGCCCTCGATAAGGCCGCGCCACAGGTCCAAGGGGCTCGTGTCGTCGGACATGCCCACGAAGCTTGCCGACGCATCGGCCGCCCACCCGGTGGCGCGCTCCCCGGAGAAGAACGGTAGCACAGCGGGCGCGTACTCGCTGGTGTCACCGCGCAGCACGGCATCCAAATCTTCCGGATCCACGGGCGTGATTACCCGCTCCATCCAGCTCACAGCCCGGCCGACATCATTCAGCGCGCCGCCCAGAATCGCCTGGTCGCGGGTCACGCGGTAACACCACAGCCCAGAAGGGATCTCCTCGGGAACCTCCGGCAGCAGCACGCGCATCGCACCCGAGGTCGCGGCCGCCACGGCGATGGTGGCCTCGTCCACCGCGCCCGGGCCCACGTTGGAGGGCCAGCCGTCGGGAATGCCGTGGAACCAGGGCACCCCATCCAGCTCTGGCCAGTCGGTGCCCGTCGGGTAGTCGGGCTCATCAGGGAAATGCAGTGGGGCAATCATCTTGGGGTCCACGTTGCAGGCCTCAAGGATCTCGGTGTCCAGCTCACCGGTGCGCGCGTCCACGATGCCGCACCACGCGCCTGTGGACACGGCCAAGCCCATCACGTCCGCCAGCTTCAAATAGACATACTCGCCGATGGTCATCACCCAGCGGGCAGCCTCCCAGCGGTCCGTCCACTCCTCCTGCGCCCACAAGAATTTTGCGGGGTGATAAGAGGTGTGAATGCGTACGCCGGTGCGCTGGTGGTAGGCATCTTCGTCGACAAGCGAACGCAAATGCGGCACGTACTTGGCGCACCGCGAGTCCGCGTAGGTGGCGCACTGGGTCAAGGCGTTGCCATCCTCGTCGACAAGCATGAATGAGGAGGCGAAGGAATCGAAAGCCACGCCTTTGATCTGCAGGCCCTTGTCGCGGGCGAAGGCGACGATGCCGTCGACGATCTCACGACATTCCGCGGCGATCTGGTCCCCATCGATGGTGGAGTTGCCGTCATTGCCGCTTTCAAATTCGTGGGAGATGCGCTCCTTGGAACCTTTGACGGGGCGGCCCGATGCGTCGTAAAGCCCACCGCGCGAGGCGGTCGACCCAACATCCATCGCCAGTACGTACGGTCCGCGCGATTCGTCCAGCGGGACGGACATGGTAGGGATCTTGCGGGTCTTGGGTGCCTTCATGATGGTCACGCTCCCTAGGCGATCAGGAAACATTAGGAAATTGTTGTTAAGTCCTACCTTAAACGGTTCCGGGCGCGCTCGTGGGCACTTGGCGCGCGCGTGACGACGATCCGTCGTACCCTAAGACACATGATCGTCTCACTACTGATAACCGTGGAGGGCTCCAAGCCCGAAATGTCACGGCTGATTAACGTGGATGACTCGATTCACCTGGGGGAACTAGCAAACGTTATTGAAGCTGCCTTCGGTTTTTCGGGCATGGCCACGCACATGTACATGGACTCCACCGGTCCCACCCGCAACGTGTACGCGACCTCACCCGCGGAAGGTGAAATCGCGGAACACACCGTCACGGTGGCCGATATTGGCCCAACCACCTTCGTGTATGACACGAGCGCGAACTGGAACATGGCCGTCGAGCCGCTGGGGGAATCCGAAATCGACGGGCCAACGCCGTTACTCGTGGACGCGCTTGGCCCCGACGTGGTGGAGGCCAGCGGCAGCCCCGCCATGATGACGCGCTTCCACCACGAAGCCCGGCGGCTGACCGCAGGGCTGGTGCCCAACATGGAAGTAGCACCGCTGCTGCTGAGCTTCCTGCCGGTGATGAGCCCGGAACGCATCCTGCAAAGGCTGACCAGCGCCGACCACGTGACCATCTCTGAGCGCATCGCCTATGTGGCCGAGGAATTGCAGATCGATTCCCTCTCGCGTGCGGCCCAGGACCCGCGCGCCAACATGCTTGCCGACGAGTTCGAACTCTTCCTGGACAGCCGCCCTGAGCTGCAGCAGATCATCAACCTGGACCCGCACCCGGAACATAATCCGACGTTGGTGCAGGCCATCGCCGAATTCTTCTCCGACGCCCTGATCGAAGACGAGGGCGACGACCCGATGCAGCACAACCTGACCGTGATCCTGGACTATGTTTCCGACGGCGTGCAGCTGGACGAACGCGGCCAACTGCGCATGGAGGATGTGCGCGCCATCGCCGCCAACCTGGGCCTGCGCGGTAACCATATCGAGGAGCACGCGGGCCCCGTCCGCGCTTTGCGCCAGGTGCTCACCATCGCCGGGGTGATCCAGGAAAAGGCGCATGAGGTCCGCTTGTCGCCGCTGGGCCAGGCGCTTATCGACGACACCCCTGCCCTTGTCGACCACCTGGTGGAGGAGCTGCCCCAAGCCTTTCCACAAGCCGAATGGCCCAGCGTGCTGATGTGGCTGACCGCCAGCTCAGGCGCCCAAACCCTGCTGCGCGCCTCTACCCCGATGCCCACGGATGTGGAACGCGCCGCCGACGTCTTCATCGGCTTGGGCGTGCTTGAGCCGACCAACGGGCTGACCATGACGGGTGCCGGGCAGCGCTTCCTCGCGCAGCTGCTAGAACGGCATGCCGATGAGGTATAGCCCGATCGCCCCGAGGAAGACCATGCCCGCCGTCATCGCGAAGACGGGCCGTACGTTCGGTTCAGTGGATTCGCGCTGGATCCCCTGAGCCTCGACGAAGTAGCGGCGGCGCTGCGTGATGACGATGACCAGCGACAACACCGCCAGCAGCCCGATAGCCACGTAGACCACGGCCGCGTAGTGCCACGCCCAGCGCAGCAGCGTTGCTGAGCACACCAACATCGCAAGAGAGGTGCGCGACCATGACAAGCTGGTGCGCTCCGGCTGCAGGCCCAGGTCCGTAATGGGGATCTGCGCATCCTTCACCCGGGACGGGAACTCGCGGGGCAGCCTCACAGTAACGCCGCCAACACGACGATGGCGGCGACAAAAATCCCCACGCCCAGCACCGGGGCGATCGCCGGGACCGGCAGCGGCTTGGCGTGGCGCATCGCGCGCTCCACACGCACCCAGCGGATCGCCGCACCTAGGGCGATCAGCATCCCGATCACGATGATCACCACGGCCGCGATGCGCCGCAGTCCCTCGTCGATACTGGGCATCTCAAACGCCTCCAGCGCGATACCACCAGCAAGGAACGCCAATGACGTTCGCGTCCACGCCAAAAACGTCCGCTCATTCGCCAAGGTGAAGCGCGGATCTGGTTCCTCACCGTCCGGGAACACCGCACGCGCTAATGCGCTGCGCTCGTCCTGAGAATCCTTCATGGCCCCTATTCTATGACCGTCGCCCGCACCCATTGCGCCATGTCAACAGCAAAGGGCAGCACAGCGATCATGCCCACCGCCACGATGAAGCCAATACACATGGTCACAGCCTTCGTCGGCACGCGCGACGCGATCCAGGCCCCGAGCAACGCACCCAACGTATTGAAGATGAGGTCATCAATATCGCTATAGCCGCGCGCGAACACAAACTGGGCGACCTCGATGGCCAGGCTCAGCCCGAAACCCGTCAGCGTGGCGGTAAGGATAGGGCGTCGCGGGCGCAGCGCGATGACCAGTAAGAAGCCCACGGGGACGAATAAACCAATATTGCCCACCAGGTTAAGCACCGGACCCCACCAAATATATGGATCCACGAAACCCTGCAGCGGGATCAAGCGAATTTCACGTCGCTGGTGCACGTCCGCATCCCACAGCCCGGGCAGGGAGACGCTGGACTTCAGCAGCGTAAAACTGGCCACCACAAGCGCCCAGAACACTCCCGTGATCAGGGCAAGGACACGATGGGCGGGAGCTTTGGTGGACACAGCCCCACACTGTACGCGTATTTCGCACAGAGCCGCTAGGGTCACTAGGCTCGGAACAATGACCGAGACCACCCTGTTTCTTGACCTCGAGGGCGCCGAACCGCCCGTCCAACAAACGATCACCGTCCCGACCGACCTCAGCCCAAGCCAGCTGCAGCGCGTGCTTAGCCCGCTTTTCGAACTCGTCGCGGCAGACTTCCGCTTCACGCTCGAGCCCGGCGGCGACGAGATGGACTCGCTCACCGAGGCGCTAACAAGCCCCGGCGCGGTCTTCTACTTCGAGCAGGGCGACGCGCGTGTCTCCGTGGCCGTGCAGGGCGAGATGAACCTCTTCGACGTGCTCGCGCAGGGTTACCCGCGCCTGGCCCCCATCATTGAGGCCGCCGACCTTAGCCGTTACGCCGAGCTTTCGCCTGAGATGCGTGCGCGTATCGACGAGCAACTCGACACAACCCTGCGCCCTGTTCTTGAGGAACTCCAGGCGGGCCCCATTGAGTACCCGAAGGTGCCGGTGGGTTCGACGTTGCAGACCGTGCCGCTGGAGCGTGGCTTTACTGAGGAGGGCGAGCCGGAGCGGGCGGCCTCGTCGTTAGTGAAGCTGATTACGGATATGCGTCTGGCCCGCTTCGACACCGATGCGCTGTATCTCACCGAGCGTGGCGAGGACTGCCTGGCCGACTCTTCTGAGTACTTGCAGTGGGTGGACCGCAACTTCCCGTACGCTTTTAACTCCACCCACCAGATCGAGGCCGTCATCAGTGCCTTGTTCGCGCTGGTCAGCGCGTCTGTTGTGGCGGGGCATTTGGGTGTGGGTGTCAGCGATTTTGATAATGCCTACTCCCAGGTGATCCACGATATGACCGGCGGTCACGTCACCCCCACCAGCTCCTTGAACAAGGACCTGCGTGGGCTGCTTGGTTTGGAGAAGCTCAATGCGCTGTCCGGGGCGGTGCAGCCTACTGAGGTGGGCAAGCATCTGATTGGTTGGCTGCTGACTCGCCTCTAGGTGCCCTATCGTGGGGGCATGACACAGACACTCCTAGTTACTGACAACGGACCACAGCTGATCGACACCGCCGCGGAGCACGCCGGCGAGGGCGACACCCTGATTAACGTCACCCATTCCTCCGTGAACTATAAGGATGGCATGGCGCTGGCCGGCAACAAGGGCGTGGTGCGCACCCTGCCGCTGGTGCCGGGAATCGACGCAGTGGGAACCGTGGTGGACTCCCCCGCGCTTGAGGCCGGCACCCTAGTCACGGTCAACGGCCATGGCATCGGCGAGCGCCGCCACGGCGGTTATACCCCGCAGATGAGAATCGACGCGAAGTACGTCACCCCGGTGCCCGACGTTTTCGATGCGTGGACCGCCGCCGCGATCGGCACCGCAGGCTACACCGCTGCGCTGTGCGTGCTGGCCCTCGGCGAGGTCGACGGCCCCGTGCTGGTCACCGGCGCTACCGGCGGCGTGGGTTCGGTCGCGGTGCAACTGCTGGCCTCCCGCGGGGTTGAAGTTGTAGCGGCTACTGGGCGTATCGACGAGCACAGTGACTGGCTGCGCGAATTGGGCGCGGCCGAGATTATTGACCGCACCGAATTCACGGAAGCCGGCAAGCCTCTGCAGAAGGCGCGGTTTGCTGGAGCGGTGGACACGCTGGCCTCTACCCCGCTGGCGAATGTGTTGGCGCAGGTGACCTGGGGCGGCACCGTGGCGGCGTGCGGCATGGCCGCGGGTGCCGATCTCCCCGCCAGCGTCCTGCCCTTCATCTTGCGTGGCGTGAACCTGGCAGGGGTGAACTCGGTGGACGCACCAGCCGAGCTGCGGGAAGAAGCGTGGGAGCTACTCGCCCAGGACCTTGACGTGGCGAAGCTGCGCGCGCATACCCGGACGGTGGACCTGAACGGTGCGATCGAGACTGGTGCTGCGCTGCTGTCCGGCACTGGTAGCGGCCGCACCGTCGTTGAAGTGCAGGACGTTGCGTCTGAATAATAAAGTGCAATGCGCTGGGTCTCTGCCGTAGCTTTAGCGTAGACCGCTAAGTCTACCATTAACAAAAAGGCAGTAGACCCCTTAGTCTACTTGTATCGTGAAAGGTGCACCATGACGACAGCACACTCGACGGATTCGCCTGGGTCCCCCGCGGCCCCCACTCCGTCGTCACCTGCGACTTCGCAACCGGATTCGCACGGCAAATTCTCACTCAGCGAGGACTGGACGGCAACGATCGCCGGCCTCGTACTTCTTATCGCTTGCCTCGCAGGGATCGTCCCTAACATCGGAGAGTGGTTCTAATGTCACACGTCACAACACAGAACACCTCCCCCGACACAACGCAGGCCACCGAGCAAACTGACCAGGAATCAGCCAAGGCCCACCCGCTGTGGACCCTGGCAGGCCTAGTACTTGTCTTCGGCCTTGCGATTTTAGTCTCGGTGCTGGTGTCCCGCGTGCCCGAATGGACCGCGAACACCTGGTTCGGCACTTTTGCGAAGAGCATCGAGTTCCCGATTTATGCCATCATCCTTGGCTTCGCCGTCAACGGCATCCTCTCGCTTCTCGGCTGGTCCGAGAAGATGGCCGCCGCTTTCCGGACCGAGCTGTTCATTAAGACAGGCCTAGTCCTGCTGGGCTCAACCGTAAATCTAGGCGTGATCGCGTCTGCTGCAGCTCCTGCGGTGATCCAGGCACTCTTATTGATCGCCACGGTCTTCATGCTGACTTGGTGGTTCGCGGGCCTGCTCGGGGTGGACAACCACCTTCGCGCACTGCTTGCCTCCGCGTTGTCGATCTGTGGCGTCTCCGCCGCCGTGGCCGCGGCAGGCGCTGTGAACGCGCGCAAGGAGCAGCTGGCCTATACCGCGGGCTTGGTCATCGTTTTCGCAGTACCATCCATTTTCCTCTTGCCATGGCTTGCCGGGGTGCTTGGACTTTCCGCCCCGGTGACCGGCGCGTGGATCGGCGGCAATATCGACACCACGGCGGCTGTCACCGCCGCCGGCGCCGTGGCTGGCGAGGAAGTGCTACAGTACGCCGCGATCGTGAAGATGACGCAGAACGCGCTGATCGGCTTCGTCGCCGTCGCGCTGTCCCTTTACTTCACCCTGAAGGTGGACCGCAGTGCGACGACCGCCAAGCCAAGCTGGGGTGAAGTGTGGACCCGCTTCCCCAAGTTCGTCCTGGGCTTCATCGCAGCATCACTGCTGGTGACCGTCCTCGCGGCCGCATTCCCCGCAGCCGCTGATGGTGGCTGGCTGGACTCCGGCCTCGACGCCGCGAAGTCACTGCAAACCTTCCTGTTCACGTTGGCGTTCGTGTCCATCGGTTTGGAATTCCGCTTCAGCTCCCTGCGCGAAGCCGGGTGGAAGCCCCTGCTGGTGTTCACCTTCGGCACCGCCGTGAACCTGCTGGTCGGCCTTGCGCTCAGCTGGGTTCTCTTCGGCGTGATCTTCGCTGGCCTATTTAACTAGCCCGCGCCTACTTCACCACCAGGTTGACCATCCGGCCTGGGACTACAATCACCTTCACGATGTTGCCGTCGCCGACGAATTCGACAACCTTCTCGTCGGCACGCGCGGCCGCCTCAACCTCATCCTTCGAGGCATCGGTAGCTACCTCAATGTGGGAGCGCACCTTGCCATTGATCTGGACGGGAAGCTCCACGGAATCGTCGACAAGCCACTTCTCCTCAAAAGTCGGGAAAGGCTCAAACGTAATCGTGTCCGTGTTGCCCAGACGCTCCCACAGTTCCTCAGCGATGTGCGGGGCCAGCGGGGACACCATCTGCACCAGCGGAACAACCGCGGCCTTCGGCACAGCATTCGGGTACGTCTTAGTCAGGTAGTTGACGTACTCAATGAGCTTGGCCACCACCGTATTATCGCGCAGGTTCTCATAATCATCGATCACGCCCGCGATGGTGCGGTGCAGCTGCTTATTGTCATCATCGGTCAGCTCATCGTCGGAGGCCAAGAGTTCGCCGGTCTCTTCGTCGATAAGCAAACGCCACAAGCGCTGCAGGAAGCGGTACGCGCCGACGACATCCTTCGTCGCCCATGGGCGTGAGGTGTCCAGCGGGCCCATCGACATCTCATAGACGCGCAGGGTATCCGCGCCGAACTCATCGGCGATCTCATCCGGGCTCACCGAGTTCTTCAGCGACTTGCCCATCTTGCCGTACTCCTGGGTGACTTCCTCGCCCTGGTAGTAGAACTTGCCGTCGCGCTCCTCCACCTCGGCGGCGGGCACGTACACGCCGCGGGCATCGGTGTAGGCATAGGCCTGGATATAGCCCTGGTTGTACAGGCGGCGGTAGGGCTCCTTCGAGGTCACATGACCCAAGTCATAGAGGACCTTGTGCCAGAACCGGGAGTAGAGCAGGTGCAGCACGGCGTGCTCAACACCGCCGACGTACAGGTCGACGCCGCCGGGATCGTTCTCACCGCGGGGGCCGGTCCAGTAGCGCTCATTCTCGATGTCGACGAAGGCCTCATTGTTCGTCGGATCGATATAACGCAGCTGGTACCAGGACGAACCCGCCCACTGCGGCATCACGTTCGTGTCGCGCTTGTACTCCTTCGGGCCATCGCCCAGATCCAGGGTGACGTTGACCCACTCGGTGGCCTTGGCCAGCGGCGGGGAAGGTTCGGAATCAATGTCGTCCGGGTCGAAGCTGACTGGCTTGTAGTCCTCGACCTCCGGCAGCTCGACCGGCAGCATAGACTCGGGCAGCGGGTGGGCGTGGCCATCCTCGTCGTAGACGATCGGGAAAGGCTCGCCCCAGTAACGCTGGCGGGCGAACAGCCAATCGCGCAGCTTGTACTGAATCTTCTCCTCACCAGCGCCTTCGGCAACCAACCAGTCGATGGTGGTGGAGATCGCCTCCTCCTTGCCCTGACCGTTGAGGTCCAGGCCGCGGTCATTGGCAGAGTTGATGTGGGTCGCGTCCTCGGTGAAAGCGGTCTCAGAGATGTCGCCGTCAAGCACAGCGACGATCGGCAGCTCAAACTCCGTGGCGAACTCATAGTCGCGCTCGTCGTGGGCCGGCACCGCCATAATCGCGCCCGTGCCGTAGCCGGTGAGCACGTAGTCCGCGATGAAGATAGGCACCTGCTCGCCCGACACCGGGTTAGTGGCGTACGTGCCCAGGAAAACGCCAGTCTTTTCCTTGTTCTCCTGGCGCTCCAGATCCGACTTCGCCGCGATATCGCGCAGGTACTTCTGCACCGCCTCCGCCGGGTTGTCACACCCGTAGGTCCACTTCGGGTTCGTGCCCTCAGGGAATTCGTTGGCGGTCAGCGCCGCGACAAGCGCGTGCTCCGGCGCCAAGGACACATAGGTGGCGCCGAACAGGGTATCGGCACGAGTAGTGAACACGTGGATGGTGTGTTCCTCGCCGTTACCAGGGGAAACAGCTGTGAAACCGACCTCCGCGCCACGCGAACGGCCAATCCAATTACGCTGCATCGCCTTGACCTTCTCCGGCCAATCCAGCAGCTCCAGATCATCCAACAGACGATCCGAGTACGCCGTAATCCGCATCATCCACTGACGCAGACGCTTCCTAAACACCGGGAAATTGCCACGCTCAGACTTACCATCCGCCGTGACCTCCTCATTCGCCAGCACGGTGCCCAGCCCCGGGCACCAGTTCACCATCGACTCACTCAGGTACACCAGGCGGAACTCGTCGACAGCCGCGCGTTGCTCATCGGCACTTAACGACGAGTACTCGCGCCCATCTTTCGTGGTGCGAGCACCGGAGGATAATTCGTCGATAAGCTCCGCGATGGGGCGTGCCTTCTGCTGCTCCTCATCGAACCAGGCGTTGTAAATCTGCAGGAAGATCCACTGGGTCCACTTGTAGAACTCTGGATCTGTCGTCGCCACCGCACGACGCTTATCGTGGCCCAGGCCCAGGGAGCCCAGCTGACGCTCCATGTTCTCAATATTGGCCATGGTGGTTGTGCGCGGGTGCGTGCCCGTCTGGATCGCGTACTGCTCCGCCGGCAGGCCGAACGCGTCATAACCCAGCGTGTGCAGCACATTCTTGCCCCGCATTCGGTAGTAGCGCGCGAACACGTCCGTGGCGATATATCCAAGCGGGTGCCCCACGTGCAGGCCCGCGCCCGAGGGGTACGGGAACATGTCCTGCACATTGAGCTTTTCCTTCGGCAGCTCACCAGCGGTGGCAAGATCGCCGACCGGGTTCGGGGCATGGAAAGTGCCGTGGTCAGACCAGTACTTTTGCCACTTGGTTTCGATCGTATTCGCCAGCTCCGCCGAGTAGCGGAAGGCGGGTCCCTGTTGCGCGTTCGTCATGGTTGAACAGTGTAGTAGACCCTCCGGACATGAGCGGGTGCAGGGCGTTGAGTTAGCAGGGGCTGGCGTAATTATCCGCTGTCATCTTGGATGTGCTCCTCAATCGCCCCCAACGCGCGGCCCACTGCGTAACGCAGCGCTTCTGCCCCGGCGTAGTTGAGCTCCGGCGGCGCACCATTGACCTGACTCGGCTCCTGCAGGCCCCACATGTCGCGCAACGCGTTAGCGCGCACGGGAATGGTTTCTGCCTCAGTGCCCATCGGAGGCAGTTCAGGATTCGTGCTCAGCGTAATGTCGAGCATGCCCACCGGCGTATCGATCAGTTCCGCGGCCGTCTCCCGACCAATCAACGACGCCATCGCGTCCATCAACGCCACCGTCACCTCATCAGGCGAATAGCCCGTGATCAGCTCTTTCAATACATAATCCAAGAACAGTTCTGGATTCTCGAGGGCCTCCTCCCCGTCCCTGGTCAGGCTATATACGGAGTAATGGGTGGGATCATGAATCAGCTCCGCGCTTTCCAAACAGTCCACCGCAGTACTAATCAGGACGAGCTCCGGGGATTCCACAATGTCCATCCCAAGGTCCAGAAGCATCGTCGTTAAGCGCGGATCAATATCGTCTTCGGGGACTTCGGGCACCTCAATCTCACCGTCCGCGAAGACCGCCAGAGCTGTGCGTAGCCGGGGCGCGATCGCGTCTGTCACAACATCGGATAGCTCCGGGGCGTCCACCTGGTGTGGTTCCACGAGGGACTCGTCGTAAAGCGTGCGGAATGTAGGGCTGACATGACACATCGCCTCGACGAAAGAACGCGGGACTGGGGTTAAAATGGGCTCGGCGAGCCCTGCCAGCTCATTGTGGATGAAAGCGGCCGGGACCGGGAGGGTGTTACTACTGCTGAGCAGACTGGGGAATTGGACATCGGAGGCGATGCGTTCGCGCAGTGTCACCGTGATCCGCGATGCGCGAGGTGGTTGAAAAGCGGCCGTGATCTGGTGCTTTTCGACGAAAATATCTTCCAAGATAGCGTACGGATCCTGCTCAATCTCGGGCGCGAAGAGAAGCTCGCCGGGCCAATCATGGACGATCTGAACTGCTTCGTGCAGATCTTCGATCGTCCAGGAGGCATCGACCAGGATCACGCACGGATCTCCCCCGCCATTCTGCTGAATTTCCAGAACCAGGCCCGCCATTCGCTTCTCCTTTGGTTGGGATTTCCGCCTCAAGACTAAAACAAGTGCAGGGATGAGACACGGCTTTTGCCTGCAGCGATGGGCGGTCGGGGGTAGCCGAAAGGAATCCCTTTCACACCCGCATGCGACGAACGTGCCAATGTGTGCCACAATTGGCCCCAGTCGCGGTTTTATTGCACAGTGTTTAATTTGGTTTACTCGCTCGCAGGAAATTTTTACGCGGGCCCTACTGATGATTCGAGTGAGTCGTCCCAGTGGAGTTCAAACGACTCGCCCATCAGTGAAGCATGCTGATGTGCGTACACCATCGCAAGAAATAGGTATATGTATGGCACAGGGTACTGTGAAATGGTTCAACGGCGACAAGGGCTACGGCTTCATCGCTCCTAACGACGGGTCCGACGACCTGTTCGTGCACTTCTCCGAAATCCAGGGCAGCGGCTTCCGCAACCTGGAAGAAGGCCAGAGCGTAGAGTTCGAGGTCGGCGAAGGCGCCAAAGGCCCACAGGCACAGCAGGTCCGCGCACTGTAGTTCGCTGCAGTAAGCGCATAACCGCTTAATCGAGACTGCCCGCACAGACGTAATGTTTGTGCGGGCAGTTTCCTTTGTCTGTGGTTGGTGCCGCGAGGTGGGTCAAGCTCCTAAGATCGACCTTATGCGATCGATTTTTATTACAGGGGCTGCCAACGGAATCGGCCTGGCCACGGCCCGGAAATTTCTTGATGAGGGCTGGCTGGTCGGCGCCTACGACATCGCCGAGGTCCCGCTCGAGCACCCGAACCTGGTCACCGGCCGCCTAGACGTGACCGACTCTGCGCAGTGGGAAGCCGCGCTGGCTGACTTCGCCGGGCGCACCGACGGCGGCATCGACGTGGTGGACAACAACGCCGGCATCATCACCTCTGGGCCGCTGGCTGAGACCGATCCGGACCGTGTTCGTTCGCTCGTCGAGGTCAACGCCGTGGGGGTCACTCTCGGCGCACGGGCCGCGCACCCGTACCTCGCGGCCACGCGCGGCACGCTGATCAACATCGCCAGTGCGTCGGCGATCTTTGGGCAGCCCTCAATCGCCGTGTACTCAGCCACCAAGTCTTATGTGGGGACACTGACGGAGGCCCTGAGCCTGGAATGGCGGGGCGACGGCATCCGCGTCGTCGACGTGTGGCCGCTATGGGCGAAAACATCGCTTGCCGACGTCGACGCCGCCAGCGTCCGCCGCCTCGGGGTAAACATCACCCCGGAGCAGGTCGCTGACACCGTCTTCACCGCCGCGACCGCGACCGGCCGGTGGAACCGCGGAAAACTGCACTACGGGGTTTCAGCGCTGGACAAGATTCTCTACGTCGCCGGCAAGATCGCGCCGGACCGGCTGCGCCGGTTGGTCACCCGCATCCTGGCGGGGTGAGGGGGTTGGGCCGGCGGCAATCCACGTCATTTTAAGTCATACTTTAAAAGGCAACATGATTTGCACTTTTCTGACCTGCACATTTCCAATGAGAGGCGTTCATTGGAAACTCCTCATTGAGAATTTACAATGAGCCATTCCAACTTTCCCAATGATGATTGGGAGTTTGGGATTAAGGCTTTCTTTCACATGTCCCGCAGGAGACTAGCGCGCGCCACGGCGACACTTGGGCATAACAGGGCAATCTTGCACCAGGTCCCCTCCCCGACGACCAGGCACTTTAAAATGGACCGGTGCAGGATGGCGCCATCTTGCACCGATCCACTACAAAGCTGCAGGTCGTCGCGCACCCCACCTGGTGCAAGATGGCCGCGTCTTTGACAGATCCAGCCAAACCGGCGAATTTGAGCGGTCAGACTAGTAGCACTCCGTCAATTCTGCGACGAACTCGGCCGGTGCACCCTGGTCAAGCCAGTAACCATGGTCATAGCACCATGCACCACTATTGAGCTCGCCCTGAGGATCTATCCGGACCCACTGGGAGCCATCCCACCTCACCTTCACCGAGTAGTCGGTCTGCATTTTAGCCGCGTGAGCCCACTGCCCATCGCAGTAAGGGACCACGGTTTCGGTCGGACCCTCCAAGTTGAAGGCGCCCGGATCACATGGACCCAAGTTTGGTTCAGGCTCTTCAGAGGCGGGCTCCTCAGGAGCAGGCTCTTCTGACATCGGCTCCTCTGAGCTCTCTTCGCTGGAAGAACTCTCTGAACTGGCAGTTTCCTCCGAGGTAACTGTTGAAGTTTCCAAGGTGGGCTCTGCAAGCGTTTCCGGCTCGTCGCTCGCATCCCCACAAGCAGCCAGGGTCATGGGAAGAATTAAAGCAGCGGGTAGGATAAGTCGTTTCATGTGCTGTACTTTAACTGGGAAAGCACTGCAGTGTTAGCTTTCTGTAAAAAGCTTTTAACTGGGCATGGGATTTCCAATGACAAGGCCTCATTGGAAAACGCTCATTGGAAACTTGCAATGAGCCATTCCAACTTTCCCAATGATGCTTAGAAGACACGAGCCACCGCTAGCTGCTACATCATTTGGTTCGAGCACTGCTGCGTCCACCCAGAGGTGCCATCAGTAAAGAACGTGGTGCCGATTTCGTGGATGCTCGGGTCACCGCATGATGCGATCTGCTTGTCCAGCGGGTGCGGTGCAACTTGGCCGGGCGCTTCTGTAAAGCCGATCACCGGCTCTTGTTGCGGGGCAGGTGCTGGCGCAGGGGCTTGGGCTGGGGCGGGCGCTTGGCTAGGAACAGGGGGTTGCGGAGCCGCGGGCACCGGTTCGCCGATGCTTTCCGCAGGTTGCCCAGCCTCGTCGTTTTGGGCACCACCTTCGTCGGCCGGTACAGCAATCTTCACCTTATCGCCCTCGGCGATCTCGAAATGGACCAAGTCAGCGTTATCAGGCACTGGCAGGTATGCCGTACCGGTGGCCGAATAGCCGGGGAATTCGTCCATCAAATTGAGGTAGCTACCGGCTCCATCGCATTGTATTTCTGTGTCGACCCGACTAATTTCACCGTCGGTCGTCGACACGCTCCAAGGCATTGAACGGAAAGGCGAAGTGAAATCTGTGTCTGCGTCTTCTGGCATCGACGCGGTGAATTCAAGGGCGACGAAGCGGCCAGGCTCGGCGCCCTCATAGGTTGCGCAGGTCGCTTGTGCATTGATGGAGACAATGTCAACTGTCATGCAGCTCGTCGAACCCAACGTTGAACAGGGGACTTCGAAGCTATCTCCTTCGCCCAGCACCACATTCTCGCGAACCGAAGTCGACGACGCGCTGGATGTCGAGGACTCTTCAGCCGTCGGCTCAGTTGAGCTCTCCGAATTCGTACAGCCTGCGGTGCCTAGGGCCAACGCGGCCAGAGCAACAATGAGCTTTTTCATGGTTTTCCGAGCATCCTTGATGTTGAAGAGTTCAAACTATCGTCCCAGCAAACATTACCGCAGAAACTATCGTCGAAAAGCGAGTCTCTGTTCAGCACGTTGGGCCGAAGGCTCAGGTCGGCGCCGCTTCTACTTTTCGATAGAATTTGAGCGACCTTGGTAGTGTCAAGACCTATCCAGAACCGTCGTGGCCTCGCTATAGGGGTTGTGCACCAGCTACTCTAAATACGTTGATATTTGAACTGTAGGGCAGGAAATGCGTAAAGACCTAGTAACCGAAGGCGTTCAGCACCTTCTCGACGCCATTATCAGCGGTGAGTTCCAGCCGGGTAACGCGCTCCCCAACGAAATCAAACTTGCAGAGTATCTCAACGTATCCCGGCCAACGATGCGAGAAATCGTTCGCACTCTAGCGAACCGGGGCGTTCTTGAGGTCGTTCACGGCCGGGGGACTTTTGTCACCGATCAGGATCGGTGGACCGATGTGCAGACCGTGGTGTATGCCCTGTCGCAGCAACTAGATAACAAACAAGTTGGCATGTACCTTACCCAGTTGCGACGCATGATCGAGGTCGGATCCGCGGGCCTAGCCGCACAAAATGCAACCCAAGAAGAAATCGAAATAATGCAAGACAGCCTGCGCCGCTACATCGAAGCAGATGCGGCCGACGATGCAGAAAAGGCTAACATTGCGGACGTAGATTTCCACGATGCCATTCTGGACGCTTCGGGCAATCCGTTCGTCCGCGCTATGGTCATGCCTCTCAAAGGTGCCCTTGCTCATTCCAGGATTGAGACGAACTCAATATCTGAAATTCGCGCTCGCGCGATTCAGCACCACACCAACATCCTTCGCGCAATCGAGACCGGGGACGCGGAGGGAGCAAAAAATGCGATGCGCGGACATATGAGCCAGACTTTCGACGACATCAGCGCGTTCATCGACGGTTCAGACCCTTATCGTCCCCCACTTCACTAACCCCGGCAGTTGCTTTAAGTGGGCTTTTACCTGCTTTAATACCCCCGCCATTTACATTTCCACTTCCTTATCGTTAACTTTAACCTAGGTCCTCAGAGGTCTGGCAACAGAGGTCTGGGGTTAGGCGACACATATGACAGAAAGGGAATGGAAAATGCCATATTCTCTCGAACAGCTAACCGAAGGGATGCTTGCACCAGTTGCTTGTGCTGCGAGCGAAGTCCCGAAACGACCAGACACATTGATCGTTCTCGACGATGACCCAACTGGCACTCAATCGGTCGCGAACCTTCCCGTCCTCACACGCTGGGAACCTGAAGATTTGCGTTGGGCACTAGACCAAGACGCACCGGCGATCTACATCATGACCAACTCGCGGTCTCTGTCCCCTGCTGATGCGGAGCAGATCAACCGCGACGTAGCCCGCGCGGCATTAGAAGCCGCAGGCAACCGAGCGCTTACCTTCGTCTCTCGGTCCGATTCCACTTTGCGTGGACATTTCCCACTTGAACCCGACACATTGGCCGATGTCGCCAGCGCCGCCGGACAAGATATTGATGGCTATCTGATCGTCCCAGCCTTTGGCGATGCAGGGCGCATCACAGTCAATGGCGTCCACTATGCCGGCAACGAAACCGATGGCTTCACCCCCGTGGCAGAAACCGAGTTCGCCCAGGACGCTACGTTTGGCTATTCGCACTCCCGCCTCGCGGATTGGGTGGAGGAGAAAACCCAGGGTGCAACCCCCGCTGACCACGTCATCGAGATTTCCTTGAATGATCTCCGAGGTGGAACTGCGCTAGAGAAACTTCAAACCGCACGAAACCGACAACCAATCGCCGTCGATATCGTCACCGAAGATGATTTACGCCTCCTCGCCATCGCCCTCCACGAGGCAGAGGAAGCTGGTAAGAATTTCATTTACCGCGTTGGACCACCATTCGTCCGCGCCATCATCGGCCAAGATATCCCGTCTGTCGTTGACGCTGCTGCACTGACCAGCGCCGGTGTAACAAAGGACCACGTCAAGGGCGGGTTGATCGTCGTTGGCTCGCACGTTCCGACGACCACCCGTCAGCTCAATGCCCTGTTAGA
>NZ_JBHWRP010000045.1:0-3859 GCF_043426755.1 Corynebacterium sp. | reverse complement strand
CGCGTCGACGTCTTTGTGCATGAGCAGCAGACGCCGTACGCCGAGATCGATGACACCGACGCGCTCCAGGACACCCGCCACATCCTGGCGTGGCGCCGCGGTGGCACCGACAATGAGCTCATGGGGGTCGCCCGCGTTTTCCCTACCGACGATGCAACGGTGCTCGGGCGCCTCGTCGTCAAGCCTGAATTCCGCGGGACCGGGTTGTCGCAACAGCTGATGCGCAGCGCGCTGACCTACGCTTTTGAGGATGAGCCGGGCAAGGACGTCACCTTGGAGGCCCAGGCGGAGCTAACCGGTTTTTATGGCGCGTTTGGGTTCGTACCTGAGGGCGAGCTTTACGACGATACCGGCACCCCGCATCAGAAAATGCGGATGACGGCGGCGCAGCTCGCCCAATATGTGCTCAAGGGTGCTTCAAAATAAAATACGAGGCGAGCATGCGGTCAAGTTCTACGTACTCCGCAAGTTTCTCCTCCAGATCGCTGATGCCTGAACCCCTTGAGGGTCGCGCCGCGCACTGAACGCCTTCAGGCAAACCTTCTTCTTTTAAGAAAAAATAGATCGGCTGCCCCGTTGCTTCCGCGATCTGTCCTAATTCGTCAAGACTCGGGATCTTCCTCCCATGAAGGATCCGGGAGATAGAGGGTTGACTAATCTCGGTGGCTTCCGCCAACGCAGATTGGCTCATGTTTGCGGTACTCATCGCTGTTTGTACACGGTTTGCTACCGTCATCTTCCTCACCTCCTGAATAGAAATTTAGTGAAATCAAGGCCCGACCGTAATCGCGCGGTCGGCTGCTTCCGCCCTTTCGCGGGCCTGCTCGATCGTGTCAGCGGTGGACACCACGATGCCCATGCGCCGGCCGCGGTAGCCGGTCGGCTTGCCGAAGAAGCGCACATTCGTCTCGGGGATCTCCAGCGCGTCAGCGACACCCCGGTAGCTCACGGTGTCCGTGTCTTCCAGTGCGTGCACGCACCTTCCCGCCCCCGGCGAGATCAAAGTCACGTCGATGGGCAGGCCCATGATGGCGCGCGCGTGCAAATCAAACTCGGAGAAGCGCTGGGTGGCCGTCGTGAGGGAGCCGGTGTCGTGCGGGCGCGGGCTTACCGACGAAAAGTAGACATCGTCACCCGCGACAAAGAGCTCGACACCGTAGACACCACGCCCGCCCATCGCATTAGTGATGCGCGCGGCCATGGAGCGCGCATTATCCATCGCACCTTCGCTCATCGGCGCGGGCTGCCAGAATTCCACGAGCCGTCCGTGGGAGTATCGCCTACCTATGGGTTCGCAGAACCAGGTGGCTAGTTCGCCGGTGTTGGGGTCGATGGAGCGTACCGCGAGGATCGTCACCTCATAGTCGAAGTCGACGAAGCGTTCCACCACCACTTGCGGGTCGATGGAGTCTGGCTCATATGCGTCGTGCCAGGCACGCGCGATCTCATCTGGGCTCTGGACCAGCGTATGTCCTTGCCCAGAGGTGGAGATCGCCGGCTTCACGATGCACGGGAACCCGAGTTCCTCAGCTGCGTCTTCCGCTTCTTCCACGCTGGCCGCAAAGCGGTAGGCGGTCGTCGGCAAGCCCAGCTCTTCTACCGCTACCCGGCGAATCCCCTCGCGCGAGACCGTCAGCTCGCAGGCCTTGGCGGAAGGCACGACCACCGCGCGCCCGTCTTCCTCTGCGCGGCGCAGCGCCTCGGTCGCGACGGTTTCGATCTCCGGGACGATGAAGTCCGGCTGGATCTTCTCGATCAGCATGTCCACCTGGTGCGGATCGCAGACATCGGCGAGGTAGGAGAAGTGCGCCGACTGGTGCGCCGGCGCGTGCTCATAGCGGTCGACGGCGTGCACCTCCAGGCCGAGCCTCTGGAAAGCCAGGGTGAGTTCCTTGCCGATCTCGCCGCTGCCCAGAAGCAGAACCTTGGTGGCGTTCTCGGTCATAGGTGTACCAAGTGGTGTATTGCGCATATCCCGCATTATCCCATAGATAAACGATGACGCCGCCCGGCCCCCGTTGTACGCGGGTTCAAGCGGCGTCTGTGTGTTTCGCGTTGCTTAACGACGATTACTCCTGCGAGGAGGGACCAGCTGGAGTCTCGTTGCGCTGAATTCCTTCTGACCCGTAGGTGTTTCCTGAAGAGCCCTGCAGTGAGGAGGTGGCCTGCAGTGGATCGTCTGGGGTGCAGGCATCGTAGATCATGGTGCCGGCGAGTACGCCCATCGCGACCATCGTGACACCGATCGCCGCATCAGCTGCGTAGGGGGCCACTTCGCGCAGCTTCGCGTTGAAGCGCAGCGCATAATCGGCTGCCTCGCGGTCGAAGATGCCGAGGTCCATCTGCAGCTTGTTGTTGTTGGCGATGAACCAGGCATCGATCTCATCCACCAGCGTCTTCAGGCCGGGGATGTTGATCTGGGTTGCCAGGCCCAGCGGGAGCAGTGCCAGCAACGGCAGGCCGTAGTTGACCACGCTCTGCACGCACTTTTCCCTGTCGACCTGCGGGGTATCGTCCGGGCGGGAATCAATAAGCGCAGCAATCTCCTCGCCCAGATCCATATCGGCGGGCTTGACGGTGATATTAACGGTCTCGGTCTGCTCAGTGCCATCGGTGAAGATGAACTTGACGTCGACGGTGTAATTGCCCGGCGCGGTCTCTGGATCGGTGACGATCTCCATCGCACCGGTCTTCCGGTCCACCTTCACGGTCGACCCCTCGGGGAGGGTGTTTCCAGCCTCTTTGAACTTCGTCCGCTGTGGCGCTTCATTCTTTTCGACGACATCGGTGGTCGCATCGTCGAAAAGCGGCGCGTCTACGTAAATGGGCGCACCTGCTGGGCCGGCCACATCCTCGTAGCCGCCGACCCACCGCTCCTCGTCCTTAGGCGTTTCGACGACGCCTGGGACCTCGATGTGGTCGGTGGTGCCGTCGTCTTGAGGTTGAGAAACCCTGAAATTGCACATGCGGACGTACGTGTGGGTCCGCTTCGCGGTGTAGGTCTGGCTGACGGCCACGGTGCGTGCTTCTTGAAGATTAGGGGGCGCAATGCGGATTCCCGCGTCCCGTCCGTGAGCACTCTCGCCCGTCTTGGACGCTTTGATGCCTACGCGCGAGATGGAGTTGGTTCGGTGGTTCATCTCGAACGCGCCGTACTTCATCGAGGTCTCGAGGATCTCGGTTTTACTGCCCTGGCCCAGGGAGAGCTCAACGGAGTGCTTGCTCACGTCGAAGTCAGTCTTGGACATATCAAACGCGTACACACCCTGCTGGCCCAGTCGGCTGTGCGTTTTCGTGACGTAGTACTCGGACCAGGAGCCATTGGTCTTCTGGTAACGCAGGTAGATCGGGGTGCCCTCTGGGACAGCTACGTTGATCTGGTCGCTCTGGCGGGCGGTGCCAGAGACCATGTTCTTAAATTCGTCTGCGCTTAAGTCAAACTCTGAAGCGATCTCAGGGGTCTCCGCAATCAAGTCTGCCTGAATGGCGCCAGCATGGGAGGTGCCAGCTGATCGCGTCTGCGCCTGCGCGGCGGGGAGGCTGCCGCCTAGTGGGGAATCCGGGACTACGGTCCCTGCACTAAAAACCAAAGAAAAGGCAAGTGCGGCCGTTGCCACAGTTCTTCTCCGGCGACGACGTGGGGTGGAGGGAATCACGGTTCTCAACCTTTCGCTGTGTACATATCACATATCAAGAAAACCTTAACAGGAATGGCGGTTATATTCACCGCCTCCTTAAAAACGCAGGCAATTATCCAGATGATAGTACAGCTTTCAGCGAAAAAGATGCTGCGCGCCTAAGAGAAACTTAGCGATCCATCACGTCGTGGCGCACGATGGTCTGATCACGGCCAGGTCCC
>NZ_JBHWRP010000044.1:0-15168 GCF_043426755.1 Corynebacterium sp. | reverse complement strand
CCACTCCATTCCGGGCCTGATGGGCTCTGTGGACCAGAGCCCCACCATGGTCGAAGACATGATCATGCCGCCGATCGCCCACGACGTGAAGCACATTTCCATTGGCCAGTTCGTTGAGGGCAACTCCCCCGTCGTCTGGCGTGGGCCGATGTTGCACCGCGCCCTGCAGCAGTTCCTCGCCGATGTTTTCTGGGGCGACCTCGACGTACTGTTCATGGACCTTCCCCCAGGAACGGGCGACGTGGCTATCTCGGTGGCGCAGCTGGTGCCCAACGCAGAACTATTGATCGTGACCACCCCGCAGGCCGCGGCCGCAGAGGTTGCGGAGCGTGCCGGCTCCATCGCGCAGCAGACCCGCCAGCGCGTCAGTGGTGTCATCGAGAACATGTCCGCCATGGTTATGCCGGATGGAACCGTCGTCGATGTCTTTGGTGAAGGCGGTGGCGAGCAGGTCGCGGAGCGGCTCACCGTACTCACCGGTGGCAATGTCCCTCTGCTGGGCTCGGTTCCACTTGATCCACAGCTGCGTGTTCAGGGCGACGAGGGCACCCCTGCCGTCTTGTCCCACCCGACTAGTGAGTCGGCGAAGGCGATCAATGAAATCGTCGAAAAGTTGATCGTGCGCAAGGACTCACTGGCTGGCAAGTCCCTCAACCTCGGTGTTGCTGGACGCTAGGCAATAGTTAGGTAGTAGCTAGGTAATATCTGTCCAAGAGAAGCCGCCGCCGGTGGAGTAATCACCTTTGTCGCCACCATTGCTTTCACCGGCGCCGGGCGCGCGGTCGGCCCCGTTGGAGTCGGCCCGATCCTGGCGGTGGGAGGCCCGGCGCAGTTCATTCTGCCGGGCGGTGCCGGTGGCGGGGCGCCCCTCAGGGTCGTCCTCCATCATTTTCTTAGGATCAAACTGGTCTAGGTAGTCTTCTTCTTCGTCGAAAAGCACCTTCGCCATGGCGCGCTTCGGGCCCATCGCGGCATACTCGGTGACGGTATTGAGCGGTTTACGGAACTCATCGAAATCATCGCCGAAATCACTATTCAGCTCGGCCTTTGCGTTGTTGATCGCCTTACGCGCCGCGTAAATCGCTGCCTTGACGTCCTCAATCACACCCGGGAGCTTTTCCGGGCCGATGATAATGAAGCCGATAATGATGATGAAGAAAATCTCCACCCAGCCAATACTGTCAAACACAGGTCCACTATAGCCCACGACCCGCGGCGGAACAGGCTACGCATTCCGTTCTCTATCTCTTCGCGGGCTTCGTCGGCAGTCGAACGCAAAGAATGGCTGCGTGCCCGCTGCGCCTCCGGGTCCGATGCGATCTGCGCCAGCCGCTCAATAAGACTCCGCGGTGCTCGCACGCACTCCTCCACATTGGAATCACGCACAATTTCAGAAGCTGCGCGCTGCGTGTGCACTTCATTGCGGCATTCCGGGCAGTGCACTATGTGGACTCGCACGCGGTGCTCCGCCCCAGGAGTCAGTTCGCCGTCGACGAAGGCTGCCACCGCCTCAGGGCTGAGATGGTCGATCGAAGAAAATTCGAGACGCAGACGTCGTCGCAGGGAACGACGCAGCGGAATGGGCTTCTTCTCCGTCACGTCGACCTCCTTCGCCCCTGTTCTTCCGTGCTTAACCATTCCCTTACCGCGTGCGCAGGAGGATCTGTGCGTCCTCACTCTCGGCGGCCTTGGCTTCAAGCGACTTGCGCAGCTGGGTCCGGCCCCGGTGGATACGCGAGCGCACCGTACCCATCTTCACGCCAAGCGTCTCCGCGATTTCTTCGTAGCTCATTCCCACGACATCACAGAGCACCACGGCCACGCGGAAATCTGGACTCAACTCATCGAGTGCTTCCTGCAAGGCAGGATCCAAGTTAGAAATATTGTAAGCCTGCTCGGGTGTCATATCGGTGCCCGGCACGCGCTCATAATCTTCCGGCAGCGCTTCCATCCGGATCTTGCTGCGGTGGCGCACCATATCCAAGAACAGGTTCGTCGTAATGCGATGCAGCCAGCCCTCAAAGGTTCCTGGCTGGTAATTCTTCAAGCTGCGGAACACGCGCATAAACGTTTCTTGCGTTAGATCTTCCGCGTCGTGTTGGTTACCTGAGAGGCGGAAAGCCAGGCGGTACACACTGTCCGCGTGCTGCGAGACTAGCTCAGACCACGAAGGCATTTCGCCTTGGCCTGCATCAAAAGCCGCTGTCCCCTCCAGAACCTCATCGCCCTGCCCGGCAGGTAGTTCGGAAGTTGTGGCCTCTGCAGTCTCGTCATCGCGCATGTGTCCATTGTGACTGATTTCATTGTCAAACACCAATGTTCGCCCGTATATATTCCTGTGAAACGGCGATTTCACCGTGGCTCCCCCATCTGGTGAGCAACCCCTCTAGACTTAGAGGCTGTGAGTGATACTGCATTTTCTGCCATCCAGAGCTACATCGAATCGCGGACCGAGCTATCCGAGCCGCTTGCCGACGCGCGCCATGACGCAGCCGAATACGGGCTCGGCGTGCCTGACGATCCTACTGGGCGATTGATCACCACCCTCACCGCCGCAGCGTCACACCCAGATTCTGCCGGTGCGGTTGCGATCACCCCGGCCGCGGCCGTCGTCGGTCTCTATATTCTGGACGGCCTACCGGGAAAGACCACGGTCACGTGCATCGACCCAGAAGCAGATCACCAGACCCGAGCCAAGGCCACGTTCCGTGATGCCGGCTTCTCTCCTTCACGCGCTCGCTTCCTGCCATCGCGTCCCGCTGACGTAATTTCGCGACTCGCTTCCGGCTCCTATCAGCTGGTCTACGTCGATGCCCCGAGCATGGACCTGCCCACCCTGCTGCCCGCAGCTTTTGACTTGCTCACCCCCGGCGGCACGTTGGTCATCCCCGATGCGTTGCTCGATGGCACGCTTGCCGACGAGACCCGCCGCGACCGCGACACTCAAGCAGCGCGCGAGGCCGATGATCTGGTGGACACGTTTAAGGATGCGATCGTGACTCGCCTGCCCTTGGGCGCAGGCCTCACACTGGTGACGCGTGGCGTATAAAAAGCCACCTGGATTTTAGAGAAATGGCCCGCTTCCCCATCGCGCTGATGGGAAGCGGGCCGTAATCGTCGTTAAGCGACCTAGACGACTTCGTTCTTGCCGACGACGACTACGCCGCCAGGGGAAATCTTGAAACGTGCTTCGTCGCGCGCATTGTCGACGCCAATAATCTCGCCATCTGAAACGTAGACATTCTTATCCAGAATCGCGTGGCGAACGACCGCTCCGCGTCCCACGCGAACGCCTGGGAGCAGAACAGAGCCTTCGACGGTGGCGCCTTCTTCAACATGGACGTCCGTAGAGACCACAGAGTTACGGACCGTTGCACCTGAAATGATCGAGCCGGGGGCGACCATCGAGGACTGTGCGATACCGCCCTGCACGAACTTCGCCGGTGGCAGGTTGCCGTCCTCCGTGGAGTGAATCGGCCACGACTTGTTGTACAGATTGAAGATTGGGTGGACCGAGATCAGGTCCATGTGCGCCTCGTAGAAGGAGTCGATGGTACCGACGTCGCGCCAGTAACCCTTATCACGCTCGGTGGCGCCAGGGACTTCATTCTTGGAGAAATCGTAGACGTTGGCCTCGCCCTTGTTCACGAAGTATGGGATGATGTCTCCGCCCATGTCGTGATCAGAGTCGTCGTTCTGCTCGTCTTCGAGCAGAGCCTGCACCAAAGCCTCGGTGGAGAAGATGTAGTTACCCATGGAGGCGAAGGTCATGTTCGGATCATCCGGGGTTCCCGGTGGGTCCGCTGGCTTCTCCAGGAACTCGGTAACGGTGCCGTCTTCGTCCGCCTGGATGCAGCCGAAGGCGGTAGCTTCCTCACGTGGCACGCGGATACCGGCCACCGTTGCTTCCTTGCCGGAGGCAATGTGGTCGTCGAGCATCTGACCAGGATCCATGCGGTAGACGTGGTCCGCGCCAAAGACGATGACATAGTCCGGCTTGTCGTCATAAATCAGGTTGAGAGACTGGACGATCGCGTCTGCGGAACCGTTGTACCAGCGCTTACCGCGGCGCTGCTGGGCAGGAACGGAAGCAATGTACTGCTGGGTTGGGCCCGCGACATTCCACGCGGTGGCGATGTGACGGTCCAGCGAGTGAGACTTGTACTGTGTCAGAACAGCGATCTTCAGGAAGCCTGCGTTGACAAGGTTGGACAGCACAAAGTCAATCAGCCGGTAGTTGCCACCAAAGGGAACGGCCGGCTTTGCGCGGTCTGCGGTGAGGGGGAAAAGGCGCTTGCCTTCGCCACCTGCTAGGACAATGGCTAGAACATTTGATTTTGACTTCACAACATCAATCCTATTGTCTCGAGCGACGCTTTGCAGGGCGATCATGCGTCGCGAACGAAAACATCACACTGTTGTGGGACGTTTCACCCTTTGCCCTCATTGTAACGCGCATTAACAAAAACGCACCACGGATTGATTGGGAAGCTTTAAATAATCCTTATCCTCCCCCTATTGGAGGAGCGGCACCGAGCAGAATGCGGAGTGCCTGCACTAAACGGTTTTCGCGACTATTCTCGGAGACATGAGAGTCGGAATGATGACCAGAGAATATCCACCCGAGGTTTATGGCGGTGCCGGCGTCCACGTCACCGAGCTCACCCGCTTTATGCGTGACATCGTTGACGTAGATGTGCACTGCATGGGCGAGCCCCGCGACGCAGAGGGCGTATACGTCCACGGCGTTGATCCCGAATTGTCGGAAGCCAACGGTGCGATCAAGACCCTATCCACCGGCCTGCGCATGGCACACGCCGCCACCGACCTTGATGTCGTGCACTCCCACACCTGGTACGCCGGTCTCGGCGGCCACTTGGCAGGCAAGCTGCATGGCATCCCACACGTCGCCACGGCACACTCCCTTGAGCCGGACCGTCCGTGGAAGCGCGAGCAGCTCGGCGGCGGCTATGACGTCTCCCTATGGTCGGAGAAAAACGCCATGGAGTACGCCGACGCAGTGATCGCCGTGTCCGCGGGAATGAAAGACGCAATTCTGCGCGCCTACCCGCGTATCGACGAATCCCGCGTCCACGTCGTCCTCAACGGCATCGACACGGAGACGTGGTTCCCCACGGAGGGAGATCTCGCAGAAGAGATTGGCGTAGACACCTCCAAGCCGATTGCCGCATTCGTCGGGCGCATCACCCGCCAGAAGGGCGTGGAACACCTGGTGAAGGCCGCCAAGCATTTCGACGAAGACGTCCAGTTGGTGCTGTGTGCTGGCGCGCCAGATACCCCTGAGATCGCTGAGCGCACCAAGGCCCTCGTCGAAGAGCTAAAAACGACACGCGATGGTGTGTTCTGGGTCCAGGATATGCTGCCGGGCGACAAGATTCGCGAAGTTTATTCCATGGCTGATGTCTTCGTGTGCCCATCGATTTATGAGCCACTGGGAATCGTCAACCTTGAGGCCATGGCCTGCGGAACTGCCGTAGTTGCCTCCGATGTGGGCGGTATCCCAGAGGTCGTCGTTGACGGAGAAACAGGTACCCTGGTGCATTACGACGAGAACGATGCTGAAACCTTCGAGCGCGACATCGCCGAGGCAGTTAACGCTATGGTGGCTGATCGAGAGAAGGCTGAAGCATTCGGCAAGGCTGGGCTTGTCCGCGCCAAGGACAAGTTCTCGTGGGCAACCATCGCCCAGCAAACCGTGGACATCTACAAGGCCCTGATCTAGCCAGGCTAGTTAAGGCGGAAAGGCATCTGTTGACTTCTTTACGTCCAGAACTGCACGTAACGACGGAATCCGGCATCCTCGAGGCCGCCGCCGGCATGTTGCGCGACGGTGGCGACTGGCACATGCTCTACCAGTACCGACCCGAACCAAACGGCAACGCACGCTGGGGCCACCAAGTGTCCCAGGATGGGCCGTTTGATTGGGTCGAATGCCCCGACGTCATCGCCCCCAAAGGCGGCGAACTGAATACACTCGCTGGCTCCGTTGTCGCACACAACGGCGGCGCGGACCTGTTTTTCACATCGGTTACCGCGGCGGGCACCTCAATTCAGATCGCGCATGTCGACGATGTCAGTATGTTCTCGGACGTCACAGATGACCCCTTAGCGCTTGACCCGACGGTGCACCGCGCCGGCGTGGTCATCTCCGACACGAAGGATTTTTCCCGCTTCCGCTCCCCCTGCGTGGTGCCGGACTGGGAGTCCAACGATGACCGCGACCAAGGCCACGAAGGCTGGCTGATGATCACCAGCACGGGAGAGCCTGACTCTCCCCGCCCCGTGATTCTGGAATCCCCGGATGGCGCGGACTGGACGCTCGTGGGCGCGGTCGAGTTCGTCGGTGAGTCTGGGCTTGACGACGATGCCATCATCGTCGCCCCACGCATCATTCGGCTGCGCGACGAAGTCGATCAGGAAATTTATGACGTACTTCTAGCCACCCAGGAGTGCGATGGCCTCGACCGCTCCGGCTACTTGGTCGGTCGCCTCGAGCGCAACAAGTTCCATGTGGCCACCCCGTTCACGCGGATTGATTCGGGCCACGATTTCACCCGCCCGCGCAACACCAACTTCACCCCCGGCACCGTCGCCGAGGACGAGCGCTACCTGAATGCCTACATTTTCGGCCTCTTCAACGGCGTCGGCCGCGGCGATGACGCCACGAAGCAGACCACGTGGGAGAAGGAAGGGTGGGCCAACGCTTTGTCCCTGCCTCGCGAGGTCACATTGCAGGGCGGCAAATTGTTCCAGGTCCCCGTCGACGGGTTGCCAGAAGCCGTAGCGTCCACGCGCCGCGCCTGGTTCTGGTCGGGCCTGTGTGACATCCCGGTTGGTTCATCGGTCACCATCGAGCTAGTCGACGCCGACGGCAATGTCGCCGCCACGATCACCCATTCTGGCGACCAGCTCACGCTCGACCGACACTTCGACGAGCCGGCAACCGCTCCGCTTCACGACGAAGACGAGGACAATATCTCCGTGGTCGTGGACGGAAACACTCTGGAGGTCTACGCCGGCGGCGGCGCCGTGGTCATGGCCAGCCGCCTCCGTATCGAATCGAAGATTGTTGATCTGCGTGTATCCGATAGCGGCGAGGCCGAGATCCGCTCCGAGTGGCGTCGCGGCCCCTTTGATTAAGGAAAAGTCTTAGCGTCCAGCCTTTTTCAACCTGGTCACCTGCGCCCTGGCGGTAACAGTCATTGTTGCCGGCAGGGCGCTGACTCTTTGGTTCAGCTCCGCCGGCTCAATGTGACGTGCAGACGGGCTCATCCCCACCTGCGCTGCAATTGAGGCACGGTCCAGGACCATGGGGAACTCGATGGCCTGCGGGTCTACCGCCAGTTCAAGATGTCCCGCCGCCTGCTCCACCATGCGTTCAACCTTGCCCTCCTCCACGGTCAAGATACCTAGGGGTTCACGGAGTTCGTCGAGGTGTCCACGGTCGGCGGTCAAGACAATAACCTCGCCGTCGTCGGCAAGCACTCGTGCGAATTCGGCGGGGTTGCGCGGGGCAAAGATGACAGTAATCGCGTCGATCGCGCCACTGCGCACGGGCAGACCATCCCACACGTCCGCCACGACGGCACCCATCCGTGGATGCGACTTAGCCAGTGTCTTTGCCGCCGGAACAGAGATGTCCAGCCCGATGCCCACCGCATCTTCAACGGCGTCAAGCGTGTGGGCCAGATAGTAGCCGGTTCCCGCACCGACTTCGAGGAGGGTGGCGTCACGGTCCTCGTCGCCAAGCACTGTGTCCAATACATCAAGGACAGCCGCGGACACCGCCTCGACGAAGGGGGCGAAATGGCCCTGTGACAGGAAGGTTTCGCGGGCGGCGACCATGTCAGCATCGTCGCCTTTGTGCTTGATGCCTGCACCAGTAGCTAAAGTAACGTAACCTTGGCGAGCAACATCATAAGAATGACCCGATTCGGACACCAGACGTGAAAAATCGTCCGCCCCGGTTAACCGGGTGCCGTCGGAGGGATCAGCCAACAGGTGAACAATGTCAGAAAGCATGCCTGAGAGCCTACCCGCCCGAAGGTCTACGGACGATTTATTAGTTAAATTGTGTGTTTAGCCTGCCGCCTCGGTGAGAAGCGCGCCAAGTTCAGCTGCTTCTTCCTTGCTCATCTCCACGACGAGGCGACCGCCGCCATCCGACGGGATGCGCATCACAATCTTTCGGGACTCTTCGACCGCTTCCATTGGTCCATTACCGGTGCGTGGCTTCATTGCTGCCATTGGGCCAGACTCCTTCACTGCAAATGATTTACCCTACCCATTTTAGCCGTTTTTGTCGAAATTGGGTGCAAAATCCTCATCCGCGCTGGACACGCCCTTTTCCATCAGGGTAGCGACGAGCGCATCAACCTGGTCCTGGCGGTATCCTCGCGGAACCACCTCGAGTTCGATGTCCTCGATCCGCCCCTCATGTACAGCACGACGGTTATGCGCAATCACATCGTGCGTGTCCTCCATCGGCGGCAGCAGTTCACCACGCCCGAAAATCTTCCCGAACGCCCACGTCCCCAAGACGATGAAAGCGATAACGACGATAATCAGCAGGATCCATGACAGCATGCGGACTATCCTAGCGCGTCCCACGCAGGCCGCTGCGCCGGAGGCTGCAACCCCTCTGGCAGGACTCCGGCGCGGGCCAAAATGGTGCGCGCGACAACTGCTGCCATGGGCGCAAGTTCGTTCAGCGGTCGGTTCCTGTGGTGTCGCTCCCCCACCTCTACCTGTGTCACTGCCGCCTTACCCCAGCGCCGTGCGCAGTCAATGAGCAAGCCAGCTTCTACTCCGTATCCCTCAACGAATGGCAGGCTCAGGGCAGAGCTGCGTCGCAGTGCGTACTCCCCGCCCAGGGGCTGATTGATATGAGAGACTTGCGGAAAATAGGTCTGCAGCAGCGGCTTGGCGGTCAGCTCCGTCACCCGGCCCCCACCAGCTGGTTGGCCGTGGAATGCGCGCGTGTAATCGGCTTTGACAAGGTGCACGCCCTCGTCGATAAGCGGAGCAACGAGCCTGGCCACTAGCGAAGTGGGGATGGAGGTGAGGTCCGCGTCGACGAACACAACGATCTCGCCACGCGCGGCGCGCACCCCGCGCCAGAGTGCTTCGCCCTTGCCGGGATGCGGCGGGATGTCCGGTGCGATGTCGCGCCAGCCGATCACGTCTGCCCCGGCAGCTCGTGCCCGCGAGGCCGTAGAGTCAACGGAATCCGAATCGATCACCAGGATCTCTCCGGGGCTTTGCTCTGCCACGGCCGCGACGACATCAGCGACAGTTTCCTCCTCGTTCAGCGCAGGAATCACCACGCTGACCTGGCTCAGGTCCAGGGAACCTACCGTCATGCCAAACCCCGCACGGTGTGCGCAGGAGGCGCGACGCCGGCGATCGCTGCCGTCATCCGGATCACGTCCAGGGTTTCTTCGACCTCGTGGACCCGAAAAGCCGCCACTCCGCGCGCCGCCGACCACGCTGTCGCGGCCAACGTCCCGGCCACGCGCTCCCCGACGCCACGCCCCACCGTCTCCCCGACGAAATCCTTATTCGACAGCGCCATCAGCACCGGCCACCCAGTAGCCACGATCTCATCGATGCGGCGCAGCAGCTCGAGGCCGTGGAAGGTGTTCTTGCCAAAGTCGTGGGTGGGGTCGATGAAAATCTTGTGCTCCGGTACCCCGGCAGCCACGGCACGCTCGGCCAATGCTGTGGTTTCAGAGATCACATCGGCCACGACATCGTCGTAATGCACTCGGTGCGGGCGCGTGCGCGGCGTGACACCGCCGGTGTGGGAACAGACATATCCCACCCGGTGAGCCCCCGCGACCTCCACGAGTTCCGGATCCCAGCCCGCCCACGTGTCGTTGATTAAGGTGGCGCCGGCGGCGATGGCGTGCTCGGCGACCTCCGCGCGCCAGGTATCGGCAGAAATCGTTAGGTCCGGATAGCGTCGCCGTACCTCAGTGATCAGCGGGACAATCCGGCCTGCTTCCTCCGCGGGATCGACCGCATCACCGGGGCCCGCTTTGACGCCACCGACGTCCACGATGGTCGCACCCTGGGCCACGACCTCGTCGCAACGCTCAAGCGCCGAGCTCATCCCCCACGTCTTCCCCTTGTCGTAGAAGGAATCCGGAGTGCGGTTAATGATGGCCATGACCTCGGCCAACCCATTCGCCTTAGCCACAGCGCCTATTTCTGACGCGTGGCGCTGCGCTTATCGGTCTTATCGCTGAGCCTTCCATCCGTCATCACTTTGTGCTTATCGACGATGTACCCGATCGCTTCATCAATCGAATCGGTGACTAGGAACAGATCCGTATCGGTGTCTGAAATGAGGCCACGCGCAGCCAGCTGCTCCTCCATCCAGGTGACCAGGCCCGACCAAAACTCAGTGCCCATCAACACGATGGGGTAATTGGTCACCTTGCCGGTCTGCACCATGCAGAGCACCTCGAAGAGCTCATCCATCGTGCCGAACCCGCCCGGCAGAGTAATGAACGCCTGGGAGTACTTCAAGAACATGGTCTTGCGCACGAAGAAGTAGCGGAAGTTCAGGCCCACATCCACCCAGTCATTCAGGTGCTGCTCGTGCGGCAATTCGATGCCCAAACCCACAGAGAGGCCGCCGGCATCGTGCGCGCCGCGGTTGGGGCCTTCCATCAGGCCCGGGCCGCCGCCGGTGATCACCGCGTAGCCGGCCTCCACCAGGGCCTTGCCCACCTGCATGGACTGCTCATACTCCGGGGTGCCCTCGTGCAGGCGTGCAGAACCGAAAACGGTCACCGCTTTCGGCATGTCCGTCAGCGCATCAAAGCCGGAGACGAACTCGCTTTGGATACGCATGATGCGCCATGGGTCGGCATGCTGCCAGTCATGGTCGCTGCCCAACTCCAGCAGACGCTGGTCATACGTCGAGCCCTCTTGGTCTTCATTGCGCATCAAGATGGGGCCGCGCAGCATGCGCCGCTTATCAGGCGAGGGTGTGATGTCAGGAGCCACGGTGGATGTACTTTCTCTCAGTAGTCGGTCGGCACCGTTTCTGGTGCGAAATCTTGTGCTGTTATGGGGACGCTTGCGAAGTCACACGGGAAAACAGCCGGAACACCCAGACTAGAGAACCGAGCAAGATCCGTCCATCCGAGCGCACTGCCACGAAGTGCCGAATGGGTCCCTACCCAGTACGCTTAGGGGTATGACTGTGGGAGCCTACGCAATCGGAATCGCAAACATCGCCATGGATGGCACCGTCCTAGATACCTGGTACCCAGATCCCGAACTGGTCGAGGGAGAGGAAGCCGAAGGGCTTGAGTCCGAAACCCACCGGCTGGGCGCTAATCACTTGCCTGCTCGCCTCCTCCAACTGGTGCGCATTGATCAAGACCGCATGGTGGAGCAGGTTGCGGTGCGCACGACGATCGCCGACCTCAACCAACCGGCAGTGGACGCCCACGATGTTTACCTCCGCCTCCACCTGTTGTCGCACCGGATTGTGCGCCCGCTGGAACTAAACATGACGGACTTGTTGACCCATCTTGTCCCCGTGGTGTGGACAAACAAGGGCCCCTGCCTGCCCGATAACTTCGAATTTGTCCGTGCTGCCCTGCGCGCCCGCGGCCTGATTCACGTCTACGGCATCGAGAGACTGCCCCGCATGGTGGATTATGTGGTGCCGTCCGGGGTGTCCATTGCTGAGGCAGAACGTGTCCGCCTCGGTGCCTACCTCGCACCGGGAACCGCGGTCCTGCGTGAAGGCTATGTGTCCTATAACGCCGGCTCCTTGGGCGCATCGCGGATTGAGGGACGCATGTCGTCGTCGGTAGTGATCGACGAGGGCACTGACATTGGCTTGTCCGCCACCCTCATGGCACTGCGCAATGAGGGAAATAACCGCACGCCGCTGAATATTGGCAAGAACAGCGTGATGAAGCCCTCGTCGGGACTGCTCGGCGTAGAAATGGGCGATAACTGCGAACTTGGTACCAACGTGATGTTGGAACCGCACACCGTGGTGCATGATTTCCAATCGGGCGAAGACATCACGGGCCGTGAACTCTCGGGGCGCTCCGGGTGGGCCGTGCGTAGCGAGCCCGGCTTCGACGTCCCTGTTGTGCGCTGGGCATAAAACGCTTCCTGATGTGCCCTACTCCCCTTGGGTAGGGCTACCCAGGTCACATCCTCGGTGGCGCGAGTTTTAGACTGATCTCTATGAGCACACGCGCCACCACATCTTCTGACTCACCGCGCCCAGAACAAACTGGCCTGCAGCGCGGACTAAAACAGCGCCACCTCACCATGATGGGGTTGGGTTCTGCGATCGGTGCAGGCCTATTTTTAGGCACCGGTGTTGGTATTCAAGCTGCCGGGCCTGCCGTGATCGTGGCCTATATCATCGCCGGTGCTATCACTGTGGTGATCATGAACATGCTGGCAGAAATGGTGGCCGCACGCCCTTCCGCGGGGTCCTTCTCCACGTACGCGGAACAGGCCTTCGGCCCCTGGGGCGGGTTTTCAGTGGGCTGGCTGTACTGGTTCATGATGATCATGATCATGGGCGCTGAAATCACAGGTGCCTCTGCCATCATCGGAGGCTGGTTCGGCATTGCCTCGTGGATCCCGGCCCTGCTCGCCGTGTTGTTTTTCATGGTGGTGAACTTGGCTGCGGTCCGTGGCTACGGGGAGTTTGAGTTCTGGTTCTCCCTGATCAAGGTCGCCGTGATCATCGTCTTCCTGGTCGTCGGTGTGATGCTGGTCTTCGGCTGGCTGCCCGGAACGGACGCGGTGGGGCTGTCCAATATCGCCGAGGTTGGGTTCATGCCCAACGGCATTTCGGGCGTGGCTACCGCTTTGCTCGCCGTGGCTTTTGCCTTCGGTGGCATCGAGCTAGTCACCATTGCTGCCGCCGAATCAGAAAACCCGAAGCAGTCGGTCCACTCCGCGTTGCGTTCGACGATTTGGCGCATCGGATTTTTCTATATCGGTTCCGTCTTGATCATCATCCTCGCCCTGCCCTACTCGAGTATTCAGGGCGCGGACACCGCCGCCGAGTCCCCGTTCACCCAGGTGCTGTCTATGGCAGGCATACCGGGCATCGTCGGCATCATGGAGGCAGTGATCGCACTCGCACTGCTCTCCGCGTTTAATGCCCAGCTCTACGGTTCCTCCCGCCTGCTTTACGCGCTGGCGCAGCAGCGCAATGCGCCCGCCATGTTCACTGAAACTTCGAACTCAGGCGTACCGGTGCGAAGCGTCTTGGTGTCTGTGTTCTTCGCATTCGTGGCCGTGGGCCTGCAGTTTTGGAACCCACCCGGACTGCTGGCGTTTTTGCTCAACGCGGTGGGCGGCTGTCTCATTGTCATCTGGCTGGCCATCATCTTTTCGTATCTGCGCCTCCACCCACAGTTGGTGCGCAGCGGAGAAATCACAGAAGTACGGATGCCCGGCTACCCATGGCTGGCGTGGGTAGCTGTGGTCGTCGTACTGGCACTGGTTGCTCTGATGCTGACGGATCCGACTGGGCGGGCCCAAGTCATCGCGGTTGTCTGCATGGTGGCGTTCATCGTCGCTTGCTCCCTTGTGGTGCAGCGCGCCAAAGGTAATCGTCGTAACGCACACGTGCCTGAAAACAGCCGCTAGAGTAACTCTGAGATTCGCGTCACCGATGCGGTATCGTTTTACTTTATTTCACTAATTTTATTGAGTTCCTTGAGTTAATGAAAGTGAGCCCACCGTGGCAACACCTACAAACACCACTTTGGGTAGCGGGCTGAAGACTCGCCACCTCACCATGATGGGGCTGGGATCCGCGATCGGTGCCGGCCTCTTCTTGGGAACCGGCGTGGGTATCCGAACCGCCGGCCCCGCTATCCTTCTGGCGTATATCATCGCTGGTCTTATCGTCGTCGCGGTCATGCAGATGCTTGGTGAGATGGCGGCGGCACGCCCCTCCTCCGGCTCCTTCTCCGCGTATGCCCGCCAAGCGTTCGGCCACTGGGCGGGTTTCACCGTGGGCTGGTTGTACTGGTTCATGCTGGTGATGGTGCTCGGCGCGGAAATGACCGGTGCCGCCGCGATCATGGGTGCGTGGTTCGGGGTGGATCCATGGATCCCGGCGCTCATCTGCGTGGTGTTTTTCGCCATCGTGAACTTCGCCCAGGTGCGTGGCTTCGGCGAGTTCGAGTTCTGGTTCTCCTTCATCAAGGTAGCGGTGATCATCGGCTTCATCCTGATCGGCATTGCCCTGTGGCTGGGTCTGCTGCCTGGAACCACGTTCGTCGGTTTCACGAATATCGCCGAGTCCGGTTTCGCCCCCAACGGCCTGCCGGGTATCGCCGCGGGCCTACTGGCCGTCGCATTCGCCTTCGGTGGCATCGAGCTGGTCACCATCGCCGCCGCAGAATCTGAAAACCCTGCCCGCTCCATCGCCACCGCGGTGCGCAGCGTGATCTTCCGCATCTCGGTGTTCTACCTGGGTTCGGTGCTGATCATCATCCTGCTGCTGCCTTATGAGCAGATCGATAACGCAGAGACCGCCGCGGAATCCCCGTTCACCCAGGTGTTAGAGATGGCCAACCTGCCTGGCGTGGTGGGCTTCATGGAGGCTGTGATCGTCCTTGCACTGCTGAGTGCATTCAACGCCCAGATCTACGGCACCTCGCGCTTGGCCCACAACCTCGCGCTTGAGGGAGACGCGCCGGCGATTTTGGGACGGACCAATAGCGCCAACGTGCCGATTAACTCGGTGGTGCTCTCGATGATCTTCGCTTTCGTTTCGGTCGGTCTGCAGTGGTGGAACCCTGAAGGGCTCCTCGACTTCCTGCTCAACGCCGTCGGCGGAACCCTAATGGTGGTGTGGATCATGATCACACTGAGCTACATCAAGCTGCACCCCCAACTAGAGGCCAACGACGAAATCACCACCGTCCGCGTCGCCGGCTGGCCATGGCTGCCCTGGGTCACCGTGATCGCCTTGCTGGGGCTGACGGCAATGATGCTTTTCGACGACGCCGCGCGCGGCCAAATTATCGCCGTCGCGATTCTTACCGGCGTATTGGCTATACTTTCGCTCATCACGAAAAATAGAACTTATCGTGTGAAGGAACACGCCTAAAACAATGATTTCTGCGACCACTG
>NZ_JBHWRP010000043.1:0-18657 GCF_043426755.1 Corynebacterium sp. | reverse complement strand
CGCGGTAGTGACCTTGTGGTTTATCAACACTGACGATGTCGCAGGTGTTGTCACTCGCGAGCCAAAAGCAGATCGTGGCTTTGGTAGGAAGTACTTGGCTCAGCTGAATCCGGCGTGGCCGATTACCCCGATCGGGCAGTTTCCACTAAATCGTTCTGCCCGCCCTTCGCGGCACGAGTTTTATATCGCTGGCTACCCAGGCGTGACAATCGTGCAGACGTTTCTAGGCAACGTCGAAAAGCTTTCCGCGACCCCGGAGCAGTTACTCCATTCCGTTTCCGCCACTGATGTCTACGTTTTTGCCCAAGGCACCGATAGTAGCTTCGCGGGTTTCGCGCACTTTGAAGGCGGGGATCTCAAGCGTTCCTTGTGCGCTACCCGGATGGAGGTCTTCGAGGATGTCGGTCTCCCACAGCCCTTCGAGGCCCCTTTTTGGGCTGGCGAGAAGGCGGAGCAGATCGGCGGCATCGCGCTACCTTTTGAGCCTTCAGAGCTGACCGACGCGGCCCAGGAGGCCTGGATGGGGATTGATGTTTCCCCCACCGGCCCGGATATTAATGTCGTCGCCTATGCGGTGGATGGCCGCCCAGAGCCGAAGGTGGCGAAGCGTGCCCCGAAGACCAAAGATGTCAATGAGACTGCGGCGAAGTTCTCAGCGTCGAAAAGCGACTATGACGACTACGAAGACGCGGATGATGATTCCACGGGCGATGAGTTTGCGCGCCTGGCGGACGCCTCCGTGGCTGCGGCGAAGCGGATCGGTAAAGGCGTGGTGCGTCGCGCGAAGAATGCCCTCGATGTGATCGCCGACAAGATCCGCCACTCCGACCGTTAGCGAAAACTCACTCCTTCACGCGCAGCCCGCGTTGCCGCTCGTAGAAGGCGATCGCCGCTGACGTCGCCACGTTCAGCGAGTCTGTGCAAGCCGCCATGGGGATCCGGGCGCGCACGTCGGTAGCCCGCATCGCATGTTCTGTCAGCCCTGGGCCTTCACCACCGACCAGCAGCGCAACCTTTTCCCACGGTTTTCCTTGCTTATCGACGAGCGCCTCCGCAATGTGGACCGCCTCCGGGTGCGGGGTGAGCGAAACCAGCCGAAAACCAGCCTCGCGCAATTCCTCGAGAGAGCGCTGCCAGGTGGTAAAACCGCCCTCCAGTCGCGCCCACGGAGTGCGCAGCACATGCCCCATGGACACACGCACGCTGCGGCGGTATAGCGGATCAGCGGTCCCTGAGCCCAGCAGGACCCCATCGACCTCCATGCCTGCCGCGTTACGGAAGATGGAGCCAATATTTTCGTGATCCCCCACCCCCTCGAGTACCACGAGTGTGCGCATGTCCAGCATCTCGCTTATCGACGATTCCTCCGCCCGGTCAGCCACCGCCAACAAACCACGGTGCATATCGAACCCGGCTACCGCCGCCAGGGTCTCACGCGAGACTTCGTAGATGGGGCAGTCGATCAGGTGATCGTCGTTAAGCGCGGAAAGCTCTTGAAGGAAGCTGTCGAGCTTAGCCCGAAAACCAATAATGCACCGCAGCGGGTACCGGGATTCCACCAAGCGGCCGGCGATGAGCGGACCTTCGGCGATGACGAGTTCGCGTTCGTTGCGTTTCAGGTCGCGGATATCGTCGAGACGCGGGTCGGTGGGGTCGGTGACAAGCTGCGGTGCGGGAAGGTTCACAAGCTGCTAGCTTAGCGCGGACATGATCGGGTCCATACCGAAGTACACAACGAACAGCGCGGAGATCAGCCACATGATCCAGTGCACCTTCTTGGCCTTGCCCGCAAAGATGGCAGACAAGGTGAACATGATGAACCCGACGCCGATGCCGTTGGCGATCGAGTAGGTAAATGGCATCGCCACGATGGTGAGGAAAGCAGGCATAGCGATGTCGAAACGGTTCCACTCAATGGTGGTGACCTGTGCCATCATCATGGCGCCCACGACGACGAGCACGGGCGCTGCGGCCTCGATGGGGACGATCTCATACAGCGGGGTGAGGAACATCGCCAGCAGGAAGAGGATACCGGTGACCACGTTGGCCAGGCCGGTGCGCGCGCCGTCCGCGATACCTGCAGAGGAGTCCGCGTACACCGTGGCCGAAGAGGCAGACCCGAGGCCACCTGCCACCGCACCGAGGCCCTCAACGACCAGCGCGGACTTCAGGTTGGGCAGGTTGCCGTTCTCGTCGTTGAGCTTGGCCTGTGCGCCCAGCCCGTTCATGGTGCCCATGGCGTCAAAGAAGTTCGCCAGCACGAGGGTGAAGACCAGCAGCGTTGCGGTGAGCGCACCCACCTGGGTAAATGCGCCGATGATATCGACATTGCCCACAATGGACAGGTCCGGGACAGAGCCCAAGGAATCCGGCATCGTCGGTACGGCCAGCCCCCAGCCTGCTGGGCCGGCGTCTCCTGCCGAGGAGCCGGTGCCGGTGATGGCCTCGATGATCATGCCGATGATCGTGGTGATCACAATCGCCAGGAAGAGGCCACCCGGCACCCCGCGGATCACCATGAACGCGCAGATGATCAGACCGATCACGAAAGTCAGGGTGGGCCAGGAAGCGATCGACCCGTCGATGCCCAGGCCCACTGGCACGGTGGTGTTCGCCGCGTCCGGCAGACGCGTGACGAAGCCGCCGTTGACCAGACCAATCATGGCGATGAACATGCCAATGCCCACGCTCATCGCAGCCTTCATGGATTGTGGGATGGCCATGAACACGGCCTCGCGGAACCCGGAGATCCCCAGCAGGACAATGATGATGCCGTCGACCACCACCAAGCCCATGGCTTGGGCCCAGGTCAGACCTTCGCCACCGACGAGGGTGACGGCCACCAGGGTGTTCAGCCCAAGCCCGGCGGCGATGCCGAAGGGGTACTTGGCGATGACGCCGAACAGGATCGTCATTACACCTGCAACCAGCGCGGTCGCTGCGGCAACCTGCGGGATACCCAGAACGGTCCCCTCGTGGTCTGCCGTCGTGCCCAAGATCAGTGGGTTGAGCAAAATGATGTAGGCCATCGCGAAGAAGGTCACTACACCTGCACGAACCTCAGTTCCTACCGTGGAACCGCGCTCCGAGATGTGGAAAAATCTGTCGACTGCACTATCTTGGCGCCCGCTGGCATTGCTGGTTGATCCAATGTGACTCATGCCGAGTCGTCCCCTTAACAAACTAGAAGGATTGAAGTATGTAGTTTTCGCAGATAGAGTTGCAGGTTTTTTGGGAATATCAAAATTTTTGGTGCCCGCGAGGGGGTGGACCACCTATTTTTATTCCCCCCGTCTGCTGCTGTGAGCTCCCCGGGTTTCCTCGCCCCGATGGTGATAGCGTAGGTAGTGGCTGAACGTTCGTACTTATCTGACCTGACTGATGAAGGGGTCGTGCTCGCTCATGGAAGTGTTTACCTTTGTTGTCCGGGATGGGTCCGTGATTGATTTTTCCCGCTATATCGACGCTTTCCGAGCTCATGGCGTCAGCCCGACCACGATCAACCAGCTACGGGTCCGCCTTTCGCAGGTGGATGGCACCCGGCGCGCCGTCGTCGAGCTTGCCAACGGCACCGCTTCCCTCTCCCTTCGCCCGCTGCCGGCGCGTCCCAGCGAGATCACGGTGGATTCGGCAGGGGTTTTTGATGAGCGGCGCTCGCCACAGATCCGCGGCGGCCGCGACCTCGGGTGGCAGCAGGGATTATTGTCGCGTCTCTCGGTCGATGAGGGCTTGCTTATCGACGAGCGCGGCTACGTGATCTCCTCGTTTTTGTCCCCGTTCCTCATGATGAAGGACGGTGCTGCGCACGTGTCTGCGCACCCGCGCACCACGCCGTCCATTACTGCGGACGGGGTGCTTGACCTTTTGGCGTCCGAAGGCGTTGAGATCCGCTGGCTGGATAAGGGTTTCCACCGCTCCCAGTTGATGAGCAATGAGACCTGGAGCATCAACGCGGTGTACGGCGCGCGCCTGGTCACCGGCTGGTTGGAGTACGGCGGTGTTGTTCCGGCGCGCACCGGGATCGAGCGGATGGGTGTGCCCACCCACCGTGAGCTCAACGAGCTGCGCGAGAAGCGCTACGAAATTGTTTAGCCCTTAGAAGATGGGGCGTTCGTCGTCGTAAAGCTTTTCCGCATCGTCAACGCCGGCTTCCTCGACCGTGGTGTCGGAGTGTGCACCGCACCCGTAGGAGGAGGCCACGACCCTTCCGTCGGCCGAGTATTCGTTGGTGCACACGCCGAAGACGTCGTCGATCGGCGGGGCCATCGGCACGTAGAAGGCGCACGAGGCGCAGCGCAAGGCAGCCTTTTCCGCGAACTCGCTGGTGGGACCGAATTCGCCGGTGCGCCAGCGCTGCTTGGCATCGCGCAGGCCGGTCGTCGTTAAGTACTTCTTGGTTTCCCGTCCGGGAAAGGTGACTGCGTCGCGCGCAAATGAGTCTTCAGTCAGCCGCTCATCGTCCGGGGCGGGTGCCATGAGGTCGCCCGGGCCGAGGTCGCCGGGGCGTAGCCTGTCGGAATACGGCACCCACTCTGGGGCGCGCAGGGCTTCGCCTTCGGGGGCGGGCACCAGAGCGACCTCGTTGACGGTGACGTAGCGGGAACCGGAGGCACAGGCCACCACGGCGTTCCATTCCCACCCTGGGTAGCCTGGCACGTCGGCGTCGAAGCGATGGACGGCGACGTTGCGCGCCAGTCCAGTAACTCCGATGTGCTCTCCGATCTCTTCGCCTTCGGCGATGTCGGCAAGTGCTTCGCGCGCCACCGAGATGGCGGTGGGCGTTAGCAGCGGGTTAGATTTCTTGGATTTGTTGTGGTGGGACACATTCCTATTATGGCTGAGGCCCTGGCATGATGGGTGCATGGGTCGAATCATGCGTCATGTACACTTCCCCCAGGTGCTTCCCGCGGTACTGGCTGTGGCGAGCTCGCTCGGGTTAGCTTCCTCCCTAGTGGCCTGCAGTTCCGAGGGTGAAGCCCCGGATAGTTCGGCTGTTTCTTCGTCGACAAGCGCGGAAGCCCGCTCTGTCGAACAGCTGACCGTGCAGGTCCACCAGGTGCATCCCTTCGATCAGACGTCTTTCACCCAGGGGCTGGAGCTTGACGACGATGGCGCGCTAGTGGTCGGCACCGGGATGGAGGGCGAATCCCGGATCTATCGCACGACTGTGGACGGCCAAGAACAAGCCAGCGCGGACCTGGACCCAGAGTTTTTCGGCGAGGGCATCACGCTTTACGACGATCACATTTGGCAACTGACATGGCAAGACGGGGTGGCCATCAAGCGTGATGCTGAGACTCTGGAGGAGGTCGAACGCGCCCCGATCGCCGGTGAGGGCTGGGGGCTGTGCTCCTTCGACGAGGAGGTCATCTATTCCGATGGCTCCGACCAGTTGAGGCGCATGGACCCCGACACTTTGGAAGAACGGGAGCGCTTCGAGGTGACCATGGACGGCCAGCCGGTGGGTGGCCTCAATGAGCTGGAGTGCGTGGGTTCAGAGGTGTACGCCAATATCTTCACCACCACTGACATCGTGCGCATCGATGCCTCCACCGGCGAGGTCACCGCCGTGATCGACGCATCCAGCCTGCCGAACAATGCCACCCCGGACCCGAATCACGTGTTGAACGGCATCGCGCACATTCCGGGATCTGATCGTTTTCTACTCACGGGCAAGCGTTGGCCCGACATGTATGAGGTGAGCTTCGTCGGCACTGGTGCTGCGGGCTAGACTTGGGGACATGGCTTCAACGAGGACGCAATCGATCAAGACCGTCGCCATCATTGTGATTTTGGTGGTGGCGTTGGTCGGCGGAGTGTATGCCTTCATGCAGTGGCAGAATTCCCGGCCGGCGGCCGCCCCGCACGAGGTCACGGTGACCGCCACCGTGGGGGACACGGAAGTAGAGACCACCCCATATATGGTGTGTGAACCTGGTGTGGAGTGCCCCGAAAATGAGGTTCCTACGCTGCAGGTGTCCCCCGATGACACGGTGCGCATCGAGGTACCTAAAGATATCTACGACCATGACTGGCAGCTGCTGACGATCTACGATGATCCCGGCGCCAATGACCAGCAGCTGCACGGCCCGAACGACACGAACACCGTTGATATTCCGGTGTCCGCTTCCCCGGTTGGCGATTCCACCGAGCACCCCCAGCTGGTGGTTGTTGAGGTCTCGTCGATCATGATCGGCCACGATGACGCCGGTGTTGAAACCCCCTACATGACCACGTGGTCATTCAGCTTCGAATAAAACCTTGCCCCGGCTCTCCCCCGACTCCCCCGGCAACGCGCGTTAGGCGTCGAGCTCTTTAGCTACAGCCCGCAGGATCTCCGCGACCTGGCGGGCTTCTCTGCGCTCTGGGTAGCGGCCCTTCGCGAGAACGGGCTGGATTTGAGTTTCAATCACCGTCATCACATCCGACAGCATGGAGTTCAGCTCGTCTGGCTTCCGGCGGTGCACGGGGCGGCGGCGCGGCGTATCGAGGATTTCGATGCGCAGTGCCTGAGGTCCGCGGCGGCCGGCTGCGAAATCGAACTGAATGCGCTGCCCTGGGACGAGTTCCTCAACCCCGTCAGGAAGGACACTCTTCGAAATATAAACGTCCTCCTCCCCTGGGTTGGAGGCAAAGCCGAATCCCTTTTCGGCGTCGTACCACCTTACTTTTCCAACTGGCACGATGATCACCACTTTCTTGACTCTCTCGGCGCTGGCTCCCCAGCGCGCGCTAAGGCATCTATCTTAGTCTGTGCTGGGTACAATTCTCCATTGCGCGCGTGACGACGAATCCCTGCAACCCCTATTAGATGGGACAGAAGGGAAAACTGTTACACCCATATGGCATAGATCACATAATGACATTTAAGCTGTCGACCTGCAGCAATGGCGTTAGATATCTTCTTCAACTAAAAAGTCTTGCATTATTCGTGTCGTTAACGTGACTCAATCGTTATAAAACGATACAGTGCTGGACAAGCCTTTGAACGAAGGCAAAATTTCACAGCCGATCCTTCACGCTGCGTGTCTCGCCGAACCTTGTCCAGAACACGCAGTACGGCACATGAAACCAACAAACTTCATAGGACAAGGATGGGGAACCCACCGCGCACGACCACACCGGCCGGGCGCACCGCACCGCAGACCGCGGCGCTAGGGGTGAAGTCTAGATCCCTTCTGGACCGGGCTTTTCCGAGACTCAGCCCGAACCCGACAGCTGACCCCGTAGGCACACAATGAGAGGAAAGACTTTTATCATGGGACGCCACTCGCGCAAGACCGCAGCACCGATCACTAAGGTACTCGCTGGCACCGCAGCTGCCGTAACCGCTGCTACCCTGTTCGCGCCAACCGCAAACGCAGCACCAGACTCCGATTGGGACCGCTTGGCCCAGTGCGAAGCAGGCGGCAACTGGCACATCAACACCGGCAACGGCTACCACGGTGGCCTGCAGTTCTCCCGCTCCACCTGGCAAGCTTACGGCGGTGGCGAATTCGCACCGACCGCTGACCAGGCAACCCGCGAACAGCAGATCTACGTTGCAGAAAAGACCCTGGCAGGCCAGGGTTGGGGCGCATGGCCAGCCTGCTCCGCACGCTTGGGCCTGAACTCCGCACCAAACACCAACCGCCCACACCCGAACGCACCGGCACCAGCACCAGCTCCTGCTCCAGCGGCTCCAGTCCAGGAAGTCCGCGCGGCCACCGCTTCTGAGGAAGATGCAGTAGACGCCCTCT
Organism: Corynebacterium sp.; assembly: GCF_043426755.1. Classification (GTDB taxonomy): domain Bacteria; phylum Actinomycetota; class Actinomycetes; order Mycobacteriales; family Mycobacteriaceae; genus Corynebacterium. The sequence continues at coordinate 10,918 of NZ_JBHWRP010000043.1, read as the reverse complement.
ACGCACTGGTCCGCGACAATTTGGCACAGTACGGCCTGACCATCCCAGCCGAGGTCACCGCCTTCTACAATGCCAACCGTGCGAACTTCAACGCATTTTACAGCGCTAACCGCCCTGTCATTGACGCAGCGGTAACCGGCGACCTGCAGCAGATTCTTCAGGCTCTGAACATCCAGCTGCCAACCTTCTAAGCGATTCGCTGCAACACCCTGCCACTGCTTGTGGCAGGGTGTTTTTCGTCTGCGCCCCTACCCCTCCCAAACTGCTGGAACTGAACTGTTGGATTAGGGGCTTCGCGGGCACTAAACGGTCCATTTCGGCCCAGATCCAACAGTTCAGCTTCGACAGTTGAGAAACAGCACTAAAAACCCACCCATCTCCGGTCATGCCTAAAAGCCCTCAGAGGTATCTCTGAGGGCTCAGCGCCACTATGCGTTAGCGGTTAATGCGGGTGTACGCGTGGACGTAGCCGGTCTCTTCCACAGGGCGTGGCAGAATCAAGTCGTCGCCGAAGGGGCTCGATGCGCCAGCTAGCTTGGAAGAAATCTCGGTCACTGGGTGACCGTTGCCCGGGGTGTCAACTGGCCACGCCGGGTTGATCTTGTGAATCTTGTCTACGTTCTTAGCCATAGCCTCCATTCTGCCAAAGAGAAGCAAGAAAAGTAACTCATTCGGCAAGGCTCTGGCACCAAGCACTCACCCAGTATCATGGCGATCATCATGAACGCCTCCCCAACCTTCCCCGATTTCCGCACGTCACTAGCCCAAATGAGTGATCAGGAGCTTGCTGCTCTCCTGCGCGCCCGCCCGGATACATCCTTTCCATTACCCCCAGGCGTGAACTCTCTCGCGGCTCGTCTCGTACTTCCGGGATCCCTGTCGCGTGCGGTTCGCCGCCTGACAGCTTTAGAAATTGCAGCGCTCGAGGCAGCGGGCGATTTAGGCGCGGAGCTAGAACCGGTCGCGGTGACAGAGGTCGTCGCAGCATTGCCTGTCGACGAAACGCTGGCCCACGCTGCGATCTCGACTTTACGTACCGCGAGGCTGTTGTTCGGTACCTCGGACCGTATCCAGGTCACCCCCGGCGCGCTGGGGGCACTGCCAACAGGCTGGCGGGTGCGTGACTTAGCCCCTGACAACGTGGAGGAGCTTGTGGAGCAGCTGGATCCACCGCAGCGCGCTGTGTTAGACACTTTGGCCGCATCGGGATCCGTGGGCACCACACGCGATGCCGCAATCGATGCGGACCCCGCCCGGCCGGTTCCCCGCCTCATCGAGGCTAGGCTGCTGGTGCGCGTTAACGCCAATACTGTGCGGTTGCCCCGCCCGGTACGCGACGTACTGCGCGGGCAGCCTTCACGACCTTTCCCGTTGGAACCGTCGCCACGCCTCGCACTCGAGCCCACGCCTAACGAACGTGCCGACGACGCTGCCACCGCCGCAGGACTGGAAGCCACGCGCACGATGCGCCGATTAATCACTACGCTGGGTCGCTCACCGGTGGCTTTGAACAAGGACGGTTCGGTGGGCGTCCGCGCGCTGACCGGCCTGTCCAAAGAGCTGGAAGTTCCTGAAGAGAACGTGGCGTTGTTGGTTAGCGTCGGTGAGGCGGCTGGCATTCTCGGGCGTGGGCTGGTCGACGATGACATCGACGGGCTCGCCCCCACCAAGGATGCTCCCGCGTGGGTCGATGCGCGCCTGGCGGATCAGTGGGCGATTCTTCTGGCTGGCTGGATGGCGTCTCCCTGGCAGGTGGAAAAGCTCCGCCGGCCCGACGACAAGGGCCACCCGATCCGCCTACTTTCCGATGCGATGCACGCCCCGCATGTGCGCGGGCTTCGCCAACTTATCCTCACCCAATTCACGCGCGTCGCCGGCCACCAGGTCAGCCGCGATGAGGCGATCGAGGATTTCCGCTTCACCCACCCGGTCGTGGCCTCCGGGGTGTCAGATGCGGTCGTCGACACGATGCTTCGCCAAGCCCAAGCCGTGGGCGCGCTTGCCAATGAGACCGCCAGCTCAGCGCTAGCCACGCTGATCAATGGCGACGATGTGGCCGCAGCGACCGCAGCCTTGGTCCCCGCAGAAGTCGACATGGTTATCCCCCAGGCAGACATGACCATCTTGGCACCTGGCCCCCTGGCCCCTGAGTTGCAGTCAGTCATCGAGTCTTTCACCGAACTAGAGTCCTCCGGCCTGGCCAGTGTGTTCCGGGTGACGGAAGCCTCGGTGCGGGCGGCCTTTGATGCTGGGCGCACGCCCGACGAGTTGGTCAGCTGGCTCGCTGAGCACACCCCGGGCGAGGTGCCCCAGCCCATGGAGTTTCTCATCCGCGATGCCGCCCGCGGCTACGGGCAGTTGCGCGTGGGTGAGGCCTTGAGCTTTGTGCGTAGCGACGATCCTTCTGTCGTTTCGCAGGCGGTCTCGTCGTTAAGCGATATCCTGACCCTGATCGCGCCCCAGGTGGCCGTGGCTAATGTGCCGCTTACCCAGCTTGTTGCCCGGCTGCGGGAGGCAGGGCTGCACCCCGCGGCAGAAGACAATAACGGTGTTTCGCTGTCTCTGGCGCCTGAGCCGACGCTGGTCACCGCCACGCCCTCGACCCTGCCGAAGACATCGCGTGTCGACGAAGCGTACATTGAGGCCGCGGTCGATGCCATCCGCAAGGCAGATACTGAGGCGGCCGGCGCGGATGATGATGCCCAGCCGGGCGATGCCGATCATGTTGCCGTCTTGCAGGCGGCGGCGCGTGGTGGAAATTCGGTGGCGATCGGCTACGTCAATAAAAACGGCCAGGGCAAGCAGATTACGGTCACCCCGCTGTCGGTGTCGGCGGGACAGGTTGATGCGCTGAATGAGAAAACTGGTGCAGTCGTCCGGATCGCGCTCCCCCGTATCACCCGCGTTATCCTGCAGTAATACTACCTTTGCGCGACTTGCGCTGCAGACCTGCAGCATCGTTGCTAATCTGTTCGTGAAATTATTTGTTGAGACTTCAACATTTTGCAGACAGGCTGCAAAAAGGACGGTACTGGATGCCAACAGCACGCGAAGCCAAGAAGGCAGAAACTCGCGCTCGCCTGATGCGTGAAACCGCTCGGCGGGTCCTCACTCATGGCACCGAAGACACCACCGTCGCTGATGTCGCCACTACTGTCGGAGTATCGGCGCGCACCTTCCACAACTACTTTGCATCCCTCGACGCGGCGCTCGAGGAATTTTTGCGCGCCCAAGCGCGGGCCTTCAACACTGAGCTGAAGAAAGCCCCGGCTGGTGCATCCTTGTTGGACACAGTCGAAAAGATTGTCCTGGACTCTTTTCACGAAAACAGCGTGGACGCTATCGACAATGTTGTCTCCGTGTTTCGAATCTGCACGGCCCTTGAGACCATCCAAGGGGTCCGCGAGAGTGCTCGGTTCATGCCCACCTTAGACACGCGTGAGGCGTCCATCGCCCTCTACGGCCTTTTGGCCATTGCGTGGGCCGCCGTGGATGCTTACCAGCATCTTCCAGAGCCACGCGACCCCTCCGACGGAGAGCAATTGATTCGCGAAGCTTTCGCGACCGCACGCAACCTGGGCCCTATCCGCTTGCCCTAAGACACACGAACCCATTACCCCCGGATGAGGTTATTTCATGCATAGAACCGTTGGTTTTATCTAACATATCGTTCATGGCATCCAAGAAACTACCGAAAAGCCCCATCCATAACCGCGTCCGCGCCCTGAGCGCCGACCACAATATGACCCGCAAACAGCTCGCCGAACTGATCGACGTCAACCCACAGACCGTGGGAGCCCTCGAGCGCGGCGACCACTCCCCTAGTTTGGACCTCGCCTTCCGGATCTGTGAAGTATTCCAGCTGCCGGTGGAAGCGGTGTTCTCCCGGGAGGAATTCTCCCCCATGTCAGAAGAGCTCCGCCTACGATGAGAAGGCAATCGTTAAAAGAACGGAATTATTATTCCATCCGCGACCACGCCCCTAATTTTGAGGCTTGGCGCACCCCTGGCCGCACCCGCCTGCTGGCCGCTATTTACTTCGCAGGCCTTGCTGCAGCCATAGTTTCGTGGGTGTTCATGGCACTGAGCGGAATCGGGCCGAATACCTACCTACTGGCCTATAACGGCGGACTACTGGTATCCATGGCGGCCTTTACGGTTCTACGTTGCACCATCGACGGGAAAGACATTGCACCGCTGTATCTCCTCGACGACTATGAACGCGAAATCATGAACCTGTGGCACGACCGTACCCACCGCCTTTTTCAAATCGTTCTGTTCGTGGGAGGCATCATATTCATCGTTGCGGGCTCGTTTTTCAGTGAACATTTCCACCCTGCGTTCTTCGGGGTGTCTGCAGGACTATTCATGATATTCACCTACCTAGTTGTAGGCACGCTGCCCACCGTAGGCTTCGCTTCTGCCTTTAACGACAACGCCAACGACCAAGCCGAGGAATTGTACTAATGCTTGAAATCCGCAACCTGACCAAAACTTTTGGGACAAACCGTGCCCTCGACGGCATGAGTTTTTCCGTTCACCCCGGCGAGATTTACGGCTTCGTTGGCTCCAATGGCGCCGGCAAATCCACCACCATGCGCATCGCCCTCGGCGTACTGGCGTGTGACTCCGGCGAGGTGCTCCTTCACGGCACACCGCTTAACGACGATTCCCGCCGCCGCATCGGTTATATGCCCGAAGAACGCGGCCTGTACGCCAAGGAAAAGCTACTGTCCCAGCTCGTATTTTTGGGGACACTTCACGGCATGAGCCGCAAGGACGCTGAGCAGTCTGGGCGCGACCTATTGGAACGTCTCGGGCTCGGTGAGCGCATGGACGACAAGCTCGATGACCTTTCACTGGGCAACCAGCAGCGCGTGCAACTAGCTGCTTCTCTGATTCACGATCCAGACGTGCTGATTCTCGACGAACCATTTTCCGGCCTCGATCCCGTTGCCGTGGAGGTCATGAGCGAGATGCTCGTCGAGCGTGCCTCCCGCGGCGTCGCGGTTGTGTTCTCCTCCCACCAGTTGGACCTAGTCCAACGCCTGTGTGATCGCGTCGGCATTGTCGCCCGTGGCCGCATGGTGGCCGAGGGCACTGTGGACGAGCTGCGCACCCAAGGCCCAGTGCGCTACGCAGTCGGCACCCAGGCTCGCGGATGGTATCCCGCAGGCACAACGCTTATCGACGAAGGTTCCTCCACCGTCGTGCTTGAAATCGACCCCGATACTGACTCAGTTGTATCCGACCAAGACATCTTGCAGGCTGGCCTTGCCGTCGGCCCTGTCCATTCCTTCCACCGTGTTGTCCCTGACCTTAACGAACTCTTCAAGGAGGTAGTCTCCGCGTGAGCACCTACTCCCCCATGCACACGATCCGTACTGTTGCCTCCCGTGAGATCCAGGTGGGTCTGCGCTCCAAAGGAATCATGGTCACCGTTGGGCTGATCCTAGTCCTTTTAGTGGCGGGTTCTTTCCTGCTGTCCTTTCTCGGGGATCGCGAAGATTCCGTCCCTGAGGTGGCCGTGGTGGGTGTGCCCACCGCTGCCTTTGAAGAATCCGAGTTAGAAGCATCCCCGGCCACCGACCGTGACACAGCCCAGGCACTCCTCCGTGACGGCGATGTCGATGCCGCGGTGATTGCTAGTGATTCCGGATGGGAAGTACTCGCTGACGGTTCCCCATCCGCTTCTGTGATGGCTAGCGTCAACGCTGTGGCGGGCACGCTGGCCACCAACACTGCCCTGGAATCCCTTGGAGTAGCCCCAGAAGATTTCGCCGCAGCCGTGGGGCCAGCCAATGTCACCGCGGTGGATATCTCAGGTGATGAGACAAGCGAGGAATCCATTACCTCCCTGCTAACTGCCCTAGCGGGAGTGTCCATCATCATCTTCACTGTCATGCTGTTCGGAGCCAATATTGGCGGGCGCGTCACAGAAGAGAAATCCTCCCGCGTTGTGGAAATCATCCTTGCGGCTGTCCGGCCCCTGCCTTTCCTGGCCGGCAAAGTAATTGGCAATGTGATCTTCGGTTTCCTCGCCACCGCAGTGCTCTTAGCAGCAGGTGTCGCCGCCGTTCTTGCTTCCGGGCTTGTCGAGGGCGTCACCATCGACTGGTCGCTTGTGCCCATCCTTCTAGTGTCCTGGCTTCTCGGCATGTTATTTTTCGGGTCTCTCTACGCCGCAGCTGGAGCACTGGTGCAACGCACCGAGGACCTCCAGTCCACACAGATGCCGGTCCTTCTGCTGATCATGGCTGCTATGTATGTTCCTCTTTTCGGCTGGCAATCCACCGACAGCACCTGGATGCAGGTCTTTTCCTGGATCCCACCGTTTTCGATCTTCACCGCGCCAATGACCTACGCAGCGGGTGACTTCACCCTGGTGCAGCTTGTCGCTTCTCTCGCGATCGCGGCCTTGATCGTTGCCGTGGTGCTGTGGCTGGTGGCACGCATCTACCGCGCCTCCATCCTGAATAATGGTCAGAAGATGGGCTGGCTCCAGGCCCTGCGGGCATAAGTCCATCAGCCCGTGAATAAAGTGCGCCATCGCCGCGTTGCATAATGAGGACCCAAGAAGAAAGGACCTCAAACAATGGCTCTCGGCGATGGCCCGCTTATTGTCCAGTCGGACAAGACCGTTCTGCTGGAGGTGGATCACCCGCAGGCCGGTCTTGCCCGCCTGGCGCTGGCCCCATTCGCCGAGCTGGAGCGCGCGCCCGAGCACATCCACACCTACCGGATCACCCCGCTAGCGTTGTGGAATGCACGCGCCGCCGGCCATGATGCGGAGCAGGCCGTGGACGTGCTGGAGCGCTACTCGCGGTTCCCTGTCCCCCAGTCGCTGCTTGTGGACGTCGCCGAGACCATGGCCCGCTACGGCCGCGTCCGCCTGCTCAAGCACCCAGCGCACGGGCTGATTGTGGAGTCCGACGAGGCCCCCATCATCGAGGAGATCACGCGTCACAAAAAGATCGCACCGATGCTGGGCGCGCGTATCGACGACCACACCATCCCAGTCCACCCCTCTGAGCGTGGCCGCATCAAGCAGGAGCTGACCAAGATCGGCTGGCCTGCCGACGACCAGGCTGGTTATGTCGACGGCGAGTCCCACCCCATCTCCCTTGTGACATCGGGCGATGGCCGCGACGAGTGGCACCTGCGCGATTACCAGCAGTACGCCACCGATTCCTTCTGGGAGGGCGGCTCCGGTGTGGTCGTGTTGCCGTGTGGCGCGGGCAAGACCATCGTGGGCGCCGCGTCGATGGCCCAAGCTCAGACCACCACGCTCATCTTGGTCACCAACACCGTGGCCGGCCGCCAGTGGCGCGATGAGCTGCTGCGCCGCACCAACCTCACCCCGGAAGAGATCGGCGAGTACTCCGGGGAGAAGAAGGAGATTCGCCCGGTCACCATCGCCACCTACCAAGTGGTCACACGCAAAACGAAGGGTGAGTACCGCGCCCTCGAGCTGTTTGACCAGCGCGACTGGGGCCTGATCATTTACGACGAGGTGCACCTCCTTCCTGCCCCCGTCTTCCGCATGTCCGCGGACCTACAGTCACGCCGCCGTCTCGGGCTCACCGCCACCCTGGTCCGCGAAGATGGCCGCGAAGACGATGTGTTCAGCCTCATCGGCCCGAAGCGCTACGACGCCCCCTGGAAAGAACTCGAGGCCGCCGGCTATATCGCCACCGCCGAGTGCGTCGAGGTCCGTACCACCATGCGCGATGAGGAGCGCATGGTGTACGCCACTGCCGAAACGCGGGAGCGCTACCGCGTCGCTGCGACCAGCGATAGCAAACTGGCGGTCGTCGATAAGCTCCTTGCTCAACACAGTGGCCAGCAGACTTTGATCATCGGCGCGTACCTGGAACAGCTCGAGGAGATCGCCGCGCGGATCGACGCTCCCCTGATCACCGGATCCACGTCGACGAAGCAACGCGAGGAGGCTTTTGACGCTTTTCGACGAGGCGAGCTGGACACCCTGGTAGTGTCCAAGGTCGCGAACTTTTCCATTGACCTGCCGGAGGCTGCCGTCGCGATCCAGGTCTCAGGCACATTCGGTTCGCGCCAGGAGGAAGCTCAGCGTCTCGGGCGCCTGCTCAGGCCCAAGGCCGACGGCGCGGAGGCCCACTTTTACACGGTGGTCTCCCGCGACACGTTAGATGCTGAATATGCTTTGCACCGTCAGCGATTCTTGGCCGAACAGGGGTATGCCTACCGCCTCGTGGACGCATCGGACCTATAGACTGGCACACCATGAGCGGGATGAAGATTTTCAAGTTTCAGGTGGATGAGGCGTTCGCGAAAAAGAACAACGAGATGTTGAAAGACACCAAAAGGTTGGTCATTTCCGGCATCTCCTTGTTTGTGATCTGCATTATCATCGCCGTACTGATCTGGATGTTCGTGCCGGCGACGTCTCCGTGGCGCCTGCTGGGATCGCTTGGCCTGGGGTTGTTCGGCGTGATGATGCTCATCGTCGCCTTTGCCGTCCCCCGCTCCGTGGGCACCGCCCAGAGTCTCTATGACCGCTACCCTCTGGCGCCTGCGGTGATCGCGGAGGTCAACCCGCGCGACTTCGTACTCCTCAGCTTGGTGAACACCAACGTGGACCCCGAACTCCCGCCGCGTTGGGGGATCGCGACCCGCACCGTGAGCCGCGTCAACGGCGTGGAACCGAAGGTAGGCACCAAAATCCCAGTTGCGGCGGTCCAGGGCCAGCGCGCCAGCGGCGACAAAGAGCACTGGCAGGAGGTTTCGCCGATGCCGATCGCGTGGGGCACACCCGATCAGGACATAGTCGTGGAAGCCCGCAAGGCGATCCCCCAGGAACAGTGGGTCAAACTAGATAAGGCGCGCAAGCGTTTCGACGAGGTCAAAGCAACACCGCACAATCTCCTCGTGCTCTAATAGCAGGTATGAGCCACGTCGTTAAGCGCCTCCAGCCGTTTGCCGAGACCATCTTCGCCACGATGACGGCCCGCGCCGTCGAAGTCGACGCGGTGAATTTGGGCCAGGGTTTCCCCGATTCGGACGGGCCTGCTGAGATGCTGGAGATCGCTCAGCGAGAGATCGCGGCGGGTAACAATCAGTACGGACCTGGACGCGGGCTACCCGTACTGCGCGAGGCCGTGGCCCGACAGCGCGCCCGCGACTACGGGATCACCTACGATCCTGACACGGAAGTCTTCATCACTGTCGGGGCGACCGAGGCGATCTCCGCGACGGTACTCGGGCTAGTTGAGCCCGGCAGCGAAGTCATCGTTCTAGAGCCTTATTACGACGCTTACGCCGCGGCCATCGCCTTAGCAGGTGCTCGTCGGAAAGCGGTGCCTTTAGCGGCCGATGGCGCAACCTGGACCGTGGACGTCGACGCGGTACGGGCAGCAATCACAGTGGACACCGCCATGATCATCCTCAACTCGCCGCACAACCCGACCGGCAGTGTATTCGCCCGAGCGGACCTCGAGGCCCTAGCTGAGCTGGCAGTGCAACACGACTTGCTCGTGCTTTCCGACGAGGTCTATGAGCATCTGCTTTTCGACGATGCCACCCACACCCCTATCGCCACCCTGCCGGGGATGTTCGAACGCACCATCACGGTGTCCTCGGCCGCGAAAACCTTTAACGCGACTGGGTGGAAGACAGGATGGGCGCTGGGCCCCGCAGAACTCCTCGAGGGAGTGGTGAAGGCCAAACAGTTCATGAGCTACGTGGGTGCTACACCTTTTCAGCCCGCCGTTGCCTGGGCGCTTGATCACGCTGGTGACTGGTTGGATGAGATGGTCGCGGGTTTGCAAGATAACCGGGACCTTCTGGGGTCTGCGCTGAACGAAGCCGGTTTTCAGGTCCACGACACGCTGGGGACGTACTTCACCGTGGCCGATTTGCCGCGCGGGGTTGAGTCTGACGGAGTAGACTTCTGCATGGCGCTACCGGAAAGAGTGGGCGTGGCCGCGATCCCTGTGCAAGTATTCGCAGATCATCAAGAGACATGGTCCCGACAGGTTCGTTTTGCGTTTTGTAAGACGCCAGAGACCCTCCGCGAGGCCTCCCACAGGCTGCAGCGCCTATAACCCATCGAGGAAAGGAGAACGCCCTTATGCGTACCGCAGTGACGATCATCATCTTCCTTGTCATCTTGGTGACCGGGCCTCTGTGGTTCAGCTTTATTGTTCGGGCGTTTCCTTCTGACACTCTCGAATTCCTTGGTGGGATCATCATGGTAACCATGGCGGCTATCGTTGCCGGTGCGTATTGGTTCTTTTCCGACCCTGATCGCCGGGGCGAGTAGCTCCTGCAGCCTCTTAAGTATGGCTGCGTCACCGACACAGCCGTTACGGCACTTTAATTCGCGGAGGGTTCAAACTCGGAGGGCTAGCCTTCCCCGTATACTGTTGGTTCTCAACTGTTGGAACAGGGACACATTAACGCCCACAACCGGGAAAAGTGGCCTGTTCCAACAGTCCAGGTCCGACAGTCTAACCCGGCACCGGGGCCGACATCTGACTGAAAACAACAAAGAAGCCCAGCCCCCGACACTATTAACAAATACGCAGCAACGCCCTACCTACTACGCCACCACATCCAGTCACGCCACCACGTAGCCGCCCTGCACCCCACGTACCCCCAATGAAGACAACACTACAAAACCAGCCACTCCGGCCGCCGCACCTCAAACATCCCAACCAAGCCCCGCAACAACGCGGAAGTGCCCGCCACCAGAAACAGGTAACGGGCACTCCACACACAAACACTATTCACTTATCTATCAAATTTTTAGGTCGGCGGTAACCTACTCTCCCACATCCTCCCAGATGCAGTACCATCAGCGCGGGCGGGCTTAGCTACCGGGTTCGGAAAGGGACCGGGCGTTTCCCCGCCGCCATCAACCACCGACACACCCAAAGGG
>NZ_JBHWRP010000042.1:0-3768 GCF_043426755.1 Corynebacterium sp. | reverse complement strand
ACGCCGTCCACCACGGTCTCGACCGGGATGTGGAGGTGCCCGTGGACCGCTGCGCGCGCGTGATATTTCGGGGCCCAGTCACGTGTTGCTTCGGTCCCGCACCACAGCGCAATATCGGGATACCGCAGCCGCCGCGTCGGTTCGACCACCAGTGGCCAGTGGTTGACCAGCACCGTTTCACCACGTACTTCGTCGAGACGCCCGCGCGAGTACTCCACGCGTTCGGCGCACCACTCTTCCACATTCACGTAAGGTGCGATGGCGATCTCGTCGTCAAGCACAACCTCTGCCTGGGCGATCGCCTGGCGCGCGGACAGCCCCAGGGGACGAAACGAGTAGTCATACAGCGTAAACAGGGGGCACACGGTCACACCGGCGAAGACGGGAAATGGGTCCTCCGGCGTCACGATACCCAGCGCCCGCAGCTCCCCCACCAGCGCCCGGTAGCGGGCTTTGCCATTGATGCGATCGGTGCGCCGGTTGAAAAGCTCGTGGTTGCCGGGCACCCAGATCACTTTCGCGAAGCGCTGGGCCAGCGGCTTCATGGCGCGGACGACATCGGGGATCTTGTCGGCCACATCGCCGGCGACGATCAGCCAGTCCTCCGGGTGCTCGGGAGCTAGCTTATCGACGATCGCTTGATTCTCCGGGAAGGTGACGTGCAGGTCGCTGACTGCCCACAATGTGCGTGCCATGCTGGTTCAGTGTAGCGACCACGAAGTGGCTTAGGCCGGTGCCACTGTTTTGTTGTCGCCCCGCCCACGGGCGAGCGTGACTCCCAGGAAGGTGATGAAGAAGCAGGCGGCCATGTAGCCGGCAGCCCAGGTGATGGAACCATCGCCGGCTTCCAGCAGCGCGGTGACGATCATCGGCGTGAGCCCTGCGACCAGCGCGCCGTTGGTTTCTCGTGCCAGGGCAGTACCGGTGAACCGTGTGCGCACGGGGAACAGGTTAGCCAGGAAAGCACCCTGGGCACCTGACGTACACGCCAGGACAAAACCGTAGGACACAGCCAGTGCCGCGAATGCGATCCAGATATTGCCTGATTTGAAGGCGGTGAACAGCGGGTAGGCGAAGAATAAACCGGCTAATGCGCCGACCGCCATCACGCGCCCTGCCCCGAACCGGTCGCCCGCCATGCCGCCCAAGGGGCTAAGCAGAATGCCCAACAGGGAGCCCAGCAGCACGGAGGTCAGTGCCTCGGTGCGCTCGAGGCCGCCGTAGGTGACCATGATGGTGATCGAGGCAATCGAGATGATGTAGTTGTTGGCGTTGTGCCCGGTCACAGCCATGAAACCGAGGATGACCTCGCGCCACTGATTCTTCAGCACCTCCCCTAGCGGGGTGCGGGCCTCGCGCTGGACGGCGTCGCGTTGCTCCATCGCGGCCTGATAGTCGGGGGATTCCTTCAACTTGGTCCGGATGAAGATCGCGACGAGGAACAGCACCACCGACGCCAGGAAGGGCGCGCGCCACCCCCAGCCATAGAACTGTTCTTCCGGCAACGCAGCCACCGCGAGAAAAGCGAGCGTGGCGATCGCCGATCCCGCCGGGGGCATCGACATGATCAGGGACGTCCACAAGCCGCGCCGGGCTGGGGTGGCGTATTCGGCGACCAGGGTCATCGCACCGGTGAGCTCCGCACCGGCGCCTAGGCCTTGGAGGAGGCGCAGGCCGACGAGCATCACGACGGCCCACACACCCGCCACCTCGGCCGTGGGCAGCAGGCCGATTCCGACGGTGGACACACCCATCACAATCATGGTGAACAACATCGCGGGTTTGCGGCCGTGCTTGTCGCCCCAATGGGCGATGAGTAAACCACCAAAGGGCCGCGCGATGAAACCCACGGCGAAGGTGGCAAATGCCGCGACGGCCTGGCCGGCGTCGAGCTGACCGAAGAACAGTGGCCCGATCACCAGGGAGGCTGCCGCGCCGTAGAGGGCGTAGTCATACCACTCGACCAGGGTGCCCAGCATCGATGCGAAAACTGCGCGCCCACCACCTTTGCGCAGGCCGAGCGTGTTCGGTGCGCTAGATGAAGTCGTGCTCATGGTGTCCTGCTTTCCAGTCGAGGGAGACCATGTCTGGGTTGAGGTCGGCGATGGATCCCACGCCCATCAGTTGCATCGTGCGGATCATCTCCGCCTGCATGATGTCCAGCAACCGCACCACTCCTTCGGCGCCGCCGGCCATCAGGCCGTAGAGGTACGCACGCCCGATCATCGCGGCATCAGCACCCAGAGCGACGGCGGCGATGACATCGGCGCCGCTCATGATTCCGGTATCGACGATCACGGTCGGTTCATCACCAACGGCCTTGCGCACCGCTGGCAGTGTGTACAGCGGGACGGGCGCGCGGTCCAGCTGTCGCCCACCGTGGTTGGAGAGGATTACGCCGTCTGCGCCTGCGTCGATGGCACGTGCGGCGTCGGTTGCCGTTTGGATCCCCTTCATCAACAAGGTGCCCTTCCACTGGTCGCGCAGCCACGCGATATCGTCGAAGTTCAGCGATGGGTCGAACATGTTGCCGATCTGCGCGATGGACTTCGTTCCCTCACCAAAGTTGGTGAAGCCCAGGGGTTTCGTCGTTAAGAAGTTGAACCACCACTCCGGGCGGTAGGACGCATCCAGCACCGTCTTCAGCGTGAGCTGCGGCGGGAACGTCATGCCGTTGCGCGCATCCCGGTGGCGTGCCCCGGCGACCGGGGTGTCCACGGTGACGATGAGCGTGTCATAGCCGGAGCGTTCAGCGCGCTCGATGAGGCCCTCGGAGATCTCCCGGGATTCGCTGGCCATGTACAGCTGGAACCACTTGCGTCCATACGGGCCAGCGGCGGCGACTTCCTCGATGGTCGCGGTGCCGACAGTCGACAGCGAGAATGGGATGCCCGCCTGGTGAGCCGCGGTCACGCCGGCCACTTCGCCCTCCGCGTGCATCATGCGCGTGAACCCGGTTGGCGCGATGGCCAGCGGCATTGCGGCCTCTCCCCCGGCGACGGTGGTGGAAAGTTCCACGTTGGACACGTCGCGAAGCACCCGCGGGTGGAAGCTGAGGTTGGCCCATGCCTCGCGCGCCCGGCCCAAGGAGATTTCTTGTTCGGCAGCGCCTTCGACATAGTCGAAGGGCCCGGTAGGCGTGCGTCGTTGAGCGATCTTGCGCAGGTCCCACACGTCTTGGGCTGCGTTGAGCCGTGCTTGACGACGATCACCCGTAGGCTTCTTGAATTTCAGGAAGTCAGTGAAAATCTGCGGGGCTGGAAGTTGTCGTTTCAGAGGGACAAGGCGTTTGACCATAGTGGTGTAAAATACCATAGTCCGACAGTGTGGTGAGCATCGCTAATGGTTGCTGGCCTCGTCGATAAGCGCCGGCGTCTTCTCTGGCTGCGGGGAGAGGCGCACGATGTGGATGGTGACTAGGACCGCGATGATGGGCAGGATGATCCAGGTGACGGTCTTGCCGATCAGCCATGCGGAGAGCAGAATGCCCAGCCACATGATCGTGAGGGTGCGGGCTTTGTGCTTCGGTGTCATCGACTTGTTGTAGTAATTGTCGATGTAGGTGCCGAAGACTTTGTGGTTGATGAGGTAGTTGTGCAGGCGTGTGGAGCTGCGCGCGAAACAAAAGGCGCTGAGCAGCAGAAACGGCGTGGTGGGGAGAACGGGAAGCACGATGCCGAGCGCGCCCAGGGCCAGCGAAATGACGCCCACGGTGGCAAGGATCGGCTTCAACATACCCGCCACTATACAACTAAAGGATGATTCTGC
>NZ_JBHWRP010000041.1:0-24312 GCF_043426755.1 Corynebacterium sp. | reverse complement strand
GATGGGGATCGCGTTGAGGTCGGCGAAAGAGGTGAAGAGCTGGCATTTGCCCTCCATCACCGGCAGGGAGGCGTGGGGGCCGATATTGCCCAATCCTAAAACGGCGGTGCCATCGGAAATCACCGCGACGGTCCGGCCGGTACCGGTGAGTTCACGGACGCGTTCCGGCTTGTTTTGAATGGCCGTACACGCGATCGCCACACCAGGGCTGTACGCGATCGACAAGTCGCGCTTGGTGACTAGCCGGCGGGATGACGTGACGGTCAGCTTGCCGCCAGCATGGGCGTCAAAGACCTCGGCAACAGTAATCGGATTATCTGGGGATGCGGGTTCAGGGGTGCTCATAAACCCTAGTGTCTCATTGTTTTGTGTTGAAATGTGAAGTTACGACACGGCTAGCCCCGGTAGTGACGTGGGTTATGCACCCTGTGGCTTAGGGGGCGTGCAAATGCTTCAGTCGACTCCGACGCGTGGCGTGGGCCGTCTAAGGCTTCCCGCTGAGCGCGACGGGCACGCAGTTTTTCGACTTCGGTGAGGTAAGCACCGTCGATGGGGAGGGAGTCCTCGGTAGATTCCAGTGTTGCTTCCGCCTCAGGCTCAGACGGTACGGGTGACTCCTGTGCTTCCTCGCTAGCTTCGTCGGGTTCTGAAGGCATGCCATGAGGGGAGACCACGCGCCGGGCGTGAGAGTGGGGAGTGGCCTCGTCGGCAGGATCGAGTGCCGCCACACGCTCCACACTAACGACGAGAGCCCCGTCCTCAGCCAGAAACAGTTGGCGCGTGCTGCGCGGCCTGTCATCGGGAACCTTCAGCGCCGGTAGCTGGTATTCGTCGACACGCGGAAAACCCGCATCCAGCACAACGGAACCATCGACGATGAATCCCCGCGCGGCAATGGGGGCACCGGGATGGCGCTGCTGGGCCGTGCGAAGATACCGCAGAAGTGAGTCATTGCGCCCCTCGCTGATGGTCCCGACCGCGCGGCCGTCGATGGTGGCCACCACGGTTCCATCCAGCTCCACCAGGGTGACAAGCCATTGGCCGGGGGAATAGAGCTCAAGGTCTAGAGCGTCGATCTCCCCGTCCGACGTGTCCACGGTGAAGGCGGAACCGGACGGCAGAATCCATGCCTCTGGTGAAACATTGTTGCGGGGAACAGCGAGATCCGGGGTGGGAAGAAGTACCGCCACCTCGATCCCGGTCGGCCCGCCGGCGCTGATGCTGGCCTTCGTCGTGGGGATGAAACCGGAGCCAATCACGCGGGAGAGCGAGGGAAACTCTTCGCGTACCTCTGCCGGGATTTCCCCGAGCACGCCAAACTCCCAGCGCACGCGCCATGCCTGGTTTAAAGGGTCAACGGTCAAGGTGACCGGTACCGTTGTCCCTTCATCGCTGGGCACCATGTGCGCAAAAATGGAGGTGGAGACAACGTCGCGCACCGGCAGACGAACAAAGTTCTCCAAGGCGGTCGGCGCAAGCCGATAATGGGGTTGCTCTAACATCAGGGCGTCATCACTGCATCCTTCCATCGTGCTTGTCGGCCTGAGTTTTAGCCCTCCACCTTACTCCCAACACAAGTTTCCTTGTAAAGGAACTGCTCCAAGAATTTTCCGGTGGCGGATTCCGCTGCCGCAACGATGTCCCGTGGGCTACCTTGCGCGAGAATCGTGCCACCAGCCGAACCAGCGCCGGGGCCAACATCAATGATGTGGTCAGCTGCGGCAATAACCTGCATGTTGTGCTCGATCACCACCACCGTCGCACCTTTATCCACCAGCTGCTGAAAAAGATCAATCAGCAGGTGCACATCAGTTGGGTGCAGCCCGGCCGTCGGCTCATCCAACACGAACAGCGTGGCTTTATCTTTCAGTTTGCTGGCAAGTTTCAACCGCTGGCGCTCACCGCCAGATAATGTGGTCAGCGGCTGGCCCAGCGTGATATAGCCTAAGCCCACGTCCGCTAAATGCTCACAAATTTTCCGCGCGGCCGTGATGTTCTGCTCCGCACACCACGCTTGTGCCTCCGTCGCCGATAGTGCTAGGACATCCGCGATGCTCAAACCACCGAGTGTGTACAGCAGCACGCCGTCGTCGAAACGCTTGCCCTCGCACACCTCACAGGGCACATCCGCCCCCTGCATCATCCCCAAGTCCACATACACCACACCCGCACCCTTGCAGTGGGCGCACGCCCCTTCCGAATTCGCGGAAAACAAGCTAGGGCTCACACCATGAGCCTTCGCGAAAGCCTTCCGGATTGAATCCAGCGCGCCTGTATAGGTGGCCGGGTTAGAGCGGCGCGAGCCCGCAATCGCGCTCTGATCCACACGCACCACGGCCTTGCCCTCCCACTCATTGGGGAGGTAGGTGCTTAACGACGATTTCCCTGACCCCGCCACGCCGGTGATAGCCACCAACACCCCGGTGGGAATGTCCACGTCGACATGGCGCAGATTATTAGCATCCGCACCCCTGACTTCTAGGACACCGGTGGGGTTTCGCACGTCCTCGTCGTGGCGCACGGTGACACTGGAGCCAAGGCTGCGCCCTGTGGCTGTCTCTGAAACCATAAGCTCGTCGACGCTGCGTTCAAAACAGATGGAGCCGCCCTGCGTCCCGGCGCCCGGCCCAAGCTCTACGACGTGGTCGGCAATGCGGATCACCTGGGGATTATGCTCCACCACCAACACCGTGTTTCCCTTGTCGCGCAAGCGCAGCATTAATGCATTCATGTTGTCAACGTCGGCAGGATGCAGTCCCGAGGTCGGCTCGTCGAAGACATAAGTGACATCGGTTAGAGCAGACCCGACGTGCTGAATCATCTTCACGCGCTGGGCCTCACCACCACTTAAAGTCGACGCAGCGCGTTCCAGGGTGAGATAGCCCAGGCCAATCGCCACAAAATTATCCAACGCCTCTTGAATTGCGTTGACCAGCGGAGCTACCTGCTCATGACCGACATTATTGCGGAACCACCGCGCCAGATCCTTGACCTCCAAGGCGCACAGCTGCGCAATATTCTGCCCCGCGATCGTGGCCTCCAGCGCGTGGGCGGCCAAGCGTGTGCCACCACAATCAGGGCAGGCGACGAACGTGGCAGCCGCGTCCACGAAGGGGCGGATGTGCTTTTGCAAGCTCTCGCGATCCTTCGACAACATGGACTTTGTGATCTTCGGGATCAACCCCTCATAAGTGGCATTGATTCCGGAGAACTTCATCTTGGTCGGCTCCATGTGCAACAGAGCGCCACGCTGCTCGGCGGTAAACTGTCCGACGGGAATATCGGTGGGAAATAGCCCTGACTCCGCGTATTGGCGCCACGACCAGGACCCCACCTTGTAGCCCGGCACCAAGATCGCACCCTCGTCTAGGCTCAGGTGATCGTCGACAAGCGCTGCCTCATTGACCTGGCTGACCCGACCCGTGCCCTCGCATGCTGGGCACATCCCGCCGGTCCGCGTGAAATTCTTGACTACCTTCTTTCTCCCGCGCGCGTCCGTCATCGCGCCGCCGCCGGATACGCTGGGAACGTTGAAGGAAAACGCGCCGGGCCCTCCCACATGAGGTGTGGCGATCCGGGAGTAAAGCACGCGCAGCAACGGGGTGATATCCGTGGCCGTTCCTACCGTGGAGCGCACGTTGGCACTAAGTTGTTCTTGGTCGACAATGACCGCGGCGGTAATACCCTTCAAACTGTCCACATCGGGCCGTGCTAAAGAGGGCATAAAACCCTGCACGAACGACGAATACGTCTCATTGATAAGCCGGCGGGACTCCGCGGCGATGGTGGAAAACACCAGAGACGATTTGCCAGATCCGGAAACCCCGGTGACCACGGTCAAGGCCCGCTTAGGGATCTGTACGGAGACGTTCTTTAAGTTATTTTCGTTCGCACCACGTACGGTGATCCAATCGGTGTGCACGTCGGCGGGTATCTCAGCAGTCATGAACTTAGAGTACGGAAGGAATGTGCCGGTGCCTGCGTTAGAGACAGTGTGGACACAAACAATTTTTCATTTACAGAATTAGTCACCCTCGATGGCGTCAGCGACGCCGAGGTGTGTGGGCCAGACGGGTGTACGCCGGTATCGGAAAAGCAGGCAAAGGAAGACGGCGACGAAGAAGAGAATATTATGTAACCCATGTACACCGCTTCGCAGCTCGCGCTCGCCTTCGGCCTCACGCTGTTAGCGGGTTTGGCGACCGGTATTGGTGGCGCGATCGGGGTGGCGCGCAAAGCCCCAGGGGAGCGGTTCATGGCCGCTGCCCTGGGCTTTTCTGCGGGTGTGATGATCTACGTTTCCTTGGTAGAGATCTTGCCCAAGGGCACCGAAGCGCTGACCGAAGAATTGGGGGAGCGCGGCGGGGCCTGGGCCGGAATCGCCGCCTTTTTTGCAGGCATCGCGGTGATCGCCATCATCGATAGGCTCGTGCCCGAGGAGATTAACCCCCACGAGCCTGAAACGCTCCAAGAAGATGCCAAGCTGGCCCAGCGCAGGTCGCGAATGATGAAAGCAGGGACGCTGACCGCAGTTGCGTTGGCGCTACACAACTTCCCGGAAGGCTTTGCCACGTTCATCGCGGCTCTGGAAGACCCGGAGTTGGCCTTGCCGATTGTGGTGGCCATCGCGATTCATAACATTCCGGAGGGTGTCGCTGTATCTGTCCCGCTGCGCGAAGCAACCGGATCACGGTTTAAAGCATGGGGCTGGGCGACACTTTCTGGCTTGGCGGAGCCTGTCGGCGCGTTGGTGGGGTTCTTGCTGCTCATGCCCTTTATGGGTCCGACGACGATGGGCATTGCCTTTGGCGCAGTCGCCGGCATCATGATGTTTATTTCGCTGGATGAGCTGCTACCAACGGCAATCAGCACCGGCAAGCACCACGCGGCCACCTACGGTTTGATCGCAGGCATGGCAGTCATGGCTCTCTCGCTGGTGCTGATGATGTAGCTAGAAGCTGGCTAGCGCTGGCTAGTCCTCGTCGGCAGTGCTCAAGGCCGTGGAACCAGTCGACTGGTTTCCGGCTGCGCGTGCCTCCTCGGCCTGGCGACGCAGTTCATCGCGTGCCTGGGCTGGGGTGAGGTCATCGTCGTTACGCGTGGACTGCGTGGAGATCAAGGCCTTGGCCAAAGCGATGATGCCCACGATCACAAGGCCCCAGATCAAGCCGACGACGAAGGAACCGGCGGTGTTGACCAGCCAACCGAGGAAGCCGCCGCCAACAGCGGTTTCCCAACCGTGGATGGTCTCGTACGGCCAGTGCATGCCGAACTCGTCGGCGCCGACGACCATGATGTGGCCGCCCACCCACAGCATGGCGATCGTGCCGACCACGCCGATGATGTTCAAGACAATGGGCATCGCCTTGACTAGGCCGCGGCCGAAAGCGGCGCCTGAATCGCGCTTGATCATGCCCAGTCCGATGTCATCAATTTTCACCAGGAGGGCTACCGCACCGTAGACGGCGATGGTGATGCCGATGGCCACAACGATCAGGACGATCGCGCGCATCAGCAGCGTCTCATCGGCGATCTCGTTGAGCGAAATCACCATGATCTCCGCGGACAAAATGAGGTCAGTCGTGATCGCCGACTTCACCAGCGAGTCTTCATCGGCGGCGTTTTTATTGGCCGCCTTTTCCTCAGCTTCGTCCGAATCGTGGGTGAACTTGTGCACGATTTTGTGTGCACCCTCGTAACACAGGTAGGTACCACCGACCATGAGGATCGGCGTGAGGGCCCAGGGCGCGATTTCGGAGAGCAGCAGCGCGATCGGAAGAACGATCACGAGCTTGTTGAAGAAGGAGCCTTTGGTGATCCGCCAAATCATCGGCAATTCGCGGGCGGGGGAGACACCATCGACGTACTGCGGGGTCACGGCGGCATCGTCGATGACCACGCCGGCGGCCTTCATCGATGTTTTGCCGGCGAGGGCAGCAACATCGTCGACGGACGACGCAGCAGTTCGGGCAATTAGCGCAACGTCGTCGAGGAGCGCTAGCAGGCCACCAGCCATATACATCAACCTTTCACTAGAAAATCACTATCAAATCAAATTTGGCGCATTTAAGCAGTTTCGGGATAAGTGTACTCCTAGCCGTTAAAATCACCGGGTATGCGAATAGTGTTCATTGGTGCAGGCGCCGTTGGCTCCTGGTTTGCAGGCAGTCTCGTGCGCTCAGGCGCAGATGTCACGGTGGTTGCTCGTGGCGCCACGCTCGAGGCGCTGCGGACTCGGGGCATCGTGCTTAACGACGAGGACCCCATTCCAGTCGATGTCGTCGAGCATGTTTCTGAAGTGCCCGATGCAGACATCGTGGTGCTGGCGATGAAGGCCACGGGCGAAGAGCTTGACCAGGTATTGGAGGGCGTGAGCGATCACGCGCTTGTAGCCGTGCCCCAAAACTCAGTGGAGGTGCCGCACCGGGTGGCGGAGGTCGTCGGCGCGCACCGCACCGTTCCCGGCGTGGTGCGTGGCTATTACCATCACACGGGGCCCGCGCAGGCCGAGTTTCATGGCGGCCCGTGTTCCTACACCTTTGGCACGTGGGACGGGCGTGACGACGAGCGCGTGAGAGCTTTCGCTGCTGCTCTGAACGCTGCTGGAGTGGATGCCATTGTGCGCGACGATATTTTTGTGGACGTCTGGGAGAAGGCCATGTTTGTCACCTGCGCCGGCGTACTGGGCACGGTGGTGGATGCCCCACTGGGTGTGCTGCGTACCCCGCCGTGGCGGGCAACTTTGGAGGCCTTGATGCGTGAAGTTGCCACCGCTGGGCGTGCGATGGGGGTGCCTTTAAGTTCTGACGTTGTGGACCGCACGATGGAATTCGCTGACCGGATGCCGGCGGAATCAACCACCTCCATGCAGCGCGATATCGCAGGTGGCAGCGCTGGTGAGCTTGATTCGCAGGTCGGGGCGATTGTCCGCGAGGCGGCTCGCGGCGGGGTCTCGGCCCCTGTGCATGAGTTCGCGCTCAACCTTATTTACGCGAAGTTAGGGTAGGGTTAGCTAACATGACTGAACTTTTAACATCTACAGCACGTGTACAGACCGACCGTCCCGCGCGTTATGGCAAGCAGCTAGCCTCGCATTTTTCCAGGAAGCTGAATACTCACTGGGATGCCGATGCCTCGCGCGGTTCGCTGGAGTTCCCTGGCGAAGGCGTCGAAGGGAAGCCGACACAGGTAGACCTTATCGCTAGCGATGACGTCTTGATGATGACCATCACCGCCGACGAAGAAACCGTCGAGCGCCTCGAGCGCGTGGTTGCCGTCCACCTCATCCGCTTTGGCCTGAAGGACAACCTTGAGGTGACTTGGACCCGCAAGGGCGGTGAAGAGCATCGCTACACTGCCGCAGATCTCGAGCAGTAGCTTCGGAGGCAGTTGGCAAAGCAGATACAGATTTGCTTAACTAAAGAGCGTACCCACGGGTGCCCCACGTTCATGGGGCTGAGATGGCCAGTAGATGCTGGCGGACCGTTGAACCTGATCCGGTTAGTACCGGCGCGAGGAAGGAATGGTGATGACTACACCTGTATCGCAACCCCGCAGCCTGAAATGGCGCGTCATCGATATTGTCACTGCCGCTGTGTTGGCCGTGGCTTGTGGTTTGATCTTCTGGTTGTGGAATCTGGTCGGCTATGCGGGCTTTACCGCACTTGATACTTTCACCCCTGGCTTTGGCGGCCTCGTCGCTGGCACGTGGTTTTTGGGTGGTGTGCTGGGCGGATTGGTGATCCGCAAGCCGGGCGCCGCGTTGTTCGTCGAGCTGGTCGCGGCTATCGTCTCTGCTGTGCTGGGCAGCCAGTGGGGTGTCGAGACCTTGTACTCCGGCATCGCTCAGGGCTTAGGCGCAGAGCTGGTGTTCGCCGCGTTTGCTTATCGACAATTCACCTTGCCCGTCGCAGTACTGGCCGGCATCGGCAGCGCTGTTGGCGCATTCCTCTTGGAACTATTTACCAGCGCGAACCTTGCAAAGACTCTTGAGTTCAACCTGATCTATCTCAGCTGTCTCGCCGTCTCGGGTGCGGTGTTAGCCGGCGTGCTGGGACACATCCTGGTCAAGGCTCTGGCCCAGACTGGGGCACTGGATCGTTTCGCAGCGGGTCGCACGCGATGACCTCCACTGACACGCCGGCCATCAAGGCCGGCGATCTTGCATACCATCATGCGGTGCGGCCCACTCCCGCATTTCAGGGCGTGGATTGGGTCGTCCAGCGCGGTGAAGCAGTCCTGCTCACCGGCGATTCCGGCGCGGGCAAGTCAACCCTGTTGCACGTGATTGCGGGCCTGCTCGTCGACGATGAGGAGGGCACCCGCACGGGGCACCTCGATGTCCGCGGGACCGTGGGCATGGTGCTGCAAGATCCTGATTCCCAGGTGATTTCCTCCCGCGTGGGCGATGATGTCGCGTTTGGCTGCGAAAACCTAGGCGTACCACGCGAAGAAATTTGGCAGCGGGTGCAAGCCGCGCTTGACCTAGTCGGACTGCACGTACCCCTGGACCACCCGACGATCAAACTGTCCGGCGGGCAGAAGCAGCGCCTCGCGTTGGCCGGTGTGCTGGCGATGGGGGCGGACATTCTGGTTCTTGATGAACCGACCGCCAACCTTGACCCAGAGGGCACTCGTGCCATCGTTGAAGCCACCGCGCACGTGCTTGAACGCACGGGTGCCACGTTGATCGTCGTTGAGCACAACCCAGGCCCATGGCTGGGACTGATCGACTCGATCTACCGCCTTGACCGCAGCGGTTTGGAACTGATCGAGGAATCTGACCTCCCCGGTCCGCCCGATCTGCCCCCGGCCCGCGATGCGCAGGGCGCTTCGTGGGCGGTGCGTGCCGACGAACTGGTGACCACCTGGGGCGCGCCGCGCACGTTGGAGCTGCCGGAAGGTTTCTCCACTGTCATGACCGGTGCCAATGGGACCGGCAAGACCACCCTTGCCACTACGTTGGCAGGTCTGGCCCCAGCCGTCGGCGGCGACCTCGACTACGCAGAATCTATCCGCCAGGGGCTGACCACCCCTGCCACGCAGTGGAAATCCTCGCAGTTGGCGCAGCGCATCGGCTATGTGTTTCAGGACCCAGAGCACCAATTCGTGGCCCGCACCGTCTATGACGAGCTTGCAGTCTCGGGGGCAGATCCCTCGCGTATCGACGAGCTCCTGCAGCGGTTGCGTCTGGATCACGTGGTGGAGGCCAACCCGTTTACATTATCGGGCGGGGAGAAGCGCCGTCTGTCCGTGGCCACTGCCTTGGTCAATGCGCCTGCGTTTGTGGTGTTAGATGAGCCCACGTTTGGACAAGATTCTCGTACTTTTGTTGAGCTGGTCCGTCTGATTCGCGCGCTGACCGAGGCCGGCACCACAGTCTTATCGATCACCCACGATGAGCATTTCACCCGCAGCTTGGGCGACCACAGGGTGGTGCTGACATGAACCTGATCGCAGGCATCAATCCTGTTGCGCGGCTGATCGGCATGCTGGTGCTCACCACTCCATTGCTGCTCACCTTGGACTGGGTATCAGCGGTGGTCGCATTAGCCATCATCGTCCTCGGCGCACCTTTTGTGGGTGTTAGCTATGGCCGGCTGCTCCGGCGTGCGTGGCCTATCTTGGTGGCCGCCCCCTTGGCGGCGATTCCCATGGCGCTTTATGGCCGGCCCGGCGGGGAGACTCACGCGGAATTCTGGTTGATCCACATCACCGATAACTCTTTACAGCTGGCCGCGGCCATGTTTCTCCGCGTGCTCGCCGTCGGCTTGCCGGTTATCGTGCTGTCCGCCGACGTGGATTCAACTGACCTCGGCGACGGGCTGGCCCAAAACCTGAAGCTTCCGCCGCGTTTCGTCATCGGTACTGTGGCTGCCTTGCGCATGCTGGGTTTGCTCCGCGATGATATTGAAGCGATGCGTCGCTCACGTCGTGCCCGCGGCTTAGCCGATACGGGAAGGTTCAAATACTGGTGGACGATCGTCTTCGGTTTGCTGGTAATGTCGCTGCGGCGCGCATCGAAGCTGGCCACCGCAATGGAGGCTCGTGGTTTTGGCCGTGTGGACACCCCGCGGAGCTTCGCACGCCCAGCACGGTTCGGTGGTCGCGAGTGGGCATTTATTTTAGTGTGCGCACTCATCGGCATAGGCAGCGTAGTGGTGGCTATACTGACTGGTCACTTCATGTTTTTAGGAGCGCTATGAGTACACGGGTGACAATCTTGGTCGACGGGCCGTCTGGGGCTGGGAAAACCACGTTCGCGACACAGCTAGCGCGTGATACCGGGATCCAGATCGTCCACCTCGATGATTTTTACCCGGGCTGGTCCGGGCTGGACGAAGGGGTGCGGATGGTCGTCGAGGACGTGCTCCATCCCACACGACCTGGCTATACGCGGTGGGACTGGGAAAATGATCGCTCGGCTGAATGGGTGGATATTGACCCCGATGCTGACCTCATCGTCGAAGGCGTAGGTGCGCTGACGCAGGCATCCTACGAGGCTGCTTCGGCTTTAGGCGATGTGATTGCGATTCGGATTACGGCGCCATACGCAGAGCGCAAACACCGGGCCTTGGAGCGTGACCCCGGTTACGCAGAGTACTGGGATATGTGGGCAGAGCAAGAACGTGCGCTGCGGATGCGCGAGTTCCCCGTCACAGCCGATCTTGTGTTGCGGGGCAGTGCATAGGCGACTCTAGCTCGCCGCAGGAGGAGTACACCAGAAACCTCATCAACTCGGTTCCTGGGCTCAATATTGAGCTTGGCGTGGGCACGGAGCTCGGTTTGACTAAAGAATCTCGTTGATCAGGTCCATTGGGCGAGGAATGCGCACGCCCTTGTCCGTGACGACGATGGGCCGCTGAATTAACCGGGGGTGGGTGACCATGGCCTCGAGCAGCTCGTCGTCAGGCGTGTCTTCGCTCAGGCCGAGGTCCTTGTACTGCTGCTCGCGGGTGCGGATCGCCTCATGGACGCTCAAGCCTGCGGCATCGATGAGTTCAGCGAGTGTGTCTTTGGATGGGGGAGTATCGAGGTACTTGATTACTTCTGGTTCTTCCCCGTGTTCACGCATGATGGCCAAGGCATTGCGGGACGTGGAACACTGCGGATTATGGTAAATCGTGCTCATGGGCACCGATTCTAACCGACAGATCTAGCTAACAGGGGTAAGTGCAACCTCGTCAGCCCAGGTCAGATCATATCCGAGGGTACGCAGCCAGTCCATGGGATTGTCGTTATGACGAGTGATGCCTTCCACTGCTGCCAGAGTGTTTTCGATGGCGCGCTCGGCCTCGGCCGCGGTGATCAGCCCAGCGGAGGTAGCGGCGGCTAGTTCGTCGATATCAAGTACATCGATCGGCTCGCCGGTGACAGAGACTAAGTCGACATAGAGATCGCGGGTGGACCAGACATCGCCGTCCGCATTGATGTCTGCAATGTCAAAGTAGAAGTCCTGGGGCTCGTCGATTCCTTCGCGGAAGTGGAAAATGTTGGCGCGCAGGCCCAGCGCGGGCAGCAGCCAGCTTTCTAGATATCCGAAACGTGGGTGGTTAGCGCCCCGAGCCATGTAGAGGCCAAATTCGGTGGTGTGAAAAGTGTCGACGTCGCGGAGGAAACCTTTGGGGTCCGTGTTGGTCTTTGAGGAGACATCAAAAGTCTCCTGCTTGACCGGGTGGAGATCAACGCCCATGGTGTTCCTCACGATCTTTCTAAGCTTGGAAAACTGCCGCCGTTGGCGCGAATGAACAGGTATTGGTTTCAGTTTTGGCCGCACCGTGCACGACAGCGATCACTGTGCCATGGCCGGTAGGGGCCACTCCCGACAACGTGGTCGGTCCTGTCTTGTTTATCCCGTTATCGCCCAAAGGCGTTACACCTGCCTGCAAGGTAGTGGTGTTGAACCAGTACACATTCATCAAACCCTGCTCGGGTGCAGCAGCAGGAGTGCCCAATGCGGTGAAAATGAAGGTGGTCTCGCCGGGGCCAGGCTGCGGTTCCACGTCCGGGGTGGGGCCTGGCACAGCGATGGCACTGGCGGTGGAGTGCTGATCAGGGCCCATACAGTTCGACGACACAGTGGGCCAGTAGAACTGGGTAAACGGCGGGGCGTCTTCAGGCAGGGGAGGCCCACCGGCCTCACCGCCACCGGCGAAGAAGGCTGCTCCGGCTCGAAGTGCATTTTCGACGTCGTTGGGGACCCATGGCTGGCTGGCAAATTCATTAATGCGGGCCACGGTGTAGTCCGTAGGGCGCCCCAGCTCGTCGACATAGGTGGAGGCAATTTCGCTGCTCTTTTGGTTCCAATGATTCCAGGCGGAGCTTAATTCGGAGTTGGCAGTGGCAGCGGGTGCAGCTAGAGCGCCGACGGCCATGACGGCCGCGGTGGCGGACGCGACGGCGGCGCGAAGCTGAGATGTGGTCATTCGCACGAAACAATATTCCTAACCATTGAGAGTGTGTACGGTGTGCTTTCCTGCAGCCCTATAAAAGGTATTGGTCGGTGATCGCTCGACGTTACACCTAGACCCGCGGACAGTCCACGTACCCAATTTTGTTGTTCATTGCGCAAAGTCACAATCGTAACTAAAGAAACAATAGTAACAACAGTAACACTATCCACATCTGTGGGCGTGTCAAGTGCTTTTGCCTTACTACCTGACCCGAAACTTGGGCGAGGAAGTGCGTCAATGGATAGAACAGAGTAGGGTTTAAACGTTCATACGATGTTTTGAAATAGAGGAGCACCCTTCGTGTCCTACCCAGAGTTCCGTAACGTAGCCATTATCGCCCACGTTGACCACGGCAAGACCACCCTCGTCAACGCCCTGCTTGAGCAATCCGGCGTCTTCGGCGATCACGGCGAAGTGGCGGACCGCGTCATGGACTCCGGTGACCTGGAGCGCGAAAAGGGAATTACCATTCTGGCGAAGAACACCGCTATTCGCCGCCTAGGCAAGGGCAAGGATGGTCGCGACCTGATCATTAACGTTATCGACACCCCTGGTCACGCAGACTTCGGCGGCGAGGTCGAACGCGGCCTCTCCATGGTCGACGGCGTCGTCCTGCTCGTTGATGCTTCCGAGGGACCACTGCCACAGACCCGCTTCGTCC
Organism: Corynebacterium sp.; assembly: GCF_043426755.1. Taxonomy (GTDB): domain Bacteria; phylum Actinomycetota; class Actinomycetes; order Mycobacteriales; family Mycobacteriaceae; genus Corynebacterium. The sequence goes on along the minus strand of NZ_JBHWRP010000041.1, from coordinate 11,199 downwards.
TGGGCAAGGCCCTGGAATCGAAGAAGCCAGTGATCATTTGCGTGAACAAGACGGACCGTCCTGACGCGCGTATCGACGAAGTGGTCGAGGAAGCTCAGGACCTCTTGCTGGAGCTCGGTGCCGGGCTGGAAGATCCAGAGGCAGCCGAGGCCGCAGAAAACCTGCTGGACCTTCCTGTGCTTTACACCTCGGGGCGTGCGGGCCGCGCCTCCTTGGAGAACCCGGGCAACGGCGAGCTGCCGGATAATGAGGACCTGCAGCCTTTGTTCGACGTGATCTACAACGAGATCCCAGAGCCGGCAGCGGACACTGACGCGCCATTCCAAGCTCAGGTGACCAACCTGGACTCCAGCTCCTTCTTGGGCCGTATTGCTCTGATCCGCGTGCACCGCGGAAGCGTGAAGAAGGGCGATCAAGTCGCCTGGATCCACTACGACGCGGACGGGGAACAACACGTGAAGAACGTGCGCGTGGCAGAGCTGCTGCGCACCGTCGGTTTCGAGCGCGTGCCGGCTGAAGGCGACGTCATCGCTGGCGATATCGCAGCTATTTCCGGCGTGGATGAGATCATGATCGGCGACACCCTCACGGATCCGGAGCATGTCGAGCCACTGCCACGCATCAAGGTGGATGAGCCCGCCCTGTCCATGACGATCGGCGTGAACACCTCGCCGATGGCTGGCCGCAATGGCGGCGATAAGCTGACCGCCCGCATGATCAAGGCGCGTCTGGATCAGGAACTGATCGGTAACGTGTCGCTGCGCGTGCTACCGACGGAGCGCCCAGATTCCTGGGAGGTCCAGGGCCGTGGTGAAATGGCCTTGACCGTGCTGATTGAGACCATGCGCCGCGAAGGCTTCGAACTGACAGTGGGTAAGCCGCAGGTTGTCACCCGTGAAATCGACGGCAAGGTACACGAGCCCTACGAGCACATCGTGATCGATACCCCGAGCGAGTACCAGGGCAATATCACTCAGTTGATGGCGGGCCGCAAGGGCCAGATGACCTCGATGGGGAACGCGGCCGGGGACTGGGTGCGCATGGAGTTCGACGTGCCCGCCCGCGGTTTGATTGGTTTCCGCACGACGTTCATGACCGAGACCCACGGCGCAGGTATTGCCAACTCCTACTCGATCGAACCTCGCCCGTGGGCTGGCGAGATCAAGGGCCGCCCAACCGGCTCCCTGGTTGCCGACCGCACCGGGCAGGCCACCGCGTACGCCATCACGAACCTGGCTGATCGTGGCGAGTTCTTGGTGGAGCCAGGCGCTGAAGTCTACGAGGGCATGGTCGTGGGTATCAATAACCGCGACGAAGACATGGATGTCAACGTGACCAAGGAAAAGAAGCTGACCAACATGCGTGCAGCCTCTGCCGATACCACTGTCACCTTGGCGAAGGCGCGTAACCTCTCGCTGGACGAAGCGATTGAATTCTGTGATGAGGACGAGTGCGTCGAGGTCGCCCCAGAGGCGATGCGCGTGCGCAAGATCATCCTTGACTCCACCGAGCGTGGACGCGCCCGCTCGCGTGCGAAGCAGATGAACAAGTAAAGAATCGTTAGGCTGGGCCCTATGACAACGCGGAACCTGAAGGCACTGAAGCGTCCTTTGGGCTCCGCGTTGATGTTTGCCACTAATGGCATTTCCATCGGCTCGCTGTTGCCGTGGTACCCCACCATTAAGCAAGAGTGGGAGCTTTCCGACGCAGTCTTCGGCCTGATGGTCACAGCTGTTGCCATTGGCTCTCTGTTGGCCACAGTACTTCCGGCCATCGCTGAGCGTACTTTCGGCGCTCGGCCCGTGATGGTGGTGGGTACAATTGCCACGGCTATTGTGCTGGCCGCTCTGGGGTGGATGCCAGGGCCTGTAGCTTTGGCCGCCGCCTTGCTCCTCTTCGGGATTCTCGATGCGATCATCGATGTCTCCCAAAATATCGCCGCCGTGCGCATCCAGGATGACCTAGGAAAATCATTCATGAGTTCGCTGCACGCCTGCTGGTCGCTTGGCGCGGTTCTCGGCGGTCTTGGAGCGACCACAGCGGCGGTGGCCGGCTGGACTATGCGAGAGCACCTGGCGCTGATCGCCGTCATCCAGGTTCTGCTGGTTCTGGTCGCCGCGTGGATGATGGGCTCAGTCAATCAAGAAACAGGCGCTGATCAGGACCAGCAGGAAGGAACCGCGCAGGAATCGTCGACAAGCGCAAAAATCACCGGAAGGGCCATCCTCATCGCCCTGCCCGCTGCGATCGTGGCGCTGGGCGGCTCAGTGGTGGAGGATATCGGCAATAACTGGGCCCCGCTGTCCGCCAATGTGCTGGCTGGCGTGAGCTTGCAGGCCGCAGGTATTGCGTACACGGTCCTTTTCGCGGCACAGACTTTCGGCCGGTTCGTCGGCGACGTGCTGATCAACCGCTTCGGACGCGTTCAGGTGGCACGCTGGGGCGGGGTGAGCATCCTAGTTGGAGGCATCTTCGTCGTTCTAGCTAGCGATCCGTGGCTGCTGTATCTCGGCTACGCACTTGCCGGCTGGGGTGCAGCGACGTTAATCCCTAGCGCTTATGCGGTATCGGTAGAGCTGCCGGGTGTGGCCCAATCCACGGGCATGACGATTGTCAGCTGGCTCTTGCGCGCAGGCGCGCTACTGGCAAGCCCTATTCTCGGCGTGATCTCCGAGGCAAGCACGCTTCGGGTCGCGCTGCTTGTCCTGCCCCTGATCGGGCTAGCAGTTGTGCTGTCTTCACAGGGATTGGGCAGCCGAGAATCGCAAACTGCGGGCCGCCGCGTGGTACAAAAAGAAGAATGAGTACTCGCGTCCACCGTGCTGCGGCCAGCCTGGTGACCACTGGCGTGCTACTGGCGTCATGTGCGGCAAACCCGGGTCCGCCGCCAGTCGTCGAACCTGAGCCGGCACCGACTACCACTACCTCCACCGCAGAGCCGGCAGAGCCTGCGAAGACCCGCTCCGAAATTTCAGTCGGGGTGGAGCCTTTGCGCAACGGCTTAAACCCGCACTTGCTTTCCGACGAATCCTCCGTGGTCTTGTCCATCGCCAACTTGGTATTGCCCAGTGCGTTTATCGGGGATCAGATCAACCACGAGGTGCTGGATTCCGCCGAGGTACTACCGGAGTCCCCGGCGGCGATGACGGTGCGCTACCAAATCGCTGACGCCGCTCAGTGGTCCGACGGCACCCCATTGACCGGCGCTGATTTCAACTATCTGTGGCGACAAATGTCCACCACACCAGGTGTCTTGAACCCAGCCGGTTATCGTGCCATTTCCAACGTGCGCGTCAGCGGTGCGGGCGGCAAAACCGTTCACGTCGACTTCGAGGAACCCGTGGCCGCGTGGAACGAGCTCTTCCGCCACATCTTGCCGTCCCATCTGCTGACTTTGGACGCCAATGGCTTCCACGTGGGACTGCGCGATGATATTCCCGCGTCTGCCGGCCGCTACATGGTCGAAGATGTGGACCGCGGCAGGGGAGTGATCACCCTGCACCGCAACGATCGCTTCTGGGGCTCGGACCCCGCACAGATCGACACGTTGACGTTGGCTGCAGTCCGGTCAACCACGCACAGCGCCGACCAGCTGCGCGCCGGGCAGATCCAGTTCGTCGACAGCGTGCCTTCTGAGATCTCGCCGGATACCTACAGCCTGATCCCGGATATACAGGAGCGCATGATCGACACTCCGCGCACCCTTGGTGTGAGCTTATCAACGACCTCCCCGATCCTTGCCGACCATGCTGTGCGTACCGAACTGCGCTCCCTGATTGATGTGCCCCTTCTCGCACGCATCGCCGGCGGCAGGTCATCGTACATAAATATTGCCGAACACTTTCCCGTCTCCCAGGAAGAACCACTGCTAGTGCAACAGGCAGTTGAAGAGCATCGGCCCCTCCGATTGGCGGCCGATCCTGCGGACCTCGTGGCTTCAGCCGCGGTGCGCTCACTCGTCGACATGCTGAACCAACGCGGTGTCGACGCCGAAGTGGTGGCCACCGACCTGCGGGATGCCACCACAAACCGCCTACCCAGTGGGGACATTGATGGGCTAGTCACCAGGGACTATAACGCCGGTACCGCAGCCGATGCCTCCAGCGAACTGCTCTGCCCCAGCGGGGAGTTCCGCGCCGAAAATCTCTCTGGCTACTGCACGGAGGAAACGGATCAGTTCTCCCGCGACGTCTTAGCCGGGGTGATCCCACTGGTAGACGCACAGAATTATGTGGCGGCGGTGCATCGTCGTGAAGCAACCTGGGTGCCACTGCTCCACGAGAAGCGACTGCTCGCCCTAGGACCTGGCGTGATCGGACCGAGCCCGGACTTGGATGAATGGGAAGCGGGCTTGTCCACAGCGGCCATCTGGCGCCTACCCGATCCCGATACAGTAGAGAGCATGACGACGGTGGCGACACCCACCGAACAACCCGAGGAAGAGGCGATTCAATAATGACCGGAGATACAGCACCGACACGTGACCTCGTTGGCTACCGCGTGGTCGCCGTGCACGCGCACCCTGACGACGAATCCATCGCCACAGGCGCAGCACTGGCAGACCTGGCGCGCCGGGGTGCCGATGTTCTAGTGGTCACCTGCACCTTGGGGGAGGAAGGCGAGGTGATCGGCGACACCTATCAGCACTTGGTCAATGATGAGGCCGACCAGCTTGGCGGCTACCGGATCCATGAGCTTTCCCACGCACTGGAAATTCTTGGCGTGCGCGGCGAGTTTCTTGGCGGGGCGGGGGTGCATCGGGACTCTGGCATGGCTGGTTCGCCGGCGCACAAGAACCCGCGCGCGTTTGTGAACTCGGGCCAAGCGGCGGTCGACGAACTGGTCGCCATCTTCCAGCGGGAGCGCCCGCACCTAGTGATCACCTACGGTCCGGATGGTGGATACGGGCACCCGGACCATATTCGGGCCCACGAGATCACGCACGCCGCCGCTGAGGTGGTGGACATTCCGCGGATTGTGTGGGCGGTGCAGCTGCGCGAAGAGCTCGACCGGGATGCGGCGACCACGATTCCGGAGGGCTGGCGGGCGCCGGAACCAGGCGAGCTCGCGGCCGTTGATGCCACCGATACCTGGGTGGAGATGGACGATGTCACCTATCACCAGAAGGTGGAGGCGATGCGCGCCCACGCAACGCAGGTGTGGATCGCCGACGGCGCAGTTTCGACGACCAACCCGCACGCGGCCTGGGGCAGTGGCCCTCGTACCGTGTTCGCGTTGTCCAACCTGATTGCCCAACCGATCTTGCTGCGCGAGCACTACCAGCTGGGTGCGGGCCTACCGCTGGCTCATGGTGCGGGCCTGCTGGACGGAATCGAGAGGTAAAAGGTGGGGCGCTCGTCGTCACGCACCGTGATCCGCACAGACTTCTCGCGTGGTGAGCAAGTCACGGCCTACGGGTGGCTGTGTCTGGGGGCGGCGATGTCCGCGCTGCTGTCGCTGGTGTACCTGGATGCGCATATCGGTTCTGTGGCTGTTCCGTACCCGATTGCGTTGGCGTTTTTATTCAATCTGGTACTCACGCGCACCGCTTTGTTGTGGACAGACCGCGTCTGGCTCGCGCTGCTCCCCGTTGCCTGCTGGGTGCTGGTACTTCTGGGTTTGGGCCTGGGTGTGGAAATGTTTAGCTCGGTGCTCACCGCAAATAAAATTCGCGCATTAACACTGGTTGTATCGGGTTTAATTGGTGGGCTGGTTCCGGCCATGCGGTCATGATGACATACTCTAAAGCGAGTGCGAGTACACTATTTTCATCAATCAAGATCAGGAGTTTGAGAAGAACCGATGACATACGTTATTGCTCAGCCGTGCGTCGACGTGCTCGACCGTTCGTGCGTAGAAGAATGCCCAGTGGACTGCATCTACGAAGGCAAGCGCATGCTCTACATCCACCCCGATGAGTGTGTGGACTGTGGTGCCTGTGAACCGGCCTGCCCCGTCGAGGCCATCTTCTATGAAGATGACACCCCAGACGAGTGGGCTGAGTACTACGACGCCAACGTGGGCTTCTTTGATGACCTGGGCTCTCCAGGTGGTGCCGCCAAGCTGGGCGCGCTGGACTTCGACCACCCATTCGTCGCAGCCCTGCCTCCACAGAACCAGGACTAGATGCCGGTGACTGATCGCACTCCTTTAAGCTCCGTACTGCCCGACTTCCCCTGGGACACCCTTACCCAGGTCAAAGACACCGCGGCCAACCACCCGGACGGCATCGTGGACCTGTCGGTGGGAACTCCCGTCGATGCCGTGGACCCGGGTATCCAGTTGGCGCTGTCGGAAGCAGCGGCGCAGCCGGGTTACCCTCCCACGGAGGGCACCGCGGAGCTGCGGGAAGCGATCGTGGGCGCGCTGCAGCGCCGCTACCGGATGGCCGGGCTGAGCACCGCGAGTGTGCTGCCGGTCGTCGGCACGAAGGAAGCGATCGCGTTGTTGCCCACCTTGCTGGGCATCTGCGGCCAGAAGGTCATCATTCCTACCGTGGCCTATCCCACCTATGAGGTGGCGGCCTTGCTTGCGGGATGCACCCCGGTGCGTTCCGACGAGCCGGTCGACGGCGCCGCGCTGGCGTTCATCAATTCACCGTCGAACCCCACGGGCGCGGTAGCCTCTGCCGAACAGCTTGGAGTCTGGCGCGACTTCGCCCGCGACACCGGGTGCATCGTCGCCTCCGACGAGTGCTACTTGGGCCTGGGATGGGACGACGACGCACAGCCGATCTCACTCTTGGACGAGGGCGTAGCCGGCGGCAACAATAAGAATCTGATCGCGGTGCATTCGCTGTCCAAGACCTCGAACCTGGCCAGCTACCGCGCAGGCTACCTTGCCGGCGATGACGCGTTGATCGCGGAGCTGACTGAGGCGCGCAAGCACACCGGCCTGATGGTGCCGGGCCCGATTCAGCACGCGATGGTGGCCGCGCTCAACGGTGACCTGCACGAGGAACTCCAGAAGTCCACGTACGCGCTGCGCCGGGCCAAGCTGCTCAAGGCGGTGACAGCGGCCGGACTGACCGTGGAGCACTCCGAGGCAGGCTTGTACCTGTGGGCCACCCGCGGGGAGAACGGCCGCGACACTGTGGCCTGGTTGGCTGAGCACGGAATCCTTGTTGCCCCCGGTGACTTCTATGGTCCGGCTGGCACCGACTTCGTCCGCATCGCGCTGACCGCCACCGACGAGCGGATCGACGAGGCCTGCCGCCGCCTGCGCAACCTTGCAGAATAATCCCACCGGCAGGCCCCCGGCCCGCGACGGAATCGTAGCCACCAGGGTGGTACTCCGTGAGGTGGTCCCGCCCGGCGAATTCTTCGCCGCCCGCAGTGGTGACAGCCCCTTCGCACCGGGCGAACTCCTCATCCCCGGCACCGCACTACCCACACCCGTGCCGGCCTTCCGCTTTCCGGATGTCAGCGGCGAGCCGGAGATCCCCTTCCACGCGCGCGTGCTTATCGACGATGACACCCTCATCGCAGTAGACAAACCACACTTTCTGCCCGCCACACCCAACGGGCGCATTGTGCGCGAAACAGTACAGACCCGCCTGCGGCGCCACTACGGGGAGGACGTGACGGTGTTCCACCGGCTCGACCGATTGACCGCCGGGGTGCTCCTCGCTGTAAAGAAACCGGAAGACCGCGCCGCCTACCAGCAATTATTTGCACGTCGGCAGGTGCACAAAAGGTACGTCGCGCGGGTGCACGGCCGGCTCCAGATAGATAACTGGGAAGACATCTCCCTGCCACTGAGTTCGGTAAGCCGCCGGGTGGTCGTCGATAAGCATGGTCGGCCCACCCATACGCGGGTGCGCACGCTGCAGGTGGAGTCGGGGACCAGTGTGCTGGAGCTGGAACCGACAACTGGGTTTACTCACCAACTGCGGGCGGTGTGCGATTATGTAGGCCATCCGATCGTGGGCGACGACACTTACCCTGAACGCGTGCCGCGGGGCCTCTACGAATTTTCCAGGCCCCTGCATTTGGTGGCGCAGTCCGTGCGGTTTCAGGATCCTGTGGGCGAAAAGGTGCGAACAATAACGTCTTTCAGGACCCTTCCAGATAGACTGGGTTAACACTGAGTAAAGTTTTCGTAGCCATAGTTTCGTGTTCGCGCAAGGAGGAGCCACATGGATCAATCTGTCTCCCCAGCTGTGGATGCGGCACCTCCCGCGAAAAACCAAACGGGAAGCACGAAGCGCTTTTCGACGGTGCGCATGCTCAACGGTGTGCGCCAGTTCATCATGTTTGGTCTGGTGGGCGGCTCGGGAACGCTGGTCAACCTGGCGGTGACGTACCTGTCAAAGAAGAGTGCTGAGCTGGGCTGGGGGATCCACGAAAACGATATTTTCTTTAATCTGTTCGGCACCGAATTTAATGTGCGCTGGTACCACATTTTCGCCACCCTCGCCTTTTTGGTGGCCAATACGTGGAACTATCAGCTCAACCGCTCCTGGACCTTTAAGGGCGTGCCGAAGCGTTCGTGGCTCCGCGGCTTCTTCCCGTTCTTAGCAACAGGCATGGTGGCCTACGTGGTGTCGCTGGGCGTGCTGACGCTCCTGATGAACCCGACTAGCCCCATTGGGCTGCCCGACTCCGTCTTTGATAATTCCACCGGTTTCCGAACGAAGTTTTATTGGGCCCAGGCGATCTCGATTGTCGTGGCAATGCCCGTCAACTTCGTCATCAATAAACTGTGGACCTTTGCTAAGCCCAAGGTCAAAGTCGTGGCCGAGCAACCGCCTCAAGGGCAGACCAACTCCGCCCAGTAACCTGCAACTAGTGCTTGCGTGCACACTAAAGTGTGCATCCTTGCGCTGCGCGGTCTGATTTCGTGGGTGATACTAGGGCGGTACCAACGCCATTCGGGGGAGGCCGCGGTTGCCGGGCCTGAACTGAGTCATTCTTCCCCCGGAAACAACCAGGGGGATTTTCATGCTCGCCGTCGATACCGAACAACTTCGCCAGCACGCCGAAGCCGCCGCCGGCTGCGTCGATGAACTTGACACTCTGCACAAACACACTCAAGGCGCGGGCCCAGGTCCTACCTTCACCACGCTGCCAGGGCTTCGCGAACTCGGCACCTACCACCGCAATTGCCTCTCCGGGCCTGAGGGCTCCGGCCTCCAGGTGATCGCCTACCTGGCCAGGCACGTGGGCTTCGTCGTCGACGCGTTGCGCGCCGATGCTTTGGCTATCGATAGGGGAGACGGTGACAACGCTGCCGCCCTTGCCGGGGTGCTTATCGACGAATCCTGTGTCATTCTTCCCGAGCTGCCAGGGACGGGGTTTGCGCCCCTGCCACAGCCGGGTGCTGCCGGAGCTGATCCTGTTGCCTTGCCCGATCTGGCCACCTTCGTAGAGGCGGTAGAGACCACGAACCTCGACGAGGTCCATCGCAGCGGCTGGCTCTGGGGCGAGCTTTCCCGTGTTGCCACTGAGGTGGACACAACTCTGTCAGTGATTTCGCGGGATCTCGCTGCCACCACAGAAGGTGAGGGGTTCGTTGCGGCCTGCGCCACTCTGGAGACCTTGGCATCGATCGCTAAGGTGGTGGCTCTGGCTGCCCAGATCATGCAGCTATGCGTGCAGTTCATCGCGGTGATCGTCGATATCTTGCGTGCAGTACTAGGGCTACTCTCGCCAGGTTTGGCCGGTCTTGAAACATCGGCGCGGGTACTTGTAGAGCGCAGTTTCCTCGATGCACTTCCAGGCCAACTTGGAGTACTGCTGCGTCACGCGCTTCCGCCTTTGTTGTCATTAATCAGCGGTCACGTGAAAGGTGGCGTGGATCTGCTGAGCTGGCTCACTCAGCGCCATGCTTCAAGGGCGCCACAACTGCAGTGGCCAGCGGACGTGGAGCGGGCAATGTGCTGCTGCTCTAGGTGCACTTGCCACCTGGAAAACTCTGACAAGGAGACGCTCCAGGCGACCGACACGAACACAGGTGCAGCCACCCTCGGCTCTTCGGCTGGTGTAGGTGCTGGCGCTGTCGCAGCAGCGGGGGTCGGGGCGCCGGCAGCGGTGCCGCCAGGTGTGCTTGGCGGAGGGGTGGCGATGGCCCAAGCACAGCCAGCGAACGTTCCAGCCGGTATTGGTGTCGGCAGCCCCTCTACCCGTGGTGTTGCTAGCGCGCCGATGATGGGGCCCTTGGCAGCCGGCCGCGGGGCGGTACCCACCCGCACAAAGCGGCCAACAACTGATCACGGGGCCACGCTGCGCTGCTAGTCGCGGTTTACTTGGAAGCGGATCCTCGTTCAGGCCCGCCTGCATTCAACCAATTCATAAACCGATATAGTCCTCGGCACATACTGCGTGATACCACTTAGTTTTCAATAAGTGACCCGCACTATGTGGCGAGGACTATATCGGTTTGCAAGAGGGGTGGGCCGACTCGAGCACTATGTGGCGAGGACTATATCGGTTTGCAAAGTCGGTGGGGAGCCCCGCACCGAGCCGACCAGGACCAAGTGACCTAGTGAGCGCGGGTGCCTTCGACCACGCCGGTGACCGAATTGCGGCGGTACATGATGCCCGGCTGACCGGATAGTTCAGCGGCTCGCTTTCGAGTGCCGTCATTAACACCAAGCTGCTCTGCCACGCCGCCGAAGACGGTGACCTTTGTTCCCGCGGTGAGGTAGAGGCCGGCTTCGACTACGCATCCAGCTCCAAGTGAAATGCCGATACCGGAGTTAGCGCCAAGCAGGCAGTGCTGACCCACCGTGATGGTTTCCTTGCCACCGCTGGACAGGGTGCCCATGATGGATGCGCCGCCGCCGATCTCGGTGTCGCTGTCCACCGTCACGCCTGCCGAAATTCGGCCTTCGACCATGCACGGTCCCAGGGTGCCCGCGTTGAAATTGACGAAACCTTCATGCATCACGGTGGTGCCTTCGGCAAGGTGGGCGCCAAGGCGGACGCGGTCAGCATCGCCAATCTGCACACCCGTGGGGACTACGTAGTCCACCATGCGAGGAAACTTATCGACGGAGAACACAACCACAGGGCCCTTACCAGCGAGGCGTCCGCGCACCATCTGAAAGTCTGCGACGGCACACGGGCCATAGTTCGTCCACACCACATTCGCCAGCAGATTGTAGAGGCCCGCAATGTTGGCCTCATGCGGACGGATCAAGCGGTGGGACAGCAGGTGTAGACGCAGGTAAGCGTCGTAGGTATCTACCGGTGGGTG
>NZ_JBHWRP010000040.1:0-112301 GCF_043426755.1 Corynebacterium sp. | reverse complement strand
GGCCGAACATCGCCACCCAGCACCCCGGCGTGCGCCCCGGTTCTATTTCTACGTGGTGGACGGTGCCACCAGTCCAGGTGAAGTCCTCAGCTGTAGGCGCTCGATCAAAGGGCACGTCTGGGTCTTCGCACAGCACCACGGTGGCCCATGTTTGCGCGGTCCAGTCACCCCGGTCCTCCTTGGGCAAGCCGGGCTGAAAAGTGAAGTCATAGGCCGTCGCCTGCCCTGGCTTGAGCGGTCCACACACATTCGCCTTGGCCGTAGGCTTGAGCGCGCCCATTTCTTCCTCGCCGATGATATTCCAGCCTGGGACCACTTCTTGTTCATCCGATTGTGCACCTGCCGACGGCAAGCCCAGAGCCACTGCCATCACCACCGCACCAACCGCTGACGCTTTACGACGAAACATACCCCTCACTGTACTGGCAGAAAGACGCTCAAGAAAGAACCGGCCTCCCCGCCAACAATGGGCAGGAAAACCGGTGAAAAAGTTGCCGTTTGTATGGACTACTTGGAAACGGACTTGCCTGCGGAGTGCAGGTCGTTGCATGCCTCGATGACGCGCTCGGACATGGACTGCTCCGCCTTCTTCATGTAGGAGCGTGGGTCATAAACCTTCTTGTTGCCCACTTCGCCGTCGATCTTGAGCACACCGTTGTAGTTTTCGAACATGTGGGACACGACTGGGCGGGTGAACGCGTACTGGGTGTCCGTGTCTACGTTCATCTTGATGGTGCCGTAGGACAGCGCCTCTTCAATCTTCTCCTTCTCGGAGCCGGAGCCACCGTGGAAGACGAAGTCGAATGGCTGCGAGCCTGGCTCAAGACCCAGCTTCTCCACTGCGGTCTCCTGGCCCATCTTCAGCACCTCTGGCTTCAGCTTCACGTTTCCTGGCTTGTACACACCGTGCACGTTGCCGAAGGTTGCTGCCAGCAGGTAGCGGCCGTTCTCGCCAGTGCCGATGGCGTCGATGGTCTTCTCGAAGTCTTCCTTGGTGGTGTACAGGTTAGCGCCGGCCTTTGCCTCAACGCCATCCTCTTCGCCACCGACGACACCGATCTCAATCTCCAGGATGATGTTCGCGTTGCGTGCCTTTTCCAGCAGTTCCTGGGCGATCTCAAGGTTCTCGTCGATAGGAACAGCGGAGCCATCCCACATGTGGGACTGGAACAGCGGCAGCTCGCCACGGTCCACGCGCTCCTGGGAGATCTGGATCAAAGGACGCACGTACTCGTCCAGAACTTCCTTCTGGCAGTGGTCGGTGTGCAGGGCGACGTTGATACCGTAGTGCTTCGCGGCCTCGTGTGCGAAAGCAGCCAGGGCCTGAGCGCCAGCGACCTTGTTCTTCACTGCCAGGCCAGAGCCGAACTCAGCACCGCCGGTGGAGAACTGGATGATGCCGTCCGACTCCGCCTCAGCGAAGCCCTTCAGCGCAGCATTGATGGTCTCAGACGAGGTGCAGTTGATGGCTGGGAAGGCATAGCCACCCGCCTTCGCCCTGTCGAGCATTTCGTTGTAGACCTCGGGAGTTGCGATAGGCATATGCTTTGATTTCCTCCATTTTCGCGAAATTGGGATACACCCCCAGTATGCCCTCTTTTCGCCCTCTATGCCCGTCAATCCGCAAAGTGATATCTACGCCATAGTTGCGACCTACTTCTGGCCCTCCACTCGCGCGGCAGCTTCGAGCAGCATCCAGCCGGAGAGTTGCACGGACAAGTCGCGCTCGTCGATACGCACCAGCCCGATCGCCTCACTGACAGTGGACGGGCCCATGCCGTAGTTGTGCGGCAGTCGGGCATCCTTCGTCCAGTCGGAGGAAAACACCGGCAAGCCGTCGACCTCGAGGCGGTGGTTCCACACCGATTCCGCACTGGCCAGCACTAAACGACGAGCAACCTTACGCGTGGCGATATTCGTCGGGGAATCTGCAGGCAGTCGCACCGCAATATCGGCCAAGTAGCGGGCGAGGATGCCTTTGAACAGGCCGCCATCGCCGTCGCCGCCGCCCAAAATCACGGACTGTGGCGACGCCATGTGCAGCGCGATCGACTGCACCAGGGAACGGATGTGGGTGACATACTGCATGGAATCGCTGGCAGTATCGGCCTCGTCGTAGGAGTCGATCGCCTCGTCGTCGCTTAAACCGGCGGCCTCACGCAGCGCCAGCACGATCTCCAGCGAGGCCCCCAGCAAAACGCCCTGGTTGTAGGTGTACGGGATGGTCACTAACTCGGGGCCGTGCATGCGCATCCGCACCCCGTCCATGACTAGGCCGTTGTCCGCCATCAGGTTGTCGTAGATCCAGTCCACGATCTGGCGGGCCTGGTCCACGCGCCCCGTGCGCGCCATCATGATGGCCGAAGGCCCATTCGAAGGTACGTTGAAAAACGTTTCCCCGCTGCGCCACGGCAACACGCCCGTCAAGGAATCAATCCCGGCCAGCAAGTTGAACTCCAGGCTGTCCAGCTGCTTGCCGCGCTTGAACTTGTCCAAGTGCGCCACCCGGTCCAGCGCCAGCGCCAGCCACGCCTTGTCGTCGTAATAGCGGTTATTCTTCAGCTTGCCCAGGTTGCGGATCTTGATGCCGCGGATGGTGTGCCCGATGCGTTTGCGACGAGTTTTCGTGTCGCGGCGCAGCGTCGCATCGACCTGGCAATCCAGATAGTGCGCCTGCCACCAGTAGTGCCAGTGGACGAAAAGGCGTTCCTTGTTGGTGGGCGGCCAGCTGACCATTGCTAGGTTGGTGCGCGGAATCCCCCACAAACGGGTGGCATGGCGCTCGGTGATGGCTGCTTCAGCTAGATCGGCGCGGTGCGCCCAGGTCTCTGGCACGGTTCTCCTTGCTGGTAGATGCTCAACAGTCTAACTATCTGTTTTAAGACCACGAATGTTTCAGGTCCGCGTGCTGACGAATCCACGTATGCATCGCAATCCCGGCAGCGACACCAGCGTTGATCGAGCGAGTTGACCCGAATTGGGCGATCGAGCACGTCATCACCGCGGCACCCTGTGCCTCGGCGGTGACCCCCGGCCCTTCTTGACCAAACACCAGCATACATTTCTCTGGCAATGAAGCGGTTTCCAGCGGGATACTACCTGACGTATTGTCGATCGCCACGATCGGCAGATCCCGCTCCACGCACCATTGCACCAGCTCAGCAATATCAGGATGGTGTTCTAGGTGCTGGTAGCGGTCAGTGACCATCGCCCCGCGACGATTCCACCGCCGCCTGCCGACGATGTGTACCGTGTCCACCGCAAAAGCATTCGCGGTGCGCACCACCGTGCCAATATTGGCATCATTTTCGAAGTTTTCAATCGCGATGTGCAGCGGGTGCCGGCGCTTGTCGATGTCCGCCACGATGGCCTCGCGCGTCCAGTACCTGTAGGCATCCACCACATTCCGGGTGTCACCTTCGCGCAAGAGTTCCTCGTCGTAACGCGGATCTGTCGGCCACTCACCGGCCCACGGCCCCACACCATGCCTGCCCTCGCCCCATTCGGTGGGGCCCGGCTGCTCGTCGTTAAGCAAGCCCAAGATCCTCCAGGCCAAGCAGGTAGCGGTACTCCAGCCCGGCGTCGGCCAGGACGGCGTCCGCACCCGTCGCGCGATCCACCACCGTGGCCACCGCAACGACCTCAGCGCCCTCTTCGCGCACGGCCTCCACCGCGGTGAGCGGCGAATTGCCCGTGGTCGTCGTATCTTCCACGACGAGCACACGCTTGCCGACGATCGACGGGCCCTCCACGCGGCGCTGCATGCCGTGCTTCTTGGCTTCCTTGCGTACGACGAACGCATCCACCGGGGCGCCGTCCGCATGCATGACGGCGGCAGCCACTGGGTCCGCGCCCAGGGTCAGGCCGCCGACGGCGACGTAGTCCAAGTCCGCGGTGAGCTCGCGCAGCAGCTGCCCAATCAGACGCGATGCCTTGTGGTGCAGCGTGGCCCGGCGCAGGTCAACGTAGTAATCGGCTTCTTTGCCCGACGACAGCGTCACCTTCCCATGCACAACCGCTAGTTCCTTGACTAGCTCCGCCAGTTCGGCCTTCGCCTGTTGATCGATCTGTGTTTCAGCCATGCGATCAATACTAGTCGGTGGGAGTGTCGGTGCGGTCGTCGAAAATGCTCGGCGGTTTCAGCTCACGTGTGGCGCGGGTGCCGTCGTTCTGGATGGGCTTGTCGTGGCCGTCGGCGATCGCCTCAACCTCATCCGCGCCCAGCGAGCGGGGCTCCATCACACCGCGCACCGCACCCGTCATGCGCGTGGGCAGTTCCAAAGGCTCCTCCGGTCGCACCACATGCGGGACGAGATCCTCCGCGGTCTCCTCCTGGGGCTCCGGGGCGATACTGACCGGCTCCCCCATCTCGCGCGTGGGGTACTCAAACTCGAGCTTCTGCCACGTTTGCGGGGGCAGGACGCGCGCCGCATCGGCTAGCAGGCCGAGCGGTGCCAGCATCGCGTCCCAGTCCTCCGGGGTGGAGCCGCGTTGGGTTTGCGCGAGCACCCAATCGCTTTCGAACCACACGGCAGTGACCGCCTCGGGCAGGTTCTCTAGGGCGGTGACCACGCGGTCGTCGATCATTCTTTCCGCCGGGCCGACCTCTGTGGCATAGATGGTGAAGCCCTCGATGCTCATCACTTCGAGCAGGTCATGTGAGGCTGAGGCGTGGAAACCGTCGCGGCGCATATCGACGACGACATCGCTGACCACACCGGTGCGCATGGCCATCGTGTTGACGCCGCCGAGATCCATCAGCAGCATCTCATGGCCGTAGACGAATCCTTGCACGATATCTTTCGCAGCCGCACCCGACGCAGCTGCCCCGCGGGACCATTCGTCGATCAGGTACTCATCGCTGCGGCGGAACTCGAATTCGCGCTGCTCCGCCCACCCGCGCCGCTCCCGGCGCGTTGAGCCTGGAAGTTGCAGGCCTGAACGCCGCATCGGGCGCGGTGCGGGTTTGGGTTCCGGCTCCGGCTCGGGAGTGGTTTCCGGTTCGGGTTCTGTCTCGGGAGCGGATTCTGGCTCGACCACCGGCTCAGGGTCAGGTGCTGGCTCAGGTTCCGGAACTGGCTCGGGCTCCGGTTCCGGCTCCGGTTCGGGTTCTGGGATTGGCTCCGGTTCGGGTTCAGCCACCGGTTCAGGCGCTGGATCAGGTTCTGAAATAGGAGCTGGCTCTGGCACCGGCTCCGGTTCCGGTTCGGGCTCGACAGGGCCCTCGTCGTGAAGCACCGGCTCAGCAGGCTGTGCAGGCTCAGTCCGCTTGGCCTGCTTGGCCTGCTTTTGGCCTAGGTACAACAAAACGCCCGCTCCGATCAGAGCGAGCACTGCAATAATAAGCGCTATGTATGCCATCAGTAGAAACTCTAGTGCCTGAACCGCCCAAGGCATGAACCGCGCAACATAACCTTGTGCGCGGTTCGGGCCGGGCAGTCACGTGCGGCCTAGATGTTGCGGGCCACTTTGTTCTCTACGTTGGCGGCCCACTGGGACCAGCCCTCCACGTAGTGGGTGATGATCGGCAGGCCAGCATGCGCCATCACGGCAAGCAACGACGAGGAGTGGTTGCCCGAACCAGAGTAGGTAATCACGGATGCTGGGTCGGTATTTTGTGTGATGCCGAACTCCGCAAACTTGTCGCGGATCTCGTCTTCGGGCTTCACGCGCATTTGGTCGTCGAAGAGGTCCGGCATCGGGATGTTCACCGCGCCGGGGATGTGGCCGGACTTCAGGTCAAGGATCTCGCGGCGGCCAGCGAAGCGAGACTCATTGCGGGCGTCGAGGAGCATGCCATCGAATTCGCGTACGTCCTGCATCGTCGCCGTAGGCAGGGTGTTGGGCTGGACCTCCATGTCCGAGCCTACGACGATATTGCCGGGGCCGGCGATGGTGTCGTAGCCGAGGCGGTCCCATTCGCGCAGGCCACCGTCGAGGATGCGCACGTCTTCCACGCCCGCCCACCGCAGGGTCCACCACGCGCGCGCCGCATAGACGTTATTTCCTTCGTCATACACGACGACGGGGCGGTTCTTCTCCAGGCCCCACACACGGAAGGACTCTTCGAGGTTTTCCACCGGCGGCATGGGGTTGCGCCCCGCGCCCGAGCCCGGCAGGCCTGCCAGGGAGAAGGCCACGTGACAGAAAACAGATGTGGGGATGTGGTGCGACTGGAACTTCGCGGCCGCGCCACCTTCCTTCGGGCTCCACAGGGAGGCCAGAATGGTCAGCTTCTTGCCGTTGCGGATGTAATCGTTGAGGGTGTCTGCTGAAATGAAGACGTTCATAGCACCAAGTGTAAGTGCTTTAAGCTGTTCCCGCCGTATACCCAGGAGCTACTTGGATCACGCCTTCGTCGACAAGCGATTCAAGCCACTCCTGGATCCCCTCCTGCGGGCAGTCCGCGCCGATCGAGGCCGCGAGCATGCCGCCCGGGCCGATCTCGACGCGGCACCCGAAGGCAAGGAGGGTGCCGGCGATGTCATCGGGTCCGTTGGGCAGGATGCGCACCGTCGACGCGCCGCCACGGACCACGACCTGGTTGACGTGGTACTGGCCGCCGACGCGGACGCATTCGACGATGTCTCCTACCGCCAAGGTGGTATCCACAAACGGCACGCTTGCCACAACGAAGTGGCCACCGCCGAGGTCATGTGCTGCAAGCTCCTCGTTGTTAATGCCGGGGATGGGCACCCGGGTCACGATGGTCGTGGTCGGCGAAGTCATTCCACCATCGTAGACCGAGTATCACTTTCCGACGAAGACAGCTGTCGTTTCTTCGTCTTTAGGCGCTGATGGACAGTGCCTCGCCGCCGTCTTCCACATCCACGTGGACTGTGTCCCCGTCGACGACGTCACCGGCCAGCAACTTCTTGGCCAGGCGATCGCCAATGGCCTGCTGGATGAGGCGACGCAGCGGACGTGCGCCGTAGTCCGGGTCATAACCGCGATCGGCCAACCAGGACTTCGCAGAGTCCGAGACCTTCAAGGTCAAGCGACGCTCCGCGAGGCGGTCCTGCAGGTCACCGATCTGGATATCGACGATGCCGCGCAGTAGCTCTTGCGAGAGCGGCTCGAAGATCACCACATCGTCGAGGCGGTTAATGAACTCCGGCTTGAAGGTGTGCTTGACGGCGTCCATCATCTGCTCGCGGGTGCCGCCGGCACCCAGGTTGGAGGTGAGAATGATCACCGTGTTGCGGAAGTCCACGGTGCGACCCTGCCCGTCCGTGAGACGACCATCGTCCAAGACCTGCAGCAACACATCGAAGACATCCGGGTGCGCCTTTTCTACCTCGTCGAAAAGCACGAGGGTGTAGGGGCGGCGTCGGACAGCTTCGGTGAGCTGGCCGCCGGTCTCATAGCCGACATATCCCGGAGGAGCACCGACGAGGCGGGCCACCGAGTGCTTCTCCCCATACTCCGACATGTCGATGCGCACCATGGCGCGCTCATCGTCGAAGAGGAACTCCGCCAGTGCCTTAGCCAGCTCGGTCTTGCCCACACCGGTGGGACCGAGGAAGAGGAAGGAACCTGTTGGGCGGTTCGGGTCCGCAACGCCAGCCCGGGAGCGGCGTACCGCATCCGAGACTGCCTGGACGGCTTCCTTCTGGCCGACGACGCGGTTGCCCAGCACGGACTCCATGTTGAGCAGCTTCTCTGTTTCACCCTGCATCATCTTGCCGGCCGGGATACCCGTCCACGCCGACACGACGTCCGCGATGGTCTCCGGGGTGACTTCTTCTTCCAGCATGTGGCCTTCGGCGTCCGAGGCCGACTCAGCCTTCTCTAGCTCCGCCTCAAGCTCTGGGATGCGCCCATAGCGCAGCTCAGAAACGCGCCCGTAGTCGCCTTCGCGCTCAGCGATCTCGGATTCTTGGCGCAGCTGGTCCAGCTCCTCGCGGGCGGCCTGCACCTTGTCGATCGCGCTCTTCTCATTCGCCCACCGGGCCTGAAGCTGGGAGAGTTTCTCGCGCTCGTCGGCAAGATCCTGTCGCAGCTGCTCGAGGCGTTCCTTCGAGGCCTCATCGGTCTCCTTCTCTAAGGCGATCTCCTCGATTTCGAGGCGGCGGACTACGCGCTCAAGCTCATCGATCTCCTGTGGCGAGGAGTCAATCTCCATGCGCAGGCGCGAGCCGGCCTCATCGACCAGGTCGATGGCCTTATCCGGAAGGAAGCGGTTAGTGATGTAGCGGTTCGACAGCTCCGAGGCCGCAACCAGGGCGGAGTCCTGGATCCGGATACCATGGTGCACTTCGTAGCGTTCCTTTAGGCCACGCAGTATGCCGATGGTGTCCTCCACCGAGGGCTCACCGACGTAGACCTGCTGGAACCGGCGTTCCAGGGCGGCGTCCTTTTCGATGTACTGGCGGTACTCATCCAGGGTGGTTGCACCGACAAGGCGCAGTTCACCGCGGGCGAGCATCGGCTTGATCATGTTTCCGGCGTCCATGGCACCCTCGCCGGACGCACCGGCGCCAACGATGGTGTGCAGCTCATCAATAAACGTGATGATCTGGCCATCCGAATCCTTGATCTCCTCGAGGACCGCCTTGAGGCGTTCCTCAAATTCGCCACGGAACTTCGCGCCCGCGACCATGGAGGACAGGTCCAGGGACAGTAGTGTCTTGCCCTTCAGCGATTCTGGAACGTCGCCAGCGACGATACGCCGGGCTAAGCCCTCGACGATCGCGGTCTTGCCGACGCCAGGTTCGCCAATAAGCACCGGGTTGTTCTTCGTGCGGCGGCTCAGTACCTGCACGACCCGGCGGATCTCAGAGTCGCGCCCGATAACTGGGTCAATCTTGCCTTCCCGGGCCCTCGCGGTGAGGTCCGTGGAGTATTTCTCTAAGGCCTGGAATTCCGCCTCCGGTTCCTGGGTGGTCACCTTCCGGTTACCACGTACCGAGGGGAAAGCAGCCGTGATGGCTTCATAAGTAGCTCCGCGCTTGGTCAGTAATTCAGAGGCATCCGAGGTAACCTTTGCCAGCCCTGCTAGCAAGACTTCAGTGGAGACGTATTCGTCACCCAATTCGCCGGCCAGCTCTTGGGCGGCGGTGAGGGCGTTGAGTGCCTCGCGGTTGAAGTTGGGGTTGGCCATGTTTGCCCCAGACGCCGTCGGGTAGGAGTCGACTAAGTCGCGGGCTTCTCCTGCGACGGTCTCTGCATCCACACCGGTTGCTTTGAGAACTGGTGCTGCGACGCCGTCTTCTTGTTCTAAGATTGCGGCGAGCAGGTGGGCCGGACGGATGTCCGGGTTACCTTTCGCCGAGGCGGTCTGCAGTGCAGACTGCAGTGCCTCTTGTGTTTTTGCTGTGGGACTAAACGAGCTCATGTGCGCTCAATTCCTTTCGTTTATTTTTTCTTTGTCATTAGTACCAACGCTATCAAAGTTGATAATGTTCCACTCAAGGCAAGAAAGATTGAGCGCGCCTGACTCAACTATCAGATTTTGTGGTAGTTGATGTTAGCGAATGCAAAACACCGGTCGCCCCAGCGATGTCACGCTGGAACGACCGGATAGTGCGCGGCCTCAGGCGATTGTTAGCTCAACGAGCGACGTCGTGCCGCATACGCTCCGCCGAGCAGTATCAGTAACCCGGCCAGAATCGATGCGAAGACACCGTTTCCACCGGTTTTCGGGAGATCGCCGACGCGTACGTTAGCCACCTGAATGCACACATCCTTCGCACCCGTTGCTGCAGCGCAGCTACTATTAGTCCAGATTCCCGCAAGAGGTGCCGAGTTCGTTAGCAGGTCTCCGTCGTAGAAACGGATCTCCGCCCGCCCCTCATCCGCATTCCAGTTAAGCACGAAATCGATCGGCTCAACCAAAAGGTTGTAGCTTACCTCTGTACCGTCCTTGCGTTCCCACGTTGGAGCTTTAGTCTCCACTAGGGAATACCTCACACCTGTCGTCAACGAACGAGGTGTTTGGTACATGCCTTCACTAAACACGAGGGGTTGAATATGCGCGGTGCCATCATTATCGGTCCAGCGGATTTCGAAGGCCGCATTATCCAGGAGCGTTTCGTTGTCCTCAAGATCGGTCTTACGTGCTCGCAGACGCAAATCCCGAGGATCTGGCCGTGGGAGCTCATCGCATGCGATTGCTTCTCGATCGCCCATGCGCGCAATATTTACCACATCCCCATTGGAGACATCGCATACATTGGCGTCAGGGTTCGGGTATGCCTTCGTGTAGACATCTGGGTCGCGCGCGAAAACCACTTCAACGTCATACTCATGGGATCCAATGTTCGTCGTCCCATCCGCATTAGGCGGCAGCTCCTTGATCATCCGCAGATCAGCGTACTTTGAAGGCCCGGCATCGGTCGGAGCACAGTCATCAATGCGGAACTCGCTTTGCCCGTAGGGAACAGTACAACTAGCACCAATGACATTATTGAACTCGTTGCGCCATTCAACGACCCTCGCACCTAGCAGGCGTGCGCCTGTAGGCAGACTAGGCGTATCGACGATAGCTCCGTAGGGGCCGACACCGTGATACGTTACTGTGTAGCTGGCCTTATAGGCAGACTCCTTATTGCTTAGCGCCGCTTCTGGCCCCCAGACCTTGGTGACCTGGTCCGCGGTGAGCTGCTCGATCTCGCCGGTCGATGTTTTGGTTAAATAACACAGATCGGCAAGCTTCTTCGCAATTTGCCCCATCTCCTTCGCCAACAAGCCGTAACGAGCAATGTTCACGGTATCGCTCGGCCCAGAAATATCGGAGATCATATCATTAAAGGAACGAACTCCACGGGTCCACTTAGCCGTGTCGTTAGTAACGTCGACCCATTGACCATTCTTGTATTCTTGAACGACGTAGTCTCCTGTCTCGACGGCTGTTTTAAATACGAAGTAATTATCCCTCTTTCTCGTCGGATCTGGAAATAACTCCGGATATTTCGTTTGGTCCAATTCTGGGTACAACCCTGGGTTAGCCATTTCATCGGGGACCCCCACCGCAGCGGTATAAGCTAAAGCACCTTCTTCCGGGGTAATAGTCCTCTTCGACCCTACGTGCTTCAACACCAAATCTTCGGTCACGAGATTACCGGCTCGAGCACGCTGTCCGACAAGGAGCGGAACGATCCTCGTACCAGCTTTTTCAGCTTGTTTGCCTCGTCGATAGCTGCATTAAGTGCTTGTTCATCCATGAATGCACCAAAACCTTGGCGTGCATCGTTGGGGAAGCTCAATGTGGGCATCCCATCGGTGATGAAGTAGACGACATCGTAATTCTGACCCTGAAGCTGTTTTAGCCCATGAGCCCAGTTGGTAGCCCCCTCCCCTGACGCAAGGTCGCGAGTATTCCATCCATCGATTGCCGAGGTAATGTCCTTTAACTCTTCCTGATTATTCACGTCTCGTGCTGAGTCGACGCCGGGGGCCTTAGTCCAAGTAGTGCCGACCCCTTCCTTTCCGGATGCTGGCGCTTGGCTAGCGAAGCTAAAGATACCTACCTTCGTGGGCGTTCCAGAAAGCCCTGCAACAAGTGCCTTAGCAGCATCACGACTAGCTTCCCAACCGTCTTTATCGCCGTATACCAACGACCTTGATTGGTCTCCGACAATGGCGATGCGAAGCCCACAACGCTTGGGCAATTCAGGATTAGCTACAGGTGCCGTTAGCCATTCAGTTTTTTCAGGATAGTCGAACATGCTCAAATCACCCGGTCCCAAGGGGCCTTCAAAACTACTATTCGTAACTTCGGTATCACTCCTTGAATGGAACTCCATTTCGACGACGATTTTTGCCCCCTCCGGCACCGTGAAATCGGCCGGCATTGCAAACCGAGAACCACCCCACATATTTGTGTTCGTCCCTAGGGCTGGGAAATTCTTTGCTGGCGTGGGTACAGCTTTATGTAGCACTGAGCCATCAGGGTTGTAAATGGTCATCGTTGGTGTGGAATCACCATCGAAATCCCACCCATTCTGGTCCTGAATGCGAGCAGTGATAGCAGCAGGCAGCGCCATCGGCTTTGTCACCGTGGCTTCCATCTTCACGCGAGCCGGCCTCCCATGAGATTTATCTTTCTCGCCGGAAGTCACCGTGGTCGTGACTGATCCCCACGTGGGTTTATCATTAACCCACGTCTTCACCACTGGGTCCTTTTCCGGTTCCACAGGAGGGGGGAGTGGTACTTGCCCATAAAGTTCAAAAGTGTAATTCTGGTTTACTCGGGCGGGATTCGTACCTGTGCCATGGAAGTAGACCTCGACCCGGTCATTATGACCTTCCCACACACCAATTTGTGGCTTGCAGGAACTCAAATCCACGGAGATTTGATTAACCTTGCCATTACGAGCATACCCAACTGCTTTAATGTTCTCGGTGCCAACCCTGCAAAACTCATTGCCGTTTTTCACCACTTCGACAGGGCCACCGAGGTCATACTGTGGACTAGACGGATAGTACCGAATCACCAGCTCTGTCAAACGAATAGTTGTCTGATCCCGCTGGCCTCCTATTGTGGTACCCACCCGCAACCGTGGAGCAATCCCGCCTGAAGCCCCCTGCTGATCGACGTACGCTAGGGGGTTTGCCTCGGGGACTAACGTCAATTGCTTCGTTGAATATGCTTGTTGAGCAGCACGACCAAACGTATCTGGAAGAGACCGCATCCTGGACACGTCAGGCACATCATTCATGCCGGCGAAATCGGCAGCATCGATGTCTCCCTCTTCCGCCTCGGCGTTACCATCGTCAGGAGCTGACTCAACACCACCAGGAACATCTAGCCCGCCTGTCGAGGCTTCAGAAGACGGTGGCGTATCGACCGTCTCAGACCCAACCGTGCCCGCGTCGACCCCGCTATCATCCTGCGCCTGCGCAACAACAACCCCCGACGCAGCGAATACACCGACCGCCGCAATAGACGCGCCTAGGCGGCGCCACCAGCCATGACGTTTCTTTGTCATCCTATTTCCTAACATGTCCTCAGTTCACTTCCCCTCGCCACGATGCCAACGCGCTGAAAACCATAAAACTAAACGAGTCCCCACACCTACAAGTCTCGATCTACTGAGCAAGATGCGCTTAGACATCCCCGCCATCCCTATCATCCGGCTGATCGTTGTCGGCACCATCAGGTCTAGGACCGGACATCGACCGTGCTGCACGTGATTCGCGGTACAACCACCACGCAAGCCCAACAACAACCAACACAGCTAGCAGAACCAGTAACCACATCCACCATTGGATCGTGGAACCGGAGCGGTCAAAGTTCTCTGCATCCTCTGGATCCATCGGGACACGCTCCGCGTGGACCAATAGGCGGTGGGTGTTAATGCCGTAGGGAGTACAGGTAATCAAAGTCAGCAGGTCACGGTCTGGCTGCACCTGTAGACTCTCTGTTTCATTTGGCAACACAACTTCGATATCGCGAACCTCGTATTTCATCCGCTCACCAAACGTGGACAGATAGACAAAATCGCCTACTTCGACCTTGTTAAGATCGTCGAAAAGTGTTGCAGTGGACAATCCTGTATGCCCAGTAATAACAGTGTGCGTCGAGGCACCGCCTACCGGCAAAGAGGAGCCAAACAGGTGCCCTAGCCCGTTCTGCAGGGTTTTCTCATCCGTACCATGATAGACAGGCAGGCGCACGTCAATGGCGGGAATGAACACATTCGACATCGCGGGCATCCCCGCCAGCTGATCAAAATATCGTTGATACTCTAGGTTATCTTCGCTCATCTGCTCTAACCAGGGGTCGAGGACGGGGCCATCCTGGTTCTCCCGGTTATATTCCCGGGCGCGTTCAACAGCTTCATTAAGCTCTTGCTCGGGAACGTTCTCAAGTTGCGACTGATAGAACTGCGCAACCCGTTGCTGGGCCTGGTTATTTACCACCGTAGCCACCACTGGGTACAGCAGCACCGCCAGACCGACCAGGATAATCAATGCAGGCAGGCCTACCCTCCGTCATAGCGAGGGCTGTTTAGCTGCAGACTGCAACGAACTTGTCATCCTGGACCACCAACTTTCTTTTAGTTCACGTGTGTTGCTCACTCGCGCAACCAGATGCTGCACGCCACGAATTCTCGACTTACACATCCTTGGCTTTCGCCTATCAAGGGCAGCCAATCACGTTCGCAAGAAGATAAGAATGGGGACGCACGCCACCCCCGCACGTTAGGTTCTATGAGATGCTGTTAACAGAAATCGCAGAAACCTCTCATAAAGGCTCGTGGCCGAGTCATCACCTTCGCATGCACACCACAATACTTTAGCTGGAAAGTAAGACAACTCCAAGGTTCTTCAGTCTCCCCTGATCACGAGAGTATTTAAGCGGGGTCTGTGGTCTCCACTGTTTTCACTTCGCCATGATCTTCAGGTTTACGCAGAAATAGTGCAACGATAACAGCAATGACCAGTATGCCACCGCAGGTCAGAAACGCCGTTGCTGCGCCCTCCCCTTGGGCCGCGCGGGTACCCCCGCCAGCGTCGGAGACATACCCAAAGATAGCGATCATCACCGCAATCCCCGCCGCGCCAGCAAGTTGAAGCAGAGTATTCAAGATGGCGGATCCATGCGAATAGATCGATGCAGGAAGAGACGACAAAGCGGTGGTCATCAAGGGTGTTAAGGAAAGCGCCATCGCCACGCCGAAAATCGTGTACTGGGTGACCAGCAGCCACACCGGGGAGTGCTCGTCGACAGTCCCCATCCACAGCAACGCCCCAGCGCCGATGATGGTGCCTGGAATGACAAGCGGCCTGGGGCCCACCCGGTCATAGAGCGCACCGGCAATCGGAGAAATCACAGTCTCAACCAGCCCACCCGGCAGGGAGGCCAAGCCAGCCACCAGCGCGGTGGTCAGCAGCGCACCCTGCAGATACAGCGGCAAGGTGTTGGCCATTCCCAGCATCGCGGCCTGGAAAAGGACGATGACGACGATCGCCACCACGAAGTTGCCCACCCGCAGCGGGGTGAGGTCCAGCAAGGCACGGCCCCGCGGTGCAAGAGCGATCTGGCGCCACACGAACAACGCCAGCCCCACGGCACCAGCCACGGTAATCGCGATCACGGCACCAGAGCCGGGGCCACCGTCGATAAGCACCCCCACCGACGACAGGCCATAGACCAGCCCACCGAAGGCGATGGCAGAAAGAACAACAGAAAGCACATCCAGCGGGGCGCGCTTCAATTCGCCCACGTTGCGCAGCTTCCAACCAGCAAAAGCCGCGGCGATGGCCACGAGGACGGCCATGACCCAGAAGGTTGTGTGCCAAGTGGATACCGCCATCACCGCACCAGCGAAGGTGGGGCCCAGGGCGGGGCCGACGGCCATGACAATGGCAATCACGCCCATGATGGTGCCGCGGAGCTTCGGTGGGACAACTGTCATCACCACGGTCATCTGCAGCGGAAGCAGGATCGCGGTGCCGATGGCTTGGAGGACACGCCCGCCAAGCAGGATCGGGAAGGTGGGTGAGATCGCCGCGATAACAGAGCCCAGCAGGAAGGCCACTACGGCGAAGAAGTAGACCGCGCGGGTGCTGAAGCGGTCCAGGATCCAGCCGGTCATGGGCATCATGATGGCCATGGTCAGCAGAACGCCGGTCAGCAACCACTGAGCCACCGCGGCCGTCACATCAAACTCCGCCATGATGGACGGCAGCGCCACCGACAGCGCTGTCTCATTGAGCATCATGACGAAAGTCGTCAGAGCAAGAACGGATATGACGAGGATGGTCTCCCCTGCCATGGATCGAGAACGCGGATCAGGCGTGCTCATCCGGCAACCTCCAGGGAAATTAGCTGAGTATTAATAAGGACTAGATGAAAACAGCCGCCTAGCGCGGGCTGTCCTCAGCGATGGTCTTAGTGTGGCCTGATAGTTCAGGGCGGTGCAAGAAGAACGTGGCCACCGCGGCAACGGTAAGCAGGACCGCGCAGATTAAGAAAGCGGAGGCACCACCCTGGCCGCGGGACTCCACCGTGTCACCGCCGGCGATGCTCACCAGGTCAAAGGTGGTGATCATCACCGCGGTACCGGCCGCGCCGGCCAGTTGCATCAGCGTGTTCAAGATGGCGGAGCCGTGGGAGTAGATATCGTCGGGAAGCGAGCTCATGGCGGTGGTCATCAGCGGGGTCAAGGACATCGCCAAGCCAAAGGAGAAGACGGCGAACATGACCACCACCAGCCACACCGGGGTGGTGTGGTCCACGGTGGACATCCAGAACAGGGACGCAGCCCCCAAAATTGTGCCCGGGATGACCAGGGGGCGCGGGCCAATGCGGTCATAGAGCGCACCGGCGACCGGAGACAACACCGTTTCGACGATGCCACCAGGCAGGTTCACCAGGCCGGCCACTAGGGCGGTGGTCAGCAGTGCTCCCTGCAGGTACAGCGGCAGCATATTGGATGCCCCCAGCAGCACGCCTTGGTACAGCATGATCACTATGAGCGCGATGACGAAGTTGCGGATCTTCAGCGGCGCGAGGTTCAGCAGTGCCTCGCCCTTCTTCCCCTTAGAAATCTGACGCCAGACGAACAGCGCCAGCCCGATCACGCCGACGGCGGACATGGTCAGCGCGATTGTCGCGCCCTCGCCGCCTTCCACGATCTCCCCGATCGACGACAGACCGTATACGAGGCCACCGAAAGCGAACACGCTGAGCACCACGGATACCGCATCCAGCGGAGCCTTCTTCGTCTCCCCGATGTCGCGTAGTTTCCACGCACCGAAGAGGCCGGCGATAGCCACGAGGACCACCATGATCCAGAAGATCATGTGCCAAGTGGAGACACTCATAATAGTGCCGGCGAAGGTGGGGCCGAGTGCCGGTCCCACGGCCATCACAATGGAGATCACGCCCATGACGGTGCCGCGGCGTGCAGGTGGAACGATGGTCATCACCACGGTCATCTGCAGCGGCATCACGATCGCCGTGCCCACAGCTTGCAGCACACGGCCAAGCAGCATCACCTCAAAACTGGGTGAGATTGCCGCAACCACAGAGCCCGCAAGGAAGAACGCGACGGCGAAGAAGTACACTTTCCTCGTCGAAAAGCGGTCCAAGATCCAGCCGGTCATGGGCATCATGATCGCCATGGTCAGCATCACGCCGGTCAGCAACCACTGTGCCGTGCCCGCGGAAATGGCGAACTCCGCCATGATATTTGGCAGGGCGACGGCTAGGGCGGTCTCGTTGAGCATCATCACGAACGTGGTGCCCACCAGCACCGCGATGATCATGATGGTGTCCGTGGTCATTCGTTGTGCTGGTTTCTTGCTTGCCGACGAAGACATCCGAGCATCCTCCGATATGAAAACAAAGGACCGCTGCAACACCGTGCGAATAGTATGCGCACGTGGCAGCGGTAGTAAGGCGGGCACTGTGGGTAGCCCGAGTTCCGGTGACGATTATCGTTGATCAATCACGCTACGTCAATACGTGTGTCTAATCACCGGTGGATGAGGGGCTTTCCCGTTTCTGTTTCCCTCCCCCGGCGGGGATCCACTTCAGGGCAAATGCCACCACCATCACCGCGGCAGCGAAGAGCGTACTGATCCAGCCCAGACCTGCGGTAAAACCGTTAAGCACGGCAATCGGCGCGATGATGGTCATGCCAATTTCAAAGGGCGCGAAGCCCACATAGGCCACGCCGTATTCGTTCAATGTGCCGGAGCGCATCTTCGGGTCCACCATCTTCAGCAGGGCGATACCGGTGGCCACGGCCGCGGTTGCCCAGCCCCAACCGAAGAGGCCGCGCTCCAACCACTTCTCGCCGAAGAAGAGGGGCGCCATGACCAGCAGGTAGAACAGGCAGAAGATGGTGCCTAGGACGAAGAGGAGGACCAGCTGCACCCAGTAGTCAGCAAGTGCCGCGGGCACGATCGAGGCGATACCGAAAGCAATCATGTAGTCCGTTGCAGCTCCCGAGACGGTGGACACGGTCTGCTTATCCAGGTAGTCATCCTTGCCCACCATGGCCAGTGCGGCGCGGCCCAGCAGGCCGATCACAAAGGACATCGCGAACAGTGGGATGGACACGTTGGGCCACAGGTTGCTGAAGAACTGGTTGACGTAGTAGGCGATGAACACGGTGAACACGATCACGCCGCCATGCAGTGCCAGTGGCTCAATCGACGAGGGGTTGGTGGTTGCGCTACCAATCGAAGGGCGGTCTTCCACCTTCTCGATATAGCCGGAGCGCAGATCATCAGGCAGGTCGCCCTTCAGCTCCGAGGCACGGCCCGTGCGGATGCCCCAGTTGGCCACGATCACACCACCGATGATGGCCACCAGCGTGCCAATCGTCGCCGAGGTAAAGCCTAGCGAGGAGGCCGCCTCTGCGCCCGCGCCCTCCAGCGCGGAGCCCACGGCCGCCGCTGTACCGAAGCCGCCGACGAAGCCCACCGGCAGCATCATGCCGAACCAGTTCTCCGTATCCATCACCGGCGCAAAGAGGTAGATGCCCAGCAGGGTGAAGATGCCCCACTGGAACATGAACATGGTGGTGGAAAAGCCCCACATGTTGCGGGCACCCTTGCCTACCGAACCGCCAATGTCCATGGAGTAGGCCATCGAGGCGAAGACCACGGCGATGAGCAGTGTGGTGTAGGTACCGATGTGCTCAGAGAAGTGGATCCAGCCAAGTACTTCGTCGGCAAGAAATAGGCCGATCAGGCCCGCCGTGATTGGGGCGGGCAACAGCAGCTGCTGCAGAAGTTTGACACGGCGACGCAAAATGTTACCGATAATAAGGAGTAACGAGATCCAGCCGAAATCGATCAGGAAATCGTAGGGGGTGTACTCCATGGAGCCCTCCAACCGATATTTTTAAGACTGATGTGATTAGTCAAAACTACCGCATATTAGCCACATCACAACAGTGATACAGTCGAGTACATGACAACAAAGATGTGGGACGTAGTGATCATCGGCGCCGGGCAGGCAGGCCTTGCCACAGCTCATGAGGTACAACGCCGAGGCAATACGAACTTCATCATCTTCGATGCCAACGACGGCCCCGGCGGAGCATGGCGGCACCGCTGGGACTCACTCACCCTCGGCCACACCCACGGCATCGCCGACCTCCCCGGCCTAGCCATGGACCGACCCGATCCAACCGTGCCCGCCAGCCAACTCGTCGCCGACTACTACGGCGCTTACGAAGCTGAGTTCGATCTGCCCGTCCTCCGCCCGGCACACGTCCGCCAGGTCACGCAGGAGCGTATCGACGCTCCCTTCACCATCACCCTTGACTCGGGAGACCAGCACATGGCCCGCCGAGTGATTAATGCCACAGGGACGTGGGATAGCCCCTATATCCCCTACATTCGGGGGATTGAAAACTTCCAGGGCAAGCAATTGCACACCCAGCACTACCGCGCGGCGGAAGATTTTGCGGGCAGGAAAACCCTCGTGGTCGGCGGTGGTTTGTCGGCGGTGCAGTTCCTCTTGGAGTTGGCGCCCGTGACCGAAACCCTCTGGGCAACGCGCCGTCCGCCAGATTTCAAGCCTGGTTATGACAGGCCGGACTGGGGGCTCGAAGTGGAGGAGCGGGTGCGCGCCAACACCTTTGCCGGTGAAGCGCCGCGATCAGTAGTCGCGAACACTGGGATTCCGATGATCCCCACCTACTTAGAAGGTGTGGAAGCGGGCACGTTAGTTTCGCGCGGAATGTTCGACCAGATCACTTCTGATTCCGTTATTTTTGGGCGGATGGATTCGTCGATAAGCGACCTGGCGGTGCCGGAGTCTTGGGCTCCGCTGCCGGCCGGGCACGAAGAGAAGGTGGATGTGATCTTTTGGAATACGGGTTTCCGAGCGCACGTGCCGCATCTGGCGCCGCTGGGCCTGCGTAACCCTGGTGGCGGGATCACGATGTCCGATGAAGTTACCCCGGAGCGCAATCCTGGAATCCTGCTGGCCGGCTATGGCTCCACGGCGTCGACGTTGGGTGCGAATCGGGCTGGGCGGAAAGCGGGGCGTGCGGCTGTGGAATAGGCGCTCCTCTGCACGCGTTAACATTGTTGATAAGACACTAACTTTTACGAGGAGACCCGCTACAATGAAAGCTTTTGGATTTTTGAGCTTCGGACACCACGCCATCGGCGCCCAGCAGGGCCCTGACGTGCGCCAGGTTTTGCACGACCACGTAGAGATCGCTAAGGCGGCCGATGAGATCGGTGTGAACAATGCATCCTTCCGCGTCCACCACTTCGCACCCCAGGGCGCTTCCCCCATGCCGCTGCTCGGCGCCGTGATCGGGGCGACTAAGCACATTGAGGTGGGCACCGGCGTAATCGATATGCGCTACGAAAACCCCCTGTACCTGGCCGAAGAGGCGGCAGCGCTAGACATACTCGCGGACGGGCGCACCGCGCTGGGCGTGTCCCGCGGATCACCAGAGCCGGCCGACAAGGGCTGGGAATCCTTCGGCTACTCCGCCAAAGCACCCAACGGGGCGGACATGGCGCGCGAGAAATTCGAACTCTTCCTCAAGGCCATCGACGGCTACGGCATGGCCAAAGCAGCCCCCGCCGCGCAGCAGTACCCGCGGATGTACCAGGACGGCGCGCCGCTGCCCATCTTCCCGCACTCGCCTGAGCTGCACAGCCGGATCTTCTGGGGCTCCGGCTCCAACGACTCCGCGATCCAGGCAGCCAAGGACGGCGTGAACCTGATGAGCTCCACGCTGGTCTCTGAGGCCGACGGCCGCAGCCTCGGCGAAGTGCAGCGCAGCCAGATCGACGTCTACCGCCAGGCATGGAAGGAAGCCGGGCATGAGCGCACGAACCCGCGCGTCTCCATCTCCCGCTCCATCTTCCCGATCGTGGATGACGAAACCCGCAACTACTTCCAGCTCCAGGCCACCGGCGAAGATCAGATCGGTTCCCTAGGCGAGGGCCGCAACGTCACCTTCGGCCGCACCTACGCCGCCGAGCCGGATGTGCTGATCGAGCAGCTACAGGCCGACCCCGCGATCGCCGCCGCCGACACGCTGCTAATCACCATCCCCAACACCATGGGTGTGGACCTGAACGTGAAGATTCTGCAGAGTTTCGCCGAGCACGTCGCCCCTTCGCTTGGCTGGATTCCGAATTCCGAAGGCCTCGTGGAGGGTTATGACATCTCGGCGTATTAAGATCAAGGGAACCGATACTTTCGCCGGAAAGTAATTGTCTATACACCTGCGCTAGGGAGCTCTCGATTCGATTGGGAACACTCGCCGACGTCGGCCAGCTCATCCGCGAGCGTGGCGGCGACCTTAACTGCATCCTGAACCAACGCCTCTTCGAAGCCATCCCAGAGGCACGCAACCTCTTCCGGGAGGACCTCGCCGGCGCCCACGCCGACTTACCTCGGGCCTTGGGCTGGGTGTTGGAGCGTTCGCTTATCGACGAACCCATCTCCCCTGAGCTCAGTGCGCGGATCCGGCAGCTGGGTGTGGACCACCGCCGGCACGGGTTCCCCTCAGATACCTATGATCTGTTCGGCCTGCTACTTGGCGATGCCATCGCAGAAACCATCGGCGATGATTTGCCAGCCGCGCGGGTCGATGCCGCGATGGCTGTTGCCGGGCGAATCTGTTCAGAGATGAGCGCGGGTGCCGCCGAAGCCGACGCCGAAGGCGTACCACCGGCCAACGCCGCCCAAGTCACGGCTGTGGAGCACGCCGCCGAAGGCGTGAACGTGCTGCATCTGGAAGCCGGCCTGCCCGTGGACTACGAAGCCGGCCAGCAAGTACCAGTGATGCCGATGCAGCGCCGCGGCGAATGGCTCCACCTCGCCCCCGCTGTCCCACCGAACCGCTTCGGCCAGATGGAGCTGCACGTCCCCGACGACATCCCCGTCCAGCAAGGCGAATACTGGACACTGGGCGCAGCCCGCGGCGATGTCTCGCTCGATCCTGCCCGCGATGCGCTGCTGGTGGGCGTCGGGACGGGGATCGCGGCCGTGAAGGCCCTTGTCTTCGACCTGCTGGAACAGTCCGAACGGCCAAAAGTCCACGTGGTACTCGCCGCCGAACGCCCGACACAACTCTACGAGGTGTCTACGTTCGCAGCCCTTGCTGCCACCCAGGACTGGCTCACCGTCACCCCGGTGGTCGACGGCGACGACTTCGTCGACGCCGATAGTAAGGGCGATCGCTTAGCCGGGCTCACCCCCGTGGCTTTGCCCGTCACGATGGTCGTCTCCGGGGTGGGCATGTTCTGGGGCCGCCAGATCATCCTGTGCGGGCCCGAAGACGCCACCGGCGCCATCAAGAACGCACTGCTCAAGGCCGGCGCCGAGGAGGTGGACATCCAAATGGTCACCCCGACCGGCCCCGACCAGTGGCCCATGCCCGAACAGCCTTAGAGAATCGGCAGCGACGTACGCGCCTTCTCCACCAGCGCCGGATCAATCTCCACGACAGCCACCTCCGATTCATAGCCCAGCTCCATCACGCGGTGGCCAAAGGGATCAACCACGGTGGAATGCCCCAACCCAGTCGGCCCACTCGTCTCACCTGTCGGGCGGGCCTGCCCAGCCGCCGCGATGAACGCCGTGGAGTCCAGCGCGCGAGCAGAGGTTAAAATCCGCCACTGTTCCAACTTCCCCTCACCATTCGCCCAGCTGGTGGGCACCACGATCACCTCTGCCCCGGCGCGCGCCAGCTCCTGGAAGAGATCTGGGAAGCGAATATCAAAGCAGATGGCCACGCCCACGTTGACCCCGTTGTGGTCAAAAATCATCAGGTCCTCGCCGGGTTTCACGGTGTCGGACTCCGCATAGTTAAACGCGTCATAGGTGTTGATTTTGTCGTAGCCAAAGTGGTGCCCACCACCGGTGACTAGCGCGGTGTTATACACGCGGTTCTTGTCGTCGAGCACATCGGCCGGCCGGAACATACCGGCGACAAGAACCACGCCCAATTCGTCGGCAAGCGATGCCATGGCGGTGGAAAACTCTCCATCCAGGTTTTCGGCCTGTGTGTCTAGCCGCCCCTGGCCGAAAGCCTGCGAGGTTGCCTCGGGGCACACGATGAGCTCTGCGCCCTGGTCGGCCGCGCGCCGGATGGACTCGGCGGCGAGGGCAAAATTTTTTATCTTATCGTCTGCGGTGGTGATCTGCACGATTCCGATCTTCATGGCACCACTTTATGTGGATAACTTTGAGTTATCCACAGATTTTTCTGGCCGCCCCGCGCGCCCGGCGCACATGGGTCACAGTATGGGCATGAAACCTTTAGATATTGATCCCACACACGTCACATCCGTCCAATCATTAGCCCCCGGCCTGCCCCGGTTCGTCGTGCATAACCCGCTGCCGGAGTCGAACGCGTCCACCGCTTTCGCCGCGCTGTCCGGCCAGCTTGCGGACCGGCTGAACGAGTGCGCCGTCCGCATCACCACCCACGCCGCTGAAGTCGCGGCCTTCGCCCAGACCGTCAAGCGTGCCGACGACAACTTTTCCCAGGAGCTGTCATGATCGCCCTGCCACCACACCCCTATGGCGACGCCGCCGCAATCCTCGACGACCTGCGCCAATCCGCCACAGACCACGAAGCCACCGTGGCCAAGATTCTCAACCACCTCAACGCAGGCGAGTTTTCCGGCGAAGCAGCCGACGCCGCCCGTGCTCGCTTTGCAGGCTTATCGACGAACGCCTCCCGCATCGCCGCCGACGCCACACCAAGCATCGGCGTCCTGAAGACAGCCGACCTGCTGGAGCAGCTTTCCTTGCACATCATCGCGGCGCTGCGCCCCTTTGCAAAGCCTTTCAGCCCCGTCAATATCGCGGCCCTCGGGTTCATCGCAGACACCGAACTCGACCGCATCGACCTGAACTTGGCGGTGGCAGCCGCGCTCACCAGCAAAAACATGTCGGTGCCAGAACCCACCATGGACCGGCTCTATGACCACCCAGACCTCACCTTCGATGAGCTGCACCAACGCCACATGGCCACGGTCCCCGCAAAGGTCGCGGAGGTCGTCGACAAGCACAATGGCAGGATCCTGGAAGCTGGGCCCGGCGGGATCGCCGTCTTGGTCGGCGAGGTGAAAGAGGACCCCGAGGCGGTGATGACCTTGGTAGCGGGCATGGGCTCGTCGGCAAGCGACGGCCTGGAAGGCTACCTCGAGCGCGGCGCATTCATGGCACAGGAGGCCGGGGCGCCCACCGTGGTGTG
Source organism: Corynebacterium sp. (assembly GCF_043426755.1). Classification (GTDB taxonomy): domain Bacteria; phylum Actinomycetota; class Actinomycetes; order Mycobacteriales; family Mycobacteriaceae; genus Corynebacterium. The sequence goes on along the minus strand of NZ_JBHWRP010000040.1, from coordinate 88,152 downwards.
GCTGGGCTATACCGCGCCGGGCAACCTGCTGGAGGCGGCGAAAGACACATATGCGGCGGCGGCCGGCGATGATCTCTCCTACTTCCAATCCGCGCTTCACCAGCGCTTTCCCGACGCCACGCGGACGGTCGTGGGGCATAGTTATGGCACCGTGGTGGTCAGCGAAGCCGCGGCAACGCACGGACTGTATGCGGATAACGTGGTGCTGCTGGGCTCTCCCGGGGTGCCCGTGGCGCGTGCCGACGAGCTCACACTGTTTAGCGAGGAGCCGCATCTGCTGGTGGCCGATACCCTGAACGATCCCATCCGGTTCACACGCCCCGGAATCCGCGCGGTCCACGGCTACAACCCGGGCTGGTCCGGTTTTGGCGCGGAGATCATGCGGCTGCACTCGGCCGGCGGGCACGGCGGGCATTGGACCAGCAAGGAACTGTGGCGGAGGGTGGGTGAATTAAACCGTCGCTAGCCTGCTCTGGAATTTTCTCCGACGCGTACCATGGTGGTCGTACCAATAAAGGAGAAGTGATATGGCAAAGAATCTAGCACAACAGATAGTCGCCATGCTCGAAGAGCAAGGCGTGAAACGCATTTATGGCCTGGTCGGCGACTCGCTGAACCCGTTTTCGGACGCGGTGCGCGAAAGCTCCATCGAATGGATCCACGTCCGCAACGAGGAAGCCGCAGCCTTCGCCGCCGGTGCCGAATCCCTGATCACCGGTGAGCTGGCGGTCTGCGCGGCATCGTGCGGCCCCGGCAACACCCACCTGATCCAGGGGCTGTACGACGCCCACCGCAACGGCGCCAAAGTCCTAGCGATCGCCTCCCACATTCCGAGCCTGCAGATCGGCTCCGGCTATTTCCAGGAGACCCACCCAGAAAAGATTTTCCAGGAGTGCTCGTCGTACTGCGAAATGTGCTTCAGCGCCGAGCAGGCCGCACGGGTGGTGCACGGCGGGATCCAGTCGACGATGGCTGGCGCCGGTGTGTCCGTGGCCGTGATCCCTGGCGATGTCTTCGAGCAAGACGCTATCGATAGTGGCCCGGCTGCCTCGGTGATTGCGCGTGGCACGAACGTGCGCGTCTTCCCTGACCAGTCCGAAGCTGCCGCTTTGGTGCAGGCAATTAATGCGGCCGACACTGTCACCTTGTTCTGTGGCGCCGGTGTCGCGGACGCGCGCGAGCAGGTGCTGGCGTTGGCGGAGAAGATTAAGTCCCCCATCGGCCACGCCTTCGGCGGCAAGATGTACATCCAGTACGACAACCCCTTTGACGTGGGTATGTCCGGACTGCTTGGCTACGGCGCGTGCCGCGACGCCATGTATGACGCCGACCTACTGATCCTGGTGGGCACCGACTTCCCATATAACGATTGGCTGCCGACGAAGAACGTGGCGCAGATCGATATCGATGGCAGGAAGATCGGGCGTCGCACCACCGTGAAGTACCCTGTGGTCGGCGATGTCGCTAGCGTGATTGAGAATATTTTGCCGCATGTCGACGAAAAGACCGACCGCTCCTTCCTGGATAAGCAGCTGAAGGATCACGCTGCTGCCTTGGAAAGCGTCGTCGATGCTTATACCGAGAAGCACGCAGAGGCCGCGACCCCGATTCACCCCGAGTACGCAGCCAACATTATCGACGAGCTTGCCGACGAGGACGCGGTCTTCACCGTCGATACCGGTATGTGCAACGTCTGGTCCGCCCGCTACATCACCCCGAACGGCAAGCGGCAGGAGGTCGGTTCCTTCAAGCACGGCACCATGGCCAACGCCCTGCCACAGGCGATCGGCATCCAGGCCGCTGACCGCGACCGCCAGGTGATCACCTTTTCCGGCGATGGTGGTCTGAGCATGCTGCTGTCTGAGCTGCTCACCGTGAAGTTGCACGACCTGCCCGTGAAGATGATGGTGTTCAACAACGCCTCGCTGGGCATGGTGAAGCTGGAGATGATGGTGGCCGGCCTGCAGGAGTTCGAGACCGACCACGAGCAGGTCAACTTCGCCTCCATCGCCGAGGCTGTTGGGATCAAGGCGTTCCGCGTCGAAAAGCCCGACGAGCTTGCCGACGCCGTCCGCGCCGCCCTGGCACACCCCGGCCCCGCGCTGGTGGACATGGTGACGGACCCCGACGCCCTGTCGCTGCCACCGAATATCACCTGGGAGATGCTCATGGGCTTTTCGACGTCGGCCGCGAAGACGGTTCTTGACGGTGGTGTGGGCCGCATGGTGGATCTGGCGCGTGCCAACCTGCGCAATATTGGTGGCGCTGCGACGATTGGCAAGAACACGCTGACCTAGTCGCGATTGGTCGGTCACAACGGGATAGTCAAAACGTTATATAAACGCAACGGCATAATTCCTAGTCCTCCGTTAAGCTATAAGTTGTACGTTATTTATATGATTGTTTGTGAAAGGACGATTAAGTGACCGATCATTCCCGCACACCAGACAACCGCGACGCGCGCACAGTGCGTAACGAGGACCACAGCACCGCGCGTGCCCACGACGTGGAAACGAAGGCACACACCCACGACCACAGCACCACACGTGCCTACGACGTGGAGACGAAAACCCACCCCGACGACCACAGCGCGCAGGAAGCCTTCATCGGCACCTCTAACCCACATGTGGCCAAAGGCAACGTGTCCTGGGGCGCCATCTTCGCCGGTGTTGTGACCTTCCTGTCCATCATGATCCTGCTCGGGGTCGGCGCTGCCGCCATGGGTCTGCAGGACTCCTCCGGCACCGCGGTGGGTATCTTCACACTGATCGGGCTGGTTATTGCCTTCCTGGCAGCCGGTTACGTCGCAGGCGCCCTGGGCGTTCGCGGTGGCCTCTTCCACGGCTTCGCTACCTGGGCTACGTCCCTAATCGCCGCCGTTGTTCTGGCCGGCTGGCTGGGCACAAGCCTGATCGGCACCGCTGGCAGCATTGTGGGCACCGCCGCTGAGACCGGCGCGCAGGCAACCACTGTGGACCCACAGCAGGCACAGGATGCTGCCAACAACGCAGCTAACAACGTTGACCCGAACCAGGTTCAGGATTCCGCACAGCAGGCAGCTGACAATGCTCAGCAGACTCTGAACGAAGCCGCACCAGCAATCGCTGAAGGTGGCTGGTGGACCTTCGGTGGCCTCCTGCTTGGCGCGGTACTGGCCGCCCTGGCCGGTGTTGCAGGTGCACGCAGCGTGATCAACAAGAAGACTCACGAGGTCGTAAGCACCCAGCGCTAATTACACAGCACGAACGCCCTGCCCAACCATCACGGTTGGCCAGGGCGTTTACTTTTGCCTTTCGGCGCCTATCTGCGCCTATCGACGACGCCGTGGGTTCCACATCACCATCGCCGTGGAACGCGGAACATGCACCAACTCCCCGCTCGTGCGTCCGCCCCGCGACAGCTGCTGGCGCAGTTCCTTATTCTGCTGCTCAGTGTGCTCAAGGCGGGACTGGAGTTCTTCGATCTCCTCCGACAATTCGATAATCGTCTTGATGCCGGCCAAGTTCACGCCCTCTTCCTGTGAGAGCTGCTGGATCCTCCGCAGCATCGAGATGTCACGGTGGGAATAGCGGCGCCCACCGCCCGAGGTCCGCATCGGGGTCACCAGCCCCATGCGGTCGTAGGTGCGCAGGGTTTGTGCGTGCATGCCAGTCAGCTCCGCAGCAACTGAGATGACGAAGTATTCTTCGTAATTATCGTTACGCGATTCCTTTTCTGCCATGGTATTCACCTCCCTGCTCCACTAATTGGCGCCGGCCCATCCGCGACGCGGATCAAAGCCGGAATCCTTCTCAGCCTGGGCGTAGGTGCGCAGGTCGCTGGTGGCCGCCGCGTCGAGGTTCGTCGGAACCTGTACCTCAACGGTGACCAGTAGGTCGCCCGCACCGGAATTTTTCGGGATGCCACGCCCACGCACACGCAGGGTGCGGCCGTTCGGCGTGCCCGCCGGAACCTTCACCTTCACGCGCTTGTCCAAAGTGGGCACCGTCACGGTGCCGCCAAGCGCAAGCTCAGCAAAGGACACCGGCACGGTCACCTCAAGGTCATCACCATCGCGGGTGAACACCTTGTCCGGGCGCACCGTGACGTGCACGAACAAGTCGCCCGCCGGGGTGCCGTTCGGGCCAGCCTCCCCCTGCCCAGCCAGGCGCACCTTCTGCCCGTCGATCACGCCCGCGGGGATACGCACGGTAATCGACCTGGTGCGGTGCACCGTGCCCCGTCCCGAGCAGGTCGGGCAGGGGTCCTCAATGACCTGGCCGGAGCCGCCACACTTGGTGCACGGACGCGACATACCGAACGCGCCTTTTTGCTCACTGACAAAGCCAGAGCCGGAACACTCGGAACACGTCGTCGGGTTGCCCGACTTCGAGCCGGAACCGTGGCACGTCGTACACGGCGCCTCACCGGAAAGCTCCAGCGGGATTGTGGTGCCCTGGGCGGCCTCGCGGAAGTCGAGGGTAATGCGGGTTTCTACATCCGCCCCCCGCGTCGGCCGCGCTGACTTGCCACCACCGCCGCCACGATTAAAGAGGCCGCCGAAGATGTCACCAAGACCGCCTTCTTCAGAAAATCCTCCACCGGGTCCTCCTCCGAAGATGTCTGAGAAGTCGCTGTTTTCCGTCGACGTCTGACGAAACCCGCCCGGAAAGCCGGAACCACCTGCCCCTCCGAAGCCGGGGAAACCACCGGAACCGATCATCGATTTCAGCTGGTCGTATTCCTTGCGCGACTTTTCGTCGGAAAGCACGTCATAAGCTTCGGCAGCCTTCTTAAAGCGCTCCTCCGCCTTCGTGTCTCCCGGGTTTTGGTCCGGGTGGTTCTCGCGCGCGAGTTTCCGGTATGCCTTCTTAATATCCGCCGCTGAGGCGTTCTTGGAGACGCCCAGGTCCCCGTAATAGTCCTTATCTGCCCATTCACGGTTCATTGCCACGGGTCATCTCCTCCTTTCGCTTCTATTCGAAGAGTGTTGTTGGGTTAAATATATTTTGTGAAATATTTATCAAATCTAATTCTATGAAATTGTGGAAAGGCCGGGGCCAAAGCTAGTGGTCCCCGGCCTTTTTCTAACACGGCGTGTCGCCTATCGCTACTTATTCAGCCTCTGGCTCTTGCGTCTCCTGCGGATCCGCAATGATCACCATGGCGTTGCGCACTAGGCGATCGCCCAAGCGGTAGCCCTTGCGCAGCACCGTGCCCAAGCGCTTCTCCTCGCCTTCGGACAGGTCCTGGACCGCCTCGTGGATCTCCGGGTCGAACTCGTCGCCTTCTGCACCGAATGCTTCCAGCTTCTGGCCGGCCAGCACGTTGTTCAGCTTGTCGGCGAAGGCCTTCAGCGGGCCCTCGTCGAGGTCGCCGTGCTGCTTGGCTAGCTCGAGGTCGTCGAGAAGCGGCAGGAACTCGGTGATTACCTTGGCCTTCGCGGTCTCGACGGCGGCGGTGCGCTCGCGCTCAGTACGACGACGGTAGTTCGCGTACTCGGCGCTCACACGCTGCAGGTCCTCGGTGCGCTCAGCCAACTGGGCCTCTACGTCAGGGACTGCGGCTGCTGCTTCCGCTTCGGCGGCTTCCTGCTCGTCGACGCCTGCGAGCGCCTCGTCGATCTCTGCTTCAAGCTCTGGATCGATCGCGGCCTCTTCCGCGGCCTCTTCGGCGGCGTCAGCGCGGGCGTCGGCCTGTGCCTTAGCGGCGTCGGCTGCTGCCTGCTCGGCCTCGTTCGGGCTGGTGAACTCCGGGTCGGTGTTGTCCGGGTTACCTGGATCGTTCGGCATTTCTTGTGCCATTATCATTCACCATCTTTCTCGTGGCTCCCCGCGCGTCACTACGCGGGGTCGGGCCTACTTGTTGTCGGAGTTATCAGAGTCGGACTCGTCCTCTTCGACAACCTCGGCGTCGACGACGTTGTCGTCGGCAGCGTTGGCGGAGTCGCCAGCGTCAGCCTGGGTTGCGCCGGTGTTGGCCTCAGCCTCGTAGAGCTGCTTGCCCATCTCCTGGGACTCGGTGTTCAGCTCCTCGACAGCGGACTTGATGGCCTCGAGGTCGTCGCCCTTGAGCGCCTCGTCGACCTTGTCTGCCGCTGCGATGACCTTGGCCTTGACGTCCTCGGAGACCTTCTCGGAGTTCTCGTCGACGAACTTGCGGGTCTGGTAGGAAGCGGTTTCTGCGGAGTTGCGGGTTTCCTGCTCCTCGCGGCGCTTCTTGTCCTCTTCCGCGTGCTCTTCGGCGTACTTGATCATGCGGTCGATCTCTTCCTGGGACAGCTTGGAGCCGTCCTGGATGGTGATCGTGTTTTCCTTACCGGTGCCCTTGTCCTTTGCGGACTCGCTGACGATGCCGTTGGAGTCGATGTCGAAGGTGACCTCGATCTGTGGCACGCCACGTGGTGCTGGTGCGATGCCGCCCAGCTCGAAGGAACCGAGCAAGGTGTTGGCCGATGCCATCTCACGCTCACCCTGGAAGACCTGGATCTGCACGGAAGGCTGGTTGTCTTCGGCAGTGGTGAAGGTCTCGGAGCGCTTGGTTGGGATGGTGGTGTTGCGTTCGATGAGCTTGGTCATCACACCTCCCTTGGTCTCAATGCCCAGGGAGAGCGGGGTGACGTCGAGAAGCAGAACGTCCTTGACGTCGCCGGTCAGCACACCTGCCTGCAGAGCGGCACCCAGTGCGACAACCTCGTCCGGGTTCACGCCCTTGTTTGGCTCCTTGCCACCGGTGAGGTCCTTGACCATGTCGGTAACAGCTGGCATACGGGTGGAGCCGCCCACCATGACCACGTGGTCGATCTCGGAGACGGACAGGCCGGCGTCCTTGATCACCTGGTTGAATGGCGACTTGGTGCGATCCAGCAGATCAGAGGTGATCTTCTGGAACTCGGTGCGGCTCAGCGTTTCGTCCAGGAACAGTGGGTTCTTCTCAGAGTCCACGGTGATGTACGGCAGGTTGATGGAAGCCTGCTGGGAGCTGGACAGCTCAATCTTTGCCTTCTCTGCTGCCTCGCGCAGACGCTGCCGCGCCCTCGTGGGCTTGGTCCGGTCGATGCCGTGGGCAGACTTAAACTTTTCGACGAGCCAATCGACGATGCGCTGATCCCAGTCATCGCCGCCGAGCTCGTTGTCACCTGCGGTTGCAAGCACCTCGACGACGCCGTCACCAATCTCCAGCAGGGAGACGTCGAAGGTACCGCCACCCAGGTCGAACACCAGGATGGTCTGTTCCTTCTCGCCCTTCTCCAGGCCGTAGGCCAGAGCTGCTGCGGTTGGCTCGTTAACAATACGCAGGACGTTGAGGCCTGCGATCTGGCCGGCCTCCTTGGTGGCCTGGCGCTGTGCGTCTTCGAAGTACGCAGGGACGGTAATAACTGCCTCGGTGACCTCATCACCAAGGTAGGACTCTGCGTCGCGCTTCAGCTTCATCAGCGTGCGTGCAGAGATTTCCTGCGGGGTGTACTTCTTGTCGTCAATTTCCACGGACCAGTCAGAGCCCATGTGGCGCTTGACGGAGCGGATGGTGCGGTCAACGTTGGTGACCGCCTGGTTCTTGGCGGACTGGCCGACCAAGATTTCGCCGTTCTTCGCGAATGCGACAACGGACGGGGTGGTACGGGAGCCCTCCGAGTTGGCGATCACTACTGGCTCGCCACCTTCGAGGACGGATACAACCGAATTGGTGGTACCCAAGTCAATTCCTACTGCGCGTCCCATTATGTTTATTCCTCCTGTTTAAGTGAAGTTCATCAGATAAGTTGATTGCCTCTGGCTCAACTTGTGAAACCACTCTAACACACGATCCCAGCAACCTTGAGCCGATTGCACTCAACCTATACAACGGGACCCAGCACAAAGTTATTCCAACCCCACTCAACTTTCTTCGTTTCCGCAGGTCACAGCCGCCGGCAAAAGTTTCCTGTGAACTTCACCTCAAATCACTCGCTCGCTCTGCCCCCACTGCGAACCCGGCCACAACGCCCAGCCCAACGCCCGATTCCACCCCCTCGCTATCCGACGCCCCTCCCGCGCCATCCACTCCGGCGCAGCATGATGCACCACATGCGCCAGATCAAAAGCATCCAGAATCTCCTCCAGGCCGCGCACCTGACCCGAACCACCACCAGGAGCACCCATCACCCACGCCTCCGAATCCATCCGCGCAGGAGTCACGCGGGCATCGTCGACAAGCACCCGCCCCAACACCCACCCCAGGGCCTCCGCCGCCGCGACCGCCGTCAGATGCACCTGGGCCTCGCTATACAGCTCATCGCTGACATCAAAACCGCCCGCCGCCACGCGCCGGCCCACCTCGCGCAAAAAATCGCGCTCCCGCGCACTCATCAGCCCGCGCCCCACACTCACCAGATCATCCGACTCCGGCGCCCGCCCCGCCATCACCAGCGCCGCCACCTGCCCCACCAGCGCCTGCGAACGCATCATCGCCTCCAGCTCCGGCAACGCGCGCAGCCTCGCCTCCGCCCGCCCCAGCACCGGCGGCACGTCATGGCCCAGCCCACGCATGGCGCTTAACGACGAAAGCCTGCGCCGCACCGCGTCCTCGGCCACGGGGACCTTCACGTCATTGCCGGGTGCTTGGAGGTTCTCCCCGTCCACCGAACGCACCGGACCATTGCCCACCTGCACCACCGTGGGGCCCAAAGAGGCCAGGTGTGCGAATTCTGACAGTTGAAGGGGCGTGTAATGGTCATCACGATAGAGCTCATACACGCACGCCGCACGCGTGACCAGGCGGGCCAGCGGGTGGGTGCTGCGGATATCGGGACCAGTGACGACTAGCCCAGCGTCCGCGAACTCGTCGATAAGCCGCGCCACGGTCGCCTGCACATCGGTAGCAGGGGCGTGTTGGGAGGGCACCGTCGTCACCACAGTCACTCGCATGCACCTATTGTCAGGCATCGGGACAATTCTTGCACCATAAGTTTTCTGGCATGATGGCACCTGTGAGTAAGACTAATGAGACCGTCGCTGACACCAACGTGCCCAAAGAACCCACCCCGGCCGACTCCGCCCAGGAACTCTCCGAAGAAAATATTGACCGCTCGGTGATCCTGTCCGCGGACGCGCACACCCTCGCCCTCTGGGCGATCCGACTACTCGCGATCGCTGCCGCCGCGTGGGTCGTGTGGCAAGGCCTTGGCTTCATCTGGGTGGGCCTGCTGCCGGCCATCCTGGCGCTGATCTTCTGCACCGTCCTGTGGCCGCCGGTACGCTGGCTGCGCAACCGCAAGGTACCGGCCGCGCTCGCCGTGATCCTGGTGATCGTGGGCTTCTTCGGCGCCATCTTCGCCATCTTCGCCGCCATGGCCCCCACCATCAGCTCCCAAGCCCAAGACCTGTACAGCCAGGCGCAGCGCGGCATCGACCAGGTGCTGAACTGGCTGGAGACGGGGCCGCTGGCGATCGACACCACCCAGATCGACGAGGCGCTGGCGAACGTCCGCGAATACATCACTGACCAGGCCTCCAATATCGCCTCCGGTGTGCTTTCGGGTGTCGGCGTGGCCACAGATATCGTCGTCACGCTCGTGCTCATGCTCGTCCTCACGTTCTTCTTCCTCAAAGACGGCAACCGCTTCCTGCCATGGATGCGCAAGTACGTCGGTGCCAAGGCCGGCTTCCACATCACCGAGGTGTGCATGCGCTCGTGGAACACCCTGTCCGGGTTCATCCGCACGCAGGCCGTCGTCTCCTTCGTGGACGCCCTCTTCATCGGCATCGGGCTGGTGATCCTGCAGGTGCCGCTGGCAATGGCGCTGGCCGTGACCACCTTCTTCGCCGGGTTCATCCCGATCGTCGGTGCGTTCACCGCAGGCGCGCTGGCCGTGATCGTGGCGCTGGTCTCCCAAGGGTTCTGGGCGGCGGTGGCCGTGCTGGTGCTCGTCGTCGCTGTTCAGCAGATCGAGGGCAACGTGCTGCAGCCGGTCCTGCAGTCCAAGGCCATGGGCCTCCACGCGGCGATCGTGCTGCTGTCTGTGACGGTCGGCTCCACCCTGTTCGGCATCATCGGCGCGTTCCTGGCGGTGCCCGTCGCCGCGGTGGTCGCCGTGTGGTTCCGCTACCACGCCGAAATGGTCTCTCTGCGCACCGGCGAAATTACTGCCGACGACATCCAGATCTCCACCCAGCAAGGCGCCACCATGAGCTCGCGCGAAGCCTTCGAAGCCGTGCGCGACAACCTGCGCAAGATGGGCCGCCGCAAATCTAAAGAATCCGGCGAAGAGCCCGTGGACCCGGACTATGGCGCCACCAGCGTGAAGAAGCTGAAGGAAGGCGGCGACGCGGCCGCGGAAAACGATATCGACGAAGCACCCGGACGCGGGAATTAGCAAATTCGCATAGGGTGGGGGCCAGTCCGATCCCCAAACTTAAGGAGCATAAATTGTCTTCTCTCAACGGACGCAAGATCGCTGTCATCGCCACCAACGGCTTCGAGGACTCGGAGCTGGCAAGCCCAGTCGAGGCCGTCACCAACGCCGGCGCCGAGGTCTCCCTCATCTCCACCGAAGCCGGCACCATCAAGGGTAAGAACGGCACCGAGGAAAAGGTGGACCTGACCTCCGCCGAGGCCAATCACGCCGACTTCGACGCCCTCATCCTCCCCGGCGGCACCTCCAACGCCGACAAGATCCGCATGGACGGCCACGCCGTCGAATTCGTGCGCGGCATCTTCGAGGCTGACAAGCCCACCGGCGTGATCTGCCACGGCGGCTGGATCCTCACCGACGCCGACGTTCTGCGCGGCCGCACCCTGACCTCCTACGCGTCGCTGAAGACCGACCTGACCAACGCCGGTGCCAACTGGGTCGACGAGGAAGTCCACGTGGACAACGGCCTGGTCTCCTCCCGCACCCCGGCCGACCTGGAGGCATTCAACGCGGCGATCGTCGAAGCCTTTCAGTCGAGCAACGACTAAGAAGTAAAACCTGGCACTTTCCGGCCGTCCTGTGGATAACAATGTTGTTTTCCACAGATTTCGGACATTTCGCCAACGGCCCCCGCGCACATTGCGGGGGCCGTTTAGCGTATGAGGCATGAACCTCGGAGAGATCCTCACCGCCCTCGGCACCAGCGCCATGACGCTGATCGCCGAGGTCGGCACGCTTTCCGACGAAGACTTCCGCCACCATGGAGCCGAAGCCCAACCACTAGCGACGCTACGCAAACTGCACAAGCTCTACTACGGCACCACCGCCTTCACCCGCAAGCAGCGCAACGCCCGAGACTCCGCCACACGCGGCAACCTGGGCCTGCAGCGGCTGAAGTCCATCGAAAACTACGCCAACCGGCTCACCGACTCCACCCGCAAATGGCCCCTGCGCGAAGAGCTCACCGCCTTCGAGGGCAACGACTATGACTTCCAGCGCCACGCCGCCGAACGCGTGCGCGCCTACAATGAGGCCGCCGCTGACGCCGCAGCTGACCAGAAGGAACAGGACGAGCCACAGCGCTCCATGAAGGTCACCCACCACGAGGGCACCACCGAGGCCTCCCTGACAGTGCGTGGCCCGTCGTCTGAGATCCGCGCTGCTGAACAGATCGCCCGCGAGCGCGCCGAAGAAGAAGGCATCTCTCCAGCAGAAGCACTATTGGCGGGCATGTGTTCGTCGACAAGCGAAGGCGGAGTGCGCACCATGGTGAAGGTGCTGGTGCCGCTGCGCGACGTCCAGGCGCTGCGCAACGGCGAAGGTGCCGATGCGGTGCTGCACTGCACCAACGGCGCACTGATCACCGGGCGCGAGCTGATGGCGATGGAGATCGAGCCAATTGCCGAATACGTCGGCCTGACGAACATGGACGGTGCGGTCACGATCTCCACCGGGCTGCACCCGTTTTTCGACGAGGGGCACATCGTCGATCGGGCCGGGCTGGAACGGGAGGAAGAGCGAAGATCCTCCCGCGGCGACCCACCCGTGCCCGCCGCCACCAAGGCGAAAGCGCTGGCCAGGTTCGCCAGCCACAAAGATCGCTGCCTCCTCGAAGCCGAACAAACAGTGTGCGCCGCAGAGGGGTGTAGCGTGCCGGTGACGCGCACACAGGTCAATCACAATATCCCGCATAGTAAGGGCGGGTTGACGGTCGTGCGCAATCTTTCGATGCTGTGTGATTATCACAACGGCAAAGCCGGCGACCGCGAAATGTATCGCAAGATCGCCGGCGTGACATACCGGGTGCTGCCGGGTGGGAAGCTGGTACGGAATCGCCACCCGCTGGCTGTCTAGCTGTGCACGGGTGTGGGTTCGGTGGCGGGTTCCTGCTCGTCGACAACGTTGACCTGCCGGTTGCGCTTCGCACGGCGCGCGCCGACGAAGGTGATGGTGAAGCCGACGACCAGGATGACGATGCGGATCGCCCACATCACCGTCTCCGACCAGCCGAAGCCACCGAAGACGGCTGGGACGTTGAGGACGATCAGCATCGTGCCGACCAGCCCGCCCAGCAGGTAAGGGTTGAGGCGGGAGACGGCCCACGCCGCGATGGGTGCTGCCAGCACGCCGCCGATGAGCAGCGCGAGGATGATCATGGCGTTGCGCGCCAGCTCGTCCCACATGCTCACGACGAAGCCCGCGGTACCACCGATGGAGACGAGGAATTCGGCGGCGGAGACGGTGCCGACAATCTTGCGCGGTTCCGCACGCCCCATGGTCAGCAGGGTGGACACGGTGACCGGCCCCCAGCCGCCGCCACCGGTCGAGGAGAGGAAGCCGCCGATTGAGCCCAGGCCGATCAGGGCGCCTTTCGACGTCGGCTTGCCACTAGGTTGTGCTTTACGACGACCACTGCTGAACCGGATCACCAAATGCACGCCGAGCACCATCAAGATGATGCCGGTCAACGGGCGGGCGGCGGACACCGGCAGGTTGGCCAGCACGGTCGCGCCGATAAACGACAGGATCATGCCCGGAATACCCAGGGTAAGGGCCTGTTTCCAGTTCACGTTGCCGAAGCGCCAGTGGCTGATGCCGGCGGCAAAGGTGGTGCCCAGCTGGGCGGCGTTGACGGCGGCGACGGCCTGGGCGGGCACAAGGCCGGCCAGGGCGATCAGGATGGTGGTGGACGTGATGCCGAAGCCCATGCCCAGGCCACCATCGACGAGTTGGGCGGCGAAGCCCGCAATCGCAATGAGAATAAATGTCATCATGGGTCTAGCAGCTTTCTGTTCAAGGGTGTGTGAAAGGTTAACCGATTTATTGGGTGCTCGCCCGGTAGCGGTCGACCACGAGAGGGACAAGGTCGGTCAGCAGCGGCGGCGAGTAACTCACGTCGATGCCGGTGTCGTCTTTGATGTCGCTCAGCCACCCCACCGCCAGGTCCAGCAGTGTGCCGTGGGTGACGAAAAGCGGCAGCAGGTGGAGGGCGCGGCTGTCGTCGGCAAGCGCGCGTAGCCCGGCTTCGCGGCGGCCGGGGCCGGTGCCGGTGGCGGGGACGACGACGGTGCGTTGCCCCGTCAGCTCGGCCACGCGCGCGCCGAGGGCCTCTGTGGCGGCTGCGGCCGCGGCGTCGGAAGTGCCCACGGGGTAGAGGGCGAGGGTGGCGTCGGCGGGCGCGCGGGCGGCGAGCAGCGCGGCGACGTCCTCGCCCTGGCCCAGGCCTGCGGCCAAGTGCAGTTCGATGCCGGTGGCTTCAGCGATCGCGGCGGGCACGTCCACTTTCGCGTGGTAGGCGTCGGTGAACAGCAGCGGCACGACCACGGCCCGCTCATGGTGCTTATCGACGAGCGCCTGGGCGGCCCCGGCGAGGTCGGGGGCGGTGAAGTCGAGGTGGGCGTCGACCGCATCCACGCCCAGTGCCTCGCCCGCGGCGGCGGTGATGGCGCGGGAGCCCTCGACCGCCTCCGGGTGTCGCGAACCGTGCGACAGGGTGATCAGTGCGGTCATCGGGCACGCTTTCCGACGAGCCCTGCCGCCAAAGTATTACCCGATGCCTGGTCGATGAGCAGGAAGTTGCCCACAGCACCGCGGGCGGCGTACTCCTCCACGGGCAGTTCGGCGGCGGTGGTGATGGTCACCTGGGCGATGTCGTTGAGGCCCACCGGCGACTCCGTAGTCACGCGCCCGCGCACCAGGGTGGTGCCGTAGCGGACTTTCACGGTTTTGCCGTCGGTGATCTCCTTGTCGGTCAGCCCCACGATGGTCGCCTCAAATTCGCGCACCGCCTCCGGCCTGGTGCCGCCGGCAAGGAGGTCACCGCGCACTAGGTCGATATCGTCGGCCAGGCGTAGAGCCACAGCATCGCCGGCTTTGGCATGATCCACCGCGCCCAGCCCGTCAGAGGTATCGATGTGGGTGATCGTCGTTAAGCGTCCGCCCGGCGCGGAAATCTCATCACCGACAGACACGGTGCCCGCGGTGATGTTGCCGGCGTAGGCGCGGTAGTCGGTGGCGTGCTCGCGCAGGACGTACTGGATAGGCAGGCGGAAATCCAGGTCGAGGGCGCGGCCGGAGTTCACGGGGATGGTCTCCAGCAGCTCGAGCACGGTGGGGCCGTCGTACCAGTCCATGTTGGTAGACGGTTCGACGACGTTGTCGCCGCGCAGGGCGGAGATCGGGATGACGTGTGGGTCCGCGATCCCCAGCTCGGTGGCGTGCGCGATGAACTTTTCGCGGATCGCGGTGAACGTGTCCTCGGAGTAGTCGACCAGGTCGATCTTGTTCACGGCCAGGATCACGGTCTTCACCTCCAGCAGGGCGGCCACGTTGAGGTGGCGCAGCGTCTGCTCGACCACGCCGTGGCGGGCGTCGACAAGCAGCACCACCACCTGCGACGTCGACATGCCAGTCACCGTGTTGCGCGTGTACTGCACATGCCCCGGCGTATCGGCGAGGATGAAGGCGCGCTTGTCGGTGGCGAAGTAGCGGTAGGCCACGTCGATGGTGATGCCCTGCTCGCGCTCGGCGCGTAGCCCGTCGACAAGCAACGAGAGGTCCAGCCCGTCGAAGCCGCGGTCGGCGCTGGTGCGTTCCACGGAAGCAAGCTGGTCGGCGAGCACGGATTTGGTGTCGTGCAGGAGGCGCCCCACGAAGGTGGACTTCCCGTCATCGACGCTGCCCGCGGTGCACAGGCGGAGTGTTTGGCGGTCGTTCATCAGAAGTAGCCTTCCTTCTTGCGGTCTTCCATGGCGGATTCACTCAGGCGGTCGTCGGCACGCGTGGCGCCGCGTTCGGTGAGCGTGGAGGTGGCGATCTCGCGCAGCACCTCGTCGATGGTGGTGGCGTCGGACTCGATTGCGCCGGTGCAGCTCATGTCGCCGACGGTCCGGTAACGCACACGCTTGACGACGATTTCCTCGCCCTCTTTCGGTACCAGCACACCAGGCATGGGGGTGAGCCACATGCCGTCGCGCTGGAATACTTCGCGGTCGTGGGCGAAATAGATCGGCGGCAGGGCGATGTTGCGGGCACCGATGTACTCCCACACGTCCGCCTCCGTCCAGTTGGAGATGGGAAACACGCGAATATTTTCGCCCGGCAGTTTCTGGCCGTTGTACAGGTCCCACAGCTCGGGGCGCTGGCGGCGCGGATCCCACCCGCCGAAGCTGTCGCGCACGGAGAAGACGCGCTCCTTGGCACGGGCGCGCTCCTCATCACGGCGGGCGCCACCGAGCACGGCATCATAGCCCACCTCGGCGATCGTCTCCACCAGCGGGATGGTCTGCAACGGGTTGCGGGTGCCGTCGGGGCGTTCCACGAGGTCGCCGCGGTCGATCCAGTCCTGGACTTCGGCCACGCGCAGGCGGGCGCCGGTCTCGTCGATAAGCGCATCGCGAAACTCAATCACCTCCGGGAAGTTGTGCCCGGTGTCCACGTGCAGCAGCTCGATCGGCATGGCGGCCGGGGCGAAAGCGCGGCGCGCCAGCTCGAAGACGACACACGAATCTTTCCCGCCCGAAAACAGCAGACCGACCTTATCGAACTGGCCGGCCACCTCACGCAGGATGTGGATCGATTCGTTTTCTAGATCTTTGAGGTGTGGCGAAAGTTGTGTCATGAGTGGAGCCCACATTCTGTCTTGTTCTGACCAGCCCAGCGCCCGGCGCGCGGGTCCTCGCTCTCAGCGACGGGCAAGGTGCAGGTTTCGCACCCGATGGACGGGTAGCCCTGCTGGGTCAGCGGGTGGATGATCAAATCGTGCTCGGCGATATAGCGGTCCGTGTCCTCCAAGGTCCAGGTGACCAGCGGGGAAATCTTCAGCCGGCCGGTGTCATCGAGCGACAGCGCCGGGGCGTTCGCGCGGGTCGGCCCGTCGTCGCGACGCAGGCCAGTCACCCAGCCCACATAGTCCGACAGCTGCACCGCCAGCGGCTCCACCTTGCGCATCCGGCAGCACGCCGTCGGATTTGACAGGTATAGGTTCGGCCCGTAGGTCGCGTCCTGCTCCGCGCGGGACAGCACCGGCAGGGCGCGCACCAGCTTCTGATCCGGGTAACGCGCCTCCACTTGGTCCGCCACCTCAAGGGTCTCGGCGAAGTGGTAGCCGGTGTCCAGGAAGAGGAAGTCCGCGCCGGGCAGGTGGTCCTTGGCCAGTTCCGCGAGCACGGTATTTTCCATGCTCAGCGTGACGACGAGGTCTTCAGACACGTGCTCATGGGCCCAGTCCAGAATGTTCTCGGCGGATTCGTCGTAAAGCGTGTCGGCCCACTTATCGACGAGCGCCTGGTTGCGGCGCAGGGTGTCGTCGTTAAGCGCGCGCGTGCTGGTGGGGCCGTCGGGGCTGACGCCGGGGTCGCGGAAGTTCGTGCCGAGGTTGAGGCGGGCCAGGGACTTCTGCAGCGCCTCGTGGGTGGAGGGCGCGGGTGCGGGCGGGGTTTCGGGGTCGTCCTGGCCGTAGAAGCGGACGTCGAAGATGCGCAAGCACTCGTGGCACTTCCAGGCGAAGTCGGTTTCCTCGTTCGGGTAGAGGTCTTCGCCGGCGCAGTACGGGCAGAAGGTGGGGTGGTTGCGGTTGGGGTTCGGTTTCCGGCGGAAACTCATTTGATGTCCTCCTCGTCGGCGCGTACGAGCCACTCGCGGAAGTTTTCGCCGTCGTTGCGGTCGCGCAGGTAGTTGCCGACCACGCGGGTGACGTAGTCCGTCAGTTCCGTCGAGGTGACCTTGTGGCCGCGGATCTTGCGGCCGAAGTTGGCGCCCTCGCCCAGGGTACCGCCGAGGTGGACCTGGAAGCCTTCGACGCGGTTGCCGTCGGCGTCCGTGACGGTCTGGCCCTTCAGCCCGATGTCGGCGATCTGCGTGCGGGCGCAGGCGTTGGGGCAGCCGTTGAGGGCAATCGTGATTGGGCTATCGAGGTCGCCGAAGCGGTCCTCCAGCTCGTCGGCAAGCTCGATGGCGCGGGACTTCGTCGTCACGTGCGCCAGCTTGCAGTACTCCAGGCCGGTGCAGCTGAGCAGGCCGCGGCGGAACTCGCTGGGCTTGGAGAACAGGCCCATCTGGTCGAGGTCGGCGGTGAGCGCGTCGATCTTGTTTTCCGGGATGTCTAGGAAGAGCAGCTCCTTGAACGGGGTGAAGCGCAGGCGGCTCAGGCCGTGGGATTCGGCGAGATCCGCCACGGCGATCAGCTGCTCGCCCGAGAGGTGCCCCAGGGTCGGCTTGACGCCCAGGTAGTAGTTGCCGTCCTTCTGCTTGTGCAGGCCGATGTGGTCCCGGTCGATCGGGTTGGTGGGCGCGGCAGGGCCGTCGGGCAGGGCGTAGCCCAGGTACTCTTCGAGCACTTCGCGGAACTTTTCGACGCCCCACTGCGCCACCAGGAACTTCAGGCGCGCCCGGTTGCGCAGGCGGCGGTAGCCGTAGTCGCGGAAGATGCGCACCACATTGGCCCACACCTCCGGGACCTGCTCCAGGGTGACGAAGACGCCGAGGGGCTGGGCCAGCATAGGGTTCGTCGATAAGCCGCCGCCCACGTATACCTGGAAGCCGGGGCCGAGCTCGGGGTGCTCGACGGCCTGGAAGGCGAGGTCCTGGATCTCGTGGGTGACGTCCTGGCGGGCGTTGCCGGAGATGGCGGATTTGAACTTGCGCGGCAGGTTTTGGAATTCTTCGCGGGTGACCAGGCCGCGGCTGATGGTTTCGATGGCGGGGGTGGCGTCGATGAATTCGTCGGCGGCGATGCCCGCGACCGGCGAGCCGAGGATGACGCGCGGGACGTCGCCGCAGCCGTCGAGGGTGCTTAAACCGACGGAGTCGAGCTTCTCCCAGATCGCGGGCACGTTTTCGATCTCGACCCAGTGCAGCTGGATGTTCTGGCGGTCGGTCAGATCGATGGTGGAGCGGGCCCAGTCGCGCGAGATTTCGCCGACGGCGCGGGCCTGTTCGGTGGTGCAGCGGCCGCCGTCGAAGCGGATACGCATCATGAAGTAGCGGTCCTGGAGCTCGGAGTTGTCCTTGCCGGTGTGCTCGCCGCCGAGGTTCTGCTTGCGCTGGGTGTACATTCCCAGCCACTTGAAGCGGGGGGCGAGGTCGTCGGCGGGGATGGAGTCGAAGCCTTGCTTGGAGTAGATGTCGATGACGCGTTGCTTGACTTCAAGAACGGGTTCGACCTGCTTGACCTCTTCGTCGTGGTTGAGTGGCGTTGTGCCATCGATCTTCCACTGGCCTTCGGGTTTCTTCGACCGGGGGCGTGGTGACGCGGTGGTGGTAGGCATCGCTGCTCCTCTTTCAGACCGGATGGTCTACTTTGTGTTCCGTGTTTTGCTAATGCAGTGAACAGTAACCGTACCAATTTGTCTATTGCAATAGTTGCTTATCGACGAGCGCCCCACCACCCCCCTGAGCTGCACCGACCCGGTTGAATCTAAATTTTAGCGCCTGACGTGCGTGAATTTTATTGCGCGTTTCGCTTTACAGCACCCCGTTCACTGGCTACGTTTACAGACCAAGCAGTCTAGATAGTGTTGAATTTGGAAAGGACCGTGCATCATGAGCTTGCGCGTCGCAGTTATTGGAGCAGGACCGGCCGGCATCTACGCCAGCGACCTGCTGATCCGCAACGAAGAACACGACATCTACGTCGACCTCTTCGAGCAGATGCCGGCCCCCTTCGGCCTGATCCGCTATGGCGTGGCCCCGGACCACCCGCGCATCAAGGGCATCGTGAAGTCCCTGCACAACGTGCTGGATAAGCCGCACCTGCGCCTGCTGGGCAATATCACCGTGGGCACCGACATCACCATTGATGAGCTGCGCGACTACTACGACGCCATCGTCATCTCCACCGGCGCGGTCCGCGATAAGGCCCTGACCATCCCGGGCGGCGAGCACTCCATCGGCGCCGGCGAGTTCGTCGGCTTCTACGACGGCAACCCCCGCTTCGAGCGCGACTGGGAACTCTCCGCCCGCCAGGTCGCGGTGATTGGTGTGGGCAACGTCGGGTTGGACATTGCGCGCATCCTGGCCAAGACAGGCGACGAGCTCCTGGTCACCGAAATACCCGACAACGTGTATTCGTCGTTAAGCAACAACCAGGCGGAAGAAGTGCACCTCTTCGGCAGGCGCGGCCCGGCGCAGGCCAAGTTCACGCCGAAAGAGCTGAAGGAGCTGGACCTGTCCGACACGATCAACGTGGTGGTCAGCGCTGAAGACATCGAATACGACGAGGATTCCGTCGCCGCCCGCCGCGCGAACAAGTCCGTGGACCTGAACTGCCAGGTGCTTGAGCAGTACGCGCTGCGCGAGCCGAAGGACGCCCCGCACACGCTGCACATCCACTTCTTTGAAGAACCCGTCGAGGTGTTGCTGGCGCAAGACAATACAGTTGTCGGGCTGCGCACCGAACGCCAAGAATATGACGGCGCGGGCAATGTCGTCGGCACGGGCGAATTCACCGACTGGCCCGTCCAGGCCGTGTACCACGCCATCGGCTACCGCAGCGAGCCACTTCCCGGCGTGCCGTTTGACCATGAGCGCAACGTGATCCCGTCGGAAAGCGGAAAAGGCAAGGTCAACGACGGCCTGTACGTGACCGGCTGGATCAAGCGCGGCCCGGTCGGCCTGATCGGCAACACCAAGTCCGACGCGAAGGAAACCACCGACCTGCTTGTCGACGATGCCCAGGCCGGCCGCCTCACCCCGCGCAAGCATGAGGGCCCAGAGGCGATCGTCGAACTGCTGGAATCCCGCGGGATCCCGTATACCACCTGGGAGGGCTGGCACCGCCTGGATGCCGCCGAGCGCGCCGCCGGCGAGGGCTGCGAGATTTATGGACGCGAGCGCAAGAAGATCGTCGAGTGGGAAGATATGGTGCAGCACGCGCGCGCAGTGCCGGTGGTCAGCTAAATACGCAAAAGTGTGTTCTTTAGCTTAAAATCGGCGAGGTCATTTGTACTGTCATTTTAACGCCAGAAATGTAAAGGCCTCCCCCGCCCCATGGATCTGCTCCGCCTCTTAGCGCGTCGCGCCCGCCCGTACGCCGGCGCCATTATTGCGGTGGTTGTGCTGCAAACGCTGACCACCGCCGCCACCTTATATTTACCCAGCCTGAACGCCCGCATTATCGACGAAGGCGTGGCCCGCGGCGATGTGCCCTTCATCTGGCGCGTCGGCGGCATCATGCTGGTCGTCGCGTTTGTGCAGGTGATCGCTGCCTGCGCGGCGGTGTGGTTCGGTTCACGCACCGCGATGGGCGTCGGCCGGGACTTGCGGGAACACATCTTCCACCGCGTCGCGCGCTTTTCTGCCGAAGACATGAGCCACTTCGGAGCCGGCACCTTGATCACCCGCGGCACCAATGATGTGCAGCAGGTGCAGATGACCTTCCTGATGTTTCTGAACTTCATGGTGGCGGTGCCGATCATGATGGTCGGCGGCGTGGTGATGGCCATCCGCGAGGACCCCGGCATGAGCTGGCTCGTCGCCGTCTCGGTGCTGGTGCTCGCGGTGGTGGTCACCGGCCTGATCCTGGCGCTCCTGCCACTCTTCCGCAGCATGCAGGGCAAGATCGACCGCATCAACGGCGTACTGCGCGAGCAGATCACCGGCGTGCGCGTGGTGCGCGCCTTCACCCGCGAGGACCACGAAACCCAGCGTTTCGACGCCGCCAACCGCGACCTGACCCGGCTCAGCGTACGCATCGGCAATATCTTCGTGCTGATGTTCCCGCTGATCATGATCGTGCTCAACGCAGCCACCGCCGCCGTGCTGTGGTTCGGCGGCCACCGCGTGGAGGCCGGCGACGTGGAGGTCGGCTCGCTCACCGCCTTCCTGCAGTACCTGCTACAGATCCTGGCGGCCGTGATGATGGGCGCGTTCATGGCCATGATGCTGCCGCGCGCGATGGTGTGTGCCACCCGCATCACCGAGATCCTGGCGCACGAGCCCTCCATGACCTCCGATGGCACCGCCGCCCCCACCACCGGCCGCCTCACCTTCGACAACGTCAGTTTCACCTACCCCGGCGCGGATGCCCCTGTCCTCGACGACATCACGTTCAGCGCCACCCCTGGTACGGTCACCGCGATCATCGGCGCGACCGGCTCCGGCAAGACCACGCTGGTCAACCTGATCCCCCGCCTGTTTGAGGCGACGGAGGGCACGGTGCTTATCGACGACACCCCCGTCTCCTCGCTCGCCAGGGAAGAGCTGGTGCGCTCTGTCACAATGGTGTCGCAGAAGCCTTACCTCTTTTCCGGCACCGTGGCCTCCAACCTGCGCGTGGCCAATCCGGATGCGACCGATGAGGAACTGTGGCGCGCGCTTAAGACGGCGCAGGCACACTTCGTGGAGTCGCTGGATATGCCAATCGCACAGGGCGGCACCAACGTCTCGGGCGGCCAGCGCCAGCGGCTGTGTATTGCGCGGGCGATCGTCGATAAGCGAAAGATCTATGTGTTCGATGATTCCTTCTCCGCGCTAGACATGGCCACCGACAAGAATCTGCGCGCAGCGCTCCTGCCGCAGCTGAGTGATGCGACTGTGGTGATCGTGGCGCAGCGCGTCAGCTCCATCATCGATGCCGACCAGATTTTGGTGCTGGACGCCGGGCAGATCGTGGCCCGCGGTAGACACGATGAACTGGTGGAATCTTCGCCGACATACGCGGAGATCGTGCGTTCACAGATGGAGGTCTCCCAATGAGCAATGAGCTGACTGACGAAGAGATCCTGGAGCTCCAGGGCGCCGCCGGCGAACACGACGCACCGCGCACGGCGAAGAATTTCTGGCCCAGCGCCAAGCGGCTGCTCGGGCTGCTTGCCCCGCACAAGGTGGGCTTTGGCGTGGTCGTCGTGCTGGTGGTGCTGTCGGTGCTGCTCAACGTGTACGCCCCGCGCGTGATGGGGCGTGCCGTCGACGTGATCTTCAACGGCGCGGTGAGCGGCCAGTTGCCCGCCGGTGCCAGCAAGGACGAGGTGATCGCCGGCCTGCGCGCGGGCGGCCAGGACCAGTTCGCGGACATGCTCTCCGGCATGGACCTGGTGCCGGGCGCGGGCATCGATTTCGGGCTGCTGGGCCAGCTGATCCTCGTGGTGCTGGCGCTGTACGTGGGAGCCGGCGTGCTGATGTGGCTGCAGGGCTTCCTGCTCAACCGCCTGGTGATGCGCATTATTTACCAGCTGCGCGCCGACGTCGAGGCGAAGCTGAACCGCCTGCCGCTGAGCTACTTCGACCGCGGCCAGCGCGGCGATATCCTCTCGCGCACCACCAACGACGTCGACAACGTGCAACAGGCCCTCCAACAATCGCTGTCTCAGGCGCTGCAGTCCGTGCTGATGGTGCTGGGCATCATGGTGATGATGTTCACCGTCTCCTGGCGGCTGACCTTGGTAGCGCTCCTGGCGATCCCGCTGACAGCCATCGTGATCGGCGTGATCGGCAGCCGCTCCCAGTCCCACTTCAAAAACCAGTGGCGCGCCACGGGCCAGCTCAACGGGCACGTGGAGGAAACTTTCTCCGGCCACGAGGTGCTGACGATCTTTGGGCGTCACGACGAGGCGCAGTCGCTTTTCGACGAGCGCAACCGCGAACTCTTCGGCGCCGCATCGATGGCCCAATTCCTTTCTGGCCTGATGATGCCGATCATGCAGTTCATCTCCTACCTCTCCTACGTGGCGGTCGCCGTGTTCGGTGGGTTGATGGTGGCCGGCGGTTCCCTGTCTTTGGGCGCTGCCACCGCGTTCATCCAGTACTCGCGCCAGTTCAACCAGCCGCTGGGTGAGCTGGGCGGCATGGCTCAGATGGTGCAGTCCGGCGTGGCCTCGGCCGAGCGCGTCTTCGAATTCTTGGATGCCGAGGAAGAGGAGCCTTCGCAAGCCCAGGCCCAAGCTCAGGCAGAGACAGCGCAGCGCGCGAGCGGCCACGTGGAGTTCCGCGACGTCTCCTTCTCCTACACCGACGAGCCGCTGATCCAGAACCTCAACGTAGAGGTGCAGCCGGGCCAGAAGGTCGCCATCGTCGGCCCCACCGGCGCCGGCAAGACCACACTGGTGAACCTGATCATGCGCTTCTATGAGATCGACTCCGGCCAGATCCTGCTCGACGGGGTGGACACCCGCCAGATGTCGCGCGAGGCACTGCGCAGCCAGATCGGCATGGTGCTCCAAGACGCGGTACTCTTCGAGGGCACCATCATGGACAACATCCGCTACGGCCGCCTCGACGCCACCGACGAAGAAGTGATCGCCGCGGCGAAGGCCACCTACGTGGACCGCTTCGTGCACGCGCTTCCCGACGGCTACGACACCATCATCGACCAAGACGGCGGCGCGCTCTCCGCCGGTGAACGCCAGTTGATCACGATCGCGCGGGCCTTCGTCGTTAAGCCTTCCCTGCTCATCCTGGACGAAGCCACCTCTTCCGTGGACACGCGCACCGAGGTGCAGGTGCAGCGCGCGATGGGCGCGTTGCAGGCCGACCGGACGAGTTTCGTTATCGCGCATCGCTTGTCGACGATCCGTGACGCCGACCTGATCCTAGTGATGCAGGCGGGGCGCATCGTCGAGCAGGGCACCCACGATGAGCTGCTGGCTGCCCGCGGCGCGTACTGGGATCTGAACCAGGCGGGCTTCGCTTCCGACGAATAACGGGGCACTATCTTCTGAAATTCGCGTTTTTTATAAGATAGATCCCCTTCCGGCGCGTGCTAAATTATGGTTTATTAGCAATCAGCACTGGAGGGCGACGTGTCATACAAGCCGCTGAAGTCCTTTTTTCATCAGGCCCAGCAGCCCGCTGCGGCCGCGGTGGACCACGAGTTAGCTGCCCGGCTCAACGGCCCGTCGACCATTCGCTTTAACTACAGGGTCGGTGACTTCGACCTCTTCGTTGTGCTCACCACAGAACTTGCAACGCTGGTCGAGCGCGTGTGGACCAATGAACTTCACCTGTCGCGGCTGTGGTCGGCGCTCCCAGGGGCCGCGCAGGACCATTACCTCTTTTCGCTTCTCGTAGACGAAATTCAGTCCACAAATGAGATCGAAAATATCCATTCCACCCTTCAAGAAGTCAGCGAAGCCCTCGAGGCCGCCCGCTCAACCCCTAGCAATAGCGCGGTTTTTAAACGGTTTCAGGAAATGGCACGGTCCTACCTCGCGCTTTTCGACGAGAGCCCGGCCGCGCAGCCCCCAACCAGCCTGCAGGATCTCCGCCAGCTCTACGACTCTTTGCTTGCCGACGAGATCTCGCCCGAAGATCAGCTGGACGGTGAACTATTCCGCGCGGGCCCTGTCTCCATTTTCGATGCTGGACACCACGAGCCGATCCACCGCGGCGCAGCCACAGAAGCAGACATTCACGGCCGGCTGACAGCAATGCTGGGAATCCATTCCGCAGCCAATGTCCCCTCCCTGGCGGGTGCCTTCATTGAGCACTTCATGCTGGAACATACCCACCCGTTTTATGACGGTAATGGTCGCTTCGGCCGGTTCCTCCTTGCTCTAAGGTTGCGCCACGTGCTCTCCTCCCCCACCGCGCTGTCCCTTTCTGCTGGGATCATGCGAGAAAAGAACGCCTACTATAAGGCCTTCCTAGACGCAGAACACCCCCTCAACCGCGGTGAAGCGACGTTCTTCCTAGAGCGCATGCTGAAAATTCTGGTGCACGCGCAAGAGGCCCGGCAGGAATTCCTCCATGACAAGCGCGCCTCGCTCCATGCGCTGGGCACCCTAATGGCCGAATGGGCTGACAACAATCCTCACGGCCTCAGCGACTATGAAAAGAAAACGCTGTTTCTCCTCGGCCAGATCTATATGTTCGGCCCGCGCAGAGGGGCCAACTGGGACGAGATCGCTTCGTTTTTGGGCCGCTCAAAGCAAACAGTGCGCCCCGCTTTAGATTCCCTTGAGCAGCGAGGTTTCATTGTGAAGTTGAGCAACAAGCCCCTCGTCGTTGGTCTGACAGAACGCGGCGTGCAGCTACTCCACCTCGATGCGGCCTAGCCATCGTCGTAAAGCGCATGCGTGAATACTGACTGCCTGAAACCGGGCGGCACCGTTTAGGCTAAGGGCATGGTTTCTACGGTGCTTGGCTGGGTCGGCGTTCTGCTTTCCATCCCTGTGTGGGCATATTTCCTCTACCGCGCGCTGCAGGTGCTGCGGTTTATCGCCTCGGGAGGGCCGACGACGACGTCGCGGTTCAACAACTGGGGCCAACGCCTGGTGCGCGTGATCGTGGAAGTGTTCGGGCACACCCACTTCAAGGGGAAGCCGCTGGTCAACGTCGCACACTGGGCGGTGATGGTGGGCTTCCTGTTCGGCATCGTGGTGTGGTTTGAGGCCTATATTCAGACTTTTAACCCGGCTGGCGGGTGGCCGATCCTGTCGGACTGGAACGTGTACCACTTAGTTGAGGAAGTGCTGGCGGTCGCGACGATCGTCGGCATCCTCTTCCTAGTAGGCGTGCGCCTGAAACTGGGCGATTCGGAGCGCGGCTCCCGCTTCTTCAACTCCGTGTCGTGGCATGCGTACCTGATTGAGGCGATCGTGTTCACCGAGGGCCTGGGCATGCTGATGGTGAAGGCTGCAAAGATCGCCACCTATGGCGGCAACGCACCGTGGGCCGATTTCATCAGCGGCCAGATCGCAAAACTGCTTCCAGCATCGCCCGCGCTGGTGTCCGCATTCGCCCTGGTGAAGCTGCTCGGCGGCCTCCTCTTCGTCATGTTCGTCTCCCGCAACCTCAACGCGGGCGTGGCATGGCACCGCTTCGCCGCATTCTTCACCATCTTCTTCCAGCGCAACCCCGACGGCACCAAGGCCCTGGGCGCGCTGCCGACGCCGTCGCTTGACGACGAAGACGTGAACGAAGCCGTCGCCCCCGCCTCCTGGAAGATGCTACTGGACTCCACCGCATGCACCGAGTGCGGTCGCTGCCAGGAACTGTGCCCCGCGTGGAACACAGGCAAACCGCTGAGCCCGAAGAAGTTGATGATGGACCTGGGAAATTCGGCGCTGGACAACTATGACTCCCACGCCGGCCTGGACGTGCTGTCCATGGCGGGCGAGGTGGACCCGGATGTACTGTGGTCGTGCACCAGTTGTGGCGCGTGCGTGGACCAGTGCCCCGTGGACATCGAGCACATCGACCACATCACTGACCTGCGCCGCTTCAAGGTGCTGGCCGAAAGCGAGTTCCCTTCCGAGCTCACCGGCCTGTTCAAAAACATTGAGACGAAGGGCAACCCGTGGGGCAGGAACTCGTCGGAACGCGCAAGCTGGGTGGAGGAAGCGCGCCGCGACGGCCTGGAGGTGCCGGTCGTCGGCGAGGATATCGCTGATTTCACCGATACCGAGTACCTGTTCTGGGTGGGCTGTGCTGGCGCTTACGACGATCACGGCAAGCGCACCACCCGCGCCGTCGTCGAACTGCTGGAAACCGCGGGCGTGAAGTACGCGGTGCTGTCCACCGGTGAAACGTGCACGGGCGATCCTGCCCGACGCGCCGGCAACGAGTACCTGTTCCAGATGCAGGCCGCACAGAACGTCGATACGCTCAATGCTGCTTTCGACGGCGTTCCTGCTGGCCAGCGCAAGATCGTGACCACGTGCCCGCACTGTTTCAACACGATCCGCAACGAATACCCCGATTTCGACGGCCACTTCGACGTCTTCCACCACACCCAACTGCTGAACCGGCTGGTGCGCGAAGGCCGACTCACGCCCGTGCCACGTGGCCCGGAGGACCGCAAGCCGATCACCTACCACGATCCGTGTTTCCTCGGCCGCCACAACAAAATCTTCGATCCGCCACGTGAACTGCTCGAATCCACCGGCGTGCAGGTCACCGAGATGGAGAACAACCGCGACGAGGCCTTCTGCTGTGGCGCCGGCGGTGCCCGCATGTTCATGGAGGAGAATATCGGCCAGCGCGTTAACGAGTTCCGCACCGAGCAGGCGCTGGCCACCGGCGCCACCGACATCGCGACCGGCTGCCCGTTCTGCAACAACATGTTCGCCGGCGGCGTGAAGGCCCTGGGCGCCGCCGCCAACCCGCGCGACGTGTCCACCCTGCTTCGCGATTCCATCCTCGTCGACGGCGAACTCCCCGCCCCCGCCGAAAAATCCTTCGTCAATCCCTCTCGCGCAACCCTGACGATCACGCCGAAGCGCAAGCCCGCTACCGGCTCAACCGCCGCGCTTAACGACGACGCCCCGACCCCGCCTGCTGCTGCCCCAGCCGCGCCGAGCGCACCCGCTGCGCCCGCCGCCCCCGCAGCACCGTCGGCTCCGGCGGCCCCCAGTGCTCCTGCAGCACCTGCTGCTCCAACGCCACCTCCAGCAGCTCCCGCAGCACCCTCGGCTCCGACTCCACCTGCGGCTCCGGCAGCTCCCGCTGCGCCCAGCGCACCAACGCCACCTCCAGCTGCACCAGCGGCTCCGGCAGCTCCGAGTACTCCGTCCACCCCGAGTGCGCCAACACCACCAGCTGCGCCTGGTGCTCCTACTCCGCCGCCCGCGCCAAAGGCTCCCTCTGTACCAACCCCGCCTGCAGCTCCAGCGACCCCGGCAGCGCCAGGTGCTCCCGCAGCACCGTCCGCGCCAACGCCACCGTCGGCGCCAGAGGCTCCATCGGCCCCCGCCGCGCCGACCCCGCCAGCTGCACCCCCAGCGCCAAGTGCCCCAGCGGCTCCCGCCGCGCCCAACGTGCCGGAACCACCAGAGCCGCCCGCTGCGCCAACTCCACCCGCGCCGCCTGCACCGCCTGCACCTCCAACTCCACCCGCGCCACCGGCTCCGGAGGATGATCGCTAAGGGCTGACCATTGCCGCCGGGCTTGCCTCTATACTGATTGTCGTGAACCTCCCATATCAGCCACGTGACCCGCAGATGCGCCTTTCCGACGACGAGCGCTCAGACGCCATGAGCGCTCTCGGGCGCGCGCTTGCCGAAGGCCGAATCTCGCTGCCTGAATATGAGGACCGGATCGACGCCGTCTGCGGTGCTGACTGCCGCGGCGAGCTCACACCGCTGTTCCAGGACATCCCGCACCAACCTGGGGCGGGACAAGATGTTGCGGTCTACAGCGCTAATGAGATTGCAGAGACGCACCAGCGCGGGCAGAAAACGCGCGCAGGTCTCCTCGGGCTAACCACGGTCGGTTCCTTCGCGGCAATGTTTGGCCTGATCGCCGCTACGGGCTCCGGTGCCAGTGTCACGATTTTGCTGCTGATCCCTACCGTGTTCATCCTGCTGTACGTGATGAAGGTCGGCCCGGCCAAGTGGTACGTGCCCAGCCCGCGTCAGCTGGAGCGCCAGCGGATGCGTGAGATCCGGGCGGCCAACGCCGCGGAAACGGCGCAGCGCCGCATCGAGCGGAAGCGACAGATGGAGGAGCTGACCGGGGAGGCCATGGGCATCGCCCAGAACGCGTTGTCGCGATTCAACCAGCCGCGCAAGAAATAGGGCAGATCCCCCGCTTGGGCTTGCTCCTCCAATAAGCACGCCGGGATGTGGCAGAATAACGCCCATGGCCCATAGTGAACAGACCCCAGAAACCACACCCCCTCGTCGTCAAGCACGACGCATTTTCGGCGAAGCCGACAAGCTGCAGGGGGTGGCGTATGACATCCGCGGCGAGGTCACTGCGGAGGCGGAGCGGATGGAGCTGGACGGGCACACCATCCTGAAGCTGAACACGGGCAACCCGGCTAGTTTCGGCTTCGAGGCGCCGGACGTGATCATGCGTGACATGATTGCGGCGCTGCCCACGTCGCAGGGCTACACGACGTCGAAGGGCATCATCCCGGCGCGTCGTGCGGTGGTGACGCGTTATGAGCTTATCGACGATTTCCCCCGCTTCGATGTGGATGACGTGTACTTGGGCAATGGTGTGTCCGAGTTGATCTCGATGGTCACCCAAGCGCTGCTCAACGATGGCGATGAGGTGCTGATCCCGGCGCCGGACTACCCGCTGTGGACGGCGTCTGTATCGCTGTCGGGTGGCACGCCGGTGCACTACATCTGTGATGAGGACGATGGGTGGAACCCCTCGCTGGAGGACATCCGCTCCAAGATCACGGACAATACCAAGGCGATCGTGGTGATCAACCCGAACAACCCCACCGGTGCTGTGTACTCGCGTGAGGTGCTGGAGGGCATCGCGGACATTGCGCGCGAGTTCGACCTGATGATTCTTGCCGACGAGATCTACGACCGTATTCTTTACGACGGTGCCCAGCACATCTCCATGGCAGAGGTCGCTCCCGACGTGATCACGGTGACGTTCAATGGCCTGTCCAAGGCGTACCGTGTGGCGGGCTACCGCGCGGGCTGGGCGATCATTACTGGTCCGAAGCGCTATGCGAAGGGCTTCATCGAGGGCCTAGAGCTGCTGTCAGGGACGCGCTTATGCGCGAATGTGCCGGGCCAGCACGCAATTCAGGTGGCTCTTGGCGGGCATCAGTCCATTTACGGGCTCACCGGCGAGGGCGGCCGCCTGCTGAAGCAGCGCAATGTTGCGGTGGAGAAGCTGCGCGAGATCCCGGGCGTGTCCGTTGTGGAGCCGATGGGTGCGCTGTACTGCTTCCCGCGCCTGGATCCTGAGGTGCACGATATTCACGACGATGAGAAGTTCGCCCTGGACCTGTTGCGCGCCGAGAAGATCCTGCTGGTGCAGGGCACCGGTTTCAACATGCCGGACAATCAGCACTTCCGCTTGGTGACGTTGCCGTGGGCATCCCAGCTGGAAAACGCGATTGAGCGCATGGGCAACTTCCTCGCGAGCTACCACCAGTAAAATGGGACGCCACGCTGCGAAGGGGCCTTCGTCGTCACGCTCTCCGTTCCGTGTCGGCCTGTTGTCAGGCCTGGGCGTGGCGCTGATCGCCACGCTGATCGGCCTGGTGCTGCTGTGGCCGCCGTCTGCGCCGCCGAATGTTGCGCCGGAGTTTTCTTCCACGTTCGCGTTGAACCATCCACAGGTCAAGGGCACGATTGAGCTTGTCGACGATCGCCAGTGCAGCTCGCCTTCTACGGGGCAGGCGTTTGAGGAGTCACCGGAGATTGTGCGCAATGTTCCGGGTGAGGAATGCCAGCGGGCGCTCGTGCGCATCACCAATGGTGTGAATGAGGGCTAGCGGACGGCGTTGGTGAGCCACCCGGTGCCGGGTAATCCCACGTTTGAGGAGGGCGATAAGATCCGCATGATCGAGTCGACCCAGCCGGACGGCTCGAAGCACTACTCATTTGCGGACTATCAGCGCACGCCCGTGTTGATCGCGTGGGCCGTGGTGGTGGCCCTGGTGGTCGTCGCTTTCGCGTGGTGGCGGGGGCTGCGCGCGCTGGTGGGCATTGCGGTGTCGCTGCTGGTGATTGTCGTGTTTTTGCTGCCCGCGCTGCTGCACGGCGGGTCCGCGGTGCCGCTGGCGGTGGTCGCTGGTGCGGCAATCATGTTCATCACCGTTCCCTTGGTGCACGGGCTGAACTGGAAGTCCGCATCCACGCTTGCGGGCACGCTGATCGCGCTGGGCTTGGCTGCCTGGCTTGCAGACTTAGCGATCAGGACCACCGGTCTGCGCGGGCTTGGCGACGACGACAACCTCACCATCTTGCTCTACCTGCCCGATGTCTCTATCACCGGTTTGATGCTGTGTGGTTTCATCATCGGCACGTTGGGTGGGCTGAACGACGTCTCCATCTCCCAGGCCTCCACGGTCACGGAGCTGGCGGAGGCGGATCAGGACCTCAGCCCGTGGCGCCTGTTTACCTCCGCGATGCGGGTGGGCCAAGACCACATCGCCTCCATGGTGTACACCCTGGTGCTGACCTATGTGGGCACCGCACTGCCATTGTTGTTGCTGGTCACGGTGTCGGAGGCGTCATGGGTGCAGGTGCTCACCAACGATATTGTCGCCACCGAGCTACTGCGTTCCGCCGTAGGTGCCTTGGGCCTGACGTTGGCGGTGCCAGTAACCACCCTGATTGCCGCGTGGACGGTGCGGCCGGCAGCTCGTCGTTAAGCGAACCTTAGGCGATGACTGTGCCGTCGGGAAGCTCTACCTCAATGGTGGAATCCCCGGTGATATAAAACCCGACGCCCAGTTCGCGGGCGAGTTGGCGGGCGGTCTCCTCCGCCTCCGGGGCGTTGATGCGCGCCCACACGAAATCGCTGGCCACGAAATACTTCGTACCGTCCCAGCCCGGCGTGGGCTGGTACTGGGCCAGCAGCGTTTCGTACCAGCGGGTGAGCAGCGGGGTGGTGGCGCCGGAATCGTCGTCAAACTCCGCGGCAAGGTCGAACCAGTGCAGAAAATCCTGGATGTCGCTGTGGGGGACTTGGTCCAGATCAAAAGCCACGTAGGCACGTCCAACGCTCATGGTGAGCCATCTTAGCCCCGCTGCCTGATTCTTACAGCGAACGGCCCAGCGCCCACACCTGCCAGCCGGCGTCCTGCCACGCCTGCACCGGCAGCACGTTCCGGCCGTCGATGATGCGGGCGTGCTCCACCAGCTCACGGGCGCGGACCGGGTCCAGCTCCTTGAACTCAGCCCACTCGGTGGCCAGGATCACCAGCTGAGCGCCCTCCAGCGCATCCTCGGTGCTCTCGGCGTAGTCCAAGGTAGGGAAGTTTTTGGCGGCGTTGTCCATGGCCTGCGGGTCATAGACCTTCACCGCGGCACCCGCGAGCGACAGCTGTCCCGCTACCGCAAGGGCTGGCGAATCGCGCACGTCGTCCGAATTCGGCTTGAACGCCGCGCCCAGCACCGTAATGCGGTGCCCCAGCAAGCCGCCCAGGATTTCGCGGGACATTTCCACCACGCGGTCGCGGCGGCGCATATTAATGGCATCGACCTCGCGCAGAAAGGTCAACGCCTGGTCGGCGCCCAGCTCGCCGGCGCGGGCCATGAAGGCGCGGATATCTTTTGGCAGACAACCACCGCCGAAACCGAGGCCCGCGCCTAGAAATTTGCGGCCAATTCGGTCATCATATCCGATGGCGTCCGCCAGCTGGGTCACGTCCGCGCCCGCGGCCTCGCAGACCTCGCTGACGGCGTTGATAAACGAGATCTTGGTGGCCAAGAACGCGTTCGCGGAGACCTTGACCAGCTCAGCGGTGGCAAGGTCGGTGACCAAGAAAGGC
Organism: Corynebacterium sp.; assembly: GCF_043426755.1. Lineage (GTDB taxonomy): Bacteria > Actinomycetota > Actinomycetes > Mycobacteriales > Mycobacteriaceae > Corynebacterium. The sequence continues at coordinate 55,651 of NZ_JBHWRP010000040.1, read as the reverse complement.
GTGTCATTCGCTAACGGGGTGGCGTAGATCTCGCGGGCGACCTCGTCGGCACGCGATCCCTCCCGGATGCCCAACACGATGCGGTCCGGCTCAATCGTGTCCTTGACGGCATAGCCTTCGCGCAAAAATTCGGGATTCCAGGCGATTTCCACGGTCGTGCCTGGGGCGGAGAGCTCGTCGGCACGCTCCTGCAAAGCGGCGGCGGTGCCGACGGGGACGGTGGACTTGCCGAAGATGATGTGCTCGCCCTTCAGCAGCGGAACCAGGGATTCGATGACGGCGAAGACGTAGGAGGTATCCGCGGCGTAAGATCCGCGCTGCTGCGGGGTGCCCACGCCCAGAAAGTGGACGTTGGCGAAGTCGGCGGCGCGCGCGTAATCAGTGGTGAAGTCAAGGCGCCCGGCGGACAGGTTGCGTTCGAGGACCTCCGGCAGGCCCGGCTCATAAAAAGGCACGCGGCCGGCGGCCAGTTCGTCGATCTTGTGCTGGTCCACGTCCACGCCAAGCACCTCGTGGCCCAGTTCTGCCATGCATGCGGCGTGGGTGGCGCCTAAGTATCCAGTTCCAATGACTGTCATCTTCATGCCAGCCATTATTGCCCACCTCGTGCAGTTTGGCAGGACGAGCTACGGGCCACTACTGGTCGCGGAAGTTCAGGTAGTATTTCGAGGGGGTCGGGCCGCGCTGGCCCTGATACTTCGAGCCCAGCGCCCCAGACCCGTACGGCACTTCCGCCGGCGAGGACATCTGGAACAGCGCCAGCTGCCCCACCTTCATGCCGGGGTATAGGACGATCGGCAAGTTGGCCACATTCGACAGCTCGAGGGTGATGTAGCCGGAAAAGCCGGGGTCGATGAAGCCCGCCGTCGAGTGCGTGAGCAACCCCAGGCGGCCTAACGACGATTTCCCCTCCAAACGCCCCGCCAGGTGTGCCGGGAGGGTGAACTTCTCAAATGTGGCGCCCAGCACGAACTCGCCAGGGTGCAAGACGAAGGCCTCGTCGTCAGGCACCTCCACCAGCGTGGTCAGGTCTTCCATCTCCCGCTTCGGGTCGATGTGTGTGTAGCGCGAGTTGTTGAACACGCGGAAATACTTGTCCAAGCGCACGTCCACGCTCGAGGGTTGGACCAAGGCCTCGTCGTAAGGCTCGATGCCGAGGTCGGCGGAGCTGATGGCGTCGCGAATGTCATGGTCAGAAAGAATCACGCGGTCCAGTCTACGGCAGGGCCATTTTCATGTGGCCAGAGCCGAGTGCTAAACTCTCCTACATTGCCGGCGTAGTTTAGTGGTAGAACATCAGCTTCCCAAGCTGAGAGTGCGAGTTCGATTCTCGTCGCCGGCTCCATGTGATCAGTCGGGACATACTTGACAGTATCCGTCGCGACATGGTTGACAGTCGGCCTCACCGGCCTAGAACAGTGTTCTAGGGTGGTGGGGCCTTCTTCGTGCTTGGGGTTGTGTTCTCGATGATGTTGGGCTGGTAGGGCATGGCCGCTGTTCGGGCGCCCAGGAGATGGTGTCCGGGCCGTTATCGGCTCTTTTGGAGGACAGTTCGCGGCGAATCGCGATGATCTGTTTGATAGTTGATCCTGGGGTTGTGTGTGGTTGTGATCGTGGCGATGATCACGATGTTTGTTTTCTTGCTCATGGTTTATGGTGGCACACCGCAAAGTGTCAACTATGTCGCGACTGATCTGTCATCTATCACCGGGTTTGTGCTCGGGCACAGAAGTGTCAAGTATGTCGCGACTGATCTGTCAGGTGTCACTGCTAAAGACCGAGAACAGGAGTGTCAACTATGTGCTGACGCAGGACATCGTCGCCGGCTCCATGTGATCAGTCGGCCTCACCGGCCTAGAACAGTGTTCTAGGGTGGTGAGGTCTTCTTCGTGGGTCGTGTTCTGAGTTGTTGGTAGGGCCAGCCCGGCTGGGCAGGCCGCACCACGGCGATTCACATAAGTACTTAAACCTTCAGCTGCTTTGAGCTATCTTTCTTCAACCCCACGGCGTTAGTTTTAGGGTTTACACATCTTCACTAGATCTTCACCTAGAGCTGTGGCGTCGCCATGAAATTGCTATTACCTTGGCAACCGTTGATTAACGCTGCCAACGACGTAAACGTCCGGGAGTGCCCCTCACAAAATCAAGGATTCGAACCATGCTCACCGCTATCGTCGTAGCCGAAATTGCATTTTGGGTCTGCCTGTTCCTAGGGTTCGCCATTCGGTACGGTCTAAAACTTCCCAAGCTCGGGATCGCGTTCCTCATCGCAACGCCGTTGATTGACCTAGTACTTCTAGGTTTTTCTTACGTATCTCTCCGCGAGACAGGTCAAGCACAATTTATGCATGGCTTCGCCGCGTTCTACATTGCATTTTCTATCGTATTCGGGCGTGACATCATCAACGCGATGGACCGTCGGTTCTCGCGCACATCATCAGGAAAAGTCTCCGAAAGTGACAGTCGTGAGAATTTGAAAAAATGTGTCATCGCATGCGCCATCACTACCGTCCTTCTTCTATCCGGAATGGTAGTCGCCGGACTCGATGGAAGCTTTTGGCTCGTTTACTGGATTATTGTCGTGGTCTTTATGCCCATCATGTGGTGGGGATTCGACCGATTCCTGCAGCGACGCAAGGGTGCGAAGAGCAACTAGCATCTCGACGACAAGCCTTAAGAATTACGCCATTCCCGAATGCTTTCATGGTCGGAGCCATTCAAGTTGGCAGAGATATTCACAGTTATCCCCTAAATAATTGTGCCCGATTTAACAGGGAAACAATATGGACGTACTATTAGTTGCTGGGCACAGGTATCGCGAAAGGTTCGCGTAACCATTCATTTGGAGAAAGAGTGCAATGACTAACCAATCCACTCGGGTGGAGCCGACCGTGGCATACGAGCCACGACAGCTCGAACCCTTCGAATTCAGTGAGGAGACCATCGCTAAGTGGTCTCCTCTACTTGTGAAGCTGACGTGGGCTGCCATCATTATTGGCACCATCGTCGGCATGATCTTCTTCTGGGTCGTCGGCGACGTATTCGGCCAGGACGTGGGCACCCTCGTGTGGGTGTTGACCATGGGCCTTGCCACCGCGTTGATGTTCCTTCGCCAACTGATGCTGGCGGAAAGGGAGTAACACAACCATGTTGATGCAAGGCATTACTTACAACACCACTATGGGCCTGATCGTGGGCATTATCATGATCCTGGTTCCCATCTTCATGCAGTCCGCTGCGACCCGCACCGGTCGTTCCATCTCCGGTTTTGGCTGGGCATTCGTCTTCCTCGGCGCATTCCTGGGCATTACCGGCATGCACATGACCCTGACGTGGCCGCTCGAGCAGATCGAGGGCGCGTTCTGCTGTGCCGTCGATAACGTCACCTTCGGTGAGCCAGCTGCGTTCTACGGCATCCTCACCTTCATCGCGGGTATCGCAATCATCCGCGCTGAGGAAAAAGCCGACCAGGGCCTGCGCGCGCTTGATCTCGTCGGCACGCTTCGTCCACTGCTGTACGTCGCTGCCGTTGGCGGCTTCGGCCTGATCCTGTTCGGCATCGCTGGCCTGCACTTCGGCCAGTGGCGCCCGCCAGCCATTGAACCGGTTGCCCGACTACTTGAAGGCCAGCTGATCGAACCGCTGATGGTGTTCTCCATGTACGTGGGCACCGGCGTGGTTGCGCTGCTGTCGCCTTTCGCGGTGACCAGCAAGAAGGTCAACCGCATCTTCACCGTGCTGATCTGGTTCTTCGGCATGATGTGGATCGTGCTTGGCCTGACACTGTTCTACGGCCACGTGGGCTTCTTCCCATACGCCTACAACCAGCCTGAGCAGTACCCGGACACGCTCGTGTTCCCGTGGGAGTAGGGTAACTGCGTTACCGATTTTCTAAGCCGGCTTGCGTTTGCGTTCGCAGGCCGGCTTTTACATATCCTGCCTGAAGAGCGCCCCTTGCCGACGAGCGACTTGGGGTTATCCGCGTGACCACCAGCAGTCACCATAAACCTAGAGAATTACTGTTCGATAGTTGATAGACCCGTTCCTGCCCTGTGATAGCTTGCGTGGATTATCCACATCGTCTGCTTTGAACTGGGAGCCACGTTTGAATTGATCCGAATTTGATTGCTGAAAAGTGATCCATAAAAACCGCGTTTCTACTCCCGACAGATCAATATCTACGCCATCAAAATGCCGCATCAACGACGCCATGTAATCAGCGACCGCACGACCGCCTTTAAGCTGAAGCACAACGTCTTTTGCGTGGCCACCCGTCGTTCCTAACTTAAGCTCGATAAACGTTAGGAGATGATTAATGGGATCAACTAACAGATAATCGCACCGCCGACCATAGGGCTTTCCCCCTTCGGTTTGAACGAAGGCCCTGTTTAAATCAAACGAATCCAGCTTCACCGCAATCAAGGACTCTGGTACGTCGGTAAACCGGACGAAACGTTCCCCCTTTTTGTCATCCATTTCGCTTAAGCGAATGCGGTACTGCTCTGGGGATCTGGGGATCGGTCTGAAGCCTCCGCCAATACCACATCAACCGGCTGGATCACCTCGACTATGCGCTTAGCGAAGCGCTCGACTTTAGCCACCCCACACGACCTCATCGAAAAGCCTATTTTGACGAGCAATAGTCCCGTCAAAGAAAGGAGTGTGAATGCCTTTGAGGGGCGAGACCTCAGCTGCTTTCAGAGATGAAACACCATTCTGCAATTCCGTATACCCCACTCGAATGTCGTCGGGGTTTAAACTAGCTGCGCCCTGGTACTCCTCAGGCCATTCCTCCTTCGAATTCAGCACAGTAAGAATAGACAACTCTCGAAGGAGATAGTCACTGTGAGTAGTCAAGAAAACACTTACTTCAGCGTCTACCAAGTGAGCAAGCAACCGGGCCATGAGAACTTGGTTATCAGGGTGGAGGTTTAGTTCGGGTTCATCAATCACAATCCACGCTCCAGGTTGCGCGTGCCAGGTGACAAACTCGGCTAGCTCAAAAAGAGACCTAGCTGTACTCGAAGTGGACGACATCGGTAGGTGTACATCACTGTCCTTAGGCGCAAAAGTATAACTGCCGTCCTCGAAATGGAATTGCCCACCGGACATGAGATGAATCAAGTCGATCATTTTTCCTGCTTCAGGCACTGGTTTCATAAAAGCACGGTGGTTCTTATCTTGTAAGCGTCGGAATTGATCGAGATTATCCTCCACAGCTGACGGCCAAGGAGTGGTTGAAAGCTCGGCAGCGCTACCACCGTTGGTGACTCGGAACTTCTCCACCATTTCAGAGCGACCGTAATCAATGTCCGACTGAAACGTGTACAACCCAACCCGCTCAGAGGTCAGGACGTACGGCATCTGCGACGGCCACGGCGCGAGAAGACCAAGAAATTGCTGCACACGCCCGCACATGTACTCCTCCGCCTCCGCCGAACCGTCATTTCCGGGCTGTTCTGTATCCAGACGATTAGATTGTTTCGTCAGAGTGATGTCCGGATCATCCGCATCGTTGGTCTGGAGGTTCAGGCTGAAGTTACCGAAATTAATCCCCGGGATATACGGTCCACTCCTTATCCGTTGAAGAGCGATCCCGAGAAGCTCCCCTTCTTCAGGCACAAGCCTGATTGACTCTCCGCTAATTCCACGATACATGCCCCGTAGGCCAGCCTCGAGAGCTGCTTTAAATGAAAGATCGAAAAAATCAGCAAGCTCAGAAAGCTTGACTGACGACCTACCCACTGCTGAAAGTTCTTCTGTCATCGCCTGAGTGACAGAATCATCAACGGGGGAGATAAAACTAACGCTGTTAGGCCAAGCTGTTGCTTTCAGCGCTGCATACACAGCATGAGCAAGATAGGTTTTGCCGGAACTGTTCGGCCCGGCAAGAACATTCAGTTTCCGCAAATCCCAGGAAGCCCGTTTTACCGGCCCCAGATTTTCCACGTGTATGCGCATGAGCTCAGATTAACACTGCCAAACCCCACTTCAGCGGATACAGCCATATCCAGCGGTTATACGCTTGACTGTCGAAAACATTTAAGATCGCGCGTAGTCCTTTCAGTTACTCCGCATATTTTTGCAGCGAAAGTAAATTGCAATCCCATCAAACACGCAGGTCATTTACATGTTGAGCGATTACGCATAGACAGTAGGACGCGACCGATTCCTGACATTGTCGACGGCTTGCACCTTGTCTGGTCGGTGACTACAGTCTCCAACAAGATAACAATTTGATTACGAGATTTACACTCTTATCATTTTTTAAGTAAAGTCTTAATTCGATCCCTGTGGGACCGCGTGACACTTTGAGAAGAACCCCGAAGAGAGAAGGCTCCATGCGTCTGAACACTCGACCTACCGCCGGAGGCAAGCACCGCAAGGTTACCCCCTCCCGCACTAAGGGTCGCGTCGCACTTGTTGCTGCAGTCGCATCCACGGTGTCGTCGGCCGGCATTGGCGCCGCTGCCGCTGCCACGCTGAACGAGAAGGCAGACACTGACGTTGACTTGGTCAACGACACAGAAGATACTGCGGTAGACGCGACCGGCGAAGAAACCACGCCTCAGATCCTGACGATTAGCGAGTACAAGCCGGCACACGATCTGGACGGCCAGCTTGGCAAGGCTGTGGATTACACCAATCAACGCGCCGCTGAGGCTCAGGCAGAGGCGGATCGTCTTGCTGCAGAGGCGGCTGCCGCCGAGCAGGCCGCGGCTGCGGAAGCTGAGAAGGCCCGCTTGGAAGCAGCCGGAATCATGACTGATTTCATCACCGGCGCCGCTGTTGTCAAGCCTGCTCAAGGCGTGTTCACCTCAGGCTTTGGTCCACGCTGGGGAACGATGCACTCTGGCGTCGACATCGCGAATGCGGTGGGCACCCCGATCTTGGCGGCCATGGCCGGCACGGTCATCGATTCGGGCCCAGCGCAGGGCTACGGCCAGTGGATCCGCATTCAGCACGACGACGGCTCGATGACTATTTATGGCCACATGGAGACGCTGAACGTTTCCGCCGGTCAGCGCGTTGCAGCGGGTCAGCAGATCGCGGGTATGGGTAACCGTGGTTTTTCCACCGGTTCCCACCTGCACTTTGAGTACCACCCGTCGGGCAACGGTGCGGTGGACCCAGTGCCGTGGTTCGCGGCCAACGGCATCAGCCTCTAGGCCCTACTCGCCAGTCAGCGAGTTTACGAGCTGACTGCCTGCGAGTTGACTGACTGCGTGCGCCGCGCGTACCAACCCCAGGTGTGAGAACGCCTGGGGATAATTTCCTGCCAGGCGGCCGTGTTCGGGGGAGTATTCTTCGGCAAACAGGCCAAGGGGGCTGCCTACTGCGAGGACGCGGTCCATTTTCTCCACGGCGTCCTCTACCCTGCCCGATTTGGCGTACTGTTCGATTAGCCAGAAAGAGCACATCAGGAAGGGGTATTCAGAGCCTTCCAAGCCATCCGAGCCGGTGCCGGTGACGTAGCGATGAAGGAACCCGGCGTCGTCGATAAGCTCCTGCTCAATGCGCTCAACGGTGCCCAACATTTTCGGGTCGGTGTAGTCCACGAATCCGATCTGGGCTAGCTGCAGCAGGGAGGCATCGACCTCGGTGTTGTCGTAGCGCTGGGTGAAGAATCCAAGTTCTTCGTTATAGCCACGGGTCATGACTTCGTCGCAAAGCTTGTCGCGTAGCTCGCGCCACCGGTCAACAGGCCCGTCGAATCCATGCTCTTCCACGGCCTTGATGCCGCGGTCGAAGGCGGCCCACATCATGGCGCGGCCGTGGGTGAACATGCCTGGTTCGCTGCGCATTTCCCAGATGCCGTAGTCGGGTGTGTCGAAGTTGTCCTCCTGGTACTCCAGGAGTGCTTTTTGCAGCTTCCAGGTGAATTCGTCTTCTTCGATGCCGGCGTCGCGCAGCATTTCCAGCGCGATCATCACTTCACCCACCACGTCGGCTTGGTACTGTTCAGACGCGCCGTTGCCGATGCGAACCGGCCGAGAGTCCTCGTAGCCGCTGAGGTGGCCCAGCTCAAGCTCCGGCAGGTGCCTTTCGCCGCGCAGCCCGTACATGATGCGCAGCTGGCTGGTATCGCCGGCGATGGCGCGCAGCAGCCAGTCGCGCCACTCCCCTGCGCGGTCGTGGAAACCGGATTGGACCAGCACCTCGATGGTCAGGGCGGAATCGCGCAGCCACACGTAGCGGTAGTCCCAGTTGCGCTCGCCGCCGAACTCTTCGGGCAAGGAGGTGGTGGGGGCTGCGACGATGCCGCCGGTCACCGAGTCCGTCAGCGCGCGCAGCACAAGCAGGGAGCGGCGCACGTCGTCGGAATACTTGCCCACCGTCTCAAGCCCGCCGATCCAGTCCTGCCAGAACTTCGTGGTGGATTCCAGCGCCTGGGAGTAGTCGGGGGATTCCGGCTTGTCCTCATAGGACGGCGCCCACAGCATCACCCACTGCAGGGTCTCGCCTTCGCTCAGGTGGAAGCTGTTGACGTGGTGCCCGTGTTCCTCATCGTGTTCCAGGCGCGGCCCGCGGATATATACGGCGTCGGGGCCTGCAACGGCCAGCATTTCCTCTACCCCGTCGCCGTCCACGTCCGCGTAACGCACGAAGGGCACGGCCTGGCCGTAGTGGAAGCGCGTCCTAATGGCCACGTTCACGTCCACTTCGCCGGAGAGGCATTCGACGCGCCGCAGCAGGTCAGCGTTCTGGAAGAAGACCCCGCCGGTGCCTACCGGCATGAAGTCGGTGACCCGGGCGGTTCCGGTGTCCGATTCCCACGTGGTTTCCAGGATGAAGGTATCTTCGCGGTAGGCCCAGTCGGTGACTTTCCCGCCGGAGACCGTGATGGTCCAGTGCCCGTTATCGGTATCGCCGAGTAATCGGGCGAACATGGCCTGCGAGTCGAAGCGTGGCATACATAACCAGTCGACTGAGCCGCCCCGGCTGACCAGGGCTGCGGTGTTGGTGTCGGACAAGAGCGCGTACTGTTCCAGCGGAGTTGAAGCCATGTCACCCACTTTAGGGAAATTTGGCCTTTCGCACGCAGTAATCGATTCCTGCCTACGGTTGGTGCTATGAACACTACTTTTTGCATCTTGGGTGGCGCGGGCGATTTGGCCGGCCGCCTTCTAATCCCCGGAATTGCCCAGTACCTCGAACAATATGATCACGATGGCGTCCGCCTTCTCGGCGTAGGCAGGGAGGACGTTGACTATCCTGCGTTCGTAGGCGAGTCGTTAAGCACGGCAGGGACCGCGCTTAACGACGATCGCCTGATTGACTCGGCTTCTTTCATTGCAGGCGATGCCACGGATCCCGCAACGCTGAACACAATCGTTTCTGCCGCCGCCGATACCCGCCTGGTCCTCTATTTCGCCCTGGCACCCGCGGTGATCAAGGAAGCAGTCGACGCACTTGCCGATGTCGATCTGCCCAAGGACACCATCTTGGCCATCGAGAAACCTTTTGGCACCAGCGCTTCCGAAGCCGATGATCTCGACGCCGCCCTAGCCGACTTGCTGCCCGAGGACCAGATCGTGCGCATCGACCACTTCCTCCACGAAACCCCGGTGATTAATCTGGTCGGGTTGCTGCGCACCACAGCACTGATTGCGAACAGCTGGAATAGTCAATCGATCGAGTCGATCACGGTGCTTTTCGACGAGGACCTCACCCTAGAGGGGCGCGCCGATTTCTACGAGTCCACCGGTGCGGCAGTAGATATGCTGCAGTCCCACCTTCTGCAGTCGTTGGCCCGCGTTCTGGCTGGTGGTGGCCCCGCCAATGAGATCCTGGACGCGATGGAGTTCGTGGATGGTTCCGCCCGCCGCGCCCGCTACACGGCAGGAGAGATCGACGGCGAACGCGTGCCCTCCTACGTGGACGAAGAAGGGGTGGACCCAGACAATGAAACTGAGACGCTGGCCCAGTTCCAGGTGCGCGTGAACACTGAGCAGTGGCGCGATACGATCTTTACGCTGCGTTCCGGCAAAGCCATCGGCAACCCGCGCCAGGAGTTCGAAATTACCTACCGCGACCTAGACTCCAACCCTGACCAGGACGCTGACCCGGCCCGCCTGATCGTGCCTTTCGAGGACGCCCTCGCCCTGGAGGTCCCCGTCCCGGACCACGGGCGCGCCGGCGAAACCACAAACGTGGTTCTAACCGCGGCGGCCGATTACTCCGAGCTGACCCCCTACGGTCGCGTCGCCCGCGGGATCCTAAACGAGGATGATTCTGTCGGCGTGGACAAGGGCGCCCCGCAGCGCGCCTGGCGTATCATGGAACCAGTCCTTGAGGCCTTTACTCAGGGCACCGCCCCCATGGAGGAATACCCGGCAGGCTCGCAGGGTCCGGACGGCTGGCTCTAACTAGCCGCAGCGCACGATCGGCTGCGGATCGTACACCGTGGTTTGTGTTTCGCGCGAGATCTCATTGCCGGCGAGGTCCCGGATGATGCGGGTGTCGCTCGTCGTAAAGCCCGGCGCGCCACCCGACGGGCTGCAGCCAGGTCCGGTCACCGTGCGCGGCTGGGGGCTGGTCTGTGCCCAGCGGCCGCCGTTGATGGATTCAACCTCGACGGTCTTTACGCCCATGAGGCGCACGGTCACGCTGCCGCCGCCGGCGGAGGTTTCGATGCGCACGGGGTGTTTGGAATCGTTGCGGAACGCCAGGTCGATGGCGCCCTCGTAGATGGTGGCCTCGCGGCCGGCTGGGTAGCGGGAGATGTAGTACGAGTGCGGGGTGTGGGTGATATCGGTCATGCCCGCGAAGTAGCTGGCGTTATACAAGGTGGTGGCGAACTGGGAGATGCCACCGCCCACGGCCTTACCCGCGCGACCATCGATGATGATGCCACTTTCCACAAATCCTTGGGCAGCGCCGCGGGGACCGGTGAAGCCGTTGAGTGAGAAAGTTTCGCCTGGTCCGACGACAACCCCGTTGACCATCTGTGCGGTCAGGGCGATGTTGTGGCCGGAGGCTTCGGAGTAGCCGGAGGTGGTGAACTCTCCGACGACTTCATCATAGGTCGCGGACTCTGCCATCTCGGTGGTGAAGGTCGCAGGCGCATCCTCATAGGTGGCGTCCCAGGCGCGGTCGGCCTCGCCGATGACGCGGTTGGAGAAGTCTGCCATTGTGTCTTCCCAGTCAATCTGCACACCGTCGGAGTGTGGGTTGACGGAGCCATCGGAGTTATAGGAGGCGTTGACCGTCTTCACCTCGGTGGGGGCCAGTTGTTCCTCGAAAATTGCTTGGGCTGCCTCTGTGTTCACCTCGGGCTCGATGCGGCCTTCCACGTTCGGGAAGGCCACGACTTCGCCGATGCGCTCCACGGAGATCTCAGCGGTGACATCGTCACGCCCGGTGAGGCTGAGCGGGCCGGAGGTGGCTTGAGCGGCTGGGCCTTTGGCCGCGGCCTCGAGCATCTCACTGTCGATGGCCGGCTGCACCTCAGCTGGTTCGACTTCCACGCCGTCGGGGTTGAGCCACCCGGTGGTCACGCGCTGATGCAGTTCCTCGCGGTCGACGGTTTGGCCAAGGACGGGGTCCTCGATCTCCACGTTGCCCCCGTTGATGTGCAGCGCGCCGTCGACGGGTTCAGCGTTGAGGTCCTGCTCCACGCGGTCTAGTTCGGGGGTCAGCGCGGCCTCATCGACGGTGGGTACAACGTCTACTTCCTTGGTGACGAAGAGCCCGCGCAGGCGCGTGAAGGGGTTCTTCGATTCCTCGCCCGCCTGCGCCACGGTGGCATCCCAGTCAATGTCCAACCCGGCGGCGGCGGGGATGATTTCGGAGCTCAGCTCTGCTGCGCGCACGGTCACAGGGGCATTGGCTTCGTCGCCAAGTTCCTGCTCGAGGGTGCTCACGGCTTCCTCGTGGCTCATGCCGCCGATGTCTACGCCGCCGACAGCAGTGCCACGCGGCACGTTGTCTTGGTTCATCACCAGGTCGGCCACGTAGAGGGCCCCGAGCACGGCAAGCAGGCCGACGATCACTCCAATGGTGATTTTGCCGGCCCGGTTTTTCGAAGCTGATGAACTAGTTGCACTCACAAATACTAGGTTAACGCGCTGATGCGCTCGACTGCTAGCCGGGGCAGACTTTATTGCCCCGTGTCAATATATTGTTGCTGCACGCGGACGGCCGCCTCGTCGATACGCGACATGGGGACCTCCCCGCTATCCACTGCCGCGACAAGTCCCCCAATGGCTTCTCCTATGTTGTCCCCGGAGGACCATAAGGCTTGGTCGGCGCCCGCTGCGATAGTGGCCACGACGGCTTCGGCGGTGCTCATGCGCGAGGTGATAGCCACCATGCCGGATAAATCGTCGGTGACGGCAACGCCGTTGAAGGGCACCCCTCCGGGGTAGTTGCCGCTGCGCAGAAGCTCATAGGCGGCGGGGTTGATGGTGGCGGGCGTCTGGTCATCACCGAGCCCCGGCACGATCATGTGCCCCATCATGACGGAGGCCTGGGGCACGGCGGGAATGGCCTGGGTATAGGGCTTCAGGTCCACATCCATCAGTGCGTCCAGGGGCGGGGTTACCGCTGTATCCAGGTGGGTATCGGCGCTGGCTTGGCCGTGGCCGGGGAAGTGTTTGAAGGTGGGGGTCACGCCGGCGTCGATCAGCCCCTGGGCGAAAGCGATTCCATAGTCGGCGGCGATCTGCGGGTCGTGGGAGAAGGAGCGGTCGCCGACGATCTCCAGGCCGGCGATGTCGACGTCGAGAAGCGGCGCATAATCCACCGTGACCCCCTGCGCGCGCAGGCGGGTGCCGATGTCATAGGCCATGCCACGGACCTCCGGCGGGGTCATCTGCGCCATGACGCGCGGCGGCGGAAATTCGCCGAAGACGTTGGTGTGGCGTTGCACACGCCCGCCTTCAAAGTCGATGGCCACGGTGAACGGCCGGTCGGCGATCTCCCGCAGCGCATGAATATTACGGCCTTCTTCAGTAAAGATTGCGGGGTCTGCCCAGCTGGGGATGATCACCCCGCCCACCCCAAGGTTCAGGGCGCGCAGCGCGGAATCGAAATCGGTCACCCCGACCACCAGCAGACTGGCGGCCTTCGCGTGCAGGTCCTTCGGCACGCGCGCACGAGGGTCAGCCGGTTCTGGCGGGGGCGGCGGCGTGGTGGGGCTAGAGCTTGAGCTGGGGCTTGAGCTGGTGCTTGACGACGATTCCAGCGTGGTCACCGGGGTGGGCTCCTCCACTGGGGGCTGCTCGGTGCCACAACCCACTAGGCCAACCAGGCTGGCTACGAGCACGGCGGCGACGGTACCTCTGGCAGCGTGGCGATGTCGCACGACTGGCTCCTCTCCGGTGTCGGTGTCACTAGGTAACTGAGTCACTAAAGCACCCAGCCTAGTGGTTTCTGCGACAGAAAAGTTAGTGGAGGTTATGATCGAGGACCATGAACAGCTCTTCTGCACCAGCACGTCGCATGCTCATCGCCTATGACGGCACCAGCATCGCTGCTCACGCGCTGCGCCAGGCCGCCGCGCTGCTCAACGCCAATGCTGTCGAGATCATCACCGCGTGGGAGCCGATGACGCGCACGAATGCGCGGGCCGCCTCCATGACGGGTTCCCACCAGCCGGCGTATACGGGCGAGGACGACACCGCCTATGAGCACGCCCGCAACGTCTGTGAGGAAGGCATCGAACTGGCCGAGTCCCTGGGGTTGAGCGTGCAGGCACACATCGTGGAGCACACGGGCAATATTGCCCAGGCCATCGTGGATGCTGCTGATGAGTTGGGCGTGGATGTGATCGTGTCTGGCACCCGCGGGATTTCGGGTGTGAAAAGCTGGTTCTCCAACTCGACCGCTTCCAACGTGTTGCAGGTGGCCAACTGCCCTGTTTTTGTGGTGCCGTCTTCCTCCGATGAGGATTAATCACCTGCTAGGGTGGGGTGCATGAGTACTTCCACCGCTTCTCTTCCGCGTCGCACCGCCGGCCCCGTGATCGCCAGCGCCGTGGTTGGCGTTGCGCTTGGCGTGGTGGGTGTGTTGGGTATCGCTAGTTTCTCGGGCCAGTCCACGGTTCCGGAGGGCAATGCCGTTCCGGCGGATCAGGCTGTGCTTGGCGGGCCGGAATACGGTTCGCGCTCCTAGCTTCCTATGCCGCACGTTGTTGGCTGGGTCTTGCTGACCGTCCTGGCTTTTTTGCAGGATCCTGGCCGTACCGCCGCCGACACCAAGCTTGACCTCGCCTTGGATCCGGCGGGTTTTCTGGCGGGAGCGACCAGCGCCTATACCGACGAGTTCACTCTAGGCCAGATCCAGAACCAAGCCTACGGCTACCTCTTCCCGCAGGGGCTGTTCTTCCTGCTCACCGACCCGCTTCCCGATTGGGTCGCCCAACGCCTGTGGTGGGCCATCGTCATGGGGGTGGCGTATTCCGGCACGCTCATCCTGGCCCGCCGCATTGGCCTGCAGGGTCGCGTATCGACGATCACCCCTGCCGTACTCTATGCCTTAAGCCCGCGGATCCTGACCACCCTGACGGCGATCTCTTCCGAGGCCTGGCCAGTCGCGCTAGTGCCGTGGACGCTTATCCCTCTAATCCGTGCCCTCACAAGTTCGGGTGTTCGAGCTTGCGAGAACACCCGCAGGTGCGCCGCCGCCGTCATCCCCGTGGCGTTGATGGGCGCGGTCAACGCCACCGCCACGTTGATGGCATGCATCCCTGCGGGGTTGCTGCTGGTGTACCGCCGCCAGTGGCGCGCCCTTGCGATCTGGCTGGCCGGCTGTGCCGCGGTGTCCGCGTGGTGGATTGGTCCGCTGCTGGTGCTGGGGCGCTACTCGCCCCCGTTCACGGACTTCATCGAGTCCTCCTTCACCACCACCTACTGGCTGAATTTCGCCGAGATCCTGCGCGGCACCACCAGCTGGGCACCGTTTGTCGACACCGAGCGCACCGCCGGCTACCTGCTCATTTCAGAACCGATGTTCGTGCTGGCCACGATGGCGGTGGCGGCCGTGGGCCTGGCTGGTTTGTCAGCCCGCCACATGCCTTGGCGCGGCTACCTAGTCACGCTTTTCGCTCTCGGCGTGCTGCTGCTTGGCTTGGGCCAGGGTCCATTAGGCGGTTGGTGGCAGTCGCTTCTCGACGACCCTCTGGCCCCTTTCCGCAACGTCCACAAGCTGGACCCGCTGGTGCGCCTGCCCCTGGTCCTCGGGGTGGGGTATGTGCTGTCCCATGCCCGCCAGCTGCGGGTGAAGGGCCCGGCGCTGACAGCGGTTGGGTTGATCGTCGTGGCTGCCACCGCGCCGGCGTGGTCGGGTCGGCTCGCCCACCAGGGCACGTGGGAGGAAGTACCACAGTACTGGTATGAGGCGGCTTCCTTCGTCGATAAGCATGCCCCGAATACGCGCACGCTTGTGCTGCCTTCGGCGTCTTTTGCCCGGCAGGACTGGGGGTGGACGCGCGATGAGCCGATCCAGGCGCTGTCGGATACTCCTTTTGCGGTGCGCGATGCGATCCCGCTTGTGGATCCGGAGGCGATCCGCGGGCTCGACGGTGTGCGGACCGCCATCGACCAGGATCCGGAGCGTGCCGACGAGGCCCTGCGCGCGATGGGGATCGGGGCGGTGCTGGTGCGCCATGACCTGGATTCGAGCCAAGAACGCGAGGCGGAACTGGAGCTGCCCGGCACCCCGCACACTTTCGGCGAGGTCGACGTGTACCTGCTCGAGGCCGACCGCGACATGATGATCACCGACGATGCCCCCGTGACCGTGGCCGGCGGGGGCGAATCCTTGGCGCTGCTGGACAGCATTTACGGGTACAGCCCGCGCACGCTTGTCGACGAGGGCGCCCAGATTGTCACTGATACTCCAGCGTTGGCGGTGCGGAACTATGGCACCCTCGACGGGGCGGTGTCTGCCCACCTGCGTGACCTTGGGGAAGGCCAGGATATCCGCAACCGGGTGCCCGACTATCCCTCTGCGGGCCCGCGGGTGGGGGTGACGGAAACGGGTGGCAGTGCGAGCGCGTCCTCCTCTGCTGCCGATGCTTCCTCCTTCGGTGGGGCGGATGCCTCCAAGTCGCTCACCGCAGCTTTCGATGGCACCACGCGCACCGCCTGGTGGCCGCAGTTGGGCGATGAGGGCTGGATCGAATCAACAGTCGCCGAGGGCGAGGTGACCATCACCTCCACCACGACCACCACCCTGCGCGTGATCAGCGGAGACTTTGACCGCGAGATCTCCGTCTCCGGCTTCTCCCCGCGCACCGTGAGCGTGCCGGGCGATACGGTACGCATCGAGCTGACCGAGCCGGTGGGGATCGCGGAGCTGGACACGGGAGTGGAGCGCCTAGTCACCGTGCCCGATACCTCCCCGGATGCGCAGGTCTTCCTCTTCCAGCGACTCATGCCGGAGACCTCCACGCTGCAGCGCGGCTTCACCACCCACCAGGCCGATACGTGGCAGCTGTCTGGGCCCGCCACCATCGACGGCACCGACTACCGGGCCGGGCCCGTCGAGCTGGATGCCGGGTTCCACACCCTCACCTCCCGCGAAGAGGTACTCACACTGGAGCGCGGGGATCCGCCGACGGCCGCGTGGCAGCCCTTCGACACCACGGTCACCGCTTCCGACCAGCCGCAACGCATCCTGACCACCCGCAGCTTCAACGAAGGTCTGCGCGCGCACGTCGGCGGGCAGGAACTCCACCCCGAACGCATCGACGCAGGGCTCACCTCCTTCGTCGTTCCTGCCGGGGTGGAAGGAGAGGTCACTTTCAGCTTCGCCGGCCAATCCGCCTACCGCCTCAGCCTGATCGCGGGCGGCCTGCTGGGCATCGTGACGCTTGTGGTCTGCACAGTCGCCACCCGACGCATCACGCCGGCACCGGCCTGGGCGCCCACCGGGGAAGCTCCACGCCTCTTGCCTGTGGCCGCCGCCGTGCTGGTCGGGGGCCTGCCCGGCGCGATCGGCGCGCTGCTCGCGTGGGCGATTGTCCGCTTCACTGCGATTCCGCGCTGGGTGCTCGCCGGCGGCGCGGCAGCCATGATGGGTCTGTGGCTGGCACGCGCGCCGTGGCCGAGTACTGGCTACGCCGGGGATTCGACCGCAGTGGCCGTTGCTGGCGCGGTAGTCCTAGTTGCCCTAGTGGCGCGCACCAAGCGGGCACCGGGGACTTCCACCAGCTCAAAGGAGATATAGGACACGGCGATACTGATCGCCACGGTGGCCGCCAATACGGGGAAGAAGCCGCCGCTGAACACCGGGATGCCCAACAGTGGAAAGACCACGGCGAGCACCGCGACGTGCCACAGGAAAATGGAATAGGACCACCGTCCCAGCGCTTGCATCACCGGGCTGGCCAACACCCCGTTCTCTGTGGGCGCCAACGCATAGGGCACCAGCACCAGCGCGCAGAACAGTGTGCCCAACATCACACGCACATTGAACTCGGCGGGGCTGGGGTGCTCCAGGCCCATCGGTCCCACGGCCTCGAGGCCGGCGAACCACGCTACCACCAGCGCGAGAACCCAGTACACCCACCGCGGGCGCAGCAAGCGTTGGACCCTCGTCGATACGCGTGGTTCTACTTCCGCGCAGATCAACCCCACCGCGAACCAGGGCACATACGAGATCGGCCAGATCTGCAGGTTCACGCCCCACGCGTCGATGGAGTCGCGCACGAAAGGCAGCCACGGCCAGGCCAGCGCCAGACACGTGCCGACGATTAATGCTGTGGCTCGCCCCCGCCGACCCAACGCGAGGTAGGCGGGAAGTACCAGGTAGAAGGCCACTTCCACGCACAGCGACCAGAGTTGGGTCAGCCCGGGGATAAGTCCGTCCGGCACGTAGATCTGGATCATCAAGAGGTTGGCCACTGCCTGGCCCCAGGTGACGTCGGCAAGTTCTGGGAGAGCGAGCAGCACCACCGCAACACACACCAGGTAGGCTGGGGTGATACGTGCGACACGTTTGGTGAAGTAGTACTGCGGGCCCCTGCGCCCCCGCGCCAGCAGAAATGCAGACAGGGCGAAAAAGACCGAGACGAAGTAGTCGAATCGGGCGAACAGGGCTGAGTCGGTGCCGGTTTGGAACGCGACGTGCGTGACGACGATGCCCAGCGCCGCCACAGCCCGCAGGCCTGCAAGCTCTGGGAGGTGTCGGCGCTTCGATTTTGTATATGCACCTGTCATAATGAGTCCTTGACAAGCTTAGTGGAAAGGTCTGACACGACGATGGCTGATTTTAACCAAGCACGCAACAAGCGAGGAATCACCATTGCTGCCGTTGTCGTGGTCGTCGGGATCCTCATTGGCAACGTTATGCCGCCCATCGCCGTATTCCTGATGAAGCTGCTGCCCAACGGCGCGCAGACAGACGCCCGCTTCGTCTCCGAAGATGCGATGGTGCTCAACCTCTGGTCCCTGGTGGAACCGGGTAAGAACCCCGCCGAGTATTCCAGCGCAAATTGCGTTGATCTCCCCACTCCGGGGTGTAGCCACCTCGAGGGCTCGGCCGAGCTCACCCAAGCTATCACCACTGCGTCTACAGATAAGTTCATGGAGACGAATGTGGATTCGCTGATGCGCGTCATCATCGGCGGCTGGCCCTACGCCGAGGTGGAGGACCACCACCGTCTGAATCGTGACTCCGGCTACCCCGTCACCGAGCCTGTGGCGACGAAACTTTTCACCATCCCTCCGATGAAATCCGGCGTGGAGGTGCCACCGCACACGCTGGAGGGGCTGCAATATTTCTTCCCGTTTGAAACGGAGCGCCGTTCCTACCTGTACGCCGACCCAATTGTGTGGGATGTTGTGCCGCTCGATTATGTTGATCCGGTTGAGATCAACGGGGTGCGCGCCTATGAGTTTCACGCGGAGGTGCCCCCGAGTAGCTTGATTGAGGCAATCCTGGGTGCCCACTCAGACTCAGTCAGCGATGAGGATCTGGAAGCGATTGCTCGCTTGAGCCCGGCCGAACAATTTCAGCTGGCGCTGGGCCTCGACAACGCCACGGTGGAAGGTTTGAAGGCCGTCACCGAGGGGCCAGCCGAGCAGTTCTTCTCCCCCGAAGAGATGGAGCGCTTCCAATACGCCGAGGGCCAGCAGGTACGTCTGCAGCCTTTCTACGAGGCCACTCGCACATTTTTCGTGGAGCCGAAGACGGGCACCGTGTTGGACCATCACGCGGAGGTGGACATTTTCTTCGCGGAGAACAATCTGCAGGCCCGCACTATGGCAGAGGATGACCTGCGCAACCCGATTCGCACCGTGTTCAGCGCTGACTTCACTTTCGACGAGGCGACGCAGCAAGCCCAGCTTGATGTGGCCACCCCGAAGATGGCGCGCATCCGCGCTCTGCAGGCGGTCTCGCTGGTAGCGAACGTGACGACGATCGCCGCCCTCGTAGTGTTGGCGTGGTTGTTAGTGCGTCGGCGCCGCCACCGTGCCACACTGAACATTGATGAAGCACAGGCCTAAGACCAGCACTAGCGGCACTCTAGGCACAGTTATCCTGTCCGCCTGGGCCACGTTGCTGGTGGGCGCGATGACGTGGGCCCTTTTCGCCGGCCCGGGCGAGTTCGCGATGCGCGACATGGTGGTGCTCGACCACCCTTTGCTCACCCACGCGTCCTTGGGCTTGGGCACGCTGCCAGGCCGCAACGCCCCGCAGGATACGGTACTGGCTATTGTCGGCCAGTTCATCCCCGCCACGTGGTTTGTGCGCGCGCTCATGGTCACTTCAGCTGCCGCCGGTGCTTTCGGCGCGGTTCGCCTTGCCTCGCTTTCCGACGATCCCCCTTCCCTACTGCGCAGCGCCGCCGCCATGACCATGTCCGTGGCGAACCCTTTTGTGGTGGAGCGCCTCTTACAGGGGCAGTGGTCGCTGGTGGTGGCTGCCTGGCTGTTGCCTGTGGTGGCCTGGTTGGGTCTTTCGTCCCGCACGGGGTGGCTCATCGTAGTGGTGTGGGTCTGCTCGTTGACGCCCACTGGTGCGCTGGCGGCCGTGGTGACAGCGTTAGCAACGCATCGCCGCTGGCAGGTGTTGGTAGCGGGCGTGCTGACGTGTGCGCCATGGGCCGTCACGGGCTTGCTTCATGCAGGTGGTGGGACCTCTTCGCGCGCCGCTGTGGAGGCTTTTGCCCCGCGCGCGGAGGAACACGTGGGCACACTCGGTGCCATCGTCGGCTTGGGCGGGATTTGGAACGCGGACGCGGTGCCGGGGTCTCGCAGCTCCGGCTTCGCGATCGCCGGGGTCCTGCTCTTCCTGCTCCTGCTGTGTGCCGCGCGCCGCGTGCCACGCCCCTTGCTGTGGTTAGCGGCTGCAGGTTTCGCCGTGGCGCTGACGGGATGGCTGGCCCCGCAGCTGCTGGGCTGGGTGGTGGAAACCATTCCCGGCGGCGGGCTGCTGCGCGATAGCCAGAAGTGGCTAATCCTGGCCATCCCCGCCTATGTTGCCGCCGCCGGGCTGCTGCCGCGCATACTCGCCGGCGCAGCCCTGGCGCTGTGCCTGCTGCAGACCCCCGACGCGCCCGCCGAGCTGTCAGTCCTGCGCCCCGTGGCCATCGAGATCCCCGAGGCTGAGACCACCGGCTTCGTCAAGTTCGTCGACCGCCCCACCCTCATCGCTCGCGGCGACGGGATCCCCGTGGTCGATCCCGCCACCAAGGCTTTCAACGTCATCGAATCGGGGGAGCTCACCGTGGATGGGGTGCTCGTCGATAAGCCTGCTGAATCCCCGATCGAACCCAACCTCATCGTCTACCCCGATGGCCACGTGGAGCGCACCGATGCCCCCGCGCCGCCGACCCCCTGGCTGGGCCTTGCACTGTTGGCCGTGTGGGCCGCTACTCCCCTGTTGGCTCTAAGCCTTCGACCAACTCGGCGAAGCGCGCGCCCGTAGTCTCCCAGGAGAACGTAGCCGCCCAGGCCCGCGCGTTCTCACCCAGCTCGTGGCGTCGCGCGGAGTCCTCGATCAGCTCGCGTGTGGCGGCAATTAGTTCGCCTCGCGTATCGACGAGCACCCCTGTCACCTCGTCGCGGATCGAATCGCGCAGGCCACCTGCATCACGGTAGCCCACCGACGGCACCCCGTGCTGGGCTGCTTCAATCACCGCCAGGCCCCAGCCCTCTTTCGCGCTGGGCATCAGGTGCACGGCCGCGCGCGCCAGCAGGGCGTGCTTATAGTCCTCGGTGACCTGCCCGTGGAAGACTACCTTGTCGCCGAGCGGTCGCGCATAGTCCCGCAGCTCTTCCTCCCACCAACCGGAACCGATCACGTCCAGCACCACGCCGTCCATCGTGGCCACGGCGTCCATGGCGTCTTCGATGTGCTTGTGCGGCACCAAACGGGACAGGGTGACAATGTGGGTCAGGCCGTCGTCGACAAGCACCGGCAACGTGTCCGGCACGGGGTCCACTCCATTTTCGATGATCGTGATGTCGCCCGCCCGCACGCCCAGCTCGATCAGGTCATTGGCGGAGGCCTCCGACACCGTCACGTACGGCGCACCACGATAGACGCGCGGGGCCAGCCGGGATTCCAAAAACCAGCCCAACTTCGCGATCACGGGGCCTGCCACCGGCCACTGATTGCGGTGGCAGTGATGGGTAAGAAGGATCGTCGGCACGTTGGTGAAAAGCCGGGCAAAAAACGGGATGCCATTTTGCGTATCGACGATCACGTCCGGCCGGTGTCGCCAGATCGCCCACAGGCCGGCCAGGTAGACGGTATATTTCCCGCCGCGGCGACGAAAAGTGATGCCTTCGCGCTGCGATTTGTGTGGCGCGTCCGTGTGGCTGGCGGAGTGGTAGATCACCTCATGTCCGCGCTGCGCAAGGTATGCGCCAACGCGCTCCAGGTAGCGTTCGGAACCGCCGCCCTGCGGGTGGGTGGTGTCGCGCCAGCACATCAACAAGATCTTCATCAGATCTTCGATGCTACCTTGGATGGTTGTGACCCTTTCGCGTACCCGCCGCTTCGCCACCCTTTCCCGCTCGGTCGGGCTGCTGCGTTCTTTCCGCCACGAGCAGCCGCGGCCTGACCTCTTTTACTCGGGACTGGCGCAGGACACGGCATCGCTTATCGACGCGCTGACCAGCGATCTTTCCGGGCCCGCACTGGACGGATCCCGCGTACTGGATGTGGGTGGCGGGCCGGGCTACTTTGCTTCTGAATTCGCCAGCCGCGGCGCATGGTACGTGGGCGTGGAGCCGGACGCTGGGGAAATGGCTGCCGCGGGCTTAAGTGGGTTCGGTTCGGTGCGTGCCGACGGCTCCCATCTCCCCTTTGCTGATGACTGCTTTGACATCACCTACTCCTCCAACGTGGTGGAACACACCCCCGACCCGTGGGGGATGGCCGAGGAGATGCTGCGGGTGACGCGGCCGGGAGGGCTGGCCTTCGTGAGTTATACGGTGTGGCTGGGGCCTTTCGGAGGGCATGAAACTGGCCTGTGGCAGCACTACGTGGGCGGGGACTTTGCTCGCCGGTGCTACGAGAAGAAACATGGGCACCCGCCGAAGAACGTGTTCGGGGAAAGTTTATTTGATGTCTCCTGCGCGGAGGGCCTGCAATGGGCGCGCGAGACGACGGGTGGCCAGTTGGTGGCCGCTTTTCCCCGCTACCACCCGTGGTGGGCGTGGTGGATGGTGCGCGTGCCTGTCCTACGGGAGTTCGGGGTGTCGAATTTGGTCGTCGTTCTGCGCGCCTGACCTTCGTTTGTGGCCTTGTTAGAGGTTAGAGGGCGCCGGAGTAGATGACCTCGACAAGATTGCTCACTACCAGCCAGAGCACGATACATAAGACGACCATGGCCACAGTTAACCAGCCTAAGATTACAACCAGCCGGCGGCTGTCTGGGTCGCGTGGTGGGCGTGTCTGCCCGGCGACATCGTCCTCGCGCGAAGCGGGATCGGTCATCGGTACCTGACACATTGCCGGGGCCACCTTTCTGGATTGATTAACGGAGCACAAAATCAACTACATAGCCTTAACGTTTATATAGGTTATCCTACAGCAAGACTTCTTGAAAAGCCCTACGAGCATGCTTTATGGCAAATAGCTGGACGTTACTCATGTTATTTTCAGCATAAAAAGACGCGCAAAACCCCGGCTCACCATCATGGCGGAGCCGGGGTCAGATGCGTGGGACTAGGTCAGTGTACTACTTTCCTTGAGCCTTCGAGATTCGCTCCTTGAGAGCATTGAACTCGTCGTGGACTTCCTGCGGAACGCGGCTGCCCAGGGAGGCAATATACTCCTCGTTGTCCTCCACGTTGGCGGCCCACTCGCCTGGGTTGACTGCCAGTGCTTCCTTGACATCCTCTAGTGGGGTGTCCAAGCCCTCTAAGTCGAGGTCCTCTGCACGGGCGGTGTAGCCCACCAAGGTTTCCTCGGCGTCGACGGTACCGTCGACACGCTGCGTGACCCACTTCAGAACGCGGGAGTTCTCGCCGAAGCCTGGCCACAGGAAGCGACCATCGTCGCCGCGGCGGAACCAGTTGACTAGGAAGACCTTTGGCAGCTTGTCGCCGCCGCGCTCACCCATGTCGATCCAGTTCTGGATGTAGTCGCCAACGTTGTAGCCGATGAACGGCAGCATCGCGAATGGGTCGTGACGCAGGGAGCCAACCTTTGCCTCAGCAGACGCTGCGGTCTGGCCGGAGGACAAGGTGGTGCCGATCATGGTGGCGTGCTGCCAGTCACGAGCTTCGGTGACCAGTGGAACAGTGTCTGGGCGACGGCCACCGAACAGGATCGCGTCAACCTTCACACCCTTCCAGTCGTCGTACTCTGGCGCCGCGGTTGGGCACTGTGCGATTGGGATGGTGTAACGGGAGTTCGGGTGCGCCGCCTTCTCGTTGGAATCAGGCGTCCAGTCGTTACCCTTCCAGTCGATGAGGTGATCTGGCGTTTCGCCGTCGATGCCTTCCCACCACACGTCGCCATCGTCGGTCAGTGCGACGTTGGTGAACAGGATGTTGCCTGGCTCCATGGAGCGCATGGCAATCGGGTTGGAATCGTAGGAGGTGCCTGGTGCCACGCCGAAGAAACCGTTTTCTGGGTTCACGGCGTAGAGGCCGTCCTCACGCAGGTGCAGCCATGCGATATCGTCGCCCACAACCTCGGCCTTCCAGCCAGGAATCGTTGGGGTGATCATCGCCAGGTTGGTCTTGCCACATGCAGATGGGAACGCGCCGGTGATGTGGTACACCTTGCCTTCTGGGCTGGTCAGCTTCAGGATGAGCATGTGCTCTGCCATCCAGCCTTCCTCCTGGGCCATCTTGGAGGCGATACGTAGCGCGTAGCACTTCTTCGCCAGGATTGCGTTGCCGCCGTAGCCCGAACCGTAGGACCAGATTTCCTTGGTTTCTGGGAAGTGGGTGATGTACTTGGTGTCGTTGCATGGCCATGCAACGTCTTCCTCGCCCGGCTCCAGTGGCGCGCCAACGGAGTGCAAGCATGGCACGAAGTCACCGTTGGTGCCGATCTTGTCCAGTGCGTCCTGGCCCATGCGCGTCATGATGCGCATGTTCATCACCACGTAGGCGGAGTCGGTCAGCTGGACACCAAGCTTCGGGTCTGGGTCGTTGATTGGGCCCATGCAGAAGGGGACGACGTACATGCGGCGGCCCTTCATGGCGCCGGTGAAAGCTTCGGTCATCTCCTCCTTCATTGCCGTGGGAGGAGCCCAGTTGTTGGTTGGGCCTGCATCGGCTTCGTTTTCGGTGCAAATAAAGGTACGGGACTCGACGCGAGCCACGTCAGAAGGGTTCGAGCGAGCCAAGAAGCTGTTGGGGCGCTTCTCCTCATTCAGGCGGATCAAGGTGCCCTTGTCGACGAGCTCGTTTGCCATACGGTCCCACTCTTCATCGGAACCGTCGACGAAGACGACGTCGTCAGGCTGGAACATCTCAACAGCCTCGTTGATCCAGTCGATCAGCTGCTGGTTATCGGTTGGCAATTCGCCAACAAGGCCTTTGATTGTGTTGGTCATCTAATCTCCTGACACATGTTTCCTAGAAGCGGGGGAGTTTGCACTTCCAGACTATCGAACACGGTCCGAGCAGGTGGTTTGATTGACATAACACCATCTGCTGGGCAGGGAGTCCCTTGGCAAAACCCCCTCATAAACGCCGCCATCAGTGACCTGCAGCACTTTCCAGCCGTAAATGTCTACCCCTTAACAGGGGTAAGTGAAGATCGTAAAGATCACCATTCGCAACCATTCACAGATTCCCCACAACGCGCCATCGACGGGATAAAAATAGCACCCTAGCCCGCACAATAAGAAAGATCTATGCAGCCAGAAGGCTGATACCCAACCCCACACCATGGCATACAGCGACAAAGAAAGCCACCCCCAAAGTTAGCCAACCGGAGATCCACTCACCTGAAGTTTCACCCATACAATCCACCCGAAAAGGGGTGGGCCGCTCGTCGGCAAGCGCGAAGGTGCTCCACAGCTACCCTCCCACCGGGCCGAAACCGGCGCGCGGAAGTTTGGTATTCATGCACGTCACGTGGACAATGGCAGTGTGACGAATAGTTCTGATATCCCTCCTTCCCAAACCCCCCGCGAAGGTACCGCCGAGCTGCCTGCAGGCCGGCCACTGCAGACCGATTTCAACGACGGTCTGGACTACCCGCGCCTCGGCTCAGTCAGCTTCCGCCGCGGCACGCTCACCGACAACCAAGAAGCACTTTTCGACGAGCACTGGCCACGCCTTGGCACGATGCTTGCCGACGAGAAGGTGGACGTGGACGAATGGTTCGGCCGTACCGGGCACCCCACCATCGTCGAAATCGGTTCCGGCACCGGGACCTCCACCGCAGCCATGGCGCCGCTGGAGGCCGATACCAACATCATTGCCGTTGAACTGTACAAGCCTGGCCTGGCGAAACTGCTGGGGTCTGTGGTGCGTGAGGAGATCGACAATATTCGTATGATCCGCGGCGACGGCATCGAGGTGCTGGCCCGCATGTTCCCCGAAGAGTCGCTCGATGGGGTGCGCATCTTCTTCCCCGATCCCTGGCCGAAAGCGCGCCACAACAAGCGCCGCATTATCCAATCTGGTCCGCTGAACCTGATCGCCAAGCATTTGAAACCCGGCGGCGTGCTGCACGTGGCCACCGACCACGCTGACTACGCCGAGTGGATCAACGAACTGGTGGATGTCGAACCACTGCTTGAGTACAAGGGCTGGCCGTGGGACGATTGCCCTATTCTCACCGACCGTCAAGTGATCACGAAGTTCGAAGGCAAGGGCCTGGATAAAGACCATGTGATCAACGAATACCTCTGGCAGAAACGAGGGCGTTAATATGACTGATTTACACGAAATTACCCACCCCTACACCCCCGGCGCCGCCCCTGGGCCAGACTCATTGCTGCTGGTCTGGGACGCCCCGAACCTGGACATGGGGCTCGGCGCGATCCTTGGTGGCCGCCCGACAGCCGCCTACCGCCCACGCTTCGACGCGGTCGGCCGCTGGCTGATCGAACGCGCGGCGGTGCTCAATGAAACCGCCGAGCGCCACATCGAACCCGAAGCCACCGTGTTCACCAACGTCACCCCAGGCGGCGCCGACGTTGTGCGGCCCTGGGTGGAGGCCCTGCGCAACGTCGGTTTCGCAGTGTTCGCGAAGCCGAAGTCCGACGAAGACTCCGACGTGGACCCAGACATGATCGCCCACATCAAACGCCGCCACGAAGAGGGCGTGCTCAAGGGCGTGGTCATCGCTAGCGCCGATGGGCAGAACTTTATGGAGACCATCGACACGCTTGTCGACGAGGGCCTCCCTGTGACTGTGCTGGGATTCCACGAACACGCCTCATGGGCTGTCGCCTCCGAATCCATCAACTTCGTAGACTTGGAAGACATTCCCGGTGTTTTTCGTGAGCCTTTGCCACGGATTAACCTGGATCAGTTGCCAGATGACGGCGCATGGTTGCAGCCATTCCGTCCGCTGACAGCGTTGCTCAACAACACTCGCCAGTAACGGAGGCACATTTGTTTTATAGGTGGGGCCACTTCGCTTTCCGGTTTCGCAAGGTCATTCCGCTGGTCGTCGTCGTGATCATCCTGCTCCTGCACTTCCTGTTCGGCACCAAGCTGGACCAGCGCATGAGCCAGGAAGGTTGGGAGGACCCAGGCGCTGACTCGACGACCGCCGCGGTCATCGAGCAGGAGACCTTTGGGCGCGACAACTCCGGCGACGTGATCCTGATGGTGGACGCCGGCGAGGGCAACCGGGTGACCGATCCCGAAGTCTTCAACGCCGCCAACGCCGCCATCGTAGAGCTGGAGCGCACGTACGACGAGCAGATCGCCCACGTGCAAAGCTATTTCGCCTCCCCTAACCAGCAGCAGATTACCGACGATGGCCGCTACGCCTTCGCCGCCATCGGTTTGGAAGGCGACGGTGAGCAAACGCTGAAGGATTATCGCGTGCTGGAAGAGGCCGCGAAGTCCGTCGAGCTGCCTGGCGATGCCACCGTTGAAGTTGCTGGTGCCACGGCCGTGGCCGATGCACTTGACGATGGCATGGCCGACGACATTGCCCGCGCCGAGATCCTCGGCGTTGTCGCCGTGGCCGTGATCTTGTTGTTCGTCTTCGGTGGTGTGGTTGCCGCGGCGATGCCGCTGATCGTGGGCATCTTGTCCATCATCGGTGGTCTGGCGATCTTGTCCATCATCGCCGCCTTCTTCCAGGTCAACATCTTCTCCCAGTCCGTGATCACGCTGCTCGGCCTGGGCCTTGCCATCGACTATGGCTTGTTCATGGTTTCCCGCTTCCGCGAAGAACTGGACAAGGGCACCGAGGTGCGCGAGGCCGTCGCCATCACCACCGCCACCGCGGGCAAGACGGTGTTCTTCTCCGCGCTGATGGTGGGCGTGGCTTTGTCAGGTCTGTTCATGTTCCCGCAGGCCTTCTTAAAGTCCGTGTCCTACGGTGCGATCGCTGCCGTGGCCCTCGCCGCACTGATCTCCGTGGCAGTGCTGCCCGCGCTATTCGGCATGCTGGGCCACAATATCGATAAGTGGTCGGTGCGCCGCACCTCACGCACCGCGCGCCGCCTCGAAGACACGATCTGGTTCAAGCTCCCCTCCTGGGCGATGCGCAACTCCAGGAAGGTCATCGTTGTCGTTGCAGGTGGCCTGATCCTGCTTACACTGCCGATCGCCGGCATTAAGCTTGGCGGCATCAATGAGGCCTACCTTCCTCCGACGAACCAGGTCCGCCAGACACAAGACACCTTCAACGAAGAGTTCCCGCAGTTCCGCACCGATCCGGTGAAACTCGTCGTCACGGGCGCCACCAACGAGCAGCTGGTGGACGTTGTCCTGCAGACCCGCGAAGTCGATGGCTTGGCGGCCCCCATGTCGCCGGCCACCCAAACCGTCGACGGCACCACCGTGCTCTCCGCCGGCCTAGCCGACCGCGACAACGGCAGCTACGTCATCGATCAACTCCGGGCCATCGACGCACCAGAAGGGGTCGACCTCTACGTTTCCGGTACCCCGGCCATGGAGGTGGAGTCCATCGAGGCCCTCACCGAGAAGCTGCCATGGATGTTCCTGTACATGGTGCTGGCCACCCTGATCCTGATGACGGTGCTGTTCGGCTCCGTGATCTTACCGATCAAGGCGGTGATCATGAACGTGCTGGGGCTGGGTGCCACCATCGGCTTCCTCACCCTCATGTTCGTCAACGGCCTCGGTTCAAGCCTGTTCAACTTCACCCCAGGTCCGCTGATGAGCCCGGTGCTCGTCCTGATCATCGCCATCCTCTACGGCCTCTCCACCGACTATGAGGTGTTCCTCGTCTCGCGCATGGTTGAGGCCCGCGCCAAGGGGGCGACTACCGACAACGCCATCAAGTACGGCACCGCGCACACCGGCGGTATCATCACCGCCGCGGCACTGATCATGATCGTTGTGGCCGCAGCCTTCGCACTCTCGGAGATCGTGATGATGAAGTACATCTCCTTCGGCATGATCTTCTCCCTTGCCCTCGACGCCACCCTGATCCGCCTCCTACTTGTCCCCGCCGTCATGCATGAGTTGCGCGAGGACAACTGGTGGGCACCACGCTGGGTGAAGAAGATCTACCAGAAGATCGGCGACGATTCCGAGGGCCACAGCACCCAACGACGACAGCCTTCGTCGATAAGCGATGAACCAAAAATGGAAGATGCCGTCATCGCTTCGACCCACGCCCGCAGTGGCGTCAGCGCCGACGAAAACTCCGAACTGATCCCGTTTTCGGAGCTGATGAAACGCATTGAGCGCAACAAGTGAACACGACGCTGAAGAAATGGATCACATGGTTAGCACCGCTGGTGGTGCTGATCATTTTGCTCGTTGCGTTTCGCGATGATCTTCCTTTCCTCGGCGAAGCATTCTACACCCTGCTGGAGGCGCAACCCCTGCCACTTGTCTGCGCCGTAATTACCGCGGTCGCAGCACTAGTGGCCATGGCCGAAGTCATGCGCCTGTTGATGAATTCCGGCAGCGGCCTCAACATTTCCATCCAAGAAACCACGTCTGTCACCCTCGTGTCCAACGCATGGTCCACCTCCCTACCCGGCGGTCCGGCCTTTTCGGCGTGGCTGACCTACCGCGTGCAAAGATCCTGGGGTGCCACGGTCGCGCTATGCGGATGGTTTCTGGTGGTCAGCTCCGTCATTTCGACGATGTGGTTGGTACTGATCGGCATCGCCGCCGTCCTTTTCCTAGGCGCCGACCTGAATCTGCTCACCTTGCTGCTCACGCTGGCGGTGACGATTTTGGTGATCGTCGCAGTGTACTGGGCCACACGCAACCCTGCGGTCTTGCGAAGGTGGGCCGCTTACTTGCCGACGAAGATCCGCCCCAGTACTGAAAAAGTTGTCGACCAGCTCGCCACCGTAGAAATGAGCGGTCGCTCCTTTGCCGGCGCTTCCGCCTACTCGCTGCTCAATCGGCTGCTTGACGCTCTGACCTTGTACTTTGCAGTGTGGTCCGTGGTGGACGTGGCGCCCGGTTTTACAGCCGAGCCGAATCAAACCACCGTCATGGGCGTGGCCATGGGCTATGTGATGGCGAAGCTGGCCGGCACCGCACAAATTACCCCCGGCGGTGTGGGCACCGTGGAGGCGCTGACCGCTGGCGCACTGGTCGCCTCCGGGATGACGCTTGTCGACGCCACCGCCGCCACCGTGATTTACCGCCTCATCTCTTTCGCCCTGATCACGGTCATTGGTTGGATCGTCTTCTTGGTGAAGTACGCGGGCAAGGGATTCATGCTGGGACGCTCCGAAGCGGCGGCCGAATAACGCAAACCGATATAGTCCTCTGCCCATAGTGCGCGTAACCATGTGGTTTTCAATAAGCTATACGCACTATGTAGCGAGGACTATATCGGTTTGTGAGAAAGGGCAGGGTGCTAAGGTTATCGGCGTGAAGAAATCCACCGCCATTGCTATTGACCTTGTCGCCATCGCCGTGTTCGCCCTTTTGGCCCGCATGGCACATCAATCCGAGGACATGCCCTTCAACTTCATGGGCTTTCTGTCCACTCTCTGGCCATTCGTGGTCGGTGTGGTGATGGGCTGGATCATTGTGCGCGAGGGCCGTGGTGGCCGCGGCGTATGGGTCTGGCTGATCACCGTGGTGGTGGGCCTGGCCATTTGGGGCGTGCGCAATCAGGCGATCCCCCACTGGTCCTTCGTGATCGTGGCCACCGTCATGAGCGCGCTGCTCATGCTGGGCTGGCGCGGCATTGCCGGCCTGTTTGGCCGCAAGTCCGCTGCCCGCCAGTAGGGTCTAGAAGATCAGACCCAGGTTGTAGAGTGGGTCGCCAGCACCCAAGCTGGCGACCAACCACGCCAGGTAGCCTACGATGTCCAATGCGATATCAACGGCACTGCTCAACATAATTTCTTCCTTCTTCTAGTGTCTTTTTGACGATTCTTCGCAGATCATACCCCGCACCCCTAGAGCGGGGAAATAGTGTGCTTCTTGGGCAGATCCACCTCGTCCTTAGTACGCAGCTGACGCAGTGCTCGTCGTAAAGCAATGCGTGTCTCAGACGGCTGGATCATATGGTCAATATAGCCACGCTCGGCGGCAACATACGGCGAGGTCATGTTTTCGTCATAGAAATCCATGAAGACCTTCTTCATGTAGGCGCGCTGGTTCTCGTCCTCGATCTGGGCGAGCTGCTTGCCCTGGATCATCACCACGGCCGCCGCCGAACCCATGACCGCGATCTGCGCGGTCGGCCACGCCAAGTTGATGTCGCCCGACAAGTTCTTCGAGCCCATCACCGCGTACGCGCCGCCATAAGCTTTGCGCACGATCAGGGTGACCTTCGGTACCGTCGCCTCCACCAGGGAAAACGCCAGCTTCGCCCCGCGGTGGATCAGGCCGACCTTCTCCTGCTCCACTCCCGGCAGATAACCGGGCGTATCGACGACGAACACCAACGGAATGTTGTACGCGTCGCAGGTGCGGATGAAACGCGCGCCCTTATCGGCGGCGTCGGCATCAATGCAGCCCGCGAAGTGCATCGGGTTATTCGCCACGAAGCCCACGGTGCGGCCATCGATACGACCGAAAGCACAGATCAGGTTCGGCGCGAAGTTTTCCTGGATCTCCAATAGATCACCATCGTCGGTGAGCTCGGGGAGGAGGTCCATCATGTCGTAACCGGCGTTGGTGTCATCCGGCATGAAGGAATCGAGGTGCTCGTCGTCAAGCTCCTCGTCGGCAGGTGCCCACGCCACGGGAGCCTCGTCGAATGTGGAGGTGGGCAGGTGGCCCAGCAGGTCTCGCACGTAGTCGAAGGCGTCCTCCTCGGTGGGCAGGACGGCCTGGATATTGCCGTTGAGCTCCTGCTGGCGCGCGCCACCCAGCTCCGCAGAGGTGACATCCTCGCCGGTGACCTCCTTGATCACGGCGGGGCCAGTCACGTACATTTCGGCCTGGTCCTCCACCGCGACCACGAAGTCAGTGGTCACCGGCGCGTAGACTGCGCCACCGGCGGACTTTCCCAGCATGATAGAGATCTGCGGGGCGCGGCCCGACTGCGGCAGCTGTCGGCGCGCGATCTCCGAGTACATGGCCAGGGACGTCACCGCGTCCTGGATACGGGCACCACCGGAATCCTGGATACCAATGATCGGGCAGCCGATCTTGATGGCGAACTCCATGACCTCCACGACCTTGCGGCCGAAGGTCACGCCCACCGACCCGCCGTACACCGTCTTATCGTGGGCGTAGATGGCCACGGGACGGCCGTCGATCCGCCCATAACCAGTGACAACACCGTCCGAGTAGACAGCATCCTTGTCACCAGGGGTGCGACCAAGTGCGCCGATCTCCACGAAGGAGCCCTCGTCGAGAAGCGCGTCGATGCGCTGGCGCGGGGTGGAGCGGCCTTCGTCGTCACGCTTCTTTCGCGCGCGCTCCGAACCGGGGTCCTTCGCCTTTTCCAGGCGGGCGCGCAGGTCAGCGAGCTTTTCCTCGGTGGTCATGTTGGTGGACACTAACTTAACCTCTCAATCCACTCATTCATATGCTTGCCGACGATACCGATTACCGGCTCGTCCGGCATCGCCAGGTGGTCGCCTGGGCACTGGACGATGGTGAGATCGTCGACGATCTGACCCCAGTTGCCGTCCTCGGCGATGTCTGCGTAACGCGGCTCCAAAGTGATGGCGCCGTCGTGCATGCGCTCGGAGCGGAACAATAGCACTGGCACGTCAACGTCTGCCCAGCGGGTGAAGTCGATCTTGCCCAGGATCTGGTTGTCGACGAAGCTTGCGCGCTGGTGCTCCAGAACGCCGGCGGCCAGGCCGTGCTCGGAGGCGTCGGTGGTGGCCAGGACGTGCTCGAGCATTCCCATCAGCGCTTCTTCGCCGGCGGTTTCGAGCAGGTCGAACGGAACCTCGAATTCAAGGCCGTAGGTGTCTTTGGCGAAATCCGCGTAGCGCTGCCAACGGGCCTTCGTCTCCTCCATGGTGTCTGGGACAGGTTCGCGTGGCTGGGTGGTGTCCAACAGGGCGATGTATTCGATCTCTGGGGCGTCTTCGCGGTCGCGCAGCTGGCTGGCCACCTCGAACGCAAGTGCACCCCCAAAGGACCATCCGCCCAGGACAATCTTGCCGCCATTGGCGTAGCGCACGACGTCATCAAGGTAGGCGGCGGCACGCTCCTCCAGTGAGCCTTCGAGGCGCTCCACACCGTAAACGGGCACATTGTTCAGGCGGCGCGTCAGTGGCTCATAGACCACGGTGGTGGCGCCGGCTGGGTGGAACATGAATACGGCTGGGCCGTCACCTTCCTCGCGCAGCACGCGGATATTACCTTCAACCTCTGTCTCGAGCCCTTCGCGGACCATGTTGGCAAGGGGTTCCAGGGTGGCTGCCTCGCGCACGTTGGCGGCGGTGATCTCGGTGCCGGAACGCTCGGTGAGGTGGGAGGCGATATTGGTGGCCTCTTCCTCGCTGATCTCCGGAAGTTCGCTGGTCACGCCAGCTGCGGCGGCGCCGGTGTACTTGGCCCAGGCACCGAAGACCATGCGTTCCGACGCGTCACGTGGCGCCACGCCGACGCCCTGCGCAGATTCCTTCTTCTCCGGAGTCTCCTTCTCTGTCGGAGTCTCGTTCTTTTCTTCAGGAGTCCGAGGTCCCGAGGACTCCTCCCCCGCCACCGCTTCCTCAACCATGGTGATCACGTCGGCCACGGAGGCATCGCGTAGTGCTTGGACGTTCAGTGGTGGGATTTGGAAGTCATTTTCCACACGGTTTTTGATGCGCATACCCATCAGGGAGTCGAGTCCGAGGTCGATGAGTGGCAGCTCGAGTGGCAGGTCGTCGACGTCGTAGCCCATGGATTCACTGACGATGGCGCGCAGTCGGTCTTCCACAGATTCGCCGGAGTTGGCGTCCCAACGGATCTGCTCGATATCTTCATCCACCTCTACCGCGGCGGTGTCGGTGCTGGGGCTAATCTCTGCGACACCCGGCACAGACTGCGGGGCATCCAGGGCCAGTGTCGTCGCAAAGCCTTCGGCCACGATCGCGTCGGCGGCGAAAACCTTGATGCTGACTCCGCCCAGGGTGGACTCGACCAGCGTGGTCACATCACCAGAGGCCGGCAGGGAGCCACGTTCCTCCGTGGCTACCACGCGCGAGCCCGGCGCGACCGCTTCGGCAGCCGCCTCGATGAGCTGGTGGGGGCTGAAGACTTGGTCGGCTTGGGCACCGAAGGCGGTCTTGCCGTCGGGTAGTACCACCCGCACGCCGGGCAGCGTGCTCGCCCCGCCGGAGTTGGGGCGCGCCTTGGTCCAGTGCTGGATCTGCTTGAACTGGGTGAAGGGCGCGGAGATGACATCGCCGCTGCCATAGATGGCGCTGAAGTCAACATCTTGGCCCTGCACGTACAGCTTTGCTGCCAGGTCCACCAGGGATTCGACCTCGTCGACCTTACGCTTCATCGTGTACAGCAGCTGCGCGTCTGGCTTTCCGGAAGCGAAAGCGGTGTTCATCATGCCCATGATCGCCACCGGGTTGGGGCAGATTTCCACTAGCGTCATGTGGCCGGCGTCGAAGGCCTTCTCGATGGCATCCTGGAAGTAGACCGGCTGGCGCGTCATGGTCAGGAAGTACTCGTCGGTGTGCACCACTTCGCCGGGCTCGAACACGCGACCCCGTTCCACGGAGCTAAACAGCGGGATGCGCAGCGGCTGGGCTTCCACCCCAGCGATCTCAAACCCGAGCTCGCCCATGATCGGGTCCAGCGCAGAGGTGTGCCCGGCACCGCGCACGCGCATCTTGCGGGCGAACTTGCCGTCCTCCTCCAGCACGGCCACCAGGTAGTCCACGGCGGCGACGGGCCCACCGACAGTGGTCATGCCCGGACCTGCGTACACAGCAGGTTCGATTCCTGCTGCTTCCTCATGCTTATCGACGAAGTCCTGCAACGCCTCGCGGGTCAGTTCCACCACGGCCATCGCACCTTCTTGTGGGGTGTCGGCCGTCATTTCTTCGCCCTCTCCCATGAGTCGGGCGCGGTGGCAGGCAATTCGCATGGCGTCTGCATCGCTGATGCCGCCGGCTGCATAGGCTGCGGCGATCTCGCCCATGCTCATACCGGCGACGGCGGCGGGCGTGATGCCCAACTTCGCCAACAGATCGGTGACTGTGATTTGGATAGCGGTGATGGTCACCTGTGCAGTGTTGGTGTCGTAGGTTTGTTCGTCGTCACGCACGATGTCCAACATCGACCAGCCAGCCTCGAAGTCGATGAATCTGTCCAATTCCTCCATTCTGGAGCGGAAAAATGGAGAAACATCGACCAGCTGCTTGACCATCTTGCGGTGCTGGGAGCCGAAACCGGAGTAAACGAACACGGGGCCCGTGGTCGCGGGGCTGTCGGCGGCGGCGATGCCCACGGAGACCTTGCCGCCGGCGACCTGGCGCAGGCGCTTGACGGCGTCCTCGATGGTGGAGGCCTGCACGACCGCGCGCGAGCGACCGTGGTTGCGGCGGGCCAGGGAGCGGGCGACGGGGACGAGGTCTTCGTCCGCGCGGCCCTCCAGGAAGTCGGCTAGTGCTGCCGCGGCCGCTTTACGACGAGACGGCAACAAACCGCTGACCGGCAACGCGGCGGCGGTGGGGTTCTCTGGATTCACCAGCTCGGGCTCGGTGCTTGAAGCTTCCTCAACTTCGTAGTCGGCAGCATCGAAGTCGGTGACTACAAGGTGGGCGTTGGTGCCGCCGAAGCCGAAGCCGGACACACCAGCGATGCGGCGGCCAGAATACTTCGGCCACTCGCGGGAGTCTTCCACTACTTCGAGGTGCTCTGCGTCAAAGTCGATGTAGCGGTTGGGAGCGCTGAAGTTCACACTGGGCGGAATGATGTCGTGGCCCAGCGCCTCGATCACCTTGATCAGGGCCACCGCGCCTGCGGCGGATTCGGAGTGGCCAATATTGGACTTGGCGGACCCCAGCAAGGTGGGGTGCTTTGCCTCGCGGCCTGCGCCGAGGACTTCGCCAAGGGCGGTGGCCTCAATCGGGTCCCCCAGGATGGTGCCGGTGCCGTGTGCCTCGACATAGTCGACGCTGGTCGGATCGATGCCGGCATCCGCGTAGGCGCGGCGCAGCACGTCTACCTGCGCTTCGGGGTTGGGGGCGGTCAGCCCGTTGGAGTGGCCGTCAGAATTCGTGGCGGAGCCTTTGATCACGGCCAGGATGTTGTCGTCGTCGGCAAGTGCATCCTCGACGCGTTTCAAAACGACGATGCCCGCAGCGTCCGACCTGACGAAGCCGTCGGCGTCGTCGGAAAATGCGTGGATGCCGCCGGTCGGGCTGATCACGCCCAACTCGCTAAAAGCGGTGGAGACAAATGGGCTGGCCAGGATGTTCACGCCGCCGGCCACGGCCACGTCGGCCTCACCATCGCGCAGGGCGCGCACGGCGTGATGCACTGCCACCAAGGAGGAGGAGCAGGCGGTGTCCACGTTGACGGACGGGCCGCGGAAATCAAAGGCATAAGACACGCGGTTCGGGATGATCGCGCTCGAGGTACCGGTCAGCGCGTAAGGGTGTGCCTCAGCGGGATCGGCGGTGACCAACATGCCGTAATCGTTGCTGGAGGAGCCCAAGAACACGCCCACGGATTCGCCGCGCAGCTGGTTCGCCGGAATGTGCGCATCTTCCAGCGCCTGCCACGTCAGCTCCAACACGATGCGCTGCTGCGGGTCCATGTTCTCCGCCTCGACGGGGCTGAGCCCAAAGAATTCATTGTCGAAGCTGGCGATGTCCTCGAAATAACCGCCGTTGGTGTTCTGCTCCTCGATCTTGCGGCTCATCACCTCATCGTTGGAGTATTCGGACCAACGTCCCTCGGGCAGCGGGCCAGTAGCGGTGCGGCTTTCGGCCAGCATCGCCCAGAATTCGTCGACGTTCTCGGCCTGCGGGAAGCGGCCGGCGCGCCCGACGATAGCGATATCGCGGGCCTGCGGCGATTCCGCGGCGGTACGACGATATTCTCGCGCCACCGGACGCGCCTCATCCTCGGCTGGCCCATTGATCAAGCGATCTGCCAGAGTGGCGATGGTGGGAAATTCGTACGCGATGGTGGGATCCAGCTGGCGCCCCAACAGGTTCTCTAACTCACCAGACAGAACGACCGCGTCGCGTGAGGCCAAGCCGAAAGATTCGAGTGGCTTGTTTACGTCGAGTTCTGCCACGGGCACGTCCGTTGCCTCGGACACCCAGTTGAGTATCCAGTCGGACAGTTCCTGTTGAGTCATGGAGCGCTTCCTTTTCCTTCCGCTGCGGTTATGTACGGAAACTAAAAGTCTATCGCCCCATTGTCTCACTTCGTTACTAAAGGCACACCATCCCCGCCTTGTAGGGCGTGGCCGGTTACTGCTCTAGGTAATTCTTTTGGTTCACACGGCGCGCAATCTTGCCCGCGGACGAACGCGCGATCTCACGCGGTGCGAAGAACTGGATCTCGTGCGGCGCCACACCATGCACGTTGGTCACGGCCTCGCGGATCGCCTCTTCTGCGGCAGCATCTCCGTCGGCGGAGGCGTCGTCGGCACGCTCAACGAAGAGCACGAGCTTTTCGACGTCATCCCCTGGCACCGCGAAAGCAGCCACAGAGTCTGGGCGCACGTGCTCGGATGCTTCGGCGACCGTGGCCTCGATGTCCTGTGGGTAGTGGTTGCGACCAGC
This sequence comes from Corynebacterium sp., assembly GCF_043426755.1. Lineage (GTDB taxonomy): Bacteria > Actinomycetota > Actinomycetes > Mycobacteriales > Mycobacteriaceae > Corynebacterium. The sequence continues at coordinate 17,934 of NZ_JBHWRP010000040.1, read as the reverse complement.
GATGACGACGAGGTCCTTCAGGCGGCCGGTGATGTAGAGGTGTCCCTCATACAGCACGCCCAAGTCGCCGGTGGCCATCCAGCCGGTGTCTGGTGCGCCGTCGACACGCGATCCCTCTGCCAGGCGCTCCCCCAACGTGTTCTTGAAGGTCTCTGCGGTTTCTTCTTCGCGGTTCAGGTAGCCCACGGCCATGTTGTCGCCGTGTGCCCAGAGTTCGCCGACCACGCCGTCGGCAACCTCGGCGCGTGTTTCCGGGTCCACGATGGTGAAGTACAGGTTGCTCACCGGCTGACCGTTTGACGCGAAAGGCACGCCATCCTCGGCTGGTACGGCCTTGCCGGCGGCGAGCTCGTCGCGGTCGAAGCGGGTGAACAGTGGGCGTTCGCCGGTCTGCGGGGTCGACAGCATCAGTGATGCCTCAGCCAAGCCGTACGACGGGCGCAGCACCTGCGTGTCCAGCCCATAGCCTTCGAACGCGGAGATGAAGGCATTCACAGCACCTTCCATGACTGGTTCGGAACCGATGATGATGCCGTCCAGGCGGGACAGGTCTAGCTCTTCGCCTTCTGCCGGCTTGCCGTAGCGCGCGGCCAGCTCAAGGGCGAAGTTCGGAACGACGGTGTAGATGTGCTTGTCCTCGTCGCCCTCCCGCTTGTTCAGCTGATCGACCCAGCGCTTCGGCTGCTGCACGAAGTCGCGCGGGCTCATCAGTTCAAATTCCAGGCCGAGCATGGTGACGAAGAGGGTCAAGATGATGCCCATGTCGTGGTGCAGCGGTAGCCACGCGCTCAAGCGCAGTGGCATCTTTAGGTTCGCACCAGCGTAGATCTGCAGGACGTTGGTCAGGATGGAGCGGTTGGTCAGCTCCACGCCGGCTGGGTTACGGGTGGATCCCGAGGTGTACTGGAGGAACGCGGTGGAATCGATCGGCATGACGGTCTGCGTCATCGCCGCCATTTGGCCCTCAGGAGTCGCCGAAGGGTTGACGTAGGACTGCGCAAGGCTGTCTGGGAGCGTATCGACGGCCACCACGCGCGGGCGTTCCCGCGACGGCAGCTCGGCGAAGTACTCGCGCACCGTGCCGGCGGAACGGGTGTTGGTCAGCACGGTCTTCGCTCCGGCATCGCCAAGCACAGCCTTGAGGTGATCGCCGTGGCCTGGCTCCTCCGGGTCATAGAGCGGCACCGGAACCTGGCCGGCATAGAGCGCGCCCAAGAAACCGAAGATATATTCAGGCGAGTTACCTGCGAGGATGGCCGCGCGGTCGCCCATCTTGCCCACCTGCTGCAGGCGCGCCGCGACCGCCTTGATGCGGGTATTGATCTCCGTGCGGTTGTAATCCACCGGGGTACCTTCGCGGTTCTCGGAATAGTCCCAGAAGCGCATGCAGTGGCGTTCGCCCCCGCCGAGTTGCAGGTCACCCATGTACATCATCTCGGCCATACCGGCCAGGGTGAGTTGTGGCGCGAGTGCAATCGAGCCGTCTTCGCTGTAGAACTGTGCGATCAGCTTGGAAAGATCCATGGGAGTCCTTTGTGTCTTCGGGGGCCAGTCAGTTAGTTATGTTGTTTATCTTAGTTTCGGAAACCAAATGTTACATCGACGCTAGTCATTAATCGCCTGGTGTGCCCAATCGACCACCCACTGGTTCGCAGTGGTGCCCGGAATAACATTCGGATTTGTGGCGTACTGGGCGTGCAAGCCGTTGGCGTTGATGAGCGCTTCCGCCCTGCCTAAAGCATTCCCCACGTCATAGGGCGCGTCACAGATGGAATCATTCGGCGCGCAGATTTGGAACGCGCGATCATGCAGAGCGCCGAACCCCCCGACACGGGGTCCGCGCATGCTGGCGCCGGGCACGATGGGCTGAATTAACCGCTCCACGGGCTCCAGCGCGATCTCTGCGCCCACGCCACCTAGCTCGATGCCTGGGTTGACACCCACACCATTTTCCCGACGACCATCCGCGATCATGATGGCCCCGAGGACCTTCTCCGCCGGCACCGCCCCGTGCCCCTGGCCGATTTGCGTGGCGAGGTCACCGACAATAACCGCGCCCTGCGAGAAACCAGCAAGGATATATTTCGTGCCGGGGCACGTCTCATTCATGTACCGCAGTTCCCCATCCAGCTTCGACGTTCCCTCGTCACGAGACTCGTCGTAACTCATCTCATCTTGGGCCTGGACGTTCTTGAACTGCGCCGTGTACGGCAGCGTCCACACCTTCACGTGATCGGGCGTGTACGCCGCCTGCAGTGGCTGCGTGATCGACAGCATGAAGCTGTGCGGGTTCGCCTGTGGGTTCATCGGATCATCGCTTGCCGACGATTCCCAGGTCCCCGGCGCAGAGATGAACTCTACGGCGGGGCACCAGTCAGGCTGCTGCGGCTCCGCCTGTTGAGCGGGGCCAGGTTCCCCTGGTTGCTCCGGCGGCAACGGCTGCTGGTCATTCGTCGAAAAGAACTGGTAGGTTCCCAACCCAACGAGGGCCAAGACGATGACCACGGCGGCGACGGTCACGGATTTACGCATCGTGCGCATGCTCCTTTAACAGAGGTTGGCGTGCGCGGCGTCGTCGAGAAGCTTGGTTACTTCCTGATGGTCAAGGTCGGTGCGGCCTTGCTCAATGAGCTGACCGGCCACCGCGTCACGGGTGATTGATTCTCCCCCACAGATCGTGTGGGCGGTACCAATCAATTGGGATTCAACGTTCTCGACATTAATGTCCGAACCTGCAATTTCATCGAGAAAATCCTGCTCCTCCGCTATGTACGGCGCTTCGGTGGTAGGAATCTCCTCGATCTCGCGGGCCCCTAGGTCCTCGGGTTGGTCGTCTGCTGGCGGCGCGACCGGAGTCGTCTCCTCGGTAGTCGTGTCCTTGGTCGATGTTTGCGACGGGGATGTCGCCACCGGCGCAGGGCTGGATGACTCAGTGACGTCCTCGCTGTCGACGGTGGCCCCGCCACACGCCGCTAGGCCCAGGCCTGCGGACAGTGCGATGGCGCTCAATGCGATTCGACGCACGGGCTACTTCCTCTCTTCGCGGACCGCGCCATTGATCTGGCTGATGGTACCGTTCTCGAAATCGATGGTCAGGCCGCCGGCTGGGATCTCCTTCATATCAGAGGTCGGGTACCCCAGTGGGCCCTGCTCCCAGCCGGACTTGCCCCACTGGTCGAAGATCTCGCCGTAGTAGATGACGTGCGCGCCAGTCTTCGGCGACCAGTAGATGTTCCCCTTCTCAAACTGCTGGAACGCGCCGCCGCGGATGGCGATCTCATTGGACGTTGGGAAGCCCAGGTTCGAACGCGCGGTGTTCATCTCACCGTATTTGGTAGCGATTGCACCGTAAACCATGTTGTGGGAGTCATCCGGGTTGCGGGTGAGGAAACCGTGCTGGAATGGCTGGACGTAGCCCTCGCCGATCTTCACCGCTTCGCCGGTTGGGTAGCCCAAGTTACCGTTCTCATAGTTGTTCTGGCCCCAGGCGACGAACATATCGCCAGGGATTGCCCAGGCGCCGGTCTCATGGGTCCAGTAGATGGAACCATTCTCGAAGTGGACGTAACGACCCTTACCGTCTGGAGTGCCGATCTCACCCGTCTTCGGGAAGCCGAGCCAGCCAGCTGCGCCACCCAGTTCGTTGTACTTCGCCAGGATGGCACCGAACAGTGGCTGCGCGCCGGTCTCTGGGGACCAGAACGCGGTGCCGGAACGGAAGTCCTGCGCCTTGCCGTCAGCGACATCGTATTCATTGTTCACGCACGAGCCAATGATGCCAGACGCGGTGGCCTGAGCAATTGCGCCAATTGGCTGGCACTGCGCGCCACGGTCAGATTCTGGAATGGCCAGAGCGTTGGCAATGTAAGGCCACGCCTCAGTCATCTCGAACTGCCAGTACTCCCAGGAGTGCACACCCGAAGGGCGGTACTTGACGATCGGATCCACGCCGCTCTTCTTCGCATAGTCGACGAAGGTAGCGGTGGTCATACGTGAAATGACCTCCAGGCCCACACCTGCTGGGTTGGCGGCACCCTTTGCTACAGAGTCTGGCTGGCCAAAGTCATCCTTGCCGTTACCTGCAGAGACGTAAACGGTCTTATCCTTGAGCGCTTCAGTACCCAGCTTCGGATCATGGTCGATCCAGTCCTGGGAGCCGATTGGGCCCCACATCTTCGTGGAATCGTAGCCACCGCCATCCAGCTGTGCTGCCTGGATTGCCTGCGGCATGCCAGGGGTGGTGGTATCCAAGTAGCCAGAGAAGGAACCGACGAAATCAAAGAGGTGCGGGTTGCGCTCTGCCAGGTTGATCGCGGCGGTGCCACCCATGGACAGGCCGACGACCGCGCGCTTCTGGTTGGAGCGGAATTCGTTGTTCAGGATCGGCACTAGTTCCTTGGTGAGGAAGGTCTCCCACATATAGTGCTTGCCATTGTCCGGCTGCTGCCAATCAGAGTAGAAAGAGGATTCGCCACCCACCGGCAGGATCACGTTGACGTTCTTGTCAGCGTAAAACTGCTCGATATTGGTTTCGATGGTCCAGCCGGATTCGTCGTCACGCGCACGCAGGCCGTCGAGTGCCCATACCTCTGGGAACTTCGCACCCGGATTCGAGTGCCAGTCACGGGCCAGCAAGATCTGCACCTGGATGAGTTCCTCCGGCATCGCTGCGGACTTCACCCAGACGGCGACGCGGCGGTTAGTCAACCACTCAATGCGGTCGACCTCAACGCCTGCTGGCAGGCCTTCGATCTGGGGCTTGTACTCAGTATCGATCGGGGTGCGCTGTGGCGGATCAGACGGGCGAATGCCATCGGACATACCCGAGGAGCCGATAACAGCACCCAAGTCAGCCGGGCTGCTGGACAGCCCCTCCTGAGCATGAGCTGGTGCCACGGAAAGGCCCATTGCAAGGACAGTCGGCAGGGCAACCGCCTTGGCAACACGGGCCACACGCGGGGAACGGGAAACAGAATAGCGCATAAGAATTGTCCTCAAAGTGTGTCGAAGGGGCAACAGCGTGCCACCGGTGTCCACGTACCAACGCTTCTCGGGGGTTCCCCTCCCCCGGGCGTGCGTTTGTCGGATGGTTCCGTAGCGCCTGCGGCTGTGTTGCATTATCTAGTTGAGTTGTCGGTAAAGCGATCGCGAATGTTACACGACCGCAGTCGACCTCAAGTTTAAGTTCAACTTGAGACTTTCTTCAAGCGACACACCTTACAGGTACTAATTCTCTCTTTTAATCAGCCACAAAAAGAGCTGTTTACCACGCGTTCATGACGTTGAGCACACGTGGCTTGGTGTACTCGAGCTGGTAACCGAACTGGTTCCAGTTATGCAGACCGGTAGCTGGGTAGCTCTGGGTGACGTTAATGCCTTGAGCCTGAGCCTTCGTAGCCCACAAGCGGGTAGAGAGGTTCGAGATCAACTCCAGGGCAGCGCCGGAAGCGATGTGCTCCGGGCGGATATTTGCGTCCGCTGGGCTGGGTACACCGCCAGCGGCGGAGACGTAGACGTCAGTGCCGTACAGGCCATCCATGTTGTGGAACGGGTCGTTCTCAAAACGGCGCGGCGAGATCAGCGAACCATACATTGCGTTGATGTTGAAACCGCCCGCATCCAGCAGCGCGAGGCGCAGCATCGTCTGCGCGCCAGGCAGCGTGGTGGTCAGGTAGCCGGAGTAGGACAAGGCTTGACGGAACTGGTTCGGGTGCTTCCCGGCCAGGTTCATCGCAGCAGTGCCACCCATCGACAGCCCCGCAATGGAGTTGTTGGAAGGAGAAACACCGAAGTGCTGCTGCAGGTAGCCCGGCAGCTCCTGTGTCAGGAAGGTTTCCCACTTGTAGCGCACCGGATTGTTGAAGTCATAGGTAGCCGGCGCGTCCCAGTCTGCGTAGAAGGACGCGGTACCGCCAACCGGCATCACCAAAGTGATGTTGGAGTCCTTGTAAGACTGGGCCGCATTGACATCGTTGAGCCACGCGCTGGTGTGGTTGGTAGCGCGCAGGCCATCGAGCAGGTAGAAGCCCGCGTTGCCACCGCGGATCGCAGGCTGGATCTGGACCGTAATGTTGTAGCCGCTGGCAGGCGACCAGACATCGCAGCGCTGCACCCAGAAGCCTACGGGGTCCCACTCACAGTGGCCGGTAGCATCAGGGCGCAGCCAATCGCGTGGCGCAGCTTGGGCGGTGCCGGTTCCAACAACCAGCAGGGCTGCTGCAGTAGCAATCGCCGTGATCAGGGCGACGATGCGACGACGAACCATAGATAGTGTGGACATTGCTCTCCTCGTACGTACGGAAGCCTTAAAAGTAAAGCGTTATCTGCACGTTACCAATTCGATTCCTAGTGGTCCAACCAGGAAATCTGAGGCCCCTCCAATCCGGGGTCTTCGCCGTTCTCAATTTTCTCAAGTGTTTCATCGTCTAGGTACGTCGCCGGATCGTCATCAAGCTCCAACGTCCTGCCACCGGTCACGGAATATTTCACATTCTTCCAGAACCGCTCCCAGCTCATGGGCTCGCGCGAGGAGGCTAACAGCTCCGCAATCTCTGGGGTGCGCAACGCCGCACGCGCCTGGCGCGTCTCTTGCTCATCGATCCAGTCCGGAAGCTCATCCAGGTCGGTCGCAGTATCCGCCACCTGCCACTCGGTAGGTAGGTGTTTGTCGTGGCCGATCCGGCCGTTCGGGTCGCGTGGCATGCGGGCTGCCAGTGGTGTCGCTAAGCCCACAGTGTCCAATACGCGCACATCCAGATCGGTGTTCATACTGGTCATGCCCAGATTTGTCAAATACAATGTTGTTGGATGAGCTTGGAGGTCTGTCTCCGCATCAGTGCGCGGCAACGTCGTCCACGAGTACACGTCGACGACCTGAATCAGCTGCGCCGCATTCTCTTCCTCGGCTTCACTCAGCTTCTCTTCCCAGCCTGGGCCCAACACCGTCAAGAAATCTTCTGCATCGAGAGGCGCGGTTCCAGGCTCAATACGGGTGGTATCGGACCAGAAATCGCGTTCATCAACAATCGCAAACTCTCCCGATGCGTACACATTCCAGTCCTCAGGCTGAGCGCGTACGACGACCGCGGTCGCCCACACCGCCACGGCAAGGGTGACAGCGCCAGTGACCTTGTTCAGTGGCACCACCATCGCTGGCAGCAGCAGGGCGAAGAGAGGCAGTAGCCACATGCGCCCGTGCATGAAGTCACCGCCCACTTTCAGCACATAAATGATGTGCACGGCAGCGACACCTGCCACCAGCAGCAGTACGGTGCGTTGCCGGTCGCGCACCCTTTTACCCAACCACACCAACAGCACCATCACTGCGATCAGCGGCAAGTACAGCGCATAGGGCGCCAGGAGGTCCCAAGCGTAGTGCAGCCCAGCGTTCCAGTGCGAATCGCTCGCTGATTTCGCCACCGCTGTATGCGGGGTGATCAGACCGTAGTAGCCCATGCGGAAGATCTGGTAGGCCGCCGGCACCGGCAGGGCCGCGGCGAGGATTCCCGCGCGCTGCTTCCACGTTCTGGCAGCGACCAGCAGCACAATGCCCGTCACTCCGCCATAAAGCGCCAGCTCAGGGCGCACCAGCCAGCTCAGTCCACACCAGAATGCTAACCAGTAGCCCACCGGAGGCATGTATCGATGAGCATTGGGTTTCGACCAATGCACCAGAAGGGCCCACCACGTGGCAATCCATGCCAGCGACAGCCCCCACTCCAAACCGGAGGTGGCAAAGTCACGCGCGGGTGGCAGCGCAAAGTAAATCAGCACACCCAGTGGGGCAACTACCCCACCCCAAAATCGGGACGTGGCGACCACAGCAACGACAGCTGCGATCGTCGTTAAGCCAAGTGCCAACCACATGGCGATGTCTTCCAGCCGTGCGGGCGTCGCCCACGCAACGGCCGTGATCAGGTACTGCCACAAGGTGGACGTGTTCGCCTCGACACGTTCCCCGACGTTAAACACGGGACCATTACCGGCCAAAAGATTGCGAACTGTGCGTAAAACGATGAGGCCGTCATCGGCCATCCAGCGCCGCGTCCAACCACCATAAAACGCGAAAACGCCCGCAAGGATTGCGGACACAATCACGGAAATGCGGGCGTATTTTGTCATGCGGAAAATATTACACTACAGAATATTTGGCATTACATACACTGCCATGACAATGCAGGCGAGCCATGCGATCGCAAGAATTTGGAGCACGCGGTCCTGTAGCGCGATCTCATCCGGTGCGCCACCGTGGCCGCGGTCGACGTCAGCGGCGTAACGCAAGATCGCGATCACGAACGGAACCAGGGAGATCTGGTACCAGATGGAGCCGCCGCCCTCGGTCGCGTTGGAGAGCTCGAAAGCCCAGAGGGAGTAGCTCATCACCACGGCCGTCGCGGCTAGGGTCCACACAAACCGTAGGTAGGTCGGTGTGTAGCCCTCCAGCGCCTTGCGGATCTTCGCACCGGTACGCTCCGATAGCAACAGCTCTGCGTAGCGCTTACCGGAGGCCATGAACAGCGAGCCGAAAGCTGCAACCAGCAGGAACCACTGCGATAGCTCGATGCCGGCAGCGACACCACCGGCCATCGCGCGCAGCATGAAGCCAGACGAAACAAGCGCGATATCGATCACTGGAATATGCTTCCAGCCGAAGCAGTAGCCCAGCTGCAGCGCAATGTACACGCCGACGACCACGGCCAGCGCAACCCCGGAGGTAGCCAGCAGGGACACCCCGATAGCCGCCAGGATGAGCACCACCGCCATCACGTAGGCCAAGTTGATCGGCAGCATGCCCGAGGCGATCGGACGGTACCGCTTCGTCGGGTGCTCGCGGTCGCTGTCGACATCGCGGGCATCATTGATCAAGTAAATCGACGACGCTGCGAGGCAGAACGCGATGAACGCGATGGCCACGTCTCCGATGGTGCGCGCGGTGAATGCCTCGAGGCCGGCCGCCAGCGGGGCCGCGACGACGAGGACGTTTTTCACCCACTGCTTTGGGCGCAGCGCCTTAATCATGGCGTCGGGCAGGTTCTTCGGTGCCTTGCGCTCGACGTTGACATCCACGCCCGTGGTGTGTGGTTCGGGCTTCAGAAAAGGTTCGGGCTGTTCAGGCTGGTATTCGCTCACGCAGTCTTCCTCTCTATCTCCATCGCGGCCTTCGCACACGCGGCGCCAAGCGCAGCACCGGCGATAGTATCCGTCGGATAGTGCACGCCTAAGACCATACGGGAGATCATGATGATGGGAATTCCAAGATAGGGGACCTTCGATCCAGTGATCTCAGCCAGCCCCACCATCACGGCCGTCGTGGACGTCGAGTGCGACGAAGGGAACGACAACTTCGATGGTGTAGACACACCGATCTTGATCCGCGGGTCATGCGGACGGGTCCGGCGCACGATCCGCTTCAGCACCACCGACGCCGCGTGCGAGGAAAAAGCACCAGCGCCCAGGGCAATCCACTGACGCCTTTTTCGCTTATCGACGATGGCCCCTGCCGCGCTTAAGCCCATCCACCCCAGGCTGTGCTCGCCGAACAGTGACAGCGCGCGTGCCGACGGCTTCACACCGGGGACGTCGTAAAGCGCGTTCTGAATGGCTACAAGTACGTCAGCTTCACGCTTGCTCATCGAAAATCTTCATCCAGTTCTCGCGGGCGACCAGTTCCGGCTTCGCGGTACGGTACTGCTGCTTCAGGTCATCCCAGTTGTTCTTGATTTCGGACAAAAGTTCGCGGGTCTGGCGCAGCAGATCATTCGCCAGCTCCTTATCGCGCTTGCGGAATGCAACGCCGGTGCCGCCAGCGGTGGAGACGGTGGCCGAGTCCACGCGCGAGAGGGTGAACCAGCGCGCTTCCTCTGCGGTGAGGTTGAGCTGCGGGGCATCCCAGTTGTCGCGGTTTTCCTCCGTGGTCAGGTGCTTCACGGTCTTGAGCAGCCACGGAATCTTCTTGATTTTAGCGAGGCGGCCGCCAATATTCCTCGTCGGCACGCCCGGCGCGCCCGTCGGTGCCGGAAGTTCGGCTGCGGACTCGATGATCTTGGCGTCGTCGTACTGCTGGCGCACCTTCTGGATGCGTGGCAGGGAGGATTCAAGGATGTCGAAGAGTTGGTCCGGGCCTGCCAGCACGTCCTTCAGCGCTTCGATCTGGATGGCCATTGTGGAGTACTCCATGCACATCAGGTGCTTCATGGAGGATTTCAGGATGGAGCGCTCGATGCCCGTGAAGTCGCCTTCGTGGTACATCGCCGCCACGATGAGGCGGTTGCGCAGGTGGAAATAGGCCTGCCAATCGATCGCATCGTCCTTGTCTGCCCAGGCCATATGCCAGATGGCGACGCCGGGCCAGGTGACCGTCGGAAAGCCGGCGGCCTTGGCGCGCAGGGCGTACTCGGTGTCATCCCACTTGATGAATAGCGGAAGTGGCAGGCCGAGGTGTTCTGCAACGACGCGTGGGAAGAGGTTCATCCACCAGCCGTTGTAATCCACATCAACGCGGCGGTGCAGGGCGCGGGAGTCCTTGAACTTGGGGTCGCGCTGCTGTTCTTCCGTGCCGATGTACCCTAGCGGATACTTCGCGAAGTCGTGGTCGTAGACCGCGTGCGGCGCGGCTCCCCACATGAAGTCGTGGCCGTTGACGGCCTCACCGGTGGTGCGCAGCTGGGAGCGGTCCTGCAGGTTCAGCATTTGCCCGCCGACGAGGATCGGGCTCTTCGCGTAGCGCGCTGCCTGGACGGCGCGCAGAATGGAATCGGGCTCAATGGCGATGTCGTCGTCCATGTACAGGATGTAGGGCGAGTCCGTCGCCGTTGCCTCATACATGATGCGCGAGTAGCCGCCGGACCCGCCGAGGTTGCCTTGAGAGTGGATGGTCAAGCGGTCGCCCAGAGCAGCCTTGGCCTCTTCGAAGTCGGGCTCATCTGCTGGGTGCTGATCGCCCTGGTCGGGCATGATCACGTGCGTGATCGCTGCCAGCACCTCTTCGTCCTCCGCAAGGGCGTGCAGGGCGTTGACGGCGTCGCGCGGGCGGTTGAAGGTGGGGATGCCCACGGCGACTTCCTTGGCGAAGGGGCCGACAGTGCTGCCATCGGGCATGATCTGCGCCTGGGGCTCTACGCCCGCGCACCACGCAGCATTGTCGACGATCACGTCGTCTTCTTCTGCGGTGATGTCGAACCAGAGCCAGCCGCCGTCTTCGAAGTTTTTCAACGCCAGCGGGATTTCGATGCGCTTGTCATCGTTCTCGGTGCCTGCGCTGACGTTGGTCACCGCGATGCGGGTGCCGTCCTCTTTGGAGCGGTAGACCGAGATCGTGGCTGCGCCGGTGACATCCATTGCCAGGATGACCTCGTCCAGCTGGGACCAGCGGCGCCAGTAGGAAGCCGGGAAGGCGTTGAAGTATGCCTGGAAAGAAACCTCGGCGCCGGCGGGGATCTTCACCTGGTGGCGGTTAGACCAGCTCAGGCGTTCCTTGTTTTGCTCGGCTTCGACAAGGTAGAGCATGCGCACGTCGTGCGGCTCACCCTTGCGGGGCAGCAGCACACGCTGGAGAACATCCACAGCTTTCACGATTCTCACTTTCGGTGTCGGGGCACTCTCTATCCCTCAAGAGTAGTGCTTCAGCCACCCCGTGCGGCATGTTGGCGCGCGTAAGCCCAAGAGTTTCGTCGGAAAGCTCCCTGAAATGCAGACAACCCCGGCATAAAGCCAGGGTTGAGTGCAGTTCGAGAGTTATGCCGGCAGCGCTGCGCTGTCGGTCGCGATGTTCCTCTCACACAGGATCGCGGCGAGCTGATCGGACAGGGTGTCGATCATGTCGCGCACCTGGTCGACGGTCATGCCGTCGGTCTCAGGAACAGCGATGGTGTCTGCCTGGCGGCCAGCGCGGTCATGCGCCTCATCAGCGCCGAGGTAGATTACCAGGTCCGGGGTGCGGACGGTGCGGTGCTCGCGCTCGTCGACCGGGCGGTTCAGGCCACGCTCATCCATGACCCACTCGACCTTTTCATCGAGGGAGTTCTCTGGGTGGGCGGGTGCGACGGTTGCGGTGACACGACGACCGGTAATCTCGCGTGCGATTGCTGCCGCCGCCTGTGCGACGGTGCGGTTCGAACGGTTGGCGAACTCAATGTGCAGGGCCGGGGCCGCATAGAGAGTTAGCTCGTCGTATGCGTCACGAGCTGCGAGCACTGGGACGAAGTCCTGCACAATTGCGCGTTCTGCGTGCTCTTCCAAGGCCGCGTCCAGCACCTGGTCGATGACTTCGGTGTCGATCGAGTAGGCGAAGCGGGCGTAGAGGTCTTTACGGATATTGTTAATAACGGTCATGGCATCCTCCTTTCATTGAGTGTTTGTTGCCATGTGTTGTTTTTCTGGTGTGTGTGGGCTTCCGCTAGTTGCGGTGCAGGCTGGCTGCCATCATTGCCCAGTTGTTGAGGCGCTCTGCCTCGCGTTGTTGCTCCTGCTGGATTTCTGTGGCGGTGAGGCCATTGTCCGCGTGTTTGGTGGCGGTGCTTCCAGTGAGGAGCTCGACGAACGATTTGATGCTCATAGTTCAATTCCTTTCGTGTTTACCGGCCGTTCATTTGTTAACCTGCCGTTAACTTTAACGAGTTAGTTGGTCTATGTCAAGTATTGACCTGCAGAAACGCTGCAAAAAGAGCGAAAAATGGCCCCCACCTGTAGAGATGGGGGCCGCTTTAATGTGATCTTTGGGTTAACCTTGCGTTAACTTTTGGGTTAACTTGAGGTTCATTGAGGCGCTCGTCGCTAAGCTTCCAGCTCCACCAGAAGCCTGCGTACCTCGCCCTCGATCTGGTCCGCAACAACGCGCGCTTCATCGATCGTGCGCGGGTGGGTCACAGACCAGCGCTCGTAACGCTTCCCGGGCAGGCCTGGCACGTCGTCGATACCCAGCAGCACGATAACGTCCGCGCGGTGGGCAGTCCGTGCGATATCGTCGCAGACATAGAGCATGTCAGACGGGATTCCCCGCTCCTCCAGCACCTGCACGACCAGCGGATCGACAGGCTCCTGCCCACCAATCCCGACATTGCGCGCGTAGACGTCATCCCCGGCCAGGTGGCGCAGGTACGCGTAGGCCAGCTGCGCGCGGGCCGAGTTATTCCGCGAGGCAAACAGGACCTCAGGGCGCTTCGTCCCCATCTTCAGCAGGCGGGAACGGGCCTCGCGCTCGACCAGCAGCGGCACGAAATCTTCAACCGCAGCGGGAGCACTATGCTCGTCGATCACCTCATCGATCACGCGATCAATCTCACGCGCGCTCACCGAGGCGCCGAAACGGCGGTGCAGGTCCTCGCGAATGATGCGGAAGCGGTCGGCGACAGTGGCAGTCATATTCATTGCCTTTCGTTGGCGGGAAAGTTTAAGTTTCCCGGTTGTTAACCTGCCGTTAACTTTACCTTTGGCGGTAGTTAGTATGCAAGCAGTGCTTAACGACGAAGAACTCGCTCCGTGTGATGTTTTTCACATCCTATTTCGCACGTATGTACGATTCGCTAGGATGGAGTCTATACATATCGGGGACTACATCAGGGGGTGTAGCAGTCAATGCAAACAACGAAAATTCCGCCGACCGCCTTCTATTCAACCTGCGCGGACACGCCAGCCGCCAAGCAAGCCGCAGCTTTGCGTGAGCTAGAACTGGACTTCTGGCGGGACATATACAGCAAGGCCCTGCCAGAAATACAGGTCTGCGACTGGTCCGTCTACGCAGCAAAGTTAACGGCCGAACTTGGATACACCGAGCAGATGATCACCAACAACATGCACGGTATCGAAACGCTCGGACATCTACCGCTGCTAAACTCGCTCATTGAGCGGCTCGGCCACGTCAGCATCCACATGCTGCGCGCCATCAGTCAGACACTCTCGTGCAAGACATTTTGGGACGACGAGGAAAAGCAATCAGCCGTCGATTCTTTCCTCACGAACTACCTCACACCCACCAAACCCAACCAAGCCATGCCCGGCACCCGGCAGGTGGTCAACCGGCTCAAAGACTTCCTCCGCCAAATCAACGAGGACCTGGACGAGGACCCCGACGGCACCGAGGACGACACCGCCGAAGAGGACCCACACAACCCACGCTTTACTATCGACGAGCACGACGACGGCAACCACACCGTCTCCACCACCTGGGATGCTTTCACCACCTGCAAGATTGATGCAGTGATCCGCGCCCACGCCAAGAAACACAATCTGTCGCTTGCCGACGCCCACGCGGACATCCTCCTCAACGGCACCGATGTATCCGTCACGCTCAACGTGTACACCGCGGGCGATATCGAGGACGCCCCTGTCTGGACCTCCACCCACGGCTTCTTCGGCCCTCGCGACAGCCGCACCGCCAAAGAAGAGGCCGCCACCACGCGCGACATCGACCCGGCAGCAACCGAAACCACGGAATCCTACACCGCCACCAACCGCATCAAGGCCTACCTCGAAGGCAGAGACGGCACCTGCCGCTGGCCCGGATGCAACAGGCCCGCGGCGCGCACCGACAAAGACCATTGCGTCAATTATGACGATGGTGGCCCGACCACGGCAGCAAACATGATCTGCCTTTGTCGCTACCACCACAACAGGAAGACTGATGGGGAGATTCGCTATATCCTCGACCCATTTACCGGCGATGTCTACTGGCTGTTCAACGACGGCACCTACCTCGTCGACGAGGCCGAAGGCCCCCTCTCCCCGAAAGCGAAGAAGTGGACACGAACCTTTGCCGAAAGAGCACAAAGGCGACGCAGTAAGCCGGGCCCCACAAGGAAGCCCAGAGCAACTGCGTGGCCGGAGATGCCACCGTTCTAGTGGCCGCGCTCCTGGTTGATCGGCTCGCCACCCTCAAAGTGTGGACGCAGATGATTATCAAACAAGCTCAACGCCGCACCGATAGCCATGTGCATATCCAAGTACTGGTACGTGCCCAAACGACCACCGAACAACACCTTGTTCTCAGCAGACTCCGCCGCAGCCAATCGTCGATAAGCGAGCAACTTCTCCCGGTCCTCCGGGGTGTTGATCGGGTAGTACACCTCATCGTCGCCCTCGGCGAAGCGAGAGTACTCCTTCACGATCACCGTCTTATCGGTCGGGTAATCGCGCTCCGGGTGGAAATGGCGGAACTCGTGGATACGGGTGTACGGCACATCGGCATCGTTGTAATTCATCACCGGGGTGCCCTGGAAATCGCCGGTATCCTCCAAGACCTCCATCTCAAAGTCCAGCGTGCGCCACCCCAAGTGCCCCTCCGCATAATCGAAGTAGCGATCCAACGGCCCCGTGTACACGACCGGCGCGTCAGGCGACGCCGCACGCACCTCATCGCGCACCTCAAACCAGTCGGTATCAAGCTTCACGTCGATCAAGTCGCTGGCGACCATGTTCTCCAGCCACGCCGTGTACCCATCCACCGGCAGGCCCTCATACTTGTCGTTGAAGTACCGGTTATTGAAGGTGTACCGCACCGGCAAACGCGAAATGATGGACGCCGGCAGCTCCGTCGGATCGGTCTGCCACTGCTTCGCCGTGTAGTGCTTCACGAACGCCTCATACAGCGGCTTACCGATCAAGGCAATACCGCGCTCCTCCAGGTTCTTCGCATCGGCCGGGTCCATCCCCTCGGTCTGATCCTTGATCAGCTGACGGGCCTCATCCGGCGAATAGTACTTACCAAAGAACTGGTTGATCAGGCCCAAGCCCATCGGGAACTGGTAGGCGGAACCATCGTGCATGGCGAACACGCGGTGCTGGTAGTCGGTGAAATCGGTAAACCGGTTCACGTACTCCCACACGCGATCATTCGAGGTGTGGAACAGGTGCGCACCATACTTATGCACCTCGATGCCGGTGGTCGGCTCCGCCTCAGAGTATGCGTTTCCGCCCAGGTGCGATCGCTTTTCGACGACCAACACGCGCTTCCCCAACTCGCTAGCAGTCTGCTCAGCCACTGTGAGCCCAAAGAAACCTGATCCAACAACAATAAGGTCATAAGTCATGCCTTAAGGCTAGCGAATCAAAGCCTCTTTCACCGGCCAACACAGCCACGAGGGTGCCAACAAAGCACTAATTTTGCCACAGGGCTATCATTATTCACTTTCGTGCCTTACAATTCATTTTGGTCTATTGCAATAACACCAGTAACAATTTTCCAGGAGCTTTACCGTGATTCAACGACGCAGACTGTCCAAGTCCACGTCAGCGACCAACCCCGTGTTGGCCGTCCTTACTACCGCCGCACTGGCTATCACTGCCGTGTTCGGCGGTAATTACGTGATGAAAACCCAATCCATTGGCGGCGCTGACACCGAAGTTGTGAACATGACGGAGTCGCTCGCAGAGGGCGAATCCGTCGTCGTCGATGATCCTGCAGTGCCGACCCAGGGTGAAGACCCTGAAACTCAGCGCACCGTGAAGGAGTTCACCAGCGACGTCCCATTCTCCATGTTTGCCCTGACCTGGGAAGGCGAAACCGATACTGCCGCCTTCGTCCGTGCAGAGCGCGAAAACGGCGAGTGGTCGGAGTGGTACGACTTGGACCACATGTACGAAGTTGAGGGCTCAACCAAAAACGGCACTGAGCTGATTTATATCGAGCCAACCAAACGCGTCCAGGTCAACATGACCAACGTGGACCTCGTCGGCACCGAAGAGACTACAGAAGAGACTTCTGAAGAACCCGCCGAGGAACCTACCCTGAACACCAACCACGGCGAGATCCAGCCGGTGGCTGATTCTGCTGGTGTCGCAAACCAGGCTGATGATTTTGAGGTTGTCATGATCGATGGCGGCACGGGCATGAACCAGGACATTGCTCCTGCCAGCTATGACGGCATGCCAAAGGTAGTCAGCCGCGCAGGCTGGGGTGCCCGCACTGACCTGCAGCGCAACCCGACCATCGTCTCCCCGGTCAAGACCGTCACGGTGCACCACACCGCCGGTTCAAACAACTACTCCGAAGCCCAGGCTCCCGGCATTGTGCGCGGTATCCAGAATTACCACGGTGCCACCTTGGGCTGGGGCGATGTAGGCTACAACGCCCTCGTCGATAAGTACGGCAATATTTACGAAGGTCGCTACGGTGGCTTGGACCGCGACGTGATGGGCGCTCACGTCGGTGGCTTCAACTACAACACCTGGGGCATTTCCGTCCTGGGTAACTACGAAACGGCGTACCCTTCGCAGGCCGCGCTTCAAGCCGTTGGTGAGATGGCGGGCTGGCGCTTAGCACAGGAAAACCAAGACCCGACTGGTCGCTCGTGGCTGACCATGTCCGGCAGCTTCCGCGGCTCGAAGTACTCCAATGGCCAGGGCGCAATGTTCCCGAACATTAACGCGCACCGAGACTTCCACCACAACACATGCCCGGGCGGATACCTGTATAACCAGATGGGCACGATTCGCAACATTGCGAAGCAGAAGTATGACTCCATCATGAACGGCACCGCGGAGACCCCAGCCACGTCAACGCCAACTACGCCAACAACGCCAAGCACCCCTGACTCCGGCAACGACTCCACCACAACCGAGGGCAACACGAACACTAACGTCAACAACGGCGGCAACAACACCAATGTCGCCACCAGCTCCATCAGCGACTTGCTCAACGGCGACCCGAATGCGATCGCTGCCACCGTGGGCACCATCGCGTCCGCGGTGCTCGTCGTAGCTGCGGCTAACGGCGCGCTGCCCGGTGGCGTGTCGACGGTCGGTGAGATCGAACTGCTGCCTGGCCTGACGCTGGACAAGATCACCCCATACATTGGCACCGTCTTGCAGTTCACCGGCAACGACGATCTTGCGAAATCTTGGGCCGCGCTCGAGCCAATGCTGGGCAGCTCCCAGGGCACCGCAGCCGGCGTGGGTGGCGCGAAGTACACCTTCTACAACGACGGCATCGGCGTGTTCAAC
>NZ_JBHWRP010000039.1:0-100206 GCF_043426755.1 Corynebacterium sp. | reverse complement strand
GAACGCTGGCTTGACCTTCTTGCGTAGGTCAGCAACGCGAGTGACGTCGACTTCCTGGACGTGGGTGAGCTGGGCCGTGGTCTGCAGCGACTCCACCATCTTGGTCGCGGTGATCTCGCGGATGCGGTTGACCTTCTAAATGATGCCGATGAGCTCTGCCTTCTCCGGATCCACGGACTTGGTGGACCAGTTGGAGCGTGCGCCCTTCGGTGCAGCCTTCTGCTCAGACTTCGGAGCGTCTGCGGATTCTGCAGCTGCAGAATCGCCCTTGGCCGCAGCCAGAACATCCTGCTTGCGGATGCGGCCACCGACACCGGTGCCCTCGACGGAGTTCAGGTCTACGCCATGCTTGTCAGCCAGCTTGCGGACCAGCGGGGTGACATAAGGAACGTTGCCGGAGTTGTTGACCTTCTCAGAGGAAGCAGCCTGCTTTGGCTCCTCCTTCTTCTCAGCCTTCTTGTCGGACGCGTCAGCGTCCTCTTCCTTGGCAGGTGCCTCAGCCTTTTCTTCGGCCTTCTCCTTCTTGTTGGACTTGTCCTTCTTTTCGTCCTTTTCGTCCTTTTGATCGGACGCGCCAGCGTCCGCCGCGTCTGCGTCACCGATGCGTGCGATGACTTCGCCAACTTCGACGGTGTCGTCTTCCTCGGCGAGGATTTCTACGAGGGTGCCTGCGACTGGGGAGGGGATTTCGGTGTCAACCTTGTCGGTGGAGACCTCAAGCAGTGGCTCGTCAACCTCGACTTCGTCGCCGACTTCCTTCAGCCACGTGGTGATGGTGCCCTCGGTGACGGATTCGCCAAGTTCTGGCATCTCAACATCAGTTGCAGAACCGGAACCGCCGGACTTCTTTGGCTCGTGCTTGGCAGCCTCGTCGACGGTGTCGTTCTCGTCCTTGGACTCGGCTTCCTCAATGGCTTCCTCGGAAGGAACGTCGCGGTCCTCTTCCTTCTCGTCCTTTTGATCGGACGCGCCAGCGTCCGCGTCGCCGATGCGGGCGATGACTTCGCCAACCTCGACGGTGTCGTCTTCCTCGGCGAGGATTTCTACGAGGGTGCCTGCGACTGGGGATGGGATTTCGGTGTCGACCTTGTCGGTGGAGACCTCAAGCAGTGGCTCGTCAACCTCGACTTCGTCGCCGACTTCCTTCAGCCAGGTGGTGATGGTGCCCTCGGTGACGGATTCGCCGAGTTCAGGCATCTCAACATCGGTAGCGGAACCGGAGCCGCCCGACTTCTTCTTAGGCTCCTCGTCCTTCTTTTCTTCGGACTCTTCGGACTCGTCAGCATCGTCAGAAGCATCTTCCTCCGCAGCCTTGTCATCCTTGCCGGAGTCGGCGTCTTCGCCCTCTTCGCCAACAATTGCGATGACCTCGCCGACCTCGACGGTGTCATCTTCTTCTGCCTTGATTTCCAACAGCACGCCCGCGACAGGGGACGGAATCTCGGTGTCGACCTTGTCGGTAGAGACCTCGAGCAAAGGTTCGTCGACCTCGACCGTATCGCCGACTTCCTTCAGCCACGTGGTGATTGTGCCTTCGGTGACGGATTCGCCCAGCTCGGGCATCTCAACAGAGTGCGCCATGTTTTGAGTCTCCTCGAAAATTAGTTAAACGGAAGCTTTATGTGTCCAGCGTACCTGTTGGCAAAACTTTGTGGGCATAAACCGGGGATAGTTGGGGCGGATTAAAACTACCCCCATACCTAAGTATGATGGTTAACTGTGTTTAACCTTTTCGGACGAAAAAAGAACTCGTCACCCCTGCGCCCACCCCGTGCCCCGGGCGAAACAATCCGCCCCGAGGACAGTAGGTACCTCGCCGAGTGGGTTAAGGGCCGCGGCTTCGTCGAGGGCTTCATTGAACCAGAAACTGTGGTTAACGAAATGTCCATCGTGCTTGTCGACGAAAACGGTGACCACACCAGGCGGCGCATCGGTGGGCCCAAAGGTATCGACGCCGTAGCGAAACTGTTAAACATTCCGATCTATGACGTGGAAGAAACCGGCTACCCGGACCGGATGCGCCGCAAAATGGAGCAAGAACGTATCTTGCGCAAGCGTGCAGAACAGCGGGAACGCCGCGCAAAATTCGAGCGCGGCGAAAATCCAAACTAACTAGCTACACAAGGCTGCGCAGCACGTTGACGACGGAACGCACACCGTAACCGGTAGCGCGCTTTGGCGTGTAGCCGTGCGCGCTGCCACCGTTGAATGCTGGGCCAGCAATGTCAACGTGGGCCCACTCGATGCCCTCGCCGACGAAGGCCTCAATGTAGCGGCCAGCTACCAACATCCCCGCGAAACGAGAGTTGTGGGAGTTGCGCACGTCCGCGATCGGGGACTTCAGGTCTTCCGCAGTCTCCTCAGGAAGTGGCATCGCCCATGCTGGCTCGCCGGCGTCACGAGCAGTCTGAGCCACGCGGTCGCGGAATTCATCAGAGCCCATCACACCTGCAGTGCGCGCGCCCAAAGCCACCAGCTGGGCGCCGGTGAGGGTAGATGCTTCGATCAGGAAGTCCGGCTTTTCTTCGGAAGCGCGTGCCAGGGCATCGGCAAGCACAACACGGCCCTCCGCATCGGTGTTGATGATCTCGGAAGTCTTTCCACCGTAGTGGGTGATCACATCACCTGGGCGGGTGGCCCCACCGGAAGGCATGTTCTCTGCCATGGACAACCACGTGTCCACTTGTACCGGAAGATCCAGGCGTGCCGCTGCGATCGTGGCCCCCAGCATCATGGCGGAGCCACCCATATCGGAGATCATGTCTTCCATCTTCGAGCCCGGCTTCAGCGAGATGCCGCCGGTATCAAAGGTGATGCCCTTTCCGACGAGCGCGACCTTCTTCTTCGCACGGCGTGGCGCCCAAGACAGGTGTACAAGGCGTGGCGGGCGGACAGAGCCCTTGCCCACAGCGATCAAGCCGCCGAAGCCGCCCTTCTCCAGAGCCTTCTCATCCAAGACATCGACCTTCAGCCCGGCTTCCTTGCCGACGGACTGAACCAGTTCGGCGTAGACCTCAGGGTAGAGGTGGTTGGCAGGCGTGTTCACTAGGTCGCGGGCCAGATTCACCGACTCGCACACGATCTGTGCAGCCACGAACTCGTCCTTGGCCGACTTCTCAGCCACCACCGTGATGGTGACCGGCTTGTCATCCTTGGCCTTCTTATCCTTCTTGCTATCAACAGACTTAAAGCCGCCGTAGGAGTAACCGCCCAGCAGCAGGCCCTCGACGATGGGAGTCACACCGAACTCGGTGGAAATGACAGCCTCGCGAACGCCCTTGAGGGAACGGCCAAGAACGCCAGCACCGCGGCGCACGGCGTCGTCGTCAAGCTCCTCTGCATCTCCCAGACCGAAAGCAATCACCAGTTGATCGTCGTGAAGCACGCGCGTGACTTCGCCGTGCTTACCGGTAGCGCCGACGCGCTCCAGCGCCTCAAGCAGGCCTTTCGGAACCAACGCGGTAACCGGTACCTCTAAAGTATCGCCCTTGGTGACGGGGATGAGGAGGGCCTCCGGCTTCTTCGGTGCCTTCGTGGCGAACCCGAGGGTAAGGGTGGTTCCGGTGACAGGGAGAGTAAAGCTCATGGAAAATCCTTTCTTTTTCGCTTCAGACGGAAAAACTCGTCGTACCTACGAGCATATCGACAACCGCTGAACAGGCGCGAGTATGTTGGAGGGCATGACGTCTCTTGAATTTAAGGTCACGAAGACCGACAATCCCACGACCGGCAAGGAACTCGAAGAGATCCTTGCGAACCCGCAATTCGGTAAAAAATTCACCGATCACATGATCACCATCGACTGGACCGAGGAGAAGGGCTGGCATGACGCCCAGCTGCGTCCTTATGAATCCATCCCGATGGATCCGGCGACCACCGTGTTCCACTACGGTCAGGCCATCTTCGAAGGGCTGAAGGCCTACCGGCAGCCGGACGGAACCATCGCCACCTTCCGCCCTGAATCAAACGCGGAGCGCATGCAGGATTCCGCGCGCCGGATGGCTATGCCGGAGCTGCCCACCGAGGTCTTCCTAGAAGCGCTGCGTTTGCTTGTCGACGCCGACCAGGCCTGGGTGCCCGCAGCCGGGGGAGAGGCCAGCCTCTACCTGCGCCCCTTCATGATCTCCACGGAGGTTTCCCTTGGAGTAGCGCCAGCGGATTCCTACCGTTTCTTCGTCATCGCATCGCCGTCGGGGGCTTATTTCAAGGGCGGGCTGAAGCCGGTCAGCGTGTGGCTGTCGGAGGACTACACCCGCGCCGCCCCAGGTGGTACCGGTGCCGCGAAGTTTGCCGGCAACTATGCTGCCTCCCTGCTGGCGCAGGCACAGGCGGAGGAGAAGGGCTGCGACCAAGTGGTGTGGCTCGACGGTATCGAGCATAACTACATCGAAGAGATGGGCGGCATGAATCTCATGTTCGTCTACGGCTCCGGCGATGACGCCAAGGTAGTCACCCCGGCTTTGTCGGGCTCTCTGCTCCCAGGCATCACCCGCGACTCTTTGCTGCAGGTGGCACGTGACTTGGGTTACGAGACGGAGGAGCGCCGCATCCACAAGCAGGAATGGGCTGACGATGCCCGCTCCGGCGCGATGAGCGAAGCCATGGCCTGCGGTACCGCAGCAGTGATCACTCCGGTCGGCCGCGTCCTGAGCAACCACGGCGAATTCCAGGTAAATAACAATGAGCCTGGAGAAATCACCATGGCGATGCGCGAGCGACTGACCGGCATTCAGCACGGTGAAATCGAGGACACCCACGGTTGGGTGTACCCGCTGGTCAAATAGCACGCTTTCCGACGACCCCCCGAGGACACCCCCTCAAGAGACTTTCACACCAACCCCGCGGCCACCCATACCGCGGGGTTAGTCGTCGTGCACGCCTAGTTCGTCAGAGATGAGTTGAGCAGCCGAGTTCAGCAGGGGCAGCGCAGCGAGTGCGCCCGCACCTTGACCCGTCGACATATCTAACGCGATCAGGGGAGTCAGGTCGAGGGCCTGCAGGCTGATCAGGTGGCACGGTTCAGGGGAGAGTTGGCCAGCGATGAGCCAGTCCTTGCTTCCTGGGGCCATCCGTTCTGCCACGTATGCGGCAACGGCGGGGTACGCGCCGTCGATAAGCACTGGTGTGCGTCGGACCGCTGCCTGCGCAATCAACCCGACGAGGGCGACGAAGCACGGCGCGGAGATAGCAGTGAGAACGGCGGGGAGATCATCGCGGAACGCACGGACCCGGAACATGGCATCTCGGATCACAGCGACCTTGGTTTTCCACGCTTCGTCGTTAATGCCGGAACCTGGGCCGACTGCGACGACCGGCTCGGTGCGTGTAAGCGCCCCAAAGACGGCGGCGGCGACGGTGGTATTGCCCACCCCAAGGTCAGCCGGGATGAGCAAATCTGCGCCAGCATCAAGTTCCTGATCAGCTAGGCGCATGCCGATCTCGATTGCGCGCTGGAACTGCTCCGATGTCATCGCATCTTCCACATCAATCGCGCCACTAGAGCGAGTCACCCGCTCTTCACCCCATGCTTCACGATCAAGGGAGATATCGACCAGCCGGACCGCCGCACCAGCCGCGCGCGCCATCGTGTGGACCGGCCCACCGCCGGCTTGAATCTCCTCGGCCTGGGCCACAGAAGCTTCCTGCGGGTAGGCGGAAATACCTCGCGCGGCAATACCGTGGTCGCCTGCAACCACGATGGTGCGGGCCTGCTCGAAAGGGGAGGGGCTGTCATTGCCCTGGCATGCGGCAATCCAGGCCGCTGCGTCGCGCAGGCGCCCAAAGGATGCGCCGCGGGGAGTGGACGCAACAGCGGTAGAGACCTGGGACCGAATGGCCTCATTAGGGCTGGTGACAGCGTCAAACACCTGAGCTCACTCTCCAAAACGTGGTGGGGTTGATTGAACTACCATACAAGCTTAGACGGTCGCGCCGATTTCAACCTGAGGCTTCGGTGTACGCCACTTCCGCGGCTGGGATGCGCGCGAGTAGGCGTACATGCCGGTGCCGAACCCAATGTTCGTCGCGTTCGGGAACTTCTCCCGCGTGGCCTTGTTCGCAGACTTGCCGATGTAGAGGCCTTCACCAAACAGCGCCAGAATCAGCAGCATCGAACCGCCAGTGACAAAGACCGACAGGGCAGGGAACCAAGAGCTTAACACCATTACGATCAGCAGCGTGATCATCAACGGCATCGCCCAGTTGGTGAAGAAACGGCGTGAGTCCACCCAGTCTCGGATATAACGGCGTTCTTCGCCGCGGTCGCGTTCCAGCAAGAACCGCTCATCGCCCTCGTTCATGCGGCGCTGGATCTCGCGGTTCTGTTCCCGGTTCTCTTCGCGATTCTTCTTCTTATATTCGCGCCACTCTTCCTTCGTCATGGACTTCTTCAGTTCCTTATGACGCTGCGCGGCCTCCGCCGAGCTGAGCGCGTTAGGGTCGCGAACTACGCCGCGGGCAATTTCCTGATCGCGGCGCTTCGGCGTGGGCTTACCCTTCGGCGGGGTGTAGCCCTTTGGCAGGGGACGCTCGTCGCTTGTCGACGATGTTACCTCCGCCGAATTGTCTGGTTTTTCCGAGTCGCCCAAGCCCATCGCGGTGCTACCGGATCTCGAGTCATCTGATTTCTGCCAGGGAAGTTTCACGTCTTCTAGGCTACAAGGCGGGCGTGAATTTCGGGAATACGGGTCGTATCATAGGCGTTATGCTCGGTAAGGCCCTACCGCTTCTTCTCGAAGGGGTGTACTGTGTACTGCAAACATGGGGTTTAACCCGGGCCAGACCGACTTAAACCAAGGTTTATTTTTAAGGAGACCATAATGACCGCACCTACCTCCTCCACCGGTGTCATCCTCAGTGACGAAGCTGCTGCGAAGGCAAAAGCCCTGCTTGACCAGGAAGGTCGTGACGATCTCTCCCTCCGCATCGCTGTCCAGCCTGGTGGCTGCGCTGGCCTGCGCTACCAGCTCTACTTCGATGACCGCGAGCTGGATGGCGATAAGGAAGACTTCGTCGGCGGCGTCCGCCTGGTGGTCGATAAGATGAGCGTTCCTTACCTCGCCGGTGCAACCATCGATTTCTCGGACACCATTGAGGCACAGGGCTTTACCATCGATAACCCAAACGCTGGTGGCTCCTGCGCTTGCGGAGACTCCTTCAACTAAAGCCACCATTTTCTAATATCCCGCCCACGGTTTCCCATAGTGGAGACGTGAGGCGGGATGTTTTCGTTCATGCCCACTTAAAGGCCTAGCAGAGAAAAGTTATGCAGCAGGTTTATGATTTTGCCCGCGAGCGCGGGATCAGCAATTTCGACGAGTTCATGGATATCGACACCACACGCATCCGCAGCTACCGCACCATCATGCCCGATAAGCTGCTCTACTCCGAGGTCTATGATCCCGCAGTTGGATTCGGCTTCGCCCTGAGTTTCCCGCAGGCTACTCAAAGTTTCACTCGCACCGTCGACGGCCCGGAGGATCTCACCGGGCTTTGGGGCAGGAAGCAACGCTCCCAGCTGACGGGATTGCTACGCGATTCCTGGGAAGTGCATAATGCGGAAGATTTTTACTCCGCCTTCGACCACATCTCATCTGGTGCAGACCCATCTGCCGCGGAGCTCGGCGAGAGGGCACAAGCCGGCGTCGACACGCTTCCCGACGGGCAATTATTACTGCCACCACGCGTACCGAACTCGCTAGTCGCGTGGGATCTGCGCCGCCTGGCCACTCTGGCCTACATCGGCTGCTCGCTTGAGTGGGTCAGCGTGGAACAAATGTCGAAAGTGTTGGCCGATATCGCGCGGTCTGCCCGCCGCGAATACGCGAACTGGCGCGAGTTCAATGAGGCCTACCACGTGGCGTTGGCCCTGCACTCGCAGGGCTCGCACGCCGCGTGGATGGACTTGCTCTACATGAACTACTTCGAGCGCGTGCCAGAATCGCCCTGGCTACGCCTCGAGTTTTAGAGGTCGACCGGGTAATCCTTGTGCTCGATCTGTGGGTCGATCCGCTTTTCGACGAAGATCCCGTGCCACACCATGAAGGCCAGGACAGTCCAGAGGCGACGGGAGTGATCGGAGACCCCATCTCGGTGTTCCTTGAGCATCTCCAAAACCTCAGGCTTGTTGAAGATGTCGTCAGTGCCGGACTCCTTAATGGTGTCCTGCGCCCAACCGAATAGTTCATCGCCGGCTAACCAGTGGCGCATTGGCACTGGGAAACCGAGCTTCTTGCGGTTCAGTACGTGTGCTGGGACGATCTGCTCAAGTGCTCGTCGTAAAGCGTACTTCGTTGTACCGTTGGCAATCTTGAGCTCATGCGGGATAGTCTGGGCGACCTCGAAGACCTCCTTGTCCAGGAACGGCACGCGCAGTTCGAGAGAGTTGGCCATATTGATCTTGTCGGCCTTGACCAGGATGTCGCCGCGCATCCATGTGAACAGATCCAGGTGCTGCATGCGCGCCACAGGATCCATGCCGGCGGCCTCCGAAGCGGCATAAATGGGAGCCGTGACCTCGCGGTGGTCCCACTCGCGCTTCGCCCACGGCAGCACGCGCTGCAGCTGCTCCCAATTGAAGTTGCGGGCATTACCGTAGTAGCGGGTTTCCATCTTCTGGCTACCGCGCTCCAGCAAGGACTTGCCCTTCATGCCGTCAGGCAAGATTCGCGAGAGTTGGCTCAGGCCCTTCCGCAGCGGATCTGGCACCTTATCGAAAGGCGCGAGCGACAGTGGCTCCTTATAAATGGTGTAGCCGCCGAAGAGTTCGTCGGCGCCTTCACCGGACAGCACTACCTTGACGTGCTTGCGGGCCTCTTGGGCTACGAAGAAGAGGGGGACCAGTGAAGGATCAGCGACGGGATCATCGAGGTACCACATAATCTTCGGGATCGCGTCCGCGTATTCTTCCGGCGAGACAATCTTGACGATGTGCTCCGCCCCGATCGCCTCAGCAGATTCCGCCGCGACGTCGACCTCTGAGTAACCTTCCCGCTCAAATCCGGTTGTGAAAGTAAGCAGGTTTGGGTTGTGTTTCTTCGCCAGCGCGGCGATGGCAGTCGAGTCAATGCCGCCGGAGAGGAATGAGCCCACGGTGACATCAGCGCGCATGTGCTTCTCGACGGAATCATCGAGTACTCGAGCAATCCGGTCAAAGAGTGCTTGCTCCGAACTCTTCGGGACCGGGGTGGTCTGGAACTGAGGCTTGAAGTAGCGCACAGCGTTCACTTCTTCGCCAGCCTTCAATGTCACGTGGCAGCCAGACTCCACGCGGCGAATCTCCTTGTTAAGAGATTCTGGCTCTGGAACATACTGCAGGTCGACATAGTGCTCGATTGCGCGCTTATCAAGGTCCAGGCCTAGACCGATCGCGTCAGCCATCTCGAGGATCGACTTCTTCTCAGAGGCAAAGACCGTGCCAGCCTCGGTAGTGGCGTAGTAGAGCGGCTTGATGCCAAACTGGTCACGAGCCGCGAACAAAGTCTGGGTCTCCGTATCCCAAATCAGGAAGGCGAACATGCCGCGCAGGTGGTTGACTACGTCCGCGCCCCAGTGGTGATAGCCCACGACGATGGTTTCAGAGTCGCCGGAGGTCTTGAATTCGTAGCCCGCCGCCTGGAGCTGAGCGCGCAATTCGACGAAGTTATAGATTTCGCCGTTGAACACCAAAGTATAACGCTCAGGTGCGTCTACGGGACCCCATTGGAGTGGTTGATGGGAGTGGGCCAGGTCGATGATTGCAAGGCGATTGAAGCCAAATACAACGGCATCATCGTGCCACGTACCCGCGCCATCAGGGCCGCGGTGGCGCATGCAGGGCAACCCCTGCTCGACGGCGTCGACAAAGTCGGCTGCGTTACCGCGACTGGTCAGCATTCCTAGTAGACCGCACATAGTGTAAAGATCGCTCCTATATATAAGGCATAGAACGGCGGGGAAGCGCCCCGAGTTCCAAGTTCACTAGAGCAGTCTACGCGCATACGGGAAGGGAAGAGGTTACGAAGGGGTCGCGTCCTCAAGACTTATGGAAATACCTTCCTCCGCGCCTCGAATCGGTGGTCGGACACTGAGCGGAAACGTTGGTGCGGGGGCACATAAACAGGTGGGATCCGCGAGACCAAAAATTACAGCTTCCCACTTCCACCTTTAGCTGGTCCCCAATTGGGGGCCAACTTTAGGTGTAGGAAAAAACTGCCGAATATGTCGCAGATCACGCGAGACGGCAGGTGGTGATCACGTTTGCGGGGGTAGAGGTGCCACTGCCTGTAGTTTGATGCCGACAGCATAATCCCCGTTCAGGTATCGAAAGTTTGATCTTTCCCGACGAATTAAAGGCGGGCGCTCAGTGAACTATTCTATGTATGTAGTAATACTCGAATGCTGTTCGAGACTTTTGTTGTGTGGACAGGAAGGCAGACACACGTGGAAATGCGAAACAATCGTGGCTTCGCGCGCAAGTTCGGCGCCGTCAGTGCAATCGCGCTCAGCGGTCTTGCGCTGGCGGGTTGTGATGTGGCGGCCCCGGACGCCATCACTAATCTTGTGAGAATGGGCTGGCCAGACCCCATCACCCCTGAGGGGCAAAGCATGTTTAACTTCTGGATCTGGGTTTGGGTGACCGCCTGGGTTATCGGCATCATTATGTGGAGCATCTTCCTCGTGTCGATTTTCCGCTGGAACCGCAAGCGCCGTGAGAAGCAGGGCGCGGGTGAATTCCCGAAGCAGCTGCAGTACAACATTCCACTCGAGCTGGTGCTGACTATCGCGCCAATCGTCATTGTGATGGTGCTGTTCTTCTTCACCGTCCAGACTCAGCAAAAGGTCATCGCGAAGGATAAGAACCCTGAGGTTATCGTCGATGTCACCGCGTTCCAGTGGAACTGGAAGTTTGGCTACGCGAACGTTGCTGGCGAGCTCTCCGGAACTGGCCAGGATTACGTCGGCACCGATGAGGAGCGTCAGGCGGCAGCGGACGAGACTCGATTCGATGCAGATGGTGTTGCTAACCCGAACCCAATCCACGGGCAGTCCAAGGGTGACCAGTCTTACCTGAACTTCAACCAGATCGAGACCATCGGTTCAACCGAGGAAGTTCCAGTTCTGGTTCTGCCGGTTGATACTCCGATTGAGTTCCGTCTGGCTTCGGGTGACGTTTCCCACGCGTTCTGGGTTCCAGAGTTCCTGTTCAAGCGTGACGCTTATGCCCACCCTGAGGTTAACCAGCAGGAGCGTAGCTTCCAGGTTGAGTCGATTGATGAGACCGGCGCATTCGTTGGTCGTTGTGCAGAGATGTGCGGTACCTACCACGCCATGATGAACTTTGAGTTGCGTGTTGTTGAGCGTGACCAGTTCAACCAGTACATGCAGTTCCGTCAGGACAACCCTGAGGCACCGAACTCCGAGGCACTGGCAGCGATCGGTGAGGCACCATATGCAACGTCGACCCACCCATTCGTTTCCGAGCGCGACGGTACTCGCGACGAGAATAACTACGTCGACAACAACGCGCGAGTTTAAGAAGGGCTAGGTAATTACAAATGGGACCATCAGCAAAACTTTTCTACGGCCTCGCGGCCTTCCTGGGTGTCATGGCTGTAATCTACGCCTTCGGCACCAGCTGGATCAGTGACGATGCCTACCTGTTCGGGTACGAATGGGCTGGCGGCGTGGCACTAATCCTCGCTACCGTGATGTCTCTGATGATCGGTGCATATCTTCACTTCACCGAGCGTCGTGCAGACGTCCTTCCTGAAGACTGGGAAGAAGCGGAGATCGAAGATGGCGCGGGCGTGCTGGGCTTCTTCGCCCCACACTCCATCTGGCCGCTGGCTATGGCAGGCTCGATCTTCTTCCTCGGCCTCGGTATTGCCTTCTGGCAACTATGGCTCGTCGTTTTCGGCGCAGTCTGCCTCATCTGGTCGACCACCATGCTGAACCTTCAGTTCTCCATTCCGAGGGAAAAGCACTAGGTCTTCACTCGCTACGAGTACTGTGGCCGTTGCCTTCTGCGGCCGCCGCCCCGGGCATCATCACTTGAATGTGATGGTGCCCGGTTTTTGCATGAATGGGGGTAATTCCGGGACTCGATCTTTAGATACCAAAGCTTCGGGGTCAACCGAAAGTAGGGATCCTGCGAGAATATACCCCCTCTTTTTGTTAAGTCAGTCACAGGCTGGAACCAAATCGCGCTTCAAAATCGTTGATTCCGCCGCTGGGAACGGAAAGTGTCCTGAGGTTGAAAAGTTGGCGCGCTAAAACTTAAACGGTTGACCAGCAATAACGGCACGTCGTATGAAAGCATCAAAAAGTTCCCGGAATCTTAAAAATATTTTCTACAACTTTCGTTGGCTCTAAAAGCGCAGGTACTTGGGGTGTTCACAGAATTCCTTCGGGGGTGAACAAGGTGACTTTAGGCGTGAAACCGGCCATACTTACATGCGTGACGAGCGCAATTTCTAATGACAATACGGCTGCGCAGCAACAGCGTGTGCCCGTGCTGAACCGACCAAACATGGTCAGCGTGGGTACCATCCTGTTCCTTGCGCAGGAATTGATGTTCTTCGCTGGGCTCTTCGCGATGTACTTCACATCGCGTGCGAACGGCATGGCGACAGGCGACTGGGCGGTTCAGACCGCAAATCTGAACGTGACTTACGGTTTGATTATCACCGTAATCCTGGTCACCTCCTCCATCACCTCGCAGTTCGGCGTCTTCGCAGCGGAAAGGGGTGACGTTTACGGACTGAGGAAGTGGTTCACCATCACGATCATTCTCGGCGTAATCTTCCTGGGCTTGGTTGCCTTCGAGTGGTACGAGATGATCCACCATGGTGTAACTGTCCAAAGCAGTGTCTACGGCTCGGTGTTCTACATCATCACCGGCTTCCACATGGCTCACGTGACTGCAGGCATCATCGCATTCATCGTCGTGATGCTTCGTGTGTCGAAGTCGAAGTTCACACCGGCACAGGCTACTGCCGCAATGGTGACCTCCTACTACTGGCACTTCGTCGACGTGATCTGGGTCGGCGTGTTCATCACCTTGTACCTAGTCCAGTAATGACCATTGGGTCTGAAAACGAATCAACACATAGTCGCTAAAGGGAAAATGATGGAAAAGAACCCGAAGAAGGTGCGCAACCGCAAGGTTCGTCGCACAGTCGCCGGTGCCGCGGCCCTGACCGTTGGCCTGACCGGCGCAGGCATCTTGGCCTCGGCTCTGACCCCTGACGCGCAGGTTGCGACGGCTCAGCGTGATGAGCAAGCATTGATCCAAGAGGGCAAGGACCTCTACGACGTTGCTTGCATCACCTGCCATGGCGCGAACCTGCAAGGTGTCAAGGACCGTGGCCCTTCGCTGATCGGCGTCGGCGAGGGTGCCGTGTACTTCCAGGTGCACTCCGGCCGCATGCCGATGATGTCGAACGATGCTCAGGCAGAGCGTAAGCAGCCTCGCTACACCGAGCAGCAGTCGCTCGCTCTTGCCGCATATGTCGCCGCTAACGGCGGTGGCCCAGAGCTGGTGTACAACGAAGACGGCACCCTCGCAATGGAGGAGTTGCGCGGTAAGAACTACAACGGACAGATTCAGTCTGAAGACGTCGCCCGCGGCGGCGAGCTGTTCCGTACCAACTGCGCGTCCTGCCACAACTTCACTGGCCGTGGCGGCGCTTTGTCCTCCGGTAAGTACGCGCCTGTGCTTGACCCTGCCAACGAGCAGGAGATCTACCAGGCTATGCTGACCGGCCCGCAGAACATGCCGAAGTTCTCTGATCGCCAGCTGACCGCTGACGAGAAGAAGGACATCATTGCCTTTGTGAAGTCCTCGAAGGAGACTCCAAGCCCTTCGGGATACGCACTCGGCGGCCTTGGACCTGTCTCTGAGGGTCTTGCTATGTGGATGATTGGCGTCACTTTGATCGGCGCCGCTGCTATGTGGATTGGATCGCGCTCATGAGTAACGACGTAAACAAGAATTACACCGACCGCGAGCTCGACGCGATGTCCAATGCTGAGCTGGCAACGCTCGGCACCGAGATGGATGACGTAACCATTGCGTACCGCAAGGAACGTTTCCCCATCGAAAACGACCCAGCGGAGAAGCGTGCAGCTGCCGGAATCAACATCTGGCTAGCAGTCTCGATCATCTCTGGTATCGCCTTCTTGGCTGTATACCTCTTCTGGCCGTGGGAGCCTAAGTTCCACGGTGACGAAGGCCTGGGCGTGTTCTCTCTGTACACTCCTCTTCTGGGTCTCACTTCCGGTTTGGCTCTTCTCGGCCTGGGTGTCGCAATTATCCAGTACGTGAAGAAGTTCATTCCTGAAGAGGTAGCAGTGCAGCGCCGCCATGACGGTTACTCGTCGGAAGTCGACCGCCGCACCACTACCGCTTTGCTGACCGACGCGTGGGAGACTTCCACGCTTGGTCGTCGCAACGTGATGAAGGGTCTCCTCGGCGGTGCCGGTCTCCTCGCAGGCCTGGTCATCATCGCCCCACTGGGTGGTGCGATCAAGGATCCATGGCGTCCACGCCACGAGATGAACTACAACGGCGACGGAACCCTGTGGACCTCTGGTTGGGATCTTCACGACCAGGGTGTCAAGCTGTACCTCGCACGTGACACCGGCGCGATTGCCGAGAAGCACGAAGGCGAGTCCGGTAGCCATTACTCCACAACTGGTGTTTCCCGTCTGGTCCGTGTTCGTCCGGAGGAGATCGCAGCCGCAGGTATGGAAACCGTATACCCACTGGCTGCAGAAGACGTCAACGATGGCGATCTCTACGATCCGTCCCGTGATGTCTACGAGAACCACATGCACTCCATCCACGGTCCTCGTAACTCTGTCATGCTGATCCGTCTGCGTTCCGACGATGCAGCAAAGGTCATCGAACGTGAAGGTCAAGAAGACTTCCACTACGGCGACTACTACGCGTACTCCAAGATCTGTACGCACATCGGTTGCCCGACCTCGCTGTACGAAGCACAGACCAACCGTATTCTTTGCCCGTGCCACCAGTCGCAGTTCGACGCACTGCAGCACGGCAAGCCAGTCTTCGGCCCAGCAGCGCGTGCACTTCCACAGCTGCCACTGGAGGTTGACGAAGACGGTTACCTCATCGCCCGTGGCAACTTCATCGAGCCACTCGGCCCTGCTTTCTGGGAGCGTAAGTCGTAATGAGCACTAAATTAGGAAAAGCCGCGAACGCTGTTGATTCGCGCACGACAATCGCGGGCTTTCTGCGCCCGCAGCTGAACAAGGTATTCCCGACTCACTGGTCGTTCATGCTTGGTGAGGTAGCTCTCTATAGCTTCATCATCTTGCTGCTAACGGGTATCTACCTGGCGCTGTTCTTTGATCCTTCGATTACGAAGATCATCTACGACGGCGCATACCTACCACTGAATGGCGTGGAAATGTCCCGCGCCTACGCAACGGCCCTTGACATCTCCTTCGAGGTGCGAGGCGGCCTCTTTGTCCGCCAGATGCACCACTGGGCAGCTCTGCTGTTCATGATGTCCATGGTGGCGCACATGATGCGTATCTTCTTCACCGGTGCGTTCCGTCGTCCACGTGAAGCTAACTGGATCATCGGTTGCACCCTGATCCTGCTGGGCATGGTCGAAGGCTTCATGGGTTACTCCCTGCCAGACGACCTGCTCTCCGGCGTTGGTCTGCGTATTATGTCTGCGATCATCCTGGCTGTCCCAATTCTGGGCACCTGGGTCCACTGGGCTATCTTCGGTGGCGACTTCCCGTCCGATCTGATGCTGGACCGTTTCTACATCCTGCACGTGCTGGTCCTGCCTGGTCTGATCCTGGCGCTAATCGCAGCTCACGTCCTGCTGGTCTGGTACCAGAAGCACACCCAGTTCCCGGGACCTGGCCGCACCGAAAACAATGTTGTGGGCATCCGAATCATGCCGGTCTTCGCAACGAAGGCTATCGGTATGGGTCTGATCGTGTTCGCTGTGCTGGCGGCAATGGCTGGTCTCACCACCATTAACGCGATCTGGAATATCGGGCCTTATAATCCGTCCCAGGTCTCTGCAGGTTCTCAGCCTGATATCTACATGCTGTGGACTGACGGTGCAGCGCGTGTGATGCCGGCATGGGAGCTCTACATCGGTAACTACACGATCCCAGGCGCATTCTGGGTGGTCGTCATGGCACTGATCATGGTGGTCCTCCTGTTCGCTTACCCATGGATCGAAAAGAAGACTACTGGTGACAACGCTCACCACAACCTGCTGCAGCGTCCACGTGACGTTCCAGTTCGCACCGGCATCGGTGTAATGGGTATCGTGTTCTTCCTGCTGCTAACTCTGTCCGGCGGTAACGACCTGTTTGCATACCACTTCCAGATCTCGCTGAATGCGATGACCTGGGTCGGCCGTATCGGTCTGATTGTGCTGCCTCCGATCGCGTACTTCCTGACCTACCGCATTTGTGTTGGCTTGCAGCGCTCCGACCGTGAGGTTTTGGAACACGGCATTGAGACCGGTGTCATCAAGAAGCTGCCTAACGGTGCCTTCGTCGAGATCCACCAGCCGCTGGCAACCGACGCTGAGGGTAACGCTATCCCGCTCGAGTACACGGGCGCTCGCGTTCCGAAGCAGATGAACCAGCTTGGTTACTCTGACTCCGAAACCTCTGGCATGTTCAAGGCTGATGATCCTGAGCTCATGGCTCGGCGCGCCCAGATCAAGCGCGAGAACCACCATGAGGAAATGGAAGCCCTGAGTCGCCTCAACGAGCAGAACCGCATCGAAGACGAGCAAAAGGGCCTTAACTAGCCCTCGCTAAAGAATAAGCGCTCACAAAAACCGCCCTGCCCTCACAATGAGGGGCAGGGCGGTCGTCTTATCTATATGCGGTAATTAAGATCGCCCTGGGGAGACCATGTATGTTGTCGAGAGATTATGAGAGAGATCCACGAGAGATGAGTGCTCCCGGGAGGAAAAGCCGCTCGGGCTCTCCTGTCCCATCCATGAGGCCGCGTAAAATCCGAACGGCTTCTGTGCCCATCATGGCGCGAGGAGGAGTGAAACAGGTAATGCCGGGACCGATCAGGGAGTACCACTCCGGATCATCATATGCAGCTACTCCAACGTCATCTGGGATTCTTAAACCTCGGTCTTTTAACTCTGCCGCGACGCCGGCCATAAGCCTAGGGGAGCCGACGATAAAAGAATCTGCGCCGTCGTCAAGTGCTTGTGCCGTTAGCTGACGTCCGGAGGCCGCGGTGTAGTTCCCGTAATGTAAACGTGCCTCTGGTGCGGATGCGAGAATGCCACGGGCGCGGGTCGATGTCGTCGATAAGCGAGCATCACCAAGCAGCGCATGAACACGCTGGTATCCAGATGAGACCGCCATCGCACTGAGGTCACGGAAGCCCGCGAAGTCATCACAAGCCACGAGCGCGGCGTTGTCTCCCAGCTCATCGCGCGTCAGTTGGACCGAAGGAATATCGTGGATGGTGCTGAGGCCTGGGACTGGTACATGGATGAGTCCGGCGACCCTTTGCGCGTCCAGAGTCGCTAAAGCGCGCTCTTGTTGCTCGGCATCCGGTGCAGCATAAACGAGTAAATGGTAATTAGCTTTAGCCAACTCAGCATGGATAACCTCCGTGGCCTCGGAATAGAACTCGTTGATAAGGTCCGGAAGAATCACTCCCACCAAGTTGGTGCGCTTACTACGCAAGGCTTGGCCATAGGGGTCGGGGCGATAGCCCAACTGCCGTGCTGCAGTTGTCACCTTTTCGCGTGTGGCCTTGGAGACGGAACCGCGCCCCGACAATGCGCGGGACGCGGTTCCGTATCCAACCCCGGCGACCTCAGCAACATCACGGAGGTTGGGGCGGTTGGTCATAGTGGTGGCTCCTCTGGCTCGATTGAAGTAGCCATTAATTGTAGTCTCACCAGATGCCGATGAGGCTCATCCAGGCTCCGCCTACGACAATCCAAATACTCAGTGACACCACTCCAGCGATTGCTGCTGTGCGCCACCACTCGCCGACGGTGATGTAGTTCAGTCCGAATAGTGTCGGTGACGCGCCGCCAGCGTACTGGGTTAGCGATGTGAACAGGTTCGACGTGTAAGCCAGCAGAAGGGCTGCCAGTAGCGGGGGAGCGCCAAGCGTGATTGCGGCACCAAGGAATGCGATATACATCGCGGAAATATGCGCCGTCGCCGAGGCGAAAAGATAGTGGCTGAAGAAGTAGATGAGAACCAATAGGACAAGCGCGGGTATCCAGTGCATGTCGCCCAGACCTGAAGCGATGAGCTCGGAGATCCAGTCAATAAAGCCATAGGCCGACAGGGCTGTTGCCATCATGTAGAGCACCGCAAACCAGACCATGGTGTCCCATGCGTCGTGCTCATGGGTGATGTCTGACCAGGTTAGTACTCCGGTAATGAGCAATACGATGACCCCGACGAATGCCGTGGTGGTCGCTGATATTCCAAAGACAAGGTCTCCGACGGTCCACAGCAGTAGCAATAAGACGAACGTGGCGCTGAGGACCTTCTCCCCGTACGTCAGTGGTCCGAAATTGTGTACCTCTCGGGCTGCCATTGCTTTGACTTCTGGCGTATCTTTCAGCTCCGGAGGATAGACCTTGTAGACCACCCACGGTACGACGATGAGAGCAACCACCCCCGGAACTATCGCTCCGAGCGCCCAGTTTGTCCAGGTTAATTCGACACCGACTTCGCCGGCGAGGGAAGCCATCAATGGGTTGCCAGCCATGGCTGTTAAAAACATGGCGCACGTGATCGCGTTGACTTGCCCAACGTTGAGGGCAAGAAAAGCTCCGGCGCGTCGCCGAGTAGGCCCCGGCTGGGAGTCGTAAGTTAGAGCGACAGAACGCATTACCGGGGCCATGATTCCACCCCCACGGGCTGTCGCAGAGGGGATAGCGGGGGCGAGGACCAGATCGGCTAGGGCGAGGCCGTAGGAGACGCCTAGCATTTTGCCACCGACCTTGGACACGAACCAGTAAGCTAAACGGCGGCCTAGGCCAGTTTTAATAAAACCGCGGGAGATGAGAAACGCCATGACGATTAACCAGATCGTCCCATTGGCAAAGCCCATTAGCGCATAAGGCTCGCCAGGCTCGCCGGCAGTCAGGGGTAGAAGGCCCGTGAGTACCCCAATGATCATGCCGATGATCGTCACCGCTCCCATAGGCATTGGCTTGAGGATGATGGCGACGATGGTGGCAACAAAGAGGCCAAACATGCGCCAGGCCTCTTCAGAGAGTTCTGCAGGATGCGGGGAGAACCACAGCGCGAGGAAGATAGCGGTCGGCACTCCGAACCCCACGAGGAGCTTTTTCCAATGGCTGGGCGCCGGTGCTGAGACCGTCGTCGGGGCATCATCTGCGTTGGTTATTGTGGTACTCATGAGCGATATTTCCTTAGCTGCTAGTTGCGGGAATCGTTCCAGCGACCGACTGCGGTCTCCACGATGCCGATGGCTTCGCCGACGTAGTCTGCTGGTTCGACAAACTTCTCTGGCAAGAGGTCTGCTACACCGTGCTGCTCGGCGATGATAGGCAGCTCCTCATGCAGAGTCGTTTGAGTCTCGCGGGCCTTAGTCGCCGCTTCGTACACAAGATCGTGTGCCTTTTCCCGGCCCATTGCTGGAGACAGTTGCATCATCTGCGCTTCCGCCATGATGAGGCCACCGTCAAAATTCAAGTTGGAGCGCATGCGTTCCGCATTGACCCGCATTCCCTCCGCGACGATGATCGCCTCATCGAGAGATGCTCCGGCGAGGTTGCCGAGAGTAGGAATGATGAGCCACTCACCCTGCCACTCACCTGCGGCGCGTTCATGACCGGACTCTTGCAGGCGCGGAAGTGAGGAAGCTAGCGCCCCGGCGACCGTGGCGATACCGATCATGAGCTCGGACGAAATTGGGTTGACTTTCTGGGGCATTGTTGAAGAGGCACCGCGGTGGGAGTTGTAAGGTTCAAATACTTCACCGACCTCTGTGCGCGAAAGATCGACGATGTTGCGTCCCAACTTTGCAACGGTTCCGCTTATCGACGAGCACATCCAGCCGTAGTCACCGAGTACGTCACGTTCGACGTGCCAGGGGACAACTGGGTCTGATAGTCCTAGGATGTCGGCCATGTCGCGGCGCACTTGAGGTGCTGACTTGCCCTGTGCAGCGTTGTTGCCACCGGCACCGAAGAGGGAGATGACCTTCACCCGCTCAAGCGCTTGGAAGAGACGTTCACGCTGACGTCGAACTTGTTCGAGATAGGTGGCCAGCGTGGCACCGAATGTCGTCGGGATAGCTTGCTGCGCGTGCGTGCGTCCCGGCATGACTGTGGTCTTGTGTTCTTCGGCACGCGCGGCAAGAGCGTCTCCGAAACGTAGGAGTTGCTCGTCGATAGCCTCAAGGGAGGCGCTCATCTGCAGGGCTAGACCAGTGTCCATGATGTCTTGGGTAGTGGCGCCATAATGGACGCGCCCGTTCGGGCCCTCTGGTAGATGGGCGGAGATCTGACGAACCAATCCGAGGATGGGATAGCCGACATTTTTCGCGTCGGCCCAGAGCTTCTCGCGGTCGATATTTTCCAACACGGCGGCTTCATTGATCGCGGAGGCGTCGTCCTCGGTGATGACACCGTTGCGGGCTTGCGCGCTAGCAAGGGCGCGTTCTGCTGCAAGCCATGATTCGATGGTGGCGTCCGAGGAGAAGATTTCAAGCTGGCGGGAGTTTCCTGCATACTGCCAAAGCTGTGAGAAGGGGGCCTTGTCGGTGGGGTACATGGTGATGACTCCTAGAGTAGAAAAACTAATGGATACGATTCCAACTTACAATTGGAATCGTATCCAACATGTGCAATGAAAGGAAGGGAGGGTGGGCAAGGTCACGATTGGCAAGCGGGAAGTGGTTTTGGGTCAGCTCGGGTAAGGTGCCCCGTTTCGTGTCTTGGTAATAGGGCGGTAAAAACTGACACCAATGGACGGTCCATCGGGCTCTGCAGCTTCGTTTGGGGCGCCCCAAAAGCTGTTACAACTGGCGCTTGTGGTCAACATCACATAAGCTGCTAAATTTGCGAAAGTTAATGAAAATGAGTTCGCGGAAAGGTGAGTTGGTCGGAAAGCGCGGTAGAATGCGCAGGTCGCAGGCTTGTGGCGGCGCTGTACTTGAAGAATTAAGTGAAGGGACGATCGTCAAAAAAGCAGTGTTTTCCGCAAAAAGAAAAATAACAAGAAGATAACGGGCGAGTCACTGGACAAAGTTTGTTGCAGTTTCGTAACCTTATCGAGACATTGCGACCAACCGGACGCAAAGTACGAACTGAACATATATTGCCGAATCCCGTTCGGGCACTAACGCCAAGGCGGGAGCCGGGGACCCAAATGATATCCCTGGGGTGAATTCCTTAGTAGGGCAGGCTCCATCCGGAGCTGCAAATAAGGAAAGGTGATTTCCTCACCGAACCCGTCAGCTAACTCGGTAGGCATTGCAGGAAGATATGGAGATTATTCGTGGCTAAGCACCGTCGCCAGGACAAGAACACTACACGCAAGGTCGCTGCAGTTTCCGCAGCGGTCATGGGCTCGACGCTCCTGGTACCAGCTACCGCGTCCGCAGCTGAGGTTACCGTCCCAGGTACCCCTGTTTCCGTCGACGTTCCAGGTATTGAGAACGTTCCAGGTATTGAGAACATCCCAGGCATCCAGCAGTGGATTCCTTCCATCCAGACCAACAACGCGTACTACGGTGATGTGCGTTCCGCCATCTCCCAGGTCCGTGCCATCCCTGGCGCAACCCAGATCCCAGGCTTCGCGGCCTTCCTGGATCAGATTGAGGCACAGCACGCACCTGCACCAGCTACCTACGCAGCTGCTGCAGCGGCTCCTGCGCCAGCACCAGTGGCTCAGCAGTCCACTGGTCAGAAGATCGTGGATATTGCACGTTCGAAGATCGGATCCCCATACGTATACGGCGCAGCTGGCCCCAACGCCTTCGACTGCTCCGGCTTCACCTCGTGGGTATACGCTCAGGCGGGCAAGAATATCCCACGCACCTCCGGCGCACAGGCAGCCGGCGGCCAGAAGATTCCTCTGGACCAGATCCAGCCAGGCGACATCGTTGTTTACTACAGCGGCGCATCCCACGTTGCTATCTACGCGGGCAACGGCGTAATGATCGACGCGCTGAACTCCGGCTCCCCAGTGGCGGAACGTCCACTGCACTACATGCCAATTCACTCGGTCGTCCGTTACTAAGAGATTTTTTAGGCTACATCCTTAGGGTGTAGCGACGATCTGACAAACACCCCTTTACCCATAGCGCAGCATCACAAATATGCGCGTGGTAAAGGGGTGTTTGCATTTTGGGGAGATCTAATCGTCGACATCCTGGCACGTTGCCGGGGATTTTCCGGTCGTCGTAGTTAAGTGTGAGGCGGAAGTGAATGCACCGCAAATTTCGCTTTGAAACACTTTGCTGAACACGTTTTAACCGCTATAGTTACTTGGGTTAGCATCTCGTTTCACTTAGTGAAAATTAAGTTTCTTTTGCAAGAGAGGATACTGTGGCCAAGCATCGCGCACGGAAGAATTCTCGTTTCACCTCCCTGGTTCCGCCACTTGCGGCAGCCGTTGTCGTAACCAACGTTGCACTGCCGTCGTCGTACGCCCAAGACGTTGACGGTTTGATCTCGCAGATGGAAGACGTCTCTACTGAGGCTGGCGCCAAAAACGAAGAGGTCAAGCAACTTGAGGAAGATATCAAGCGTGCGCAGGAGAGTTTGGATCGACTGAGTGTCGAAGCAGACGCGGCGAACGCGGCGGTGGCGTCTGCCACGGGAACTCGCAACGGCTTCCAAAATGACGTAGATGGTGTTGCGGTGTCGAAATACCGCAACGTCCAAAATGATCCGCTAATCACCACTTTGGAATCGGGTAACCCGCAGACAGTCATTGACCGCGCGGCCTACCTCGGAGCGATTTCCCGTAACACGGAGCGCACCTTGGCTCAGCTTCAGGACGCGAACCTGACGGCGGTACAAAAGGCGAATGCCGCTAATATCGCCGTGGCGGAGGCGGAGTTCTACCGCAACCAGTTGGACGCGAAGCTCCGACAGCTCGATGAGGAACGCCAGGAACTTGAGGCTCAGGTCCGCGAGATCGAGAACCAAGTGAACTCCTTGGAAGGTGCTGAGCGTGATCAGTGGCTGAATAAGAATGATCCGATCACGGAGCCGCTGCCTGATCTTGCATCCTTGGACGGTAATCCGGTAGCAGGCGGAGTGGTCGCCGCGGCGATGAGCAAGCTCGGTTCGCCGTACGGCTGGGGAGCCGCAGGGCCGAACCAGTTCGATTGCTCGGGACTGATGTACTGGTCCTACGCGCAGAATGGAAAGTCCATTCCGCGCACGTCGCAGGCCCAGCTGGCCGGTGGCCAGTCAGTGCCACTGTCCCAGCTCCAGCCGGGCGACATCATTGGCTACTACCCAGGCGTGACCCACGTTGGCATGTATATCGGCAATGGCCAGGTTGTGCATGCATCGGACTATGGCATTCCTGTCCAAGTTGTGCCATATGACTCGATGCCGATTCAGGGCGCTTCCCGCTACTAAGCTGCGGTAGCAATGACAACGCTGCTTGTTACGAATGACTACCCACCAACCGTTGGTGGGATTCAGTCGTACTTGCGCGACTTTCTTTCCACAGTGGACCCAGGCGAGATCATTATTTTCGCCTCCACCCAAGACGCTGAAGCGGCTGCCGAGTATGACGCCGCCAGCGACTACCGCACAGTGCGGTGGCCACGGTCGGTCATGCTGCCTACACCCGCTACAATTGCGCGGATGCAGGAGCTCATCCGCATTCACAATATTGAAACAGTGTGGTTCGGTGCCGCTGCCCCTTTGGCTCTGATGGGCGCCGCAGCGAAGCGTGCTGGTGCAACGCGAGTGATCGCCACAACGCATGGTCATGAGGTTGGGTGGTCGATGCTTCCTTTCGCACGCCAAGCGTTGACGCTCATTGGGCGGCATGCGGATATTGTCACCTATATTTCGCAGTACACGTTAAATCGATTCCGCAGCGCATTCGGTCCCTCACCGCGATATGTGCATCTACCCAGCGGGGTTAATACTGACTTTTTCCGACCGGCCACTAAGAACGAGATCGCCAAGACGCGGCAGAAATGGGAGCTTGGCGCTGGCCCTGTCATTGTGTGTGCATCGCGCCTCGTTCCTCGCAAGGGGCAGGATCAACTGATCCGGTGTATGCCACAGATTCTTGAGCGTTTCCCGGATGCCCACCTTGTGATCGTCGGTAAGGGCCGGTACCGCGCCACACTTGAAACTTTAGCCGCGGATGTAGCGCAAGCGGTCACGTTTACTGGGGCAGTTTCTTCCGAGGACATGCGTGACCTGGTCGCAGCTGCAGATATCTTTTCGATGCCGGCTCGCACGCGTGGAGGCGGCCTCGATGTGGAAGGCCTTGGCATCGTGTACCTGGAAGCCCAAGCGTGTGGCGTTCCCGTCATCGCCGGTAAGTCGGGGGGTGCGCCGGAGACGGTCACTCCTGAGACCGGGCTTGTCGTCGATGGCGCCGATACACGCGAGATTGCTTCAGCCATTGTGTCGCTTCTCGACGATCCACTGCGCCGGGAGCGTCTAGGCAAAGCAGGGCGAGCCCATGTGCTTGAGCATTGGACGTGGGACCTGATGGGGCAACGGTTGAACAGCCTGCTCTAATGCGGGTTGTTCATACTCTCAATCACTGAGCAAGATATTGTAGATGGTTATGGAATCCTCACCTCCTTCCAGCGACGTGCTCACAGTAGGTTTTGACATCGGGGGCACAAACACCCGCGCCGGCGTTGTCACGGCGTCGGGCGAAATTATTGACCACGCGTCGACACGCACCCCCGAAACGGCTGCTGAGATGGAAGAAGCCATCGTCGAGTTGACCGAAAGGCTGCGCGCCCGCCACGAGATTGCCGCCGTCGGCGTAGCGGCAGCAGGCTTTCTCGATACCGCCGGCGAGATCATCCGCTTCGCGCCGCACTTGCCGTGGCGCAACGATGCTCCAGTGCGTGCGATCCTGCAGGAGGCAATCGGCCTTCCGGTGAAACTCGAGCACGACGCGAACGCTGCGGCCTGGGGTGAATACCGTTTTGGTGCGGCCAAAGATGTTGAGACGTGGGTGCTGTTTGCAGTAGGGACTGGCATCGGCACCACGTTGATGCACCGCGGCGAGATCTATCGCGGCGCGTACGGCACAGCGCCGGAGTTCGGGCATATCACCGTGGTCCCCGGGGGCCGCGTGTGTTCCTGCGGTAAACAAGGATGCTTGGAGCGTTACGCATCGGGGACTGCTCTGATTGATACAGCGGTGCAGATTGCCACTCAAGGCTGTTACGAGTACACCACGCTGTACCGCCGCGTCGTCGGAAAGCGTGCAACAGG
Source organism: Corynebacterium sp. (assembly GCF_043426755.1). GTDB lineage: Bacteria > Actinomycetota > Actinomycetes > Mycobacteriales > Mycobacteriaceae > Corynebacterium. The sequence goes on along the minus strand of NZ_JBHWRP010000039.1, from coordinate 74,755 downwards.
CGACGACATCATGAAGGCGGCCCGCAACGGGGATGCGCTTGGGCAAGCTACAGTGGACAATTTCGCCGAGTGGTTGGGCCAAGGTCTATCCATCGTGTCTGATGTCTTGGATCCAGAGCTCATTGTGCTTGGGGGAGGGGTCAGCGAGGACGCGGACATGTTTTTGCCGAAGGCGAAAGAACACTTAGCGTCGAATATTGTTGGGTCGGGCTTCCGGCCGCTGCCCCGGGTTGTCGTCGCTGAGATGGGGCCTGAGGCGGGTATGATCGGAGTGTCTGATCTCGCCCGTAACAGCCTGTGAGGAGCAGCCCTGTGCAAAACAAGTGGTACTGGTTCTATAAGCATATTCTTCTTGGACCATTGGCATGGGTGTGGAGCCGGCCGGACATCGAAGGGCTGGAGAATATCCCGAGTGAGGGCCCAGCGATCATCGCCTCCAATCACCAGTCAGTCTATGACTCGTTTGTTTTCCCGCTTGTGTGTAATCGACAGCTCACCTTCCCAGCGAAGGGTGAGTATTTTACCAGCCCTGGCTTGAAGGGACGGTTGCAAAAATGGTTCTTTACCTCCGTCGGTCAAGTCCCCGTCCACCGAGGTGAGGAAGGCGCGGGTGACAATATGCTGAAGGCTGCCCACGAGGTCCTCGATCGCGGCGATCTATTCGGGATTTATCCTGAGGGAACACGCGCACCAGACAAGCGCATTTACAAGGGGAAGACGGGCATGGCCCGTGTGGCCATGAGCTCCGGGGCTCCCGTCGTGCCTTTGGGCATGATCAATTCGGCGGATGCGAACCCGATCGGTTCGTACATCGTCAGGCCGGTCAAGGTGAAAATGCGTGTGGGTGAGGCGATTGACCCACACGAGTGGGCGCGCGCCAATGGTTATGATCCTGACTCTAACGATGTCATGCGCCCCTTTACTGACTATGTGATGGAAAAGCTGACCGAGCTTACTGGATTCGACTACGTCGATATCTACGCGGGTGACGTGAAAAAGTCACTTGAGGAAGGCAAGGGTTATCCGCCAGAGGCGCGCCGACACTAGCCCTTCGCTCCTAATCCTGCGCGTGGTGTGCAGAAAGTGTTTGGTTTCCGCAGGTGAAAGCGGTAGCATTACACATGTTTTCGACACAGCGCTCACAGCGCTAACAGGGGTAGAGCAGGATAGGCGGGAGGCAGAACCATGACCAAGCGTTTAGCGTGGCCAGACGTAGCCAAAGGTTTATCCATCATCGGCGTCGTTGTGCTGCACGTGGGAACGTTCGTCCCAGGAGCAAGAGATTCCCTCTTGTGGCAGGCCAATACTCACCTTGATCCCCTGCGTATGCCACTATTTTTTATGGTGAGCGGGCTCTTTTCCAGCAAGGTGTTGAACTTTAGTCTTGGCGAGTTGTTCCGCCGGAGGCTCTGGTTTTTTATTGTCCCCTATGTGGTGTGGACAGCCGTCGTGGTTTTGCTTGACCAGAGGAATCAGATCGCAGATCCTTCAGAAGCATTTGGTGTCCAAGATTATTTAGTATCGAGTTTAAAATCGATCATCACCGGAGGGAATTGGGCCTGGTTCCTGTACGCGCTGGTGCTGTTTAATCTTGCGCTGTGGGCGACGAAGAAACTCCCGTGGTGGGGCACAGTGCTTGTGGCGCTAAGTCCAATCTTGTTTATACACTTCAAAGATGTTCCCATTGTGTGGAGGTCCATCGTATATCTTCCGATGTTTATCATCGGAACGTATATGCGCCACCCAATCAAGCGCTTTGCGGCGACCGCCCTGACACCAACGCGGCTCATGTTTGCACTGGCAGGCTACTTGTCTTCGGCGACATTGGTGAAATCGTGGAAAAGCTTTCTCAATGCGCACGAATCAATTGCTCTTCGGGTACCTCTGCTGGGTGACTTCGACCAAGGTGCGTTGCAACTACTCGTTAACCAGCTGCACTACTTGCTAGTGCTTCCTGCTGGTGTGGTCGTTGCGGTTGCATTGTCTCGGATTCCTGGCTTGTCGCGTGGTTTCCAGTTCCTGGGGCGAAATACACTGCCGATCTACATTGGTCACCCAATTGCTTTGAAGCTTTTGATTGCTCTCCCGATTGCGGTATATGGCCTCCCGGTGGGAGTCGAGGACGCTGGATTCTGGCTGTCTACCCAGGTGTGGATAGTCTTTGGTCTTGTCGTGTGCGCAATCGGCGGAGTGGGCATGTGGCTGCTCGGCAAGATCCCTGGACTACGCTGGACCCTGTATCCGCCGAAGCTTCCGGAACCGGCGCGGACACGCATCGCCGAACCGTCTGCTCAGTCAATCGCCTACAGTGACAATGACCAGGCATGGCGGGCATAAGCAGAAGGGAATTAACGACGAATGGGTCGCTCCATTGTCATCAAGGTCATCATCGCAGCTGTTCTTTTCGTGGCGTATATCGTCGCGGCGGGACTCGGGGTGCCTAATACCATCACCGGCCCCGTCTTTTGCATCGCCATCGCCCTGGTTTTGTTCTTTCCGACGAAACGCCAGAACCCTGACACGGCAGATGATGTAGCCGACTCCACCCCTTAAAAGCACAAGACTAGAAATGTGAGTGTGCCTAACTCCATGAGGTACTTCTACGACACCGAGTTCATCGAAGATGGGCGCACGATCGAATTGGTCAGTATCGGGATTGTGGCCGAGGACGGACGCGAGTACTACGCCGTGTCGACGGATTTTGATTCATCAGCCGCAAACACCTGGGTTCGTGACAATGTCTTGGACAAGCTGCCCAGCCCGAACGACGAGGTCTGGAAATCACGAGAGACCATCCGCCACGAGGTATACGAATTCCTCACGGCTGATTCCAAGCGCCCAGAGTTGTGGGCGTGGGTCGGTGCCTATGATCACGTGGTGTTGGCCCAGCTGTGGGGTGATATGGCAGGTTTACCACGCAATCTTCCGCGGTACACGCACGAATTGAAGCAGTACTGGGAGATGGCGGGCAAGCCGCGTTTGCCCCAAACACCCGATGGTAATCATGACGCACTTATCGACGCACGGCATAACCTCCAGAAATTTAAGGTGTGTGAAAAGTCTTTGCCGCTAAATGGCAAAGGCAAAGCGCAGCGGGACTAGTTCCACAGAACTAGTTCATTGGGGGAAAGTGGGTTTTCGCTGGGTGTCGTGCTACAACTAAGAGTGTGAGTTGGACAATTGATATTCCAGAGACAATGCTGCCCGATCTTCCACCATTGCCCGGTGATCTCAACGAGCAATTCCAGGACGTGATCGCGCGCGACGCGAAGCAGCAGCCAACCTGGGACGTGCGGAAAGCCGAGAACGTGCGAAAGATTCTCGAGTCTGTCCCGCCGGTCGTGGTCGCACCCGAAATTCATAAGCTCAAGGCGCAGATGGCTGACGTTGCCAATGGCAAAGCCTTTTTGCTGCAGGGCGGGGACTGCGCTGAGACCTTTGAGTCCAACACCGAGCCACATGTCCGCGCCAACATAAAGACGCTGCTGCAGATGGCAGTTGTGCTCACCTACGGTGCGTCGATGCCGGTGGTGAAGCTGGCGCGTATTGCAGGCCAGTACGCCAAGCCACGCTCCTCAGACCTTGACGGAAATGGGCTGCCTAACTACCGAGGCGATATCGTCAACGGGGTGGAACCGACGCCAGAGGCTCGTCGTCACGATCCCTCTCGTATGGTGCGTGCGTACGCGAACTCGGGCGCGGCGATGAACTTGGTGCGCGCCCTGACGTTGTCAGGCACCGCGGACCTGTACAACTTGGACGAATGGAACCGCGAGTTCGTCGCTAACTCTGCTGCGGGTGCGCGCTATGAAGCGCTGTCTCGCGAGATTTCCCGCTCGCTCGCATTCATGGATGCTTGTGGAGTGAATGATACTCATCTGCGGACGTCGAATATTTATGCCTCTCATGAGGCACTGCTGGTCGATTATGAGCGTGCGATGCTGCGTTTGGCGGAGGACGAGAACGGCGAGACGAAGCTTTACGATCTCTCTGCGCACCAGCTGTGGATCGGCGAGCGGACCCGTGGCATCGAGGATTTCCACGTGAACTTTGCTGCCCTGATCGATAACCCAATCGGCCTCAAGATTGGCCCGTCGGTGACCCCGGATGAGGCAGTTGAGTACGCGGAGCGCCTCGACCCGAACCGTGAGCCAGGGCGTCTGACGATGGTTGCCCGTATGGGCCACGAGAACATTCGCGAGGTTCTGCCTGGCGTGATCAAGGCCGTGGAGGAATCTGGCCACAAGGTTGTTTGGCAGTCGGACCCAATGCACGGCAACACTTTCACCGCGTCGAATGGTTACAAGACCCGCCACTTCGACAAGGTGATTGACGAAGTACAGGGCTTCTTCGAGGTACACCGTGCACTAGGGACCCACCCAGGTGGCATTCACATTGAGCTGACCGGTGAGAACGTCACGGAATGCCTCGGTGGTGCCCAGGACATCACCGATGTTGATCTGCCAGGTCGCTACGAGTCGGCGTGTGATCCACGCCTGAATACCGAGCAAGCGCTGGAACTGTCCTTCCTCGTCGCCGAGATGCTGCGCTACTAGGCGGGACATGAGCCGGCCGCAGCCGGCTCAGCCTCCTCGGCTGCTACTTTTTCGAATCGACGCGCACTGTCGCCCCTGGTCGGACCGTGTCGCCAGGGGTGGTGCGTTGTTCGGTGATCACTTCGTCGTTATAGCGGCTACCGCGGTTGATCTTCAACCCGATATCGTCGGCAAGCCTGCGGGCATCCTCCACGCGCATGCCGACGAAGTCTGGCACTGTAATTTGGCCAGGCAATGTGATGATTATTTCAGCATCGTCTGGGTGGAGGTTGGTCCATGGTGCAGGATCGGTGGACAACACGCGGTTTGCGTTGTCGGCGCTCAGGGCGCTGTCACGTGTGGTGCGGTCGACAGTGATGCCTGCTGCTTCAATGGCGTCGGTGGCCTCGTCGAGAGTCCTGCCCACAATGTCAGGTACTGTCTTGGCGTTGGATAAGACCAGATCGACTGTGTTCCCGCGTTCCAGTTCAGTAGATTGTGGGGGATCGGTGGATACCACGTTGCCGCCGTAGATCTCCTGGTCGAAGGTTTGGCTGGTCTCTCCTACGTTGAGGCCGGCTTCTTTCAGCGCGGCGACTGCTTGTTCCTCGGGTAGTCCGCGTAGGTCAGGTACCCCGATTGGCTCCGGGCCCTTGGAAACGGCCACGGTGACGGTCGAGCCGATCGGCAGCGGAGTGCCCGGTGGCGGATTGGTTTCCGCGATGGAGCCGACTGGCGCGTCCGCCGAATAGACTGATTCACCGGTGGACACTTCGAAAGTGCGTCCCTCGGCGAGCGCCCGGTAATCTTCCACGCCCATGCCTGCCGGGACCTCAGGCACCGTGGGTTTTCCCTGCGAAATCAACACCGTCACAGAGTCGCCGGGTAGTAGTTTGTCGCCGCCTGGTGGTTCAGTTCCCACCGGTTGATCTTTTGGGACATCATCGTGGTACACAATCTCTGTCGCAGGTTCGAAGCCGGCCTCGCTCACCGCCGCGATAGCCTGCTCACGGTCCATGCCCAGCACCTGCGGGATCTCTCCATAGCGGCCAGATCCGAACCACCATGCGCCAATGGCGACGGCTGCGGTGAGAATCCCGATGATTACCAGCCGCATAATCAGTGAGATGGAAGAGCGGTTGCTTTCGGGCGCGGGTGGTTCGGGCTCCCGCTGCACCTCCGGTTCAGAGGAGGGGGCCGGCACCGGTGGAGGTGCCATCTGTCTCGTCTGAGGTCCCGGCTGGGGCATCGGCCGTGGCTCCGGTTCCGGTGCGACCACCGGTTGCACACGTGTCTCGTCGTATGATTCGTCTAACTGGGCGGGGATGACTCGGGTAGACCCTGCGTCTTCAGGCTCGCGATCGACGAGGTGATCGTCGCCCTCACCGTCAGCGCCGTCGGGATTCGTCCCAGGGCCCATGTTGGTCGGCACAGCGGCCGCGCGGTGTGCCGCAGAATTGGTGGGCACAGGCACGGTGTAGGCGGGCAGGTTGAGCTCGGCAGCAACGTCGTCAAGCGCGGCAAGGAATTCGCCGGCATCGTGGAACCGGTCGCCGGGCTGCCGGGCAGTAGCGGTGGCTACTAGCTCGTCGAAAAGCTTCGGTACGCCCTCGATACGGCTGGAAGGGGGCGGCACGTCGTCGTTAAGCCGCGCAAAAGCGTGGGCCAGCTGGGAGTCTCCCGAAAATGGCGTGGAGCCGGTCAGCAGTTCGAATAAGACGATGCCGGCGGAGTACACGTCGGAGGCTTGCGTGATTTCGTTGCCGTCGACCTGCTCGGGGGAGAGGTAGGCAACCGTGCCGACGATCTGATCGGTGGAATGCTTCGCGTCGCTGGCGGCGCGCACCAGTCCGAAGTCCGCGAGCTTGACCCGGTTGTCGGAGTTGATCAGGACATTATCCGGCTTGATATCGCGGTGCACCATCCCCTTGGCGTGAGCTACGGAGAGGCCGGTGAGCACCGCGCGCATCACTGCGGTGGCGGCGTGTGGCGGCATCGGCCCGCGCTCGGCGAGCAGTTCGCGCAGGGTGCCGCCGGTGATCAATTCCATGATCAAGAAGGCGTGTTCGCCGTGCACTGAGAAGTCGTACACATTGACCAAGTTGGGGTGCGTCAGTTGAGCCATGGCGCGCGCTTCGCGACGAAAGCGATCGAGGAACAAGGAATCGTCTACGTAACGTTCATCCATGACCTTCGCAGCGACTTCGCGCCCGAGCCGCTCGTCGACGCAGCGATACACCATAGACATGCCTCCGCGCGCGATCGGGTGATCGATGCGGTAGCGGTCCTCCAGGTAATCTCCAACTGCGAGCTGATTCATAAAAACAAGTATCCCTCAACTTGGGTGCTAAGTGGTATCCGACAGCCGCATTGGTCCGTCGTGGACGTAGAGTAGCCCATGTGAGTACCAACGTAGATGCATTACTTTCCGACGAGGAACTGCTGACCTTCCCACAGGTGGCCGACCAACTGGCTGTGCCCGTGACGAAGGTCCATGACCTAGTCCAGAATTCGAAGCTGGTGAAGTACCGCAAGGATGGGAAAAACTACGTTCCCGCGGCACTTTTCGACGAGTACGGCGAGCTGACCAAGTTTGTCTCAGGCGTGATCACCGTGCTGGCGGACAACAAGTTCACCGACGACGAAATCCTAGAGTACCTATTTACCGAAGATGAATCCTTGCCAGGCCGGCCCGTGGACGGTCTCCACGGGCACTTGGCCCGCGAGGTGATTAGGCGCGCGCAGGCGATGGCGTTTTAGCCTCGCTTGCGGCCTTGTCTGCTTCGCGGACATAGCGGCTACGAAGCGGGAAAATATACGCTGTGGCTAGCCAACCCAGGAAGATGGCGAAGCCGAGGAACCAGAGGTCATAAAACCTGTGATTTCCGCCTCCGGTGAAGGCTAGCGCCAGGACCACGGTGGCACCGACGGTGAGGCGCTGGAGCCACAGTGGTGGGCGGAATGTGCCCACCAGAGAGACTACGGAGGCGTAGTACCAGGGGAGTACCACCGCGTTCACGGTGAACGCCCACTGGTACGCAAGGGTGGTTCCCATGATTGCGCGCCGGTCATTCTGGCGGAAGAACCACCAGATCACGACTAGCCCGATCAGCATGACAATCGACCCCACGGTACGGGTGACGTCCAGGATGAGGTTATAGGGGAAACGCTCCACAAACAGTTGGACGAATGGGGTGACCACGTCAGCGATCAGCGTTGGCAGCGACAGCGGGTTGACCACCTTGGAGTTGCCGGAAATCTCGGCCAGCCAGCCCCAAGAGGAGCCTGAAGCCCAGGTGACCAGCCCCACCACCGCAAGCGTTTCGATAACACCGACGATGCCGGTGATCACGAATGCCAACACGCGCCGGCCCAGCGCGGCACGTTGGCCGGCGAAGTGGTGCATGGCCATCCACACAACAAACGGCAAAGCGATGGCGGCCGTCGCCTTCAGGGACACCGCTACCGCAATAAGGGCGACACCAGCAATGAAACGCCGCCTCAGTGCCAGTACCAGGCCGATAGTCACTAGCCCGACCATGGTTGATTCATTGTGCATACCTCCAACCATGTGCAACATCATCACGGGGTTAGCCACACCAAGCCACAACGCCAGCGCCGGGTCGCCGCCCAGGGCTCGAGCGATGTGGGGCACGCCCCAAGCAATCATCGCAAAACCGAGCAGCGAAATGACCTTGTACGTGATCAACCCAAGGGTCACATTGTCCCCAACCAGCGTGGTCACGCCCTCACCGATCCATAGGTGCAGCGGCCCGTAGGGGGTTGTCGTATTGCGCCAGTCATGCGAGACCTCGAGGAGGTAGGGGCCGGGATTGACGGCAGCACCTTCGTTGTAAGGGTCGAAGCCGTCGCGCAGCATGGCGCCTTGCATCAGGTAGGAGTACACATCGCGCGACAAGATCGGTGCCGCAAAGACAAGAGGCACCAGCCACAACCACATGGAGCGTTGCACGGTGGTGAACCGGTCGTCGTCACGCTCGTGCTTATCGACGATCACCCGCCGCCCAATCAGTGCCCACGCACACAGAAGGAGAATGATGCCCACGGTGAGGATGACTTCCATGATCCCTTTGCCGTGGCCAAAGGTGAGAAAGTCAAGGCCAAGTGCACTGACCACTCCGCCGCGGTTGCGGGTAGCGCCAGCACCGAAGGAGCCGATGGCGATCAGTAGAGTTCCGATAATCCCCAACGTGGCGGGGTTGATACGGCGCAGCCAGTTCATTACTACTTCCGCCGCTCTGTGGCCTTAATCGCGAGGTCGCGCATCGCGTCGTGGACCGGCTTTGGCACGTCTGCGTTGGTGAGGTGATCAAGCCCAGACTCGGTGAGCCGAGTAATCTGCTGCTCAATCTGCTCGACAGCACCGGTGTCTTGAATGATGCTGGACAGTTTGGCGATCTCAGATGGGTCCGTCGCGGTGCCCACACCGGCACGCAACGCGGCAGCGGCAGCGGGGTCGGCCTCGTCGGCACGCGATAAGGCCAAGGACAGCAGCACCGTGCGCTTGCCCTCCCGCAAGTCATCCCCGGCGGGCTTGCCGGTTACCGAAGGATCACCGAATACGCCGAGAAGATCATCACGTAGCTGGAATGCGATGCCGATGTCGCGCCCGTAACCGCGGAACGCGTCGATCGTCTCCGCCGGTGCCCCGGCCAGCGCCGCACCGAGGTGAAGGGGACGTTCGATGGTGTAGGCGGCCGTCTTAAAGCGGTTCACGGCATTAGCCAGCTCGGGGCTTTCATCGCCGGTAGCTTCCAGAGTGATGTCCAGCAGCTGTCCGCCGATGACCTCAGTACGCATCCCGCGCCACGGCTCTGCGGCCCGGTCCAGGGCTTCGTGGCTCAAACCGGAGTAACGCCACATGTCCTCCGCCCACACCAAGGCCAAATCGCCGACCAAGATTGCGGTGGACTGCCCGAAGTGCAGCGAACTGCCTGCCCACTGAGCATCCGAGTGGACCTTCTCCACAGCACGGTGGACGGTGGGATTGCCGCGCCGGGTGTTGGAGGAGTCAATGATGTCGTCGTGAATCAGGGCGCATGCTTGGATGAACTCAAGTGAGGACACGGCGCGCAACACGGCGTGAGGGTCTTCGGAGGTGTTTTCCAGACCACCGCCACCGACGAAGCCGGCCCAACCGTAGAGCGGGCGGACGCGCTTGCCGCCGCCGAGCACGAATTTGTGCAGGTGTTCCACAGCGCGAGTGACCGGGGTACCAATCTTGGCGATGTCTGCATCACGTTCGCTCAAAAACAGGCGGAGTTCCTCCGCGACGGCCGTGGGGACTTCATCGAGGGTGAGATTTCGGAAATCCTGAGTTGCGCTCACGCGAGACACTCCTGAAACGTTGTAGTGAAGTATTTTGCTCTAACACTACCTATCGGCTTATTGCTGTTGGGGAAGTGGCAAAGGGCGCGCCAAAATGGCAAAGGGCCGAGCATCGCCGTGATAGAAGAAATCGCGCAGCACATCTTCGAAATCGAAGGACCGATACAGGCCGAATGCCGCATTTTTCTCATCGGGAACCTCCGGCGTGGAGAGCATGGCGTAGGACGCAGGGGCGTTCCACAGGAGCTCGGTGAGCAGGGCACGTCCGATACCACGCACTTGGAGCTTAGGTGTGACGTGAATTTCGGCGACTTCAAAATAGTCGCGCAACATCGCTTCTTGCTCGGGCGTGGCTCCTCCGCGCTCGCGGAAGCCGCGCCGCAGTTGCTGATCCCACCAGCGGTCGGGGTGCCCAATGAACCCATAGGCCACCCCGACAACGTGCTCGTTGAGCATCGCGACGATCGCGGTAAAGCCTGGTTGGTAGATTTCGGAGCGCCAGACACGGATTCTGTCGTTGCGGATGCCTGGGGCGTAGCCCATGGCATCGATGTAGATGTCGACAAGGCGGGGAACCAGGATCGAAAACTCTGGACCGCTGAGACGGCGCAACGTAACACTCACATGTTCTATCGAACCATGTTGACGCGTTTTTCGCGTAAAAATCCTCCTGATCGACTGCTTGGCCTGCCGAAATGTCAAAAAATACGAACGTATGTTCTATTGTTTGGAACGTATGTCCGAGGCGCGTTCTAGGGTGAAACCACATTAAATAAAGGAAAGGAAATTTAGGACATGAACAGCGTTATCTCGGCTACCACCGGCTCGGTGATGGGGGCTCCGACGGCCCATGGTCGAAGCTTGAAGCGAGTCGACGGCTTCTTAGTCTCCGCTGAATCCCTCTTGGCGTCAGCTTCGGAGCATTTAGCAGGTGGAAAGGGCGACCTTGCCCTGGAGGATGCTTACCGGGCGGCATTGCGGGTGGCCGGCGCGGTCAACGCGGCATCGCCCATTATTGCGAAGCGGAAGCGCTTGCCGACGAGCGCCTGGGACAAATTGGCCCTGACAGGGGAAGGCGCGAAGGCGTGGGCTGGCCAATTTAGGCGTTACTCCGCATTGCGTGGACGCGTTGCGTCAGGGATTGTCACGCAGCCGCCTCGAGAGGACGTGGTCGCGTTACTGGATCTTGCGTATGCGTTTTACGACGAGACCGTGTTTGGCCCGGGTGGTTCTGCTGTAGCTTAACGGTGGGGATGTGGGGCTAGTGAGGAGTGAGGTGTGGGGTAGAGCGGCGCATGAGAGATTCCCCCTCTGGGAACAAAACAGATACGCTATACGTTGAGAAGTTAGAGAGTTCGAATCGGACTTTTAACACCACTACAGCGGGAGGAATCGTGGCCCTTTCAGAGCAGGAACAGCGCGCGCTCCGTGAGATAGAGCAGTCGCTACTGGCAGACGATCCTAAATTTGGCGCGCAAGTTTCAGGTAGCTCGTCGTTTGGGGGTGGAACTGGCACCGGCAAAATTACACTGCGTGGTGTCTCCCTTGTCGTCGTGGGGCTCGTACTTCTCGTTGCCGGTGTCGCATTGGCGCAGGTGAATCTGTGGCTCATCGCGCTGAGCGTGTTGGGCTTTATCGTTATGTTTGGTGCTGGTGTGTGGATTCTGCGCACCCCGAACGATGATGAGCCTGCCGTGCGACGTTCATCTGGCAAGGTGAAGGCCCCGCGTAAAGATGGCGTCAGTTCTCGTATGGAGGAAAACTTCCGTCGCCGTTTCGAAGATAACCAGTAGTCAATTCTTTTCCGGCCTTCTTTGGCCGTAGCGGAATCCCCGTACCTCACTATCTGATGAGGTGCGGGGATTTTTCATGCCTTCGTCGTGCTGTGTACTACCTGGCGCTCCGACCACCCCCTACGCGGGGGTGGCTGGCCGGCCTTGGGGCGCGTCCCACAGTGAGTCAGCGATTAGCCAAAATTCGCGCGATTGCGCGCCTCCCACTTCGCCCCACCCGAGCGCCCCACTTCGCCCCACCTTCGATCCACTTCGCTAAAACCGCAGGTCGTGCGGAGGTCTAGTGGTGCCCAAAAGGTCGGTGAAGGTGTTCTTAAAACGGTTCATTGGTGCCTGTGGGGCGATTGTGACATGCTTTTTGGGGCCGCCACGGGAAAGCCTGCCACTTTAATTTCTTGCCGTTTACCTGCAATAATCGTGCCTAGAAAAAGAATTTCCCGGCCCAATGTGGCCAATGTGGGGCAAAGTGGGTTAAAGTGGGGCCTATCGGCGATCAAGTGGGTAACCACGCGGTAGCTGAAGAAGATTCACACCGGAGTAGTCGAACGAAGGAAGGTGACCCTGGTTGTTTCTGGGCACCTACACTCCCAAGCTCGATGACAAAGGCAGGTTGACCCTTCCGGCCAAGTTCCGCGAGGAGCTGGCAGATGGGTTGATGGTGACGAAGGGGCAAGACCACTCCTTAGCGGTCTATCCCCGGGAAGCATTTGCGGCTCGCGCACGCAAGGCAGCAGCTGTTTCCCGCACGAACCCGAAGGCACGTGCGTTCATTCGTAACCTCGCAGCGAGCGCGGATGAGCAAACTCCCGATGGGTCCGGGCGCATCACCTTGTCGCCGGCGCACCGTGAATACGCAAACCTGTCTAAGGAATGCGTTGTGATCGGTTCGGTGGATTTTCTAGAGATCTGGGATGCGCAGTCCTGGGCTCAATATCAAGAAGAGACGGAAGCTGCGTTTGCCGCAGCGGATGAGGACGACATTCTTTCCGGGCTGCTCTAGCAGTAGCCATCGACGGAGAGCGTGTACGGACTCTGCCCGAAGCGTGAGTCTTTCTGGTGTACTTCCCCGACATCAGAGTGACCGCTTCGGGTAGGGCCCTATACGTTCCCCGTAATGAGTTCAATACCGGCTGTTATTTCCGAAGGGGGTGTTTAGGCCGTGAATCAGATGGATTTCGATATCAATGCTAACCACGGCCATGTCCCCGTCATGCGTGATCGCATGGCCGAACTTCTCGCCCCCGCAGTCGAAGCTTTCGACGACAATGCTGTGATCGTTGATGGCACGTTGGGTGCCGGCGGGCACGCCGAGCACTTCCTCACTGTCTTTCCTCGCGTTCGAGTCATCGGGGTGGACCGCGATCCAGAAGCTTTGCGCGATGCATCGGACCGGCTAGCTAGGTTCGGGGACCGCTTTACGACGATTCAAGCGCGCTTCGATGAAATTGACGAAGCACTCGAAAGTGAAGCTGGTGAAATCTTCGCCACGGCCCGTGACCACGGTGTGGCAGGGGCCCTTTTTGATCTAGGAGTCTCTTCCATGCAGCTGGATCAGGAGGAACGCGGTTTCGCCTACTCGGTGGACGCACCCCTAGACATGCGCATGGACCCGACCACCGGGATCACCGCCGCGGAGATCCTCAACACCTACAACCACGGTGACTTGGCACGCGTTTTAAAGACCTACGGGGATGAGCGCTTCGCCGGCAAGATCGCATCTGCCGTGCTTAAAGAGCGTGAACAAGAGCCTTTTAGTCGCTCGGGGCGCCTCGTCGATCTGTTGTACCGCGTTATTCCGGCGGCGACTCGTCGCACTGGTGGTCACCCGGCGAAGCGCACATTCCAGGCGCTGCGGGTAGAGGTCAATGGCGAACTCGACGCGGTTCGCAACGTCATTCCCTTGATCACTGATTCCCTTGGTGTCGGTGGGCGAGTGGTGTTCATGAGCTATCAGTCGCTGGAAGACAAGATCGTCAAGCAAGCCTTCGCGGATCTGACCGCATCAAAGACCCCACCGGGGTTACCGGTGGACCTACCCGGAACTGAGCCACGATTCCGTGCCGTGACCAACGGTTCCGAAAAGGCAACCAAGGCAGAAATCGACGAGAACCCCCGTGCCGCCCCGGTCCGGGTCAGAGCAATCGAAAAACTAGCAGAGAATTAAGGACTGAAGGGACATGACCATGGGAGCCAGCCGAGACCTGACTGCCGGTTACGACACCGGGGCGAGCGCTACGCTGTTGGATGAGACCACCAGTACCGAGCCAATTTATGCCGACACCACCCGTGACGACACCGCACGGGCGGCGGGGCGATCGTCGGCACGCACCACTGTTCCTCATTCTCCCACGGGATACCGTCCGCGCGTGGCCCCCCACGTCCCCCGCACAAAGCCGGGGCGGTTGGGATCGAAGCAAGTTGTTTCTGTCCGCGGGCGCCGCGTCAATGAGCAACCGGCAGAGGCCAAAAACCGGTTTACGGCAGTCTCGCTCATCGTCTTGCCGCTGCTTGTCTTGGGTGTTGTAGGAGCCATGCTGTTCTCCGCGCTGTCCACCCAGCAAACGTTTGCGATTCAGCAACTTCAGGGTAACGAGACGCAGCTGAACAATGAGATTGAGACCTTGAACCGCGATCTGGAGAATCTGCAGTCCACAGCTGAGGTGGCTCGCCGCGCCAGCGAGGCGGGCATGGTCGTTCCTGTCACACCGGGAATTGTCGATGTAGAAAACGACGGCAGTCTCTCAGAGCGTCGTCCGGCTGATGCAGCAACGCAATCTATCATTGACGTGAACGGTGCTCCGGTCCGGCCAGGACGAGCTTCGAGTGACCCGGACGCCACCGCAGACGTATCAGATTCCCTTGAAGCCCGCCCCCAAAACAGTCAACCAGCACCTATCGACCGCCCTGATCAACAACGCAATGAGGCTCCAGCACCTGCGCCTGCTCCGGCACCAGAGCCGGCCGGGGTGCCATATGCTCCGAATGTGCCGGCACAGTTCTAGTCAGCCGGGTGTTCGTCGACAAGCGATCAGTAGGGGATGGGTACAAGCCAGACAACAAAGCAAAAGTAGGAAAGTAAGCAGGTGACAGACGGCCGTGACTAAGAAGACTTCGCGCGCCACGCGCGCACAAGCACCTGTCGCCAAGCAAAAGACCATCACCAACAACCGACTAAGCATTATCCTTATCGCGTTTGTGGCGGTGGCGGCCGTGCTGATTGCTCGCCTCGCATGGGTTCAGGTGGTCTGGGGGCCTGAACTTTCTGCAGCTGCAGAACAACAGCGCGCCCGCGTCTACGTCGATCCTGCTCGCCGCGGCACCATCACAGACCGCGAGGGCAATGAGCTGGCCTACACGATGCAAGCGCGTTCTCTGACAGTTTCCCCGATCCGCCTCCGCGATGAGATCACGGACCAGGAGCGCACCGCGCTGGAAATCGAAGAGTTGAGCGAGGCAGAAATTCAGGCCCAACTGCCGGCTAAGGTGGAAGACCGCCTGCGCACAATGGCCAATGAGATTCCAAAGATGATCGACGAGGCAGGCGAAACCGGTTCCGATAACGCTGAAGATGTTGATGCGAAAGAGATCTTGGACAAGCTCAAGGCCGATACGCACTATGAGGTGTTGGTCCGCAACGTGGATCCGGATGTTGCCGATGAGATCGCCGGAACCTTCCACGGCGTGGCCGCGGACCACCAGGATATTCGCCAGTACCCCAATGGTGCGATCGCCGAAAATATCGTCGGAAAGGTCTCCATGGACGGCCAAGGCCAGTTCGGCTTGGAGGCTTCCGGCGACGCACTGCTGACGGGCAATAATGGTCGACGAACGGAGGACGTATCGACGGATGGCCAGTCCATCCCGGGCACGCTTCGCGACGAAGTCCCCTCCATCGACGGCAGTGACGTAACGCTGACGGTCGATCTACATCTACAGACGTACGTGCAGCAGCTGTTAGAGCAAGCCAAGGCAAACTCTGGAGCTAAGTCAGCTGAAGCTGTGGTGCTCGATGCTGCCACCGGCGATGTTCTTGCCATGGCCAACACTGGAACCATTGACCCGAATGGTGATCTGGACAAGCAGCTGGAGCAGGGCCGTGACTTCGAAAATGAGTCCATTTCACACCCCTATGAGCCTGGCTCTGTCGCCAAGATCATTACCGCGGCGGCCGCCCTCGAAGAAGGCGTGACCACTCCGGACGAGGTACACCAGGTACCGGGGTCCATCGAAATGGCCGGGATCACCGTGTCTGATGCGTGGGAACACGGCGTTGTGCCGTACACCACCTCCGGCATCTTCGGTAAGTCCTCCAACGTGGGCACCCTGATGATCGCCGAGCGGCTGGGCGAGGAAAAGTTTGCAGAGTACCTCGACCGCTTTGGTGTGGGTCAAACGACTGGTGTTGAGCTGCCTAACGAGTCTTCGGGCCTGTACCCGCCGCTGGAGCAGTGGTCGGGTGGTACATTTGCGAACCTGCCTATTGGGCAAGGCATGAGCTGGACCACCCTGCAGATGGCCAGTATCTACCAAACGTTGGCCAACGGTGGCGAGCGCATTGAGCCGCGCATCATCGAATCTGTCAGGGATGCTCAGGGCAATCCCGTGGAACAGGAAGAGCCGGCCCGCACCCAAGTGGTCAGCCCGGAAACGGCGCGCACCACCGTCGATATGTTCCAGTCCGTATTCCAGGAAGATCCCACTGGGCTGAACTCTGGCACGGCACAGGGGCAGGGTATCGAGGGCTACCAGCTGTCGGGTAAGACCGGCACTGCGCAAAAGGTCGACCCGGATACTGGCGCCTACTCGCAGTCCCAGTTCTGGATCACGTTCGCGGGCATTGCGCCTGCCGACGATCCCCGCTTCGTCGTTGCGGTCATGATCGACGAGCCACAACGTGGACCCATGGAGGGCGGTGCTGGCGGCCAGTCCGCGGCGCCAGTTTTCCGTGAGATCGCCAACTGGCTGATTAACCGGGATAATATTCCACCTAACCCACCGGCTGAAGAGCCAATCATCTTGCAGACGCAATAAGCAGTAAGGAGACCACCCACAATGACAACCCCTGCACACAACGCGCCGTCGCTTGATGAGCTGGCACGCATCGCCTCGGCTCACGTGCACAATGCGCCGGCTCAGCCTGAGCAGCTAACTTTCGAGGCGATCAGCCTAAACTCCGCGGATGTTGAACACGGCGGAATTTTTGCAGCCCTGCCCGGTACCCGTGTCCACGGCGCCACCTTCGCGGGCGAGACCCCAGCTGCAGCAATCCTGACCGATGCGGCAGGTGTGAAGATCCTGCAGGAGGCAGGCGATCGTCGTCCCGTGCTTGTCGTAGACGAGATCCGCGCGGTCCTCGGCACGGTCGCGGCGGAAATCTACGGCCACCCCTCTGCAGACCTGACCGTCCTTGGCGTGACCGGTACTTCCGGAAAGACAACCACCACCTACCTGCTCGAAGCGGGACTGATGGCCGCGGGCCACACGGTAGGCATCATCGGCACCACCGGTACACGGATCGACGGTCGCGAGGTGGCGACGAAGCTGACGACCCCTGAGGCCCCCACGCTCCAAGCGCTGTTTGCGCGGATGCGCGACGAAGGGGTGACGCACGTTGTTATGGAGGTGTCCTCGCACGCTCTGAGCTTGGGCCGCGTCGACGGCACTACCTTCGCTGTGGCGGGCTTTACTAACTTGAGCCAGGATCACCTCGATTTCCATCCGACGATGGAAGATTACTTCCTGACCAAGGCACGCTTCTTCGATCCTGAGTCTGCCGTCCATGCGCAGCGCGCAGTGATCTGTGTTGATGATGCCTGGGGTGAACGCATGGCAGGGCTGGCCTTCAACCCAACCACCGTGGGGACCCGTGGCCAGGACGGTCTGAATGTCTCCGCTACACGCACGCAGCTGGATGCCTCCGGCGCCCAAACGATTGAGATCGATGTTGACGGCACCCGTTACACCACAACGCTGTCCCTCCCCGGCGATTTCAACGTGGCAAACGCAGCGTTGGCAACGGCGATGGCTGCCAACGCCGGTGTCAATGTCCCCGATTTCCTCACCGGGGTAGAGTCTGCGGGCGTACCGGGGCGCATGGAGCGTATCGACGAGGGACAAGACTTTGTCGTGGTCGTCGACTATGCCCACAAACCGGCGGCTGTCGCGGCTGTGTTGGACACGATGCGCGGTCAGGTTGATGGACGCGTGGGCGTGATTGTCGGAGCAGGCGGAGACAGGGATGCGTCGAAACGCCCCATCATGGGTGCGGAAGGGGTTAAGGGGGCAGATTTGGTCATCGTCACGGATGACAACCCGCGGTCGGAAGACCCAGCCACGATCCGCGCTGCCGTGATGGAGGGCGCTCGCGCAGAGTCTGAGACACAAGCCAAGGCCGGCCGTGACGTCGAGCTGCGTGAGGTGGGGCAACGCTCCGAAGCAATCGACCAACTCATTCAGTGGGCTCAGCCGGGCGATGCTGTCATCGTGACGGGCAAGGGCCACGAGGTTGGGCAGATTGTCGGTGATGAAGTGCATCACTTTGACGATCGGGAAGAAGTACGCCGTGCCTTGTCCCAATTCCGGGGCAGGACAGATTAGCTTTTGAAACAGAGACACAATTCCAGTGGCAGGCCACGAAAGAAAGGTAGCTGGGAATGATTCCACTTAGCCTGAACCAGATCGCCGAGATCACCGATGGTCGCGTTGCTGATGCCTCAGAAGGCCATGCTGCAGGACTCGAAGAGTCATCTCTGGTCACCGGGTTCGTGGAGTTCGATTCGCGGAAGGTCACCTCGGGTGGCCTGTTCGTGGCGTTGCCGGGCGCCAACGTGGACGGCCACGATTTCGCCGACACCGCGATGGAGAAGGGGGCCGCCGGCGTGCTTGCTGCCCGCGAGGTAGGTGTACCCGCCGTCGTCGTTCCGCCCGTTGAACGCCGCGCAGACGACAATTCCGACCTCGCTGCTAATGACCCCGATGGTTCAGCCGCGGCAGTCGTCGAAGGGATGAGTAAGCTTGCGCGCCACGTCGCACACGAGCTGGTGAACAATGGAACGCTGACAATTACCGGCGTGACTGGGTCAGCGGGCAAAACGTCGACGAAAGATTTGATCGCCGCTGTCCTCTCTCAGGCTGGTGAGACTGTCGCTCCTCCAGGATCTTTCAACAATGAGATTGGCCACCCCTACACGGTGTTGCGCTGTTCAGAGCGCACCAGTTTTCTCGTCGCTGAGATGTCTGCGCGCGGCATTGGGCACATTGCGCACTTAGCGACGATCGCTCCGCCACGTATTGGGGTGGTCCTCAACGTCGGTACTGCCCACCTTGGTGAGTTTGGCTCCCGAGAAAATATCGCCCAGGCGAAGGGAGAGCTGGTCGAGGCGCTGCCCTCCGCCGCCGATGGTGGCGTGGCCGTGTTGAATGCCGACGATCCCTTTGTCGCTGCGATGGCATCGCGCACCACCGCCCGAGTTGTGCGTTATTCGGCAGCGACGCCCGTAGCGGCGGACGCTGAGTACTACGCCACCAATATTGAACTAGATGACGTGGCGCGGGCCTCCTTCGACATGCACACGCCGGGCAATCCACCGCAGCGTGTCCGCCTCGGGGTGTTCGGTATGCACCAGGTGTCCAACGCGCTGGCTGCCGCAGCAGTGGGCATTGAGTCCGGTATGGATGCAGCAGACGTGGCCGCGGCGCTATCGTCGGCACGCTCTGCCTCTGCTAACCGCATGGACCTGCAAACGCGTGCGGACGGCGTGACCATCATCAACGATGCGTACAACGCCAACCCTGAATCCATGCGTGCGGGCATCGCCGCCCTCGGGTTTACAGCCGCGGCGCGTCCGGGCGCTCGTTCGATCGCTGTATTGGGCGAGATGGGGGAGCTGGGAAATGACTCTGTCGGGGAGCACAAAGCGCTTGCCGACGAGCTGGCACGCTACCGGGTGACCAACCTAGTGGCTGTGGGCGAGAACCCCGCGACGCAGGCGCTGGCGACTGCTGCTGCAGGTCAGGGAGTGCGCGTGAAGCTGGTGCGCGATGTAGATGAAGCAACCGCAGCCGTTAAAGGTATCATTTCCACGGCGCCGCCAGGAGAAGCGAACTGGCACGCGCGTGAAGACAAAGACGTTATTTTGGTCAAGGCCTCAAACGCATTGGGGCTTTGGCGAGTAGCGGAGACGCTACTGGAGAATGAGATAAGGAACTCGAGGTAGGCCATCGTGACACAGATTATTATCGCGGGGATTGTCAGCTTCCTGGTGGCCATTTTCACCACCCCTGTACTGATCAAAATGTTCTCGCGCCAGGGCATGGGCCAAGAAATCCGTGAAGACGGGCCGAAGTCCCATGCGCATAAGCGCGGCACGCCCACCATGGGTGGCGTTGCGATCTTGTTGGCGATCACCGTTGCCTACCTGGTTGCGGGAGCGTGGTCCATGACCACGGGCCGGGGTGGATACACCGCGTCCGGTTGGTTGGTGCTGGGCCTTACGCTGGCGCTTGGGGGAGTGGGTTTTGCCGACGACTTCATCAAGCTCTACATGGGGCGCAACTTGGGGCTGAACAAGACAGCCAAGTTGGTCTCTCAGCTCGTCATCGCGATCGCTTTCGGTCTGCTGGTTCTGCTGTTTCCGAATGCCGAAGGAATCACCCCGGGTTCGACCATGCTGTCGTTCGTCCGCGATATCGATACCGTCGACCTAGCTGTGGGCGGTGGGATCATCGGCACGATTTGCTTCCTTGTCTTTATGTACATCTTGATCGCCGCGTGGTCGAACGCGGTGAACCTGACCGACGGCCTCGACGGGCTGGCAGCGGGCAGCACCACTTTGGTGATGGGCGCCTACACCCTGATTACCTGGTGGCAGTTCCGTAACTCGTGCGCGGTTGCTGCCGAACCTGGCTGCTATAACGTGCGTGACCCGCTAGACCTTGCCGTGCTAGCCGCCGCCGGCATGGGCGCGTGCGCAGGCTTCCTGTGGTGGAATGCCTCCCCGGCGAAGATTTTCATGGGTGATACCGGCTCCCTGGCCCTTGGCGGCCTCGTGGCAGGACTGTCCGTGGCCAGCCACACGCACCTGCTGATGGTCATCATCGGCGCTCTCTTCGTGATTGAAGCCGCATCCGTGGTGATCCAAGTGATCTCCTTCCGCTCTACAGGAAAGCGCGTGTTCCGCATGGCGCCCTTCCACCACCACTTCGAGGCTGGAGGCTGGGCCGAAACCACGGTTGTTATTCGATTCTGGCTGATCACTGGCATCGCCGTGACTTTGGGTATCTCGATCTTCTACACCGAATGGCTCACTAGCTCAGGAGTTGGTTTGTAAATGTCTGTTGCGCGTCCAGACTTCCTCAACGGCCGAGTACTCGTCGCGGGTGCCGGCGTCTCTGGTCTGGGTGCAGCGCGCCTGCTGTGCGGACTAGAGGTAGACACCGTCGTCGCCGACGACAATGAGATCAATCGCCAGAACATCACCACTGTCACAGACGCGCATGCGGTGACGGTGGCAGAAGCGTTGGTGCGTCTCGACGAATACAGCTTGGTGGTCACCTCCCCGGGCTGGCGTCCTGACTCCCCATTGCTCGTCGCCGCTGCCGAGGCAGGCCTGGGCGTGATTGGTGACGTGGAGTTGTGTTTCCGCCTCGACCGCGCCGAGGTCTTCGGACCGCCGCGGACCTGGCTGGTGGTGACAGGCACCAACGGCAAAACAACGACTACGGGCATGCTCGCGGCCATGATGAGTAACGCCGGCCGCCACACCGGTTTGCGGGCAACCGCGTGCGGCAATATCGGGGTCGCCGTCGCCGATGCGCTCACCGACCCAGAACGGATTGATATTTTGGTCGCTGAGCTCTCGAGTTTCCAGCTGCACTGGTCCGAACAGCTCATTCCCGATGGTGGCGTTCTACTCAATCTTGCCGATGACCATATTGACTGGCACGGCTCCTTTGACGACTACGCCACAGCAAAAGCCAAGGTGCTCAAGGCGCCAGTAGCAGTTGCGGGGCGTGACGACGATCGCGTGCGCGAGTTTGCTGAGCGCACAGGGCGTGATGACATCATCGGTTTCACACTGCACCAACCGGAGGACAACCAGTACGGAGTCTCCGACGGCTACTTGGTGGAATCCTGGCAGGGCGCGCAAACCCGGCTCGCACCTGCAACGGGCATTGAACCCGCCGGCGCAGCCGGGCTCTACGATGCCCTCGCCGCAGCGGCTATAGCCCGCAGCTTTGGGGCCACCGCGGAGGACGTGGCAGATGCCCTTAGAAATTTCCAGGTGGATGGGCACCGTGGTGCCACGGTGCACAGCGCCGGTGGCGTCAGCTGGATCGACAATTCAAAAGCCACCAACCCGCACGCGGCGCACTCTGCGCTCGATGGTGCGGGAACCGTCGTGTGGATCGCCGGCGGGCAACTCAAAGGCGCGTCCGTTGACGCTTTGATCACGGCCCACGCCGATCAGTTCCGCGCCGTCGCGGTGCTGGGCGTCGACCGCGACGAGATCGCCCAGACGGTGCGCAACGTGGCCCCCGATGTCCCAATTTTTGTCACTGATTCGACCGACCCAGAACAGGCCATGAATGACGTGGTGAAATTCGCCGCGCAGCACGCGCACGCCGGCGATAGCGTCATGCTTGCCCCTGCGGCAGCAAGCCTTGATATGTACACCGGCATGGCACAGCGCGGCGATATGTTCGCCGCAGCCGCTCGCACGCACGCCAACATTCCGCAGGAGAGGGGATAGCCGTGACCACAACCCGCGAACATTCAACTAAGCCAACCCCACGCCGTTCCAGGCCCGGCCGACTCATTGACCGCGCCTCTGAATGGATGTCCAGCCAGCCCTTGATCGATTACAAAATGATCCGCACCATCGTGCTGGTCCTGGCCGGCCTGGGCGTGGTGATGGTGATGAGCTCCTCGATGACCTGGTCGGTCGTCGACGATGAAACCGTGTGGGTGCAACCAGTCAAGCAGGCTGTGATGGTTGTTGTCGGCCTCATTGTGTTTTACCTTGCGCTACGTATCTCACCTGACCGGGTGCGGCGCTGGTCGCCCTGGCTGATGCTGCTTTCAGTCATCCTGCTCATACTTGTGCTTACCCCGCTGGGGACGGGGCGTGAGTCGGTTGGCTCGCAATCCTGGATCGCCTTGCCTGGTTTCCAGCTGCAGCCCTCCGAGTTCGCCAAGGTCACTATCGCCATTTGGGGCGCCAGCCTGTTGGCCAACAAGGATCCACGCACGGATAACTGGAAGAACAGTTTCGTTCCCTTCGGTTTCGTCGCTGCGATTTGCGCCGTACTGATTGTCCTCCAAGGTGACGTGGGCATGGCAGTATCCTTTGCCATCGTCGTCGGCTTCGTCCTGATCTTCGCGGGCATTAACTGGCTCTGGGTCGGTGTGGTTGCCGCATTCGGTGCAGCACTCATGCTCCTAGTTCTGCTTGCTGGAGGCTTTCGTTCCAACCGCTTCCATGTCTTCTTTGACGCGCTGTTCGGGCGTTTCGACGATACCCGAGGCACAGCGTTTCAGTCCTACCAGGGTTTTCTCTCGCTTGCCGACGGCTCCCTCTTCGGCGTGGGGCTCGGCCAGTCGCGCGCGAAATGGTTCTACCTCCCAGAAGCGAAAAATGACTTCATCTTCGCCGTCATCGGTGAGGAGCTCGGCCTGTGGGGCGGCGCGCTTGTGATCCTCTTGTTCTTGGGTCTGGGCTTTTTCGGCCTGCGCGCCGCGCGCCGGGCAAGTAACCAATACCAGGCGTTGCTCGCAGCAAGCCTGACCGCAGGTGTGGTCTCTCAGGCATTCATCAATATCGGTTACGTGGTGGGGCTGCTGCCAGTTACTGGTATTCAGCTACCAATGATTTCCGCTGGCGGTACTTCCGCAGTGATCACGTTGGGCTCCATGGGGCTGCTCGCCTCGGTGGCACGCCACGAACCACCCGCTGTCTCCGCGATGCAGAATCACGGGCGTCCGGTCTTTGACCGTATCTTTGGAATTTCGGAGCCTGCGGCACCTGGGCAGCACACGGACTCTTCAGAGGAACCGCGCCGTAGAACCCGTTCTCAGTATGGCCAGCCGGTGACGGCACGTCGTCGTGAAGCGCCAGCTCGCGCACGCACGGCTGCGCCGGAAAGGACACGCCGGGCACGAAGCGCAACCAGCGTCGATAAGCGTGTTGCTCCGGAGCACCCGCGTGGTCCTCGATAATAAAGGAATGAATACAAGCATGGGAACAACTCCTACAGTCGTGTTGGCCGGTGGCGGAACCGCCGGGCATATTGAACCCGCGCTGGCTGTCGGCGAGGTGCTTCGCGACGAGCACGGCGTCACCGTTGTTGCGCTGGGAACGCTGAAAGGGCTGGAATCGTCGATCATTCCGGCGCGTGGTTTTGACCTGCGTCTGATTGATCCGGTGCCGGTGCCACGCAAGCAGCCACTGAAGCTGCTTGGGCTGCCGTGGAAGGTTGCCAAGTCCGTGGGCCAGGCCCGCAAGGTGCTCAAGGAGACGGGTGCGAACATCGTCTTCGGCACTGGCGGTTATGTGGCAGCCTCTGCGTACCTGGCGGCGGCGTCATTGCGCCTGCCGTTTTTCGTGCTGGAGACTAATGCTCTTGCGGGAATGGCGAACAAGCTGGGTGTGCGCCTCGGCGGCACTGGTTTCAACGCTGTGGAAGGCTCGGGGATGGATGGCGAGGTCATCGGGATTCCCGTGCGCCCGACCGTCGGCGCGGACGAAGACGGGGAGAAGGCCCGCCGCGGCCACGCCACGTGGAACCTGGATCCGGAGAAGAAGACCGTCCTGGTCACCGGTGGGTCACAGGGTGCAGTGAGCCTGAACAATGCGATGGTGGATGCAGTACCCGCGCTGGTGGAAGCCGGCTACCAGGTGCTCCACGCCTACGGGCAGAAAAACGATGCCCCGGCAGCCCACGACAACTATGTGGCGGTGCCGTATATCAAGGACATGGCGGCTGCACTGGCGGTCGCGGACATCGTGGTCTGTCGTTCCGGTGCCATGACGGTGGCGGAGAACTCGGCGGCGGGCCTGCCTGCGATTTATGTGCCTTTGCCCCACGGCAACGGCGAGCAGGGGCTGAATTCTGCGCACCTGGTCAAGGCCGGGGCGGCGCGCACAATCCGTGATGAGGACTTGGAAGGCACAACGCTTGCCGACGAAGTCATCGCCATCCTGGACAACCCGACTACTTATGAGACGATGCGTTCGGCACTGCGTGACAGCGGCGCCGGCGATGTGGCTGGTACTTTAGCTGAGAAGCTTGTCGCAGCTGCCAAACACTAGATAGGAGACTTACTGCCGTGACCCAAGTTCAAGAGGCAATCGATCTGTCCCGCGTCCACTTGATCGGGATTGGCGGATCCGGCATGTCGGGTGTGGCACGAATTCTGTTGGACCGCGGCAGTGTTGTCACCGGGTCCGATGTGAAAGATTCCCGCCCCGTCCGCGCCCTGTCCACCCAGGGTGCGACAATTGCCGTTGGGCATGCTGCTGACAACTTGGAGCTAGCGGGTGACCTGCCCACAGTGGTGGTGACCAGCTTCGCCGCTATTCCGAAAGACAATCCTGAGTTGGTTCGCGCGGTGGAGGAGAATATCCCGGTGATTCGCCGCTCCGACCTGCTTGCGGAGCTGATGAAGGGCTACACCCAAGTTTTGTTCGCAGGCACCCACGGCAAGACATCGACCACGTCGATGGCGGTCGTGGCTTTGCAGGCGGCGGGGGAGAACCCCTCCTTTGCCATTGGCGGGCAGCTCAATCGTGCCGGCACGAATGCTCACCACGGGACCGGTGATGCGTTTGTCGCGGAGGCTGACGAGTCCGACGCCTCGCTGCTGCGCTACCAGCCGGACGTTGCGGTGATCACCAATATTGAGCCTGATCACCTTGATTACTTCGGGACCAGGGAGGCCTACTTCCAGGTTTTTGATGAGTTCGCCGATCGCGTGACCCCCAGTGGCCATCTTGTGGTTTGTCTTGACGACGACCACGCCGCCGCCTGCGGTAAGCGCGCCATGGAGCGTGATATCGCGGTGCTGGGCTATGGCACCCGCTCGGCTGTGGAGGCACACCCAGAGATCACGCCAGGTGTCATCGTCGAAGACGAAATTGTCACCGGCGGTTCCACCGAGGTCACCGTCACCCTCGACGCGGGTGAGAGCGGCCAGGTCGAGCTGGAGTATTCACTGGCCATTCCGGGGCGCCACATGGTGCTCAATTCTGCCGCTGCACTGTTGGCCGGCACCCTGACTGGTGCTGATCCGCTGCGCCTGGCGAAGGGGCTGAGCGAGTTTACGGGTGTGCGCCGCCGATTCGAGTACCACGGAGAGGTCACGGGTGGGCCTTTCGTCGGCACGCGCGTGTACGACGACTATGCGCACCATCCCACGGAGGTCAATGCTGTCCTGACCGCGGCCCGCGAAAAGGTGGTGGCGGAGGGCAACGGCGCACGCGTCGTCGTGTGCTTCCAACCGCACCTGTACTCGCGGACCCAGGAGTTTGCCTTCGAGTTCGCGGAGGCACTGTCGCTTGCCGACGCCGCGGTGGTGCTGGACATCTTCGGTGCCCGCGAGGCGCCGGTGGAGGGGGTGGACTCGCGCATCATCACCGAGCGGATGACCAATGAGGTTGTGTACGAAAAGAACTTCTCCGCTGCCCCGGACACGGTGAAGGAACTGACCCAAGCGGGCGATATCGTCTTGACGATGGGTGCGGGTTCGGTCACGATGCTTGCCAGCGAGATCCTCACGGCCATGTCTGAAGCTGCCAAGTAGGGCGGGAAGAGTGACTACTGCCTTAAACACTGACGAAAGGCCGAACCGCAGACCGCTATGGATCGGACTGGCTACCGTGGTGCTCGTCGCGATCATCGCTGCCATCGTGGTCTTGGCCACTCCGCTTTTTTCGGTGCGCAACTACAACGTGGAGGGCAATTCCCACATCGCGCCTGAGCAGGTCATTGAGGCAGCGGGAGTGCCTGAGGGGTCCAACTTGGCGCGTGCCGACGTTGGATCCGCCGCACAGGGCGTGGCCGGTTTGCCGTGGGTGAAGTCGGTGACTGTGACGCGGGGCTGGCCCTCATCCCTAAATATCAGCATCACCGAGCACGAAGCCGTCGCATACGTCGAAGAAGGCGACGGCGTGCACCTGATCAACGCTGAAGGTGCTGCGTTTGCGATCGATCAGCCACCGGCGGAGGCCCTTGAGATCGTGGGCGATGCGCGTGACGACGAGGCGGCTCGGAAAAACGCAGTGGATATTGCGGCATCCATTCCCGAAGAACTTCGCCTAGAAGTCGAAGCGATCAACGCAAAAGATCCGTACAACTTTGAGCTGGAGCTCAATGATGATCGTCTGGTGGTGTGGGGCGCCGCTGAACACAACCACGATAAGTCACTTGCGCTGGACACTGTCCTGAAACGCGAAGGCCAGCGCTTTGATATTTCTAACCCGAGCCAAGTGGCCGTCAGCTAGCGCGAGTGTCGGCAAAACCCCAGGCCATAACCCTAAAGTAAAGGTTGAGGGTGCCGACACGCCGCGAAAATCAACCACCTTTTCGGCCTGATTTAACCCATGATGGATAGCAAGCACTTGAAGCGAACATATTCCCCATGATTAATTGAAAGGCGAGCCTCACCCATGACCTCTCCTAACAACTACCTCGCCATGATCCGCGTCGTCGGTGTCGGCGGCGGTGGCGTCAACGCGGTCAACCGCATGATCGAAGAAGGCCTGAAGGGCGTCGAATTCGTCGCCATCAACACGGATAGTCAGGCCCTGCTGTTTACTGATGCAGACACAAAGCTCGACATCGGCCGCGAAGCTACCCGTGGTCTTGGCGCCGGCGCGAATCCCGAGGTAGGTCGCACCTCTGCCGACGACCATAAGAGCGAGATCGAAGAGTCCCTCAAGGGCTCCGACATGGTCTTCGTCACCGCTGGCGAGGGTGGCGGCACCGGCACGGGTGCCGCCCCGGTTGTTGCCGGCATTGCTAAGAAGATGGGCGCGCTCACGATCGGCGTGGTGACTCGCCCATTCTCCTTCGAAGGCAAGCGACGCACCCGCCAGGCACTCGAGGGTATTGAGCGACTCAAGGAAGTCTGCGACACCGTCATCGTTATCCCGAATGACCGTCTGCTGCAGCTTGCCGACGGCGACCTGTCCATGATGGAAGCCTTCCGCGCAGCCGACGAAGTGCTCTACAACGGTGTGCAGGGCATTACCAACCTGATCACCATCCCGGGCATGATCAACGTTGACTTCGCCGACGTGCGTTCTGTCATGGCTGATGCAGGCTCCGCACTGATGGGTGTCGGTTCCGCCAACGGCGACGACCGCGTCATGGATGCCACCCTGCAGGCGATCAACTCGCCACTCCTGGAATCCTCCATGGAGGGTGCGAAGGGCGTGCTGATTTCTGTAGCCGGTGGCTCAGACCTTGGCTTGATGGAAGTCAACAACGCGGCTTCCGTGGTGGAGGAGAAGGCAGACGACGATGCCAACATCATCTTCGGTACGATCATCGACGACAACCTGGGCGACGAGGTTCGCGTGACCATCATCGCCACCGGCTTCGATGAGAAGGCCAATGCTCTCCCACAGGATTCGGAGCAGCCACAGGAGCAGCAGCCAGAGCAGGCACCCGTGTCGGAGGACGCCACCCCAGCACCCGCTGCTCGTGGCTCCCTGTTCGAGGATCGTGAGCGTGACGACGAGCGCAGCGGAGATAGCTATGCCGCCCGTCACCGCTATGAACCACAGCGTTCAGAGCCGCAGCGTTCGGAACCTCGCCGCACCGGCCTGTTTACTTCCAACGATGATCGTCGTGACAACCGCGACGACGATGATGACTTGGATGTGCCAAGTTTCATGCGCTAGGTTCTGCGCTTCGTCGCGCCACAGCGCGACTGCGCTAACCTATGGAGTATGTCGCAGCTAGAAGATCGCCCCGTCCGCTTCGTGTTCACCTCACGAGCTGGCGGGGTTTCGCAATCCCCCTATGCCTCTTTCAACCTGGGCGGCCACGTCGGCGACCGCCCCGAAGACGTCGCCCAGAACCGGTCCCGCCTCGCGGAGATTATCGGTGTTGATACGGGTAATTTCGTGTGGATGGAACAGCTCCACACCAATAATGTGGCCTTCGTCGATAATCCGCAATCTGCACCCGTTGAGGCCACCGATGCCGTGGTGACCACCACTCCGGGGCTCGCTCTGGGCGTACTGGTTGCCGACTGTGTTCCGGTCTTGCTCGCTGACCACACCAACGGCGTGATTGCGGCGGCACATGCAGGACGGATGGGTGCGCGCAACGGAATCATCCCGGCAACGGTGAAAGAGATGCTTGCCCGCGGTGCGCAGCCCCAGTCAATCCAGGTCCTACTTGGGCCTGCTGCGTCCGGTGA
Organism: Corynebacterium sp.; assembly: GCF_043426755.1. Taxonomy (GTDB): domain Bacteria; phylum Actinomycetota; class Actinomycetes; order Mycobacteriales; family Mycobacteriaceae; genus Corynebacterium. The sequence goes on along the minus strand of NZ_JBHWRP010000039.1, from coordinate 45,650 downwards.
GTCCTACGAGGTGCCGGAGGAGATGGCAGCAGATGTGGAAAAGCATCTGCCTGGGTCGCGCACGAAAACGAAGAAGGGGACTCCGAGTCTAGACGTGCGCGCTGGCCTGGTTCGCCAGCTGATGAGCCTGGGGATTACCAATATCGATGCCGATCCCCGGGACACGATTACTGACGAAGACTTTTTCTCCTACCGCCGCGAGGGGACAACCGGGCGTCAAGCGGGCATTGTGTGGTTGACAGGAAAGGATGCATAAATGAGCCGTCGTGAAGAACTGGAGCACAATCTCAACCAGGTGCGTGAACAGATCTGGGCCGCCGAGCAGGCTGCGGGCCGTGAGAAAGGGTCTGTGTCGCTGCTGCCGGTCTCCAAATTCCATTCCGTGGAGGATATTCGGATCTTAGGCGAGCTTGGTGTCACCCTGGTGGGGGAAAACCGCGAGCAAGAGGCGCGTGGGAAGGCCGAAGAATTGGCGGGCGAATCGTCGACAAGTGGTATTGCCATCGCAATGATCGGCCAAATCCAGACCAAGAAGGCGAACGCGGTAGCGCGCTGGGCAGCCGAGGTACACTCCGTTGACACTCCGCGGCTGGCCGCGGGGCTCGATCGGGGAGTGGGACTTGCAATTGAACGCGGGGATCGTCCGGAAGGCCAGCTGCCGTGCCTGGTGCAGGTATCGATGGACAACGATCCCACACGTGGCGGTGTCGCCCTTGATGATGTCGACGCTCTTGCGGCCCAGGTCGAGGAAGCCGAGAACCTGACCTTCGGAGGAATCATGGTGGTGCCGCCACTCGAATCTGACGCGGAGGCGGTGTTTACGCAGGCCCGCGAGCTTGCTGATCGTCTCGGTGAGTCGGTGGGGCGCAGGCTTGTGTTGTCTGCTGGCATGAGTGGAGATTTTGAGCAGGCGATCGCGTGCGGAACGGATACCGTGCGTGTCGGAACCGCGGTGTTTGGCCAAAGACCCTTAGTGTAAATACACAAGAAGAACACCAGTGTTATTTGTTGAACCCGCCAGGTCAGCACGTCAGAATGAGGAGTACAACACATGTCTTTTGTGAAGAACGCCAAGGAATTTTTCGGCTTCGCGCCATACACCCCGGAAGAGGACGCCTACTACGACGAGCCACGCTACGGCGATGATGGCTCCTCCGCGTACTCGCCAGCACCAGCACCTGCACCGGAGCGCACCTACTCTTACGATCGCCCAGAGCGTGTGGAGCGTATCTCCACTCGCGAGCCACGTACTTATACGCCGGCGACCGTCGTCGTCACGCCTCGTTCTTATAACGACGCGAAGGATATCGGTGAGCCATTTCGCGACGGCGACGCAGTGGTGATGGACCTGACCGAGCTGGATCGCAAGTCCGTCACCCGCATGATCGACTTCGCCGCAGGCCTATGCTTCGGTCTGCGCGGCCAGATGCACAACCTGGCAAAGTACGCCGACACCGACCGCTACGTCTTCGCGATCGTGCCAGAGAACGCACAGATTTCGACCAGCGAGCTCGAGCGAGCAGCGGATCTTCGCTAGCGTTTGGGCGTGTGACCTGGCGGTCGCGCGAGAGACACCCCACCGTAGTTAGGCTTTGTCCGGGCTTTCCGACGAAGGCCCACGCGGCTGGGGTGTTAGTCGTTTAATGAGGAAATAGGTAGGGTAGAACACCGTGAGCATGCTCGGAGCCATTCTGTACGCCTTGGTGCGTCTATATACGTTGATCGTGATTGTGCGACTGATCATTGAGATGATCCAGTCCTTCTCGCGACAGTTCGATCCCCCACGGTGGTTCATGGTGGTCGCGGAATTCTTCTTCGTGGTCACCGATCCACCGATCAAGGCGTTGAGGCGCATCATTCCACCAATCCGCATGGGTGGGGTAGCCCTCGACGTGAGCGTGATTGTGCTGTTCCTCGTCCTGATGATTCTCAGTGTGGTCATTGTCGCCATCTTTTAATCCACCTAAGCCGGGGGTGATTCGGTGGAAAATCGGGCATAAATGGAGAGAAATATAGCCCTCCGGTAAAGATTGAGGGTGGTAGTTTCGCCATGAAGGACTATTCTTGACTAGAGTAGTAAAGCGTAACGAACATAAATTAACTACAATGCAATAAAATACCCACACTTTCGGTGGGTGCTTAGATTTGACTCGAAGGGAACGCTAATGCCGCTGACACCAGCAGACGTGCACAATGTCGCTTTCAGCAAGCCACCAATTGGCAAGCGCGGTTACAACGAGGACGAGGTTGACCAGTTCTTGGACTTGGTCGAAGAGGCCTTGGCTCAACTGCAGGATGAAAACGACGACCTGCGTGCCCGCGTTGAGGAACTGGACGGCCAAGCGAGGTCTGGCGGTGCCGCCGCCCCTGCAGCGCAGGCTGGTTCCACGGCGAATGACAACAAGGTCGACGAAAGGGCTCTACGCGAGCAAATCGAAGGCGACCTACGCGCGGAGTACGAGGCCAAGCTAAAGAAGGCACAGGATGCCCAAAACAAGGCGGAAACTGATGCCAAGAAGGCCCGCGTAGCTGCCGATCAGGCACGCCAGGACGCTGAGGCTGCAAATAAGCGCGCATCCGAAAGGCCTTCCGAACCCGAGAAGCAGGAACAACCAGTCGCCGCTGCCGCATCAAACGAGGCAACGGCTTCCGCCGATACCCACCTGCAGGCCGCAAAGGTCCTGGGCATGGCCCAGGAGATGGCAGACCGCCTGACCTCTGAGGCTCAGGAAGAGTCCAAGTCCATGCTGGACGAGGCACGCCAGGCAGCGGATACCCAGCTAAGGGACGCGGAAGATCGTTCCAAGAAGCAGCTGGCTGATGCTGACAGGCAGGCAAAGACCCGCACTCAGGAAGCAGAGACCAAGGCAAATACCCTGATCTCTGATGCTGAGAAGAAGGCAGAACAAACCACCAACGACGCCAACTCCCGCGCCGAGGCGCAGATCCGCCAGGCGGAGGAGAAGGCTGCACAGCTGCAGGCAGACGCAGAGAAGAAGCACACTGAGATCATGGCGACGGTGAAGAGCCAGCAGGCCGCACTGGAAAACCGGATCTCCGAGCTGCGCACCTTCGAGCGCGAGTACCGCACTCGCCTGAAGACCTTGCTGCAGTCCCAGCTGGAGGAGCTGGAGAGCCGCGGCTCCTCGGCACCTAACGGTGACGCTGGCCAGTCAGACAACAACTAAACTCACGTTGGACCGCCCGTGACCCCGAAAGGGAGCCCGGGCGGTTTCTTCGTGTATAGTAAACCTCTGTCGAAGCACCGCACGAGCAGTGCCGAAGCGCGCGATGATCCGCTATCAACGGGGAGTGCTTCCGGAAGAACAGCCATACCAGCCCAGTAGAACCGGACGGGAATAGAAGGCACCGCAACCTTCTTCACCACAAACGAAGTGGGGCAACCTAGGTTGCTCAAGCAGGGTGGTACCGCGTGACCCGTGTCGCGTCCCTGCAGACATCATTGTTGTGTGTGAAGAAAGGACGATCGATGAATACTCCCGTCGGTGGCGTGTACCCCAAGGTCGATATGACCGGGGGAAGCAATAAATTTCCAGAAATGGAAGAGAAGGTACTCCAGTACTGGGGCGAGGACAACACCTTCCAAGCCTCCTTGGACAACCGCAAGGACAATGAGGAATTCGTCTTCTACGACGGCCCTCCTTTTGCCAACGGTCTGCCTCACTATGGCCACCTGCTGACGGGCTACGTCAAGGACATCATCCCGCGCTACCGCACGATGAAGGGCTACCACGTCCCACGCGTCTTCGGCTGGGATACTCACGGCCTGCCCGCCGAGCTGGAGGCAGAGAAGCAGCTGGGCATCAAGGACAAGGGCGAGATCGAAGACATGGGTCTGGCCAAGTTCAATGAATACTGCGCTAAGTCCGTGCTGGAGTACACCGAGGAGTGGAAAGAGTATGTGACCCGTCAGGCCCGCTGGGTCGACTTCGACAACGGCTATAAGACGATGGACCTGACCTACATGGAGTCTGTCATCTGGGCGTTCAAGGAACTCTACGATAAGGGCCTGATCTACCAGGGTTTCCGCGTCCTACCGTACTCGTGGGCAGAGCACACCCCACTGTCGAACCAGGAGACGCGTCTCGACGATTCCTACCGCGAACGCCAGGACCCCACCCTCACGGTGACCATGCCGTTCACGGGTGCTGAGGAAGGCACTGCAGGTGCGGACACGTGGGCCAAGAACGAGGAACTACACGAAGCGGCAGCGCTAGCGTGGACGACCACCCCGTGGACCCTGCCATCCAACCTGGCACTAGCGGTGCACCCAGAGGTGGAGTACTCCCTGGTGGAGGTCGCCGAAGATGGGGCAGAGGACTTCGTCGGCAAGCGATTCCTTCTTGCAACCGCACTGGTGGGCGCATATGCCAAGGAATTCGGCACTGACGCGCAGACCGTGGCAACCTTCCAGGGCTCCGAGCTGGAGGGCCTGCAGTACGCCCCAATCTTTGATCACTTCGCGGATCAGCCCAACGCTTTCAAGGTGATCCTGGCAGACTATGTCACCACTGAAGACGGTACTGGTGTGGTGCATCAGGCGCCTGCGTTCGGTGAGGACGATATGCTGACCTGCCAGAAGTACGGCATTGACCTTGTAATCCCGGTGGATATGGACGGCCAGTTCACCTCCCAGGTGCCAGAGTATGAGGGCCAGCTGGTGTTCGATGCGAACAAGAACATCATCCGCGACCTCAAAGACAAGGGGCGTGTGCTGCGCCACCAGACCATCGTGCACTCTTACCCACACTCCTGGCGCTCCGGCGAGCCGCTGATCTACATGGCGCTGCCATCTTGGTTCGTGAAGGTCACGGAGTTCCGCGACCGCATGGTCGAGCTCAACCACGAGCAAATCGAGTGGGTCCCCGAGCACGTGCGCGACGGTCAGTTCGGCAAGTGGCTGGAAAATGCGCGTGACTGGAATATCTCGCGTACCCGCTACTGGGGCAGCCCGATCCCGGTGTGGCAGTCGGACAACCCGGAGTACCCACGCACCGACGTGTACGGTTCCCTCGACGAGCTGGAGCGCGACTTCGGCGTGCGCCCGGAATCGCTGCACCGCCCATATATCGACGAGTTGACCCGCCCGAACCCGGACGACCCCACGGGCAAGTCCACCATGCGCCGCGTGCCCGACGTTCTGGACGTGTGGTTCGACTCTGGTTCGATGCCCTTTGCGCAGTTCCACTACCCGTTCGAGAACAAGGAGTGGTTCGACGAGCACCACCCGGCGGACTTCATCGTGGAGTACATCGGCCAGTCCCGCGGCTGGTTCTACCTACTGCACGTTTTGTCCACGGCACTGTTTGACCGCCCGGCGTTCAAGCAGGTTGTCGCCCATGGCATTGTGCTTGGCGACGATGGCCAGAAGATGAGTAAGTCCAAGGGCAACTACCCGAACGTCAATGAGGTCTTCGACCGTGACGGTTCTGATGCGATGCGCTGGTTCCTCATGTCCTCACCGATCCTGCGCGGCGGCAACCTGATCGTCACCGAGCAGGGCATCCGCGAAGGCGTGCGGCAGGCACTGCTACCGATCTGGAACGCGTACACCTTCCTGCAGCTCTACAGCTCGCAGGAAGCGGAGTTCTCCACTGACTCTGAGGACATCCTGGACCGCTACATCCTGGCGAAGCTGCATGACCTCGTCGTCGACGTGGATCAGGCACTGGAGACCACCGATATCTCCGGGGCATGCGATAAGGTACGCCTGTTCGCCGACGCGTTGACCAACTGGTATGTGCGCCGCTCCCGCGACCGGTTCTGGGCTGGTCAAGAGGAACACCCAGAGGCATTCAACACCTTGTACACCGTGTTACACGTGCTCACTCGCGTGGCGGCGCCGCTGCTGCCTTATGTCACCGAGGTGATCTACCGCGGGCTCACTGGTGAGCGTTCGGTGCACCTGGCTGACTACCCGGATGCGGGCAACATCCCGGCGGATGCGGATCTGGTCGCTGCGATGGACGCAACCCGCGCGGTGTGCTCGTCGGCAAGCTCCGTGCGCAAGGCCAACAAGCTGCGTAACCGCCTGCCGCTGCCGAAGTTGACGGTGGCCCTGCCCGAGGCAGAGACGCTGGCCGGTTACACGGGCATCATCCGTGACGAGGTCAACGTCAAGGATGTTGAGCTGACCAACGATGTTGATGCGGTCGGGTCTTTCGACGTGGTGGTCAACGCGAAGGTAGCCGGACCGTCGCTGGGCAAGGATGTCCAGCGCGCGATCAAGAACGTGAAAGCCGGCAACTACACCCGCGACGGTGAGAACGTGATCGTCGACGGCGATATCACCCTGACCCCGGAGATGTACACCGAGCGCCTCGTGGCGGAGAACCCAGAGTCCACTGCGGCGATCGACGGCACCGAGGGCCTCGTCGTCCTGGACATGACTGTGTCCGAGGAGCTGGAGGCTGAAGGCTGGGCAGCCGACGTCATCCGTGGCCTTCAGGACGCACGTAAGGCATCTGGCTTCGAGGTATCGGATCGCATTACGACGACGCTGTCGGTGCCTGCAGCGAAGGAGGAGTGGGCCAACCGCCACGCTGATCACATCGCGGCGGAGACCCTGTCCACCTCCTTCACCGTGACCACTGATGCAGTGTCCGATGGGCACGACATTGTGGACGGTGTCACCGCGACAGTGCAGAAGAAGGGCTAATGCGTGACCGTCTGACAGCCCCGGCGCTGATGGTTGTCTCAGGTACGTCGATGTACCTGGGCGCGGCCATCGCGGTGGGGCTCTTCGACATTTTTCCGCCCACGGTGGTGGCGTGGATGCGCATGAGTGCTGCGGCCTTGATCCTCCTGGTGATTAATCGCCCGCAAATTCGGGACTTCGTGGGCCCGGTCGGCCGTGCCGCCGCGATCTATGGCGTGGTGACCATGGCGATGAACATGACGTTCTACGAAGCCATCGCGCGCATCCCACTGGGTACCGCCGTCGCCATCGAGTTCTTAGGCCCGATCGCAGTGGCGGCGCTGGGCTCGCGCAGCCTGCGCGACTGGGTGGCGCTGCTGCTCGCGGGTTCCGGCGTTCTGGTGATTTCTGGTGCGACCTGGGCAACCGATGCCGTCGGCATCATCCTGGCCCTGGCCGCCGGGCTACTGTGGGCTGGCTATATCGTTGCTGGCTCCCGCATTGCCGGCGACGCCGCAACTTCGCGTGCCTCCACTGCCATTGGTTTTAGCTGGGCGGCGGTGATCGGTCTGCCACTTGTGGTGTTGCTGTGGCCCGCGGATGTCACGCAGCACCCCGGGGTCACCTTTGGTTTGGCAATTGGGCTGGGCCTGTTGTCGGCCGCGGTGCCTTATTCGATCGACCAGATCGTTCTGCGCAAGGTCGGTCGCGCGTACTTCGCCGTGCTGCAGGCGATCTTGCCGGTGGTCGCGGCGGTCATTGGTGCGGTCGCGTTGGCCCAGTGGCTCAGCCTCGCGGAGCTGATCGGCATGGCGTTGATTGTGGTCGCGGTTGCTTTAAGACGACCTTAGCTGGGTACCGTAGAGGTATGCGCCGCTGGGTTTTACACATCGACATGGACGCGTTTTATGCGTCCTGCGAACAGTTGACCCGCCCCACTCTCAAGGGCCGCCCAGTACTCGTCGCCGGGGTGTCGGGCAGGGGAGTCGTTGCCGGTGCCAGCTATGAAGCCCGCAAATACGGGGCCCGCTCCGCCATACCCACCCACCGCGCAGCTCGCCTCGTCGGCCCGCGCGTTGTCCTCGTCGCGCCACGGCGCGCGGTCTACTCCACTGCGTCGCGCCGAGTGTTCGAGGTATTAGGCAGGCACGTGGACGTGGTCGAGCAGCTCAGTATCGACGAGGCCTTCATGGAGCCACCCGAGCTTGTCGACGCCACCGTCGACCAAGTCCGCGACTGGGCGGAAAAAGTCCGCGCCGACATCAAGAACGAGACCGGCCTGCCAGCCTCCATCGGCGCCGGGTCCGGGAAGCAATACGCCAAGATCGCCTCTGAACTAGCAAAGCCCGACGGGATCTTTGTGCTTGACCCGGACCACGAGTTGGAAACTTTGCACGCCCTGCCCGCCAAAGAGCTGTGGGGCGTAGGCCCTGTCACCCAGGGCAAACTATCCACGATGGGGATAGAAACCATCGGCGACCTGGCCGATCTGAGCGAAAAGGAAGTAGAGATCGCACTCGGCGGGGCAGTGGGCCGCCAATTGTGGACCTTGGCGCGCGGCCACGACGACAGGCCTGTCACACCACGTGCCGAAGCCAAGCAGATCTCTGCCGAGCACACCTACCCGCACGACCTAACCACCCCGCCCGAGGTCGATGCCGCGATGACTCGTGCAGCCCAGGACGCCCACCGGCGCCTCTTGAAGGATGGCCGCGGCGCCCGCACCGTCAGCGTGAAGCTGCGCATGGCTGACTTTCGCATTGAGTCCCGCTCTGCCACGCTGCCCTATGCCACCGACGACGCCGAAACTCTGCTGGCCACCGCCTTCCGGCTGGTGCGCTACCCCGACGAAGTCGGCCCCATCAGGCTGGTCGGGGTGAGCTACTCCGGCCTGGAAGATGGGCTGCAGCACGTGCTCTTCCCCGAATTGGACCAGCAGATCGTCCGCCCGCAGCCCGTCGACACGGACTATGAAACAGGTGTCAGTGACCATGCCGCTGCCGGCACAGATTCCATCGAAGTGGACATCACCCCCGCCGACCAGCCCGGTCAATGGCGCGCCACCCAGGATGTCTACCACCCCGAGTATGGGCACGGCTGGGTGCAAGGCTCCGGTCTGGGCTGGGTCACCATCCGCTTTGAAACACGCGCGACCGGCCCTGGGCGGATCAAAACATTGCGTGTCGACGACCCCGACCTGAAGCACGCCGACCCCGTGGACTCGCTCGCCTGGGAGGATTGGGTACCTGCGGAGTAACCCCGGCAGAATTCTGCAGCTGCAGAAAATCAACCCAAGAGGGTAGCCGGATCCGCGTCCGCCGCCAGCGCAACGATGAGCGCCATGCGTGCTTGACCAGCACGAAGCCACCCGGCTGGCAGGGCACCGCGGGCGCCAAGTGTGTTTCCTCCACCGGCACCACCATAGGAAAACTGCACAGCACCCCGCGGCACCTGCGTCGTAATCACCACAGCAATCCCTGCCTCTAGCGCACGCGTGAGGGCCGCGCCCATGCCGTCCGAAACATTTCCAGACCCAAGCGCCTCGACGACGATCCCGTCTGGGCGCGTATCGACGATGGCATCAATCACTTTTCCACTCGCGCCGGGCCACGCGGCGGCCACCACCACATCCGTGCCCTCAAGGGGAGAGACGCCGATGGGGGAGGGGCGGCGCAGCGGCTCATCAGAAGTCAGAGCAAAAGCAATGTGGTCAGAGGTGTGCTGTTTCAGCAATCCGCGGGCAGGTAAGGCGCGGCCGTTGAAGAAGACGTGCACGCCAACGCCGGTAGGTGATGGCACATGGTCGATCGCGCCGCGCAGGTTGGCCGGCCCATCCGCGTCGGGATGGTCAGCGGATTCTTGGGCGCCGGTGAGAACGACAGGGCGATCGTCGTCAAGCATCAGGTCGAGCGCGATGGCGGTATCGGCCATGGAGTCGGTGCCATGGGTGATCACGACGCCGCGGCAGTGCTCGTCGGAAAGTGCGCGCTGGGCCTCGTCGGCAAGCGTGTCGATATCGCGCAAGCCCATGGCGGAAGAATCCAGCGAAGCCGTGTCGATGACGCGGGTTGGTACCTTGGTACCGCACGCCCTGATGAGGTCTGCGCCGGACAGCGTGGGGACGCGGGCGCCCTCCGCACTGACGGTAGAGGCGATGGTGCCACCAGTGGCGATGACGGCAACATAAGGATCAGGCATAGAAATAGCCTGCCACAGTGCGTCGCTCTTTGGCATAGAAGTTACGAAACGGTAACGTGGGAAGGCGTATTGACGCGTGCGGAGTCCCACCCCCGTAGCCCGAAACGCACAAGGAGAAATTGTGAAACTCAACAAGATCACTGCAATCATCGCCACCGTTGGCGTGGCCGTGACAATGGCATCGTGCTCGAACGATGAAGCAGCCAACGACGGGTCGACGAACTCGGAAACCACCGCGACCGCGGACGCCAACGAAGACACCGCAGCTCAGGAAAGCCCAGCTCCGGAACTGCCGACGGCGGCCGATCTCAATGAGGTGCTGGCACGAGCCACCGACCCAAACCTGCCGATGGAAGAGCGCGTAAACACCGTCCAGAGCGGTGAGACCGCGCCCGAGCTCTTCGACACGATGACGATTTCCAAGCAGGAATCCGGTGCTGACTTCCAGGTCGTCGATCCGGTTCTGCCTGGCTACTCCGCAAACTCGGTGCTGGCCACGGTTAATTTCACTCAGCCTGATCAGCCGACCCAGCTGGCAGAAAACGTTGAGTTCGTGTACGAAGACGGCAACTGGAAGCTGTCCCAGTCGTGGGCGTGCACCCTGATCACCAATACGGTGGCCCCGGAGCAGGTCCCAGCGATGTGCCAGGCCGGCGCACCGGCAGCACCCGAGGAGGCACCTGCGCCAGCAGAGGCCCCAGCACCGGAGGCGCCAGTCGAGGCTCCTGCGCCTGAGGCTCCAGCACCAGCGCCAGCACCGGCCGAAGCCCCAGCGGAAGCACCTGCGCAGTAATTACTGTTTGTCGCGCCACACCTCATCGGACCACAAGGTCTCCAACGTGAGGATCGTGGCGCGATCTTCTTTTTTCTCGATCCGCTGGCGCCAACGACGACGAATCCACCGATCGTGGCTGGTCATGATCACAGTACCTGGAAAGTCCAGCAGCGCTCGCTCCAATTCCTCCGCCAAGGCAAGGGAGAGGTGGTTGGTGGGCTCGTCGAGAAGCAGCAGATCCGGCGGGCAGGCCAAGATGATGCCCAGGGAGACGCGGCGGCGCTGCCCCAAGGAGAGGTCGGCGATCGGTTTGGTCACCTGCTCTTCTTTCATGAGCCCCATCTCCACCAGGGACGGCGTGCCGGCGGGAACGCGCGCCTCGAAAGCCTGCTGGGCGGTGATGGACAGGTCCTGCCAATCGTCATCCTGCTCTAAGCGGGCGACGGTTACTTCTTCGGGGATGCGCAGCTCGCCCTCGTAGTCGGTGAGGTGGACGTCGAGGATTTTCAACAAGGTGGACTTGCCGGAACCGTTCGGGCCTTCCACCAGTAACTGGTCGCCGGGCTGGACCTTGATGGTCAGTGGAGCCAGCCGGTCCTCCACGGCCAACTCCTTAGCAGCGACCGCCGGCTCGCCCAGGCTAGCTGCGGTGTGCTCTGGGATGCCGTGGAAACGCAGCGGCTCTGGTGGTTTGGGCAGCTGGTTGCGCTCCAAATCCTCCAGCCGGTTCTTTGCCCCACGGGTGCGGTTGCCCAAAGTTTTCGCGGCACGGTCGGCATAATACTTGGCGGCCATGCGGACCTCGGTCTTGTTCTCGTGGGAATGGAACACGTCCTCTTCGGTTTGCTCGGCTGCCTTTTCCAACCGGGCACGCTCCTGCTCCTGGGCGTTATAGTCGCTGATCCACCGGTTGCGGCGGGCCTCGCGCGCCTTCAAATAGTCAGAGAAAGAGCCGGTGAAACGGTTGCCCTGGCGGGTCTCCTCACCAAATCCACCCTCGGGTCCCAAGCCTGGATCCAGATCGACGATCCCATCGCAGGCGGTATCCAAGAAATAGCGATCATGGCTGGCCACCAGCACTGGCCCCTGGAAGGCCTCCAGTTCAGCGACCAGAAAGTCCACCGCCTCATCGTCTAGATGGTTGGTTGGCTCGTCCAACACCATGCCATCCACCGGGCGCAGCAAAAGGGTGGCCAGCGCAAAACGACGACGCTGCCCACCGCTCATCTCACCAAGAGGCGTTGCAAGATCCACGTTCGCCAGACCCAGCCCGGCCAGCACGGTGCTGACACGCGCATCCAGTTCCCATACCCCGGAGGACTCAGCACGTGCCAGGGCAAGGTCAAACTTCTCTGCCACCGAAGTGTCTTCGGGCGTGTCCACCATCGCCTGGGAAAGGTCAGTGATGGCCTGTTCGACGGCGCGCAGCTCTGCCACGGCATCGTCGATAAGCGCCTGCGCGGGCGCGGTAAAAGGCAGTTCGGTCTCTTGGGCGATGAAGCCGGTGACCGGGGGAGTGATGATCTGGCCAACGTCCGGCTCCAAGTCGCCGGAAATCAGCGACAAAAGTGTCGACTTGCCCGCGCCATTTTCTCCGATCAAGCCGGTGACGGAACCGGAGGGGGCGGCGAAAGAGATATCCGTGAGTACGCGGTGGCCCCCAGGATAAGAAAATGAGACTCCATCGATATTGAAGTGCAGCGATGCGACCATGGGGGGCCTCCTAGCAGAATGAACAATAACTACATCCATTCTACTCTGCGCCGCAACTGGCTATGACCAGTTCACCGTCTCGGTGTGGTCCTGCACGATACGGAAATCCTCGTCGGCGCCTGCGTAGACAATGCGCGTTGAGGCCGACACCGCTCCGTCGACGGGGAGGGCCTCGGTGCGGTCGACGGTGATGGAGCCCTCCGCGACGGTATCGGAACTTTCCACCGTCAAGGATTGTCCTGCCAAGTCCGGGGCGCTCTCGGCATCAAAATTCAGTGTTTCCTGCGCGGGGCGCTGGTCGACGATCACGTCCAACATCACCTGGTCGTCCTGAATATCGGTGACCGTATATGTTGTGGTGCGCAACATCGTCGAGCCACCTGTCACGCGCGATTCCACGGTCCAGGAACCGCCGACCCCGACGGCGTCGCTGGGGAAGATCACCGTGCTGGACAGGACGGACATCAGTGCCGACTCCACGGTGGCACGCGCATCCTCCGTGGCCTCTTCGGGCGCCAAGAGCTTTACCGTGCTGACCCGTCCGTCATCCGCTGCGCGCCACACGGACAAGAAACCGGTGGCAGATGCCAAGTCCGCGGAGACATCGTCGGCAACACGCAGCTCTACGCGCCGGGACGCATCGAGCTCACCTTCTCCGGCCGCCGGCGCTTCGAGCGTGCGCACCTCAAGCGGCAGGGTCAGCGAATCCGTCTCGGAGAGGGGCTGGGCGGCAGGATCCACCGCGTCGGAAGCGACCACGTTCTGGTCGAACCCGGTCTCGGTGGTCACGCTGCGTGTCGACGATTCCTCCTCCTCGCCCACGTCATTGTAGGAAAGCACCTGCGGATCCGTGCCCGGTTCAACAACTTCCACCCGTGCCACGTCCACGGGGAAGGCGGGAACCTCGGCGACGGGGTCGGGTTCCCCGGAGCAGGCCGCCAGTGTGGAGGCGAGCGCGACCGGAAGGAGGAGGGCGGGTGCTTTAAGACGAATACTCACACCAACAAACTACCTCACGGGGCAAACTAGCTTTTGGGTACTAAGGTAGTGAACAATGGTGCAAGTGGACAGGACATCTCAAAGAAAGAAGCGGGAGCGCAATTACGTTGGCCTGATGGTGGCGATCATCGTCGTCGTGGCCCTGATCGACCAAGCCGTGAAGCAGTTCATGCTGAACTGGCTGGAACCCGGCGAAGCCGTCGCCGTGATTGGTGACTGGTTCCGTTTCTACCTCCTGTTTAATCCCGGTGCCGCCTTTTCTATGGGGCAGGACTCTACCTGGCTGTTCACCACGATTCAGCTGGTGTTCGTCGTTGGCGCGTTGATCGCTGCGTTCTTTATCCGCCAGCCGTGGTACGCGGTGGGAATCGCGCTGATCGCCGGCGGCGCGCTGGGTAACTTGTGCGACAGGCTTTTCCGCGAACCAGGCTTCTGGTTCGGGCATGTCGTCGATTACATCTCTGTGGGCAACTTCGCCGTGTTCAACTTGGCGGATGCCTCGATCACGGTGGGGGTGGTCGTCTTCGTCATCGCCGTCTTCCTGGACGATTCAGAGAAAACGGACAAGCAGGAAGTTAAGGAAGATGATGCCCAGTGACGGGGGATTTCCGAAGCCTTCCAGTACCTGAGGGATTGGCCGGCATGCGCGTGGACGCGGCCCTGGCCAAGTTGTTCGGCATTTCGCGCACGGTCGCCGCTGAGCTGGCGACGACCGGGGAGGCGCTTGTCGACGGCCACACCGTCTCCAAATCTGATCGCCTTGTGGAAGGTGCTCGTCTTGAGGTCACCTTGCCTGAGCCCCAGGGCCCACCCATGCCGAAGGAAGAGTTAGTCCCGGGCCTGGACATCTTGTATTCGGACCGCGATGTGATTGCCGTGAACAAGCCCGTCGGCGTCGCCGCGCACCCGACGGTGGGGTGGGAGGGGCCCACGGTGGTCGGCGGTCTAGCGGCCGCAGGTTTTCGCATCTCTACCTCTGGCCCGCCGGAGCGCAAAGGTATCGTTCAGCGTCTTGACGTGGGCACCTCGGGCGTGATGGTGGTAGCCGCCAGCGAGCCGGGCTACTCCGTGTTGAAGCGGGCGTTCAAGGAACGCCAGGTGAAAAAGACCTACCACGCGATGGTGCAGGGGCTGCCAGATCCGCTCGTCGGCACGATCGACGCACCGATTGGGCGCCACCCTTCCGCCGGGTGGAAGTTCGCCGTGACATCTGATGGCAAGCAGGCCATCACCCACTACGAAGTCATCGAAGCGTTCCGGGAGTGCAGCCTGGTCGAGGTCTCGCTGGAAACAGGCCGGACGCACCAGATCCGCGTGCACATGTCCGCGCTGGGCCACCCGTGTTGCGGCGACCCGATGTACGGCTCCGACCCGAACCTGGGCAAGCGCCTGGGGCTTAACCGCCAGTGGTTGCACGCGGTGCGTCTCGGTTTTCACCACCCGCGTACGGGCAAGTGGATGGAAGTTGAATCCCCATACCCGGATGACCTCCAATCCGCCCTTGACGTGATGCGCGGATGACACGTTTCGACAAAGGCCGTGCCGTCGTGGCAGCCATAAGCATCGTGGTGTTGGTGGGCCTCGTCGTGATCCTCGGCATGCGCTCTGACCCACCGCCTCCGATCAACGGCGACAGCCTCGGCATGGAGCAAGGGGAGAGCTTCACGGACTACGCCGCGCGTGCCGACGAATCACTGAGCGCGCTTAACGACGAGAGCGCGCACCATTTCGCACTAGTCACCTTCACCGAACCTCTCGAAGCTGAGCCAGCTGGCGAAGTGACCGAGCCGGTCGGCCGAGTCAACGCCATGATGATCGCTGGAGTCCAGCTGCGCCCACTTCCAGAACCCGTCGATGGTGAGGACCGCTCTGATGTCTACGCGCGTGAACTAGATCGCGTGGCCGCAGCACTTGAGGATGTCCCCATGCCTGGGCCCATCGACACCCTGAACGCTGTCGTGGTGTGGGATCACCCAGAGATCCTCCGTGCGCTTGACGACGATCCTCAGGTGGCCGCCGTCGAGGCGCTTCCAGCAGACGCGCAGTGGGGCAGGTTCGGCGTCTCGCCGGTCATTGTGCCTGAGTAGCCGCTCGTCGCTGTCTGCCGAAACGCAGAATATCCCACAGGTAGATGGCCACCGCGACCCAAATGATGATGAAACCCACCCACCTAGACGTAGACAGGTGCTCCTGGGTGACGAAGAGAGCCCACAGCATCTGCATCGTCGGCGTAATGTACTGCAGCATTCCCAGCGTGGTCAGGTTCAAGTGCTTCGCGCCCGCACCGTAGAGCAGCAGCGGGATCGCCGTGACCAGGCCAGAGGTGACAAGCAGCAAAGCGTGGACTGGACCCTCGGACATGGCAGTACCACGCCCGGTGGCCTCCAGCCAGATCAGAAAACCTGCCGCCAGCGGAAACATCGCCAGCGTCTCTCCGGCAAGCGAGGCCTGCGCCGAGATCTTCACGCGCTTCTTCGCCAGGCCATATAGGCCGAACGTGACCGTCATCCCCAACGCCATAATCGGCGGCTGCGCCGAAAAGACAAGGAGCCAAATCACTCCCAGTGCCGCAATACCTACCGCAAAAACTTGCCACTTGCGCAGGCGCTCCTTCAAGAAGATCACACCCAGCAACACGGAAAACAGTGGGTTGATGAAGTAGCCCAGCGCGGCATCGGCCACGTTGCCAGAATTGACCGCCAAGACATAGATCCCCCAGTTCGCCGTGATCAATGCGCCTGACAAGGCGATCAATAACCACTGCCGCCCACCCGCCTGGCGCAGCTCACCCCAACGGCGCGTGATGGTGAGAACCACGACCATCAACACCGCGGTCCAGACCACGCGGTGGGCCAAAATCTCCACCGGCCCGGCAGGTTTGAGAAGCGGGAAGAAAGCGGGGAACAGGCCCCACGTTAAATAGGCGAACAGTCCATAGATCACAAGGTCGGACAATACCTGGTTTGCTCGCCCCGCTACGATGATTCGGTGTGAATGAGCAGATTCCTACCCTCCCTGTCTGGCTAGCCATCCATATCGGGCGCACCCCCTGGGCTGAGTCTTATCCCATCAACCGCGCCGGGATGAACAAGATGCTAACCTCCGTGGGCCTGGATATTACGCTGGAACACACCACCATCATCGAGGCAGAGATGGTGGAAGCCGCAGGCGAGGCCGCGACCGACCCCGCCGCCGCAACCTTGCTGATGGTGCAGGTCATCGCGGCCAACTCGGGCTCGTCTTTGCGCGGTGCGAAGCAGCGCCTGCGCTCGATCGCCACCCCGGAGGCGCAGGAGAAACTGCGTGAGATCGCCGCGACCGCCAATGAGGACGTCGCCGCCGCCTACACCTTGTTCCGCACCGGCTCGCGCAATAATTTCTCCCACATTGGCCCGGCTATGTTCACCCGCTACCTCGCGGCGGTCACTCCAGAGGCTTTCGTGTTGGACAGCCAGGTGGCCACCAACCTCAACCGCGCGGGCGTGGACATTGATCCCGTCGGCCCGTGGAACACGGCCAGCTACTCCCACTACATTGAGGTGCTCTACACCTGGGCAGGTCAGCACCATGACCCCGCCGATTTAGAGCTGGCGCTGCTCAATTGCCCCACCTCCGCCACAGAGATGGAGTTCTCCGGCGATACCGGACGCATGCTGGCCCACCTGCTCGGGGTGGAGCGGCCCGCGCCCACCACGTGGGGGATGCACCGGATGGATAAGAAGTTTGGCCGGCTGCGCACCGGAACCGTCACCGTCGTGTACGGGGAGAAGGGCAGTGGTGTGACGTCGCTGCTGCGCACCATCGCTTTGGGGAATTCGGCCCGCGGATTAAACGTGGACTTCATCACAGAGATGGATTCAGGCGATGCCTGGTCGCTCATGCTTGCTGGCGCGACCGGCATGAGTGTGGAGGAGCTCACCGACCGCGATAATGCCAGCCGCAACCGGATGGTCGTCGATAAGGCGCCGCAGCTTCCGGGCACCATCCGCATCCTGGCAGCGCCAGACCCAGAAACCCGCGCAGAAGTGATCATTGATGACCGCACATTTCCCACAGACCGTCGTCGTAAAGCACCTCCCGTGCCTGAACCCCGCCACGGCATCGCCTACCTGATGTCCTATCCCTTGCCGGATCTGGCTGAAGAGGCGGACATCGACGCGTTCCTGCGCCTGGAACGTCCTGACCTGCACCAAGGCGACCATAAACGTGCAGGCGAGATCGATTGTTATGACACGGTGAACAATCGCGGCATCGTGTTGGCCAACGCCCTGCACTGCGGACGAGTAGCCGACAAGGGGCGTTGACAGCTGGGCTACACTAGCCAGCATGGCCAAAAAATCCTCGTTTGTTCACCTGCACAATCACACCGAATTTTCCATGCTGGACGGCATGTGCAAGGTGGATATGCTTGCCGACGAGGTCGTGCGCCAAGGCATGCCCGCGGTAGGCATGACGGACCACGGCAACATGTTCGGCTCTGATGCCTTTTATAAGGCGATGACGAAGGCCGGCGTGAAACCGATCATCGGTATCGAGGCCTACATGGCCCCGGAGTCCCGCTTCAACAAGAAGCGCGTGACCTGGGGTACGCCTGACCAGAAGCGTGATGACGTCTCCGCATCCGGCGCCTACCTACACCAGACGATGGTCGCGGAAAATGTGACGGGCCTGCGTAACCTGTTCAAGCTTTCGTCGTTGGCATCCTACGAAGGCCAGCTGGGTAAGTGGCCGCGCATGGACTATGAGCTGATCGCCGAGCACGCCGACGGCATCATCGCCACCACCGGGTGCCCGTCGGGGGACGTGCAGACCCGCCTGCGCCTCGGCCAGTTCGACGAAGCACTCGAGGCCGCCGCGATGTGGCAGGACATCTACGGTAAGGACAATTACTTCTTGGAAGTGATGGACCACGGTTTGTCCATCGAGAAGCGCGTGCGCGATGATCTACTGCGTATCGGCAAGATGCTGGAACTTCCCGCACTGGCCACCAATGACTGCCACTACGTGCTGGAATCCCAGGCCCCTTCACACGAGGCGATGCTGTGCGTGCAGACCGGCAAGACGCTGCTGGACCCAGACCGTTTCAAGTTCGACGGCACCGGCTACTACATCAAGTCTGCCGAGCAGATGCGCGATCTTTTCGACGACGACATCCCCGATGCCTGCGACAACACGCTGTGGATCGCCGAGCGCGTCCAGCCTTACGACGAGATCTGGGAAGAGCACCCGCTGGACCGCATGCCGGTGGCGGATGTGCCCGAGGGCCACACCCCAACCACCTGGCTGACCGAGGAAGTCATGCGTGGCCTGGAGGACCGTTTCGACGGTGCGGAGGTGCCGCAGGAATATATTGACCGCGCGAAATATGAGATCGAGGTCATCGATGTCAAGGGTTACCCGTCCTACTTCCTGATCGTCGCGGAAATTATCAAGCACGCCCGCTCCATCGGCATTCGCGTGGGTCCGGGCCGTGGTTCGGCGGCTGGTTCCTTGGTGGCGTACGCCCTGACCATTACGAATATCGACCCGATGGAACACGGTCTGCTGTTTGAGAGGTTCTTGAACCCGGAGCGTCCATCCGCACCGGATATTGATATTGACTTTGACGATCGCCGCCGCGGCGAGATGATCACCTACGCCGCCGAGCGTTGGGGTGAGGACAAGATCGCCCAGGTGATCACTTTCGGCACCGTGAAGACGAAGCAGGCCATTAAGGACGCCGCCAAGGTGAACTTCGGCCAGCCTGGTTTCTCCATGGCTGACCGGATTAATGGCGCGCTGCCACCTGCTGTGATGGCGAAGGATATTCCTCTTTCAGGTATCACTGACCCGGAGCACGAGCGCTACGGCGAGGCCACCGAGGTCCGCACCATGATTGAGACCGACCCTGACGTGGCTAAGATCTACGAGACTGCCCGCGGCCTCGAAGGCGTGGTCCGCCAGGCAGGCGTGCACGCGTGTGCGGTGATTATGGCATCGGTGCCGTTGATGGATTGCATCCCGATGTGGAAGCGGCCTGCTGACGGCGCGATCATCACCGGCTGGGACTACCCAGCATGTGAGGATATCGGTCTGCTGAAGATGGACTTCCTGGGCCTGCGCAACCTGACCGTGTTGGGCGACGCGGTGGAGAACGTGAAGAAGAACCGCGGCGAAACCATTGATCTGGAAGCTTTGGACACCGATGACCCGGCTGTCTATGAGCTGCTCAGTCGCGGCGAGACCTTGGGCGTGTTCCAGCTGGACGGCGGCGGCATGCAGGAGCTGCTCAAGCGGATGAGGCCGACCGGCTTCAACGATATTGTGGCCTCCTTGGCCCTGTACCGCCCAGGCCCCATGGGTGTGAACGCACACTGGAACTATGCCGACCGCAAGAATGGCCGGCAGCAGATCACCCCTATTCACCCGGAACTTGAGGAACCGCTGCGTGAAATCCTAGATGAGACCTATGGCCTGATCGTGTACCAGGAGCAGATCATGGAGATCTCCCGCAAGGTGGCCAACTACACCGCCGGTGAAGCAGACGGTTTCCGTAAGGCCATGGGTAAGAAGAAGCCTGAGGTGCTCGCGGCGCAGTACGAGAAGTTCTGGTCCGGCATGCAGGATAACGGCTACTCCAAGGATGCGATGGACGCGCTGTGGGGAACGATCGAGCCCTTTGCTTCCTACGCGTTTAACAAGTCCCACGCCGCCGGCTACGCGCTGGTCTCCTACTGGACCGCCTACATGAAAGCGAACTACACCGCGGAGTACATGGCCGCCCTGCTCACCTCTGTGGGTGACAAGAAGGATAAGTCCGCCATCTATCTGTCGGACTGCCGCCACCTAGGCATCCGCGTGCTGCAGCCGGACATCAATGAGTCCGAAGAGGACTTCATGGCTGTCGGCAAGGACATCCGCTACGGCCTAGCCGCGGTGCGCAACGTGGGTAGGGAAGTGGTGGATTCCATCAAGGAGTCGCGCCGCACGAAGGGAGATTTCACCTCCTTTTCCGATTACCTGGACAAGATCGATCTGCTGCCGTGCAACAAGCGCATCACGGAATCGCTGATCAAGGCCGGCGCTTTCGACTCTTTGGGCCATGCGCGCAAGGGCTTGATGTTGGTCCAAGAAGATGCGGTGGACTCGGTCTTAACGACGAAGAAGGCCGCCGACAAGGGCCAATTCGATCTCTTTGCGGGCCTGGGCGGAGAATCCGATGAGGCCGTCAACGCTTTTGCCATTGAGGTGCCTGAGGACGAGTGGGACCGTAAGCACAAGCTGGCGCTCGAGCGGGAGATGCTGGGCATGTATGTCTCGGGCCACCCGCTGGATGGTTTCGAAGAAGCGATTGATGCCCAGACGGATACCCCGCTGACGCAGATCCTGTCCGGGGAGATGCGCCACGGCACCGAGGTGGTCATCGGCGGCATCATCTCTGCGGTGGACCGGCGTTTTTCCAAGAAGGACGGTTCCCCGTGGGCGATTGTGACCCTTGAGGATCACCACGGTGCCCAGGTGGAGGTGTTGCTGTTCAACAAGGTCTACTCGATGGTTGCCCCTCAGATCGTGGAGGACAATATCATCCTGGTGTCCGCGCACATCTCTATCCGTGATGAGCGCATGAGCATTTTCGGCGACGATGTGCGAATCCCTGAGCTCGGGCCCGGCAACGGTGCCGGCCTGCCGTTGCGCCTGACGATGCGCACGGAACAGTGCACGATGGACAACATTACGAAGCTGAAGAACGTGCTGGTCAACAATCCAGGTGAGTCTGATGTTTACCTCAACTTGGTCAACGGCGATGAGAGCCAGCTGCTTGTGCTGGGTGACCATTTGCGTGTCGAACGTTCCGGCAACCTGATGGGTGACCTGAAGGCGACCATGGGTGCCGGCATCCTGGGTTAGTACCTGGCGGCGCGGTCGCGTGAATTTAATTCCGCGATTCGCCGCGCCGCCAGGCCTGTCTGTGTATCTTCAAAAACACAGTCGTTGTAAATCCGGAGCCCCGGTCTGACTGACATATCGCATTGTCAACACACAGAAAGGGGCACTATTATGTCTCGGATTTTAACTACCCACGTCGGCTCGCTTCCGCGCACCAAGGAACTGCTGGAGGCCAACGCCAAGCGCGCACAGGGCGCCATTGCTCACGACGAGTACCTGCGCATCCTCCAGGAGTCCGCGAACCAGGTGGTGGCGAAGCAGCTGGAGTTGGGCATCGACATTGTCAACGAGGGCGAGTACGGCCACGCAGTCAAGGAAGAAATTAATTACGGGCCGTGGTGGAATTACATCTTCCCCCGCTTGACCGGCCTAGAGAACATCGACCGTGAACGTCTCGACGCGGCTATTGCGAAACAGCCAACAGACAAGGTTGTCCTCAGCGAGTTCATGGAGCGCCGCGACTTCCAGAAGTTCGCCGATGTCTATGCCACCACAAGCGCCGGCGAGTCCACCCACAACGAAGAAACCGGGAGCGACAAATTCCCAGCCATCACGGGTGAGATCATCTACGTGGGCCAGGAGGAGGTCGCGCGCGATGTGGCATTGCTGCGCAACGCGTTGCAGGCAAATAACTCCACCAACCGTGGCTTCATGGCTGCCGTGTCTCCCGGCTCTGCTGTCCGTTTGACCAATGAGTACTACGACGATCAAGACGCGGCAGTCTTAGCAGCTGCTCCGGCCATGCGCGAAGAGTACAAGGCCATCACGGATGCCGGTTTTAGCGTCCAGATCGATGCCCCGGACTTGGCTGAGTCCTGGGACCAGATCAACCCGGAGCCAAGCCTGCAGGGCTACCAGGACTTCCTGAAAATTCGCGTCGACGCGATCAACAAGGCCATCGAAGGCCTGCCGAAAGAACAGACCGTGTTGCACGTGTGCTGGGGCTCCTGGCATGGTCCGCACTCCACGGACATTCCTTTCGCAGACATCATTGATGTGCTGATGGAAGCCAAGGTGGGCGCAATGTCGTTCGAATCCGCAGGCCCAAGCCATGCCCATGAGTGGCGCGTGTGGGAAAACCGCCAGCTGCCGGAAGGCTACAAGCTCTACCCAGGCGTGATTTCTCACAACGTGAACGCCATTGAGAATCCGCGGCTCGTGGCCGACCGGATCCGCACGTTCGCAGACCTGGTGGGCCCAGAGAACGTGGTGGCATCGGCAGATTGCGGTCTGGGCGGCCGCATTCACCGCGACCTCGCGTGGGCGAAGTTGGACGCACTGGTGAAAGGCGCTGAGATCGCTTCGAAGGAACTGTTTTAGTCGATCTGAATGTAAATGAACCGCATGGTACGGACGTTCCTTTGGTGTGCATTAAGATGGTGCTTCATATGCCTGTAAACCCGGAGCCCTGGTTTGGCTGACTATTTTGTACACCGCAATTTTTGGAGACTGAAAACATATGTCAGTGAACAAGATTCGTACCACGCACGTAGGCTCCCTGCCGCGTACCCCGGAGCTGCTGGAGGCGAACCAGCGCCGCGCTGAAGGAAATATCGAGGACGCAGAGTTCTTCGAGATCCTGCAGAAGGCTGCCGATGACGTCGTGAAGCGCCAGGTGGACCTGGGCATCGACATCGTCAACGAGGGCGAGTACGGCCACATCACCTCCGGTGCCGTGGACTACGGCGCTTGGTGGAACTACTCCTTCTCCCGCCTGGGTGGCCTCACCATGACGGATGAGGACCGCTGGGCGGCGCAGGAAGTGAAGCGTTCCACCCCGGGCAACATTCAGTTGACCAGCTTCTCTGATCGTCGTGATCGCCAGATTTTCGCCGAGGCATACAATGACCCGGATTCCGGTATCTTCACCGGCCGCGCGAAGGTGGGCAACCCGAAGTTCACCGGCGAGGTCACCTACATCGGCCAGGACGACATCGACGCCGACGTGAAGTTCCTCCGCGAGGCTATGAATAAGGCTGGTGCGAAGGATGGCTTCGTCGCAGCTCTCTCCCCAGGTTCGGCAGCGCGCCTGAAGAACGAGTTCTACGATTCCGAGGCTGAGCTGGTTCAGGCGTGTGCCGATGCGATGTCGCACGAGTACAAGGCCATCACCGATGCCGGCCTGACCGTTCAGCTGGACGCGCCTGATCTGGCTGAGTCTTGGGACCAGATCAACCCAGAGCCATCCATCGAGGATTACCGCGATTGGCTGCGCATCCGCGTTGACGCGATCAACTCTGCCATCAAGGATCTTCCGAAGGAGCAGGTCCGCCTGCACATCTGCTGGGGTTCCTGGCACGGCCCGCACACTACGGACGTGGAGTTCGCGGACATCATCGATGAAATCCTGCGTGCCGATGTCGGCGGCTACTCCTTCGAGGGCGCTTCCCCTCGTCACGGCCACGAGTGGCGCGTGTGGGAAAACGGGAAGCTGCCTGAGGGCAAGCTGATCTACCCGGGCGTTATCTCTCACTCCACGAATGCTGTTGAGCACCCACGTCTGGTCGCCGACCGCATCATCCAGTTCGCTGAGGCCGCTGGCCCAGAAAACGTGGTCGCTTCGACCGACTGTGGTCTGGGCGGTCGCCTGCACCACCAGATCGCGTGGGCGAAGCTGGAGTCCCTGGTGAAGGGCGCTGAGATCGCGTCGAAGGAACTCTTCGGCTAAACGGCTGTCGCTTATCGACGAAAGACCAGCGCCGCTCCCATCCACTAAAAAGTGGGGGAGCGGCGCCGGTGTCTTTGTGGTGCTTTACATGAAGTTCTGCAGGATTGGCACGATGATAAGCGCTGCCTGAGTGACCGCAGTAAGAATACCGATGATGAGCCCGAGCCACTCGAATGCTTCCTCAGCCTTCGGCGAAAGCTCATTCCAGTTCACCAGGGTGCTCGACAGATTTTGCGACGAGGTCTTCTCTGGATCGTTGCTGGAGTGCGGGAAGCCGGTGCCATCTTTGTTATCGGAGGAACCGGAGGAGCCACCCTTGTCGCCCTCATCGGAGGAACCGGACGAGTCGGAAGAGTCGTCGTTGTCCTTAGGCTTTTCCGGGGTCTGGTCTGGCTCCGCCGGCTGTTCGATGCCAGGGTTAGCACCTGGGTTGTCTTGAGTTTCGGCCTGAACGGGGGCGATACCGGCAAGAATGACTGCACCTGCTGTTGCCAGTGCGAGAGAGATACGACGGTTCACTGGGGGAACTCCTCTGTAGATGATGTGTTGAAGAACGAAAACGCCAGCGACAGTGTACCCCACCGCATTGCTGCTGGTGAAGGGGCCGCTGGAGCAGCCCAGTCTTATCCGGGCTCTCCTTGTCCTGTTGGCTCCAAGGAATCATACCCTTTACATGGGAAGTTTGGGCAAGTATGGGCGTACTTTATTCATTAGATCGGCGGTCAGGCCTGGGTTCATCGCGACGACCCCACCCACGGCAGCCAGAATGCCCAGGATTGCTGCGATCGCGGTGAGTGCTCCGGCGGAGGAACCACCGGTGCTGCTACCACTGCTTGGCGCAGCAGGGGTAGGGCTGGTCGGCTGGAGAAGATCGTCTACCTGGAAGATGGTCGTAGTTCCCGAAACTTCATTGCCGACCACCAGCAGGTTCTCGCCGTTGGGTGAGTCAGCAGCCGGGATGAACTTGAGACCCTCAGGGCCCAAGTCGCCAGCCTTCGGCAGATTCGCTGCAATCGCAGCGGGGTCCTTCTTGTAATCCTCCATGGAGATGCCGAAATCGCGATTGTTGATGTAGGTCACGTAGCGCGACTCAGCCGGGGCTGTGACGTCATAGACGATGACACCACCAACGCGTTCAAAACCGATGAAGGCATAAGTACGGTCGCCGATCTGGCCGAGTGCCAGGCCCTCTGGCTCGGGGCCCTTATCGTCGGAACGGCCCTCGAAGTCGGACTCAGAGTGGTTCGAGTTGAAGAACTCTGGGTGGACTTCTGCGGTGATCTGTTCGAAATCGGCACCAGAGTCGAAGACAAGGTCACCTTCGGCGGTGAAGATGGAGAAGTTGCGGCCACCATAGGCATAGACCTCGTCGTAGCAGGTGCCCTCGTCGTTAAGCCCGAAAGCGGTGGTGATCTTCAGGCGGCCGGCGCCCTCGTCGGACTGGAGGAACTTGATCTCCTCGGCGGTCATTCCGTGGAAACCTTCGCACAGGCCGGGCAGGCCCTCGTCGGGATCGCCCAGGTCCTTCAGGCGGACTTCCTCGGAGTAGGCGTCCCAGTCGCGGGCGTCGCCCTCGTTAGCGGTCACGATATACGTGGTACCGCCGGCTTCGTAGGCGCCGATTGCATCCGGCTGGCGAATGCCCTTCACCGGCCAGGTGCCGATCTTGATTTCGCCGTTTTTACCGTCAAGATCACGATCAGACGGGTCGAACGGGATGTCCCCGCGGTCGACGTAGCCCAGCGGCCAGACCTTTTCCACGGTGGCAGAAGCAATGTCGACCACAGCGATGGCGTTATTTTCCTGCAGAGAGACATAAGCCTTGCCGCCTACCTGTGCGATGTATTCCGGTTCCAGATTCTGCGCATCGGAGGTGGAAGCACCTACCTGGCCATACACGTGGACACCGTCGGGAAGCTCGCCCTCGAAAGCATCGAAGCCGGCGGTGCGCACATCGGCCTGCGTGGAGGCGGTCACATCGTCGTTCAGCGCGACAACCGAGACGGATCCCTCTGGGTCGACGGAGTAATCCTCTGCGGGCTCGCCTTCGTTGGCGACCAGCGCGTACGCGCCGTCGTCAGTGATCAGGACCATGTCTGGCAGGGAACCTACCTGCACAAAGCCGAGGGACTCGAGGTTCTCAGCGCCTGCGTCAAAGAACATCAGCTGGCCCGCGTCTGTCTTATTTGCCGGTTCGACGGTGGCCACCGCTAGCCCGTCGGCACGCACGGACACGGAATTGATGGTCGTGTCCGCACCGCCCGAAAGCGCGCTAATCTTAGTCGGGTTGGTGGGATCTGAAGCGTCGAGAACATCAATCTGGCCAGACTGCGCGTTGACCACCAGAAGGCGCTGAGATGCCGCGTGGTAGTCCACGATCTCAGCGGCGGACTGGTCGAAGACCCCGGAGTCATACGCGCCGATAGGAGCAAGAGCGACACGTGCGTCCGCTGCGGAATGGCTCCATGGCGTATCGACGATTGCAGCCTGCGCCTCAACAGCCAGGGAGAAAGTTAGCGCGGTGGTTGCTGCGATCGTGATACCGCGGCGGAAGAACGAAGACTGGGGCATGGGTGCCAAACCTTTCAAAGTCACAGGAAACTCACAGTGCTTCATTTCTAAACCAACAGAATGATGGTGGGGTGACGTAGACGTGAACTTCGCGTGAATCGGTAGGGAGAGCAAGTTGAAGAAACGCGGGGGTCTACACTAAGAAGCCATGAGCTTCGAACCGGTACACGCATCCGATATTCAGGTAGCCCAGGCAAATATCTCTGCCGTCATTGCTCCCACACCGCTGCAGTATTGCCCGCGCCTGTCGGACAAGCACGGCGTGGAGGTCTACCTCAAGCGCGAGGACCTTCAGGACGTGCGTTCGTACAAGATTCGCGGTGCGTACTACGGAATGTCGCAGCTATCGCCGGAGGAGCGTGACGCAGGTGTTGTCGCAGCGTCGGCAGGCAACCACGCCCAGGGCGTCGCCTACGCGTGCCGGACGATGGGGATTGAAGGTCGGATCTTCGTTCCCAGCACCACCCCGAAGCAGAAGCGGGACCGCATCCAGATCCACGGCGGCGACATGGTGGAGCTGGTGGTCACCGGCGCGAACTTCGACGAGGCCGCGGAGGCTGCTCGTCGTGACGCGGGGGAGCGCAGCGCAACCATCATCGAGCCTTTCGACTCGCGCGATACCGTCATCGGCCAGGGAACGGTGGCCGCGGAAATCGTCACGCAGCTGACCTCTCTGGGCAAGTCGATGGACACGATCATGGTGCCCGTGGGTGGCGCAGGCCTGCTGTCAGGTGTAACAAGTTACCTGGCGGACATGTCGCCACGCACTGCGATCGTGGGCGTGGAACCGGCCGGCGCGCCGTCGCTGCAGGCGGCCATCGCTAACAAAGGGCCTATCACCTTAAAGGACGTAGACAGTTTCGTTGACGGCGCGTCCGTCAAACGCACCGGGGATCTGAACTACCAGATCGTCGAGGAGAACCAGGGGCGCATCCACCTGCTGTCCGTTGACGAGGGCGCAGTGTCCACAGAAATGTTGGACCTCTACCAAAACGAAGGCCTGATCGCGGAGCCAGCCGGCGCTCTTTCGGTGGCGGGCCTGACCGAAATGTCGCTGACACCGGGTTCGGTGGTGGTGTGCATCATCTCTGGCGGCAACAATGATGTGCTGCGCTACGCAGAGATCATGGAACGCTCCCTGGTCCATCGCGGCCTGAAGCACTACTTCCTGGTCAACTTCCCGCAGGAACCCGGCCAGCTGCGCCGCTTCCTCACCGATGTCTTGGGGCCTGACGACGATATCGCGCTTTTTGAGTACCTGAAGAAAAATAACCGCGAAACCGGGGCGGCCCTAGTCGGCATCGAGCTAGCCGCGGCCCGCGACTTGGGCCCGCTGCTCAAACGCATGGATGAATCCGGCATGGACTGCGAACGCCTCATGCCGGGCACACCTGCCTACGAGTACATCGTGGGCAATTAACGACGAATAATTGCGAACTCCCACCCGCCAAGGTGGGTCTCGTCTTCACGCACATCTGGGCTGGTGAAGCTGTAGATCAGCTCGCCGCCCACCGGGGCAACCGCCGGTTCATCACCCAGGTTGACGGCTAGGACCACATCGTCATAGCCCATGGTCAACCATGTCTGGCCATGATCGACCTGCAACTCGCGCAGGTCAGAGCGGCTGAGCCCCAGCTCGCGGCGCAGCGCCAACAAACGCGTATAAGCAGCATGGATTGCTTGCTGCTCCGCCGCGAAATCCCAGTCCAGCTTCGCGGACTCGAAGGTTTCTTCCGCCGCCGGATCGGGCACCTCAGAAGAATCCCAGCCCGAGCGCGCAAACTCGCGGAAGCGGCCCTCGCGGGTCAGGCGGTTCAACTCGTCGTTGGTGTGGGAGCAGAAGAAGGGGAAGGGAGTCGTTGCGCCGAACTCCTCGCCCATAAACAGCATCGGGGTGAACGGGGAGAAGAAAATCACCGCGGCCTTGAGTACCTGCTGGTTGGCAGTGAGGTTCTGCGAAGGGCGATCGCCCTGGGCCCGGTTACCGGTCTGGTCATGCGTGGTGGTGTAGGTGACCAGGTGTGCGGGTGATGTCGTCGACAAGTCAATCGCGCGACCATGGGTGCGCCCACGGAACCCGGACCAGGAATTGCGGAAGCGGAACCCGTGCCGCAGGGTATCGGCTAGTAATTCGATGGTGCCGAAGTCCTCATAGTACGCATGCTGTTCGCCAGAGACGACGGTGTGCAGGGCGTGGTGAATATCGTCCACCCACTGGCCGGCCAGACCATAGCCGCCGTTGGCCTCCGGGGTGATCAGGCGCGGATCATTCAAGTCGCTTTCCGCGATGATGGAACGAGGGATGCCGGTACGTGCTTCCACCTGGTGGGCGATGTACTGGATCTGCTCCATGATGGAAAACGCGCCCCGGTCATCCAACGAGTGCACCGCGTCCAGCCGCAGGCCGTCGATGTGGAACTCATCCAGCCACTGCTTGACGGTATCCAGAATGTAGCGGCGGACTTCGTCGGAACCGTGCGTGGAGATATTCACCACCTCGCCCCAGCCGGTCGACCCACCTGCGGTGTACGGGCCGAAGAACCCGTTGTAGTTGCCGTCGGGCCCGAAGTGGTTGTACACCACGTCCAAGATCACGCCGATGCCCTTGTTGTGCGCCGCGTTGACCAATTCCTTCAGCCCACGCGCGCCACCATAGGATTCCTGCACGGCAAACCAGTCCACCCCGTCATAGCCCCAGTTACGCTCCCCGCCGAAGGGCTGCACCGGCATCAATTCGATCGTCGTCACTCCCGTGTCTATCAGGTAATCAAGCTTGTCGACGATCGCCGCAAACGTGCCCTCTGGGGTGAAGGTACCCACGTGCAGCTCGTAGATCACCTGGCCGGGGAGGACGCGGCCGGTCCATGCGTCATCGGTCCACTCGAACTGCGGATCAATGATCTCAGAGAGGCCATGAATGCCATCCGGCTGCGATTTCGTGCGCGGGTCCGGCAGGGTAATGGACCACTCGTCGCCATCGAAGACCTCATAGCCATAACGGTCGCCGGGGCGCACCACGGTATCGCAGGTCCACCAGCCCGCACGCTTCTTGTGCGGATCAGACTCCCGGCGCATACCCACAGTCGAGCCATTAAGCTTCAAACGGATGTCGTGGGCAAAGGGTGCCCACACGGAATACGGTTCAAAGGTAGTCATAGCACCAGGCTAGACTAAAATGAACACATCATGGTCACGAAATACGAGCTTCCCGCAGCTGGAGAGATCTTCACCAACGAATTTGAGATCAAACGCTCCCGCTTCATCACCTGGATCGCACGCGCCCAAAGTGACGACGAAGCCCGCGACCTCATTGCGCTTGCCCGCGAGACCTACCCGGACGCCCGCCACCACTGCTCGGCATATGTGGTCCACGTCGATGGCTCCAACCCCATCGAACGCTCCAGCGATGACGGCGAACCCTCAGGAACGGCCGGCAAACCCATGCTGGACGCTTTGAAAGGCTCCGGCATGCTCGACGCCGTGGCCATCGTCATCCGCTACTTCGGCGGGATCAAACTAGGTGCCGGCGGGCTGGTGGGCGCCTATTCTGATTCCGTTGTCGAAGCGCTGCCACACGTCAAACGCGTCCGCCGGGCGATGAAAGAACTCCTCACCGTCGACCTACCGCACGCCGAGGCAGGGCGCATCGAGGCCGACCTACGCAACCACGGCGTGGACATCGTCGACGTCGATTATGGGTCCGCCGCCACCTACACATTGGCCCACGATCCTGGCCAACGCGCACACCTCGACGCGCTGCTCGCCGCAGCCACCCAAGGTGCCGCCGAATCAGACGAAGCCGGACACGACTGGGTGGAGACTGACGTTGTAGACTAAGACCCATGTCAATGCAGCGACGAAACCCCAACCCCATTCAGGCACGCAAGGATGCCGTCCGCAAATACTCCCGCAACGCGGTTGCCTTCGCTGGCGGCGGCATCGTCGGTGGCGTGGCCCTCGGCTTCATATTCAGCTCGTGGACCCTACTGGTCCTGGGCCTTGTCGTTGCCGTCGTCGGTGGGGTTGTGAACTACAACAAGGTCCAAAAGATCGTCAACCACAAAGACAATTACTAAACGATGACCACCCCCGCTGGCACACCAGTACGAATCGACGCATGGACGTGGGCCGTTCGCATCTTCAAAACCCGCAGCGACGCCGCCCAAGCCGTGCGCGCCGGGCACGTCAAACTCAATGGGGAATCGGTCAAACCGGCCGCCCAGCTTGTGCCGGGGGACCGGGTGCACGTGTGGAAAGATCACCGCAATTACGAATTTGAAGTGACTGCGACGGTCCGCAAGCGGGTGGGAGCGCCCGTGGCCCGAACCTGCTACGTGGACCATTCCCCGCCGCCCCCGCCCAAGGAGATCATCGCCTCCATGCCGCGGCGCGACAGGGGAGCGGGACGGCCAACCAAGCGGGAACGCCGCCAACTAGACAAGCTGCGCGGCTACCGGAGCTAGTTATTCGTCGGGGTGCGCAACTGCTCTAAACGTCGCTCCAAGCGCTGCGGTCGCTGTGCTGCCTGCCGGCCCAAAGAACCGGTGCGGTGGATATGTTCACGGCCGAATCGGTTCAACAATAAATCGTCGATAATGCGCACCTGGCCGGGCTGGAACCGGTAGTTCATCGCCGTCTGCACCACTTCGAGGTCGGCGTCGTTGACCACGTCGGCAAGCTCTTGGATCGTCGTAATGCCATTCGCAAAAAGCAGGTCCTGCAGCCAGCGGTACGCGTCCGTGCGCGAACGCGGGAAGCGGCTGCCCAGCAGCATGGTCAAAATTCCGGGCAGGGTCTCTGCGGTCAGGTCCACCTCTTCTTCGGGGAGGCGGACGCCTTCTGGGTCGTAGAGCGCGGCGATCTGGTCAAACTGCTGATCTGCCAGCTCAATCAACCCGGCCGCCAGCGTGAACGCGCGGTCCACTTGGGGGTCGCTGGAGCTCTCGCCGCGCTTATAACGAACATCGTGCTCGAATTCCGCCCACGCGTGCTGCAACACGGTGCGCACTTGCACCTCGAGCTCCATCCCGCGGTATTCCTCCAACCCTTCGGAGTCCTCGGTGACTTGCAAGATGAGGTGGTGCGAGCCATACCCAAAGCCGCCGGAAATCTTTGTCTCCTGGGCCTTGTCTACGCTGCGCAGCACCTCAAAAGAGTGCGCGATAATGTCGAGCACCACGGGGATTTCTGTTGAGTGCAGCACCGTAATGCGGGCCCCGATCAGATCATGGATGTCATTCCACGGATCGGGGTACACCAGGCTGCCATCGTCGTGACGCTTCGCGGCTTTGCCACGCAGCGAGGTCCACGTTTTCACGCGTGCGACGATGCGGTCGAAGTTGATCCCGGCGTCGCTCAGGATATCTTCTAGCGCTCGCTCGACATCCTCCGCCGTGGTGGGGTGCTGCGCGATCCACTCATGGTAAGTAGCGCCCAACGATGCAATTGTGTGGGCGGGTTCGTTGTCACTCATGCGCTACTAGTTCCCGGATGCCATCTCTTCCAACCGTGCAGATACCAGCAGTGCTGTAGGGAGCAGCTCAAGAATCTCTGAGACAGGAACCGTGCCCGCGAACGTGCGGCCGGTCAGGCGATCACGCCACTGACCCTCTGGCAGCGTCACTGTCGTGCCGCGCCAGCCGCCATCCTGCTGGAGCAACAGCGGGCGGCGCACCGCCAACGCAATCACGGAAATTCCAGCAGCACCCGGTGTGTCGCCGTCGCCGCGTGCCGTGCCCACCAGGTGGGACTCCGCGGGACCGACACCGAAGACAGCCTGGTGCTCACCGCGCAGGAAGACCTCTGGGAACTGGCGGCGCAGCACCATACCCTGATGCACCACGGCCTGCTTGGCCCGGTCGGACCAGCGCGCCAAGTGCGGGTACGGGGTGGGGGTGTCACCGGCGTCACGCTGCTCGGCGCGGGCCTGGGTGGCGATCTCCTCGAGGTGGTCTGCCTCAGGGTCCTCGAGCACGTCGAGGGTCTGGCTGCGTGCCGTGTAGTCGACGAAGCGGCGGTTATCCGGATCCACCAGGGAATAGTCAAAGAACTCTTGGCCCTGATACGTATCGGGGATGCCGGAGCCCGCCATCTGGAGCATCTTCCGGCCCAGAGAAATCTGGACCGCACCACGGTGGATATCCTGCATAAACTCCGTGATTTGGGTAGTGGCCGGGCCGTCGAGCAGCGCCTCCACCCAGGTCAATATCGCATTCTCATAAGACTCGTCTTGATCCACCCACGTGGTGTGCAAGCTCGCTTCGCGCACAGCCTTTAACGCATAATCGCGCAGCCGGGTGCGCAGCGAATCGGTAATCTCGCCGTCTTCCGGCCACACGCCCAAAATATTCTGGATCAAAAAGTGCGCGGTTGCGGGGTCGGGTGCCGGCACCACAGCGTTGACCTGGGTGACCAGCTCTGCGAACTCGCTGTGGTATTCCGTTAACTCAATGATGCGGGCGCGCACGTCTTCGCTGCGCTTGGCATCGTGGGTGGATAACGTGGTCATCGCCAGCGGCCACAGGTTCTGGCGTTCCTGCTGCAGCAGGTGGAATTCAGCGGCGGACACACCGAAACGGCCCGGCGCGCCGCCGACTTCCTGCAGCGCGACCAAGCGCGATGCGCGGTAGAAGGTGGTGTCCTCGACACCCTTGGCCATGACAGCACCACAGACTTGGGCGAAGCGGACCTTGGCTTCACCGTTGGCCAAAAGCGCTGCGGAGATCAGGTCTAGTGCGTCACGACGCGACGGGAACCGGCGAGACATGTCGGCAACAACTGATGCGGTGATGCGTGAGAGGGAGACGTAGTCGGCGCGGTACACGGGCATGGCCGCCACCAGTTCCTCGATGGTGGAGATGAGGTCATCGTCCGATACCAGGGCACCAGCGGTGGAGAAGTTGTCACGGCGGATGGCGCGTGCGAGGCGGCGGACCTCGGCGGCGAGTTCGGTGCGGGCGACATCGCGCTTGAGGTGGTGTTCTGTCGCTTCGATAGCGTTTTCATCCCAGGTGGAGCCGCTTTGTTGCAGCGCGAGCATGCTCATGTGATTTTCGGCTTCACGTGAGATGAACACGCCGTCAAATTCACGTAGGGCGTCGTAGCCGGTGGTGCCGTCGACGGCCAGGCGGGGGTCGAGTGGCTCGTCGACACCCAGGATTTTTTCGATGACCAGCCAGCGGTCCTCGCCGACGACATCGCGCAGGCGGTTGAGGTAGCCGAAAGGATCGGACAGGCCGTCTGGGTGGTCGACGCGCACACCGTCGATCAAGTCTTCGGCAATCAGTTCGCGCAGGACGCGGTGGGAGTGTTCGAAGACCAGTGGGTCTTCTTGGCGGATGCCGGCAAGCCCGTTGACGGAGAAGAAGCGGCGGTAGGAGATGACACCGTCGCGCCAGTACATCAGGCGGTAGGACTGCTTCTCATAGACCTCTTGGGGATTGTCTTCAGGGCCGTCGCAGGTGCCTGGAGCGATGGGGAAGTAGTTATCGTAATAGGCCAACACCAGCTCGTTGAGTTCAGAGTGGTACTGGATTTCTAGTTTGTCTTCGTCGCCTTCCTGCCCCAAGATCGGCATACCCAGCTTGCCGTCGGCGCCGTTGTCCTCGTGCCAGTCGATATCAAAGTAGGGCTCATAGTTTGACTCTTTGCCGTGCTTGAGCACATCCCACCACCAGGCGTTCAAGGTGGGGTCGTCCACGCCTAAGTGGTTGGGGACGATATCGACGATCAGCCCCATGCTTTCGGCGTGGGCCGCCGCTGCAAGCGAGCGCAGCCCTTCGACCCCGCCTAGCTCTGGGTTGACGGTGGTGGGGTCCGTGACATCGTAGTTGTGGTTAGATTCTGGGACCGCGGTAAGGATGGGGGAGAGGTAGAGATGCGAGACCCCCAGCTTCTTCAGGTACGGGATTTGTGCCTCGGCCTCAGCGAAGCCGAAAGCGCGTCCCCCCGGATCGGCCTTGGGGCCGCGTAGCTGCAGGCGGTAGGTGGACGTGATCGGACGACGCACGAGACAACTCCTTCGTTTGTAGAATCTTTAGCCTCCACACTAATGATTTTTCGTCACACCCGGTTGTGGCTTACCGCACTACAGGAAAGCCCAATGAGTAGGCGACCACGTCCGCTGCCTCCCCATTCGCGCTCAACCCGGCGCGCAAAAGATCCGGCGCACAGTGATACACCGCGACCTCTTCGTCGGGACGCACCGCGTAGCTGAGCCCGGCCTTCGGCCCCACCAAGGTTTTGAGGTGCCGGTGCAGCACCGTAAAAGTGGAAGGATGGCCCATCCACTGCCGCGCATTGGCGATTTCCCACCCCTGCACCCCATCGGGCAGAAGAGGCGCGTCCCGAACCAGAAATTCCACGCCCTCACTGGAGCTATGCTTTGCCAGCAGCTCGCGGGCGGCCCTATCCCACGCCGCATGAATGCTCAGCCCCATCCGCCCCAGATCGTGGTACGTCAGCCCGCGGCCGGCTTCGTCGTAAAGCACGGCGCGGAAGTCACGCGAGAGCGGAACGTGGGCAATGTCGTCGCTTATCGACGACACACCCCACGGTGCCCGAACGCATTCAGAAGCGTGGACCGCCTTCATTCCAAGCGACCCAATTGCTGCGTGTGCAAGCGCGGCGGACATAGAGGGAATCCTTTCGGCAGAGGCGAATGCGATTACCCTTTAGACTGCGCAAACACCGAAACGGTTCCCTCGAACACGCAAAAAGTTTTAAAACGGGGGTTCTTCGTCCAACCCCAGCACCTGAAGCAGCTTGTCGGCCGGCCAAATCGCCAACTCTTGACCCTTCTCAATTAGCTCGCGGGCACGCTTTTCCTTCGACGTCATGGTGGCCCATTCACCGGTGACCAAGATCGTCGTCTTCTTCGTCACATTCTTGCCCACCTGGCCACCACACTCGGCGATACCGGCCCAGAGGGTGCCCTTATCGAAAGGCGCAAATTCGCCGGTCAGGGTGACGTTCTCACCGAAGAGCTCGTTGGTCGTGTCCGCATCCTTATTGGGTTCGGGGATCGTGTCAGGGGTTGCCACCGACTGCCAGGGTGCAGGCCCACGACGCGTCTGCTTCTCCGCGCCCGCAGGCTGATCCGTCCCCGCACCCGAGACCTCCGGCGCCGGCGACTCATTCTTCTCCACACGCTGTGCCTGCAAAGCACGCGACGCTCCCGAACGGTCACGCAGCGTAGGAATCACCCGCGACGGCTCCAACACGCCGAGCGTAAAACCAGTGCCATGCACATAGTCCATCAGTGATCCAGCGTGATCAGCCCGCCGCGCTAACTCCACCATAACCTCGGCGCACGCCACAGCATCAGCTTCCGCATCATGGTGCGCAGTCAGTTCCACCCCAAGATGCTCCGCGAGTGTTGGCAGCTTGTAGTTGTCCACGTTTAACGACGATGCACGCGACGCCGCCAAAGAACACCCAAACATTGCCTGGGGAACCTCCACACCTGCCGCATGGCAGGCCTCACGCAAGGCCGTCATATCGAACTGCGCATTGTGCGCGACAAGGGGAAGATCGCCAACAAAGGCCGTGAACTCGTCGACACGCTCCGCAAAAGTGGGCTGGCCTTCCACATCCTCGCTAGTGATGCCATGAATATTCACGTTGTAAGGATCGAACTCATCAATACCCGCAGGCGGGGTGCACAGCCAAGACGCGGTCTCAGTCACAACACCGTCAATAACTTTCGCCGCCCCAATCTGGCAGATGGAGCCCCACTGCCCATTGGCGGTCTCCACATCAAAACCCACGAAATCAAGACCTGTGACACCGGAGCGGGCCTCGCTGTCCTCCGGGGCCTCGCCGCGCCGGGCGGCGTCGATACGCGCAAGAAATTCCTCAACGGTGTCCTGGGAGCCTGGTGCGAAGCTCACGGTGATGGAGTCGCCCGCGGTGGGCAGCGTGACGGTGGAGTTGTCCCAAGCGTCGCCGTGGCTGACCTTGACCTGGCCAAGCTGTGCGATCTCTAGCGTGACATCCTCACTAGATCCACGCAGCGATGCCGCTAATTCCGTCGGCGAAATGCGGATGGTGGTGTTCGTGACAGTGATTGTGGCGCCGTGAGCTGCGATCACCTGAGCTGTCTCCTTAAAAGCGAAAGCGGGTAGGATGAGTATTCCTGCTCATCCTACCCGCGATGCCGACACCGCTATTCGCCGACTACTCGTCGTCGTTCTTGTTTTCCTCTACTTCCGCGGCGACCTTCTCGTTGCGCTTTTCGGCACGCTCAGCACCCGCAGTGTTTCCCGCAGATTCCTCTGCGTCATTCTCGGGGGTCTCCTCGTCGAACTCAGGGCCACTGACCTGCTTCAGCACCAGGGTAGAGCGTGGCTCGACCGTGACGGTATCACCCGTGGACACGATGGACTGCTCCAGCGGGTAGCCGGTCAGTTCAGTGGTGTCGATGAGTAGCTGCCATTCGGTACCGAAGTTCTTCGAAGGAATCGTAAACTCGATGGCCTCATAATGCGCGTTGAACATCATGATGAAGGAGTCATCCTCGATCTGACGTCCGCGGGAATCAGGCTCAGAGATCTTGTCGCCGTTGAGGTAGACCATCAAAGCCTTCCCGAATGCGAAATCCCAATCACCCTGGGTCATCAGCGTTGCTTCAGGTGTCAGCCACGCGATGTCACGATCCTGGGCATCGATACCCAGCGGGCCGCCCTCAAAGAAACGGTGACGGCGAAATACCGGGTGGTGGCGGCGGATCGTGAGCAGACGGCGGGTGAAATCATGCAGCTCCCTGTTTTCTTCAAGAAGCTCCCAGTCCATCCACGCAATCTCATTGTCCTGGCAGTACACGTTATTGTTACCGCCCTGGGTACGGGCGATCTCGTCGCCATGCGAAATCATCGGCGTGCCCTGAGACAGCAGCAGCGTGGTCAGGAAGTTACGGCGCTGACGGTCGCGCAGATCATTGATGATCGGGTCCTCAGTGGGGCCTTCCTCACCGTGGTTCCAGGAACGGTTGTGGGATTCGCCGTCGCGGTTGTCCTCGCCGTTGGCAGAGTTGTGCTTCTCGTTGTAGCTCACTAGGTCATTCAAGGTGAAGCCATCGTGAGCGGTGATGAAGTTGATCGATGCCGTCGGGCGGCGACCATTGTGCTGGTACAAGTCCGACGACCCGGTCAGGCGGGAGGCAAACTCACCCAGGGTGGAGGGCTCACCACGCCAGAAATCACGCATGGTGTCGCGGTACTTACCGTTCCACTCGTACCAGAGGGGTGGGAAGTTACCCACCTGGTAGCCATCGTGGCCAATATCCCATGGCTCGGCGATCAGCTTGGTCTGGGAGACCACTGGGTCCTGCTGGCACAGGTCAAAGAACGTGGCCAGGCGGTCCACGTCCGAGAACTCACGCGCCAAAGTAGACGCCAAGTCGAAGCGGAAGCCGTCGACATGCATCTCGGTAATCCAGTAGCGCAGCGAGTCCATGATCAGCTGCAGCGAGTGCGGGTCGCGCACGTTCAGTGAGTTACCGGTTCCGGTGTAGTCCATGTAGTGGAACTTGTCGCCTTCGACCAGGCGGTAGTACGCCTCATTGTCAATGCCGCGGAACGCGATGGTGGGGCCCAAGTGGTTGCCCTCGGCGGTGTGGTTGTAGACCACGTCGAGGATCACTTCCATGCCTGCCTCGTGGTAGGCGCGGACCATCCCCTTGAACTCAGTGACGGCATCTGCTGGGTCTGAGCCGGAAGCGTAGTCCTGCTGTGGGGCGAAGAAACCGAAGGTGTTGTAGCCCCAGTAATTGCGCAGCCCAAGTTCGCGCAGGCGGTCGTCCTGCAGGAACTGGTGGACTGGCATCAGCTCTACCGACGTGACCCCCAAGTCCTTCAAATATTCGATCACGGCCGGGTGCGCCATGCCCGCGTAGGTGCCGCGCAAGTTTTCGGGCACGTCGGGGTGGGTGGCCGTCATTCCTTTGACGTGGGTTTCATAAATCACCGTCTCATTTGGCAGGATCTTTGGCGCGCGGTCGTCGCCCCAGTCGAAGAAGGGGTTGACCACGACCGACAGCATGGTGTGCCCCAGGGAATCTTCCTCATTGCGGCCGGAGCCTGCTGGCTCGGCGTTGATGTCATAAGAAAATAGGGATGGGTGCACGCTAAATTCACCGTCGAAGGCCCGTGCGTAGGGGTCGACGAGTAGCTTGTTCGGATCGCAGCGCTTGCCGTTGTGCGGATCCCAGGGGCCGTGCACGCGGTAGCCGTAGCGCTGGCCCGGAGTGACGCCGGGCAGGTACGCGTGCCACACGTGGTTATCTACTTCGGTGAGTTCCACGCGGGTTTCGTTGGTGTCTTCGTCAATCAGGCAGAGCTCAACCTTTTCCGCCACGTTAGAAAAGATGGCGAAATTCGTGCCAGCGCCGTCATAGGTGGAACCTAGGGGGTATTGGTCGCCTGGCCATACTTGCAGGGATTCTGCGGTCATGTCAGTCATGTGCACTAATCGTAGTGGAATTTTCCCAGAATCCCTGTTGGGCACCCCGCGTTAGACGAGCAGATTCCGTAAAGGGAGTATGAAATTCTCTATTCTCCGAGGTTATCGTCCTATAGATGGATTTTCCTGACGTGAAATCAAGGTTCGCTTTTCGACGATCAATTTTCCTGCTCTTTCACAGGAAGCTATGCGGGACAGTTGCAGGAACAAGCAGGACTGGCTTGATAGGGTTTTGTGTGGTTGTCCACTTTCGCGAACATGGCGAAACGAGGCAGGATGAAATTTATACCCATCTGGACGGCCGTGCATGCCTGTCGTGCCGTCGCCGGTAACCCTCAATCAGGAGAAGTACTTTGAAGATTTCTTTCACGTCGAAAAAGACCCTCGCTGCTGTAGCGATGGTGATCCCGCTGACGTTGACCGCTTGCGGCTCGAAAGAGTCTGAAGAAAGCACAGAGGCGATGGCGTCGAGCTCCACGACGACCACGACCTCCTCGAAGTCCTCCGAGAAGGACAAGCCCGAGGAGGAGAAGGACAAGCCTGAGGGGGAGGAGCGCGAGGAGCCCGAGAATCCTGAGGCCAACCCAGACGAACAGGCCGCCCCGCAGGGCCGCGCAGCCGCCCAGGGTGCTGGTGGCCCCGCTGCTGGTGAGAACCCGCTCGAGGGGGGCCAACTGCCTACTGTCCAGGTTGAGCCGCTGCAGACCGGTCAATCCGGCACGGCAGAAGATGCCGCGCAAATCAAGGCGAACCTCAGCGAGATTTATAACCAGACCACCGTGCAGGGCATGACGAACGCCTTGGTGAATAACACCTGCGCCCGTGTTCTCGAGGAAAATGGTGGCGCGCAGGTCTTCGACCTCGGTGGCCAGGATGTCTCTCTTGCTGAACTTGGCGTTGACACGAGCCAGAACTATGTCCGAGACGTCCGTGATGTAAAGATCGACGGCAACCGGGCGTCGGCAACCGTCGAGGTGCAGACTCAGCAGGGTACCGATACTGCCACCCAGATTTTCCAGAATGAGGGCGGCCGCTGGAAGATGTGCAACTAGTTGCACGACTCTTTCGCTAGGCACTCCACCTCGCAGCCATCTCGCCGATACACGGTTGGATCGGCTGCGGGGCTTTTGTGCGTTGGCATCATCTCTGGGATTGTCCTCGGGGTGGTCTGGGCGTTCCTGCGTCCCGGATATACCGGAGATGTCGTCGACGGGATCTTCACCGCCGACCCATCAAACGCGGTAGAAAACGTGGAGTTCACCTCATTCATGTGGTTTGTGGTGTTCTCGGCGGCGATTGGTTCGTTGGTGGCCATCGTCGCTTACGCAGCGGCGGGGCATGTCCGAGGCCTGAAAACAATGCTCTGGCTCGGCATCGTCGCCACTGCGGGTTCCTTCACGTTACTGGTCGTGGGGCAGTGGATGACCTACGCGCTTCATCCCGCCCCGGATGAAGGCGCCGGCGAGACGCTCGAGGCGGTCACGTTAGTGCCTCCGATTGACCCCTTGCATGGGTGGGTGGCCGCGCCACTAATGGCGGTGTTGACCTATTGGATCTTCGCCGTAATCACACTGCCCGAACAGATTCGAGCCCAGGATCCGTCGCCGGCTGTCAGCGTGGCCACTGCACAATAGTGCTGCCCTGGGTCTGCTTACTCAGGCTATCCATCGCACCCAAGACGCTGACCAGCGCGGAAATCACAAAGTGGCTGCGCTGGTCTAACGCCATGCCGTCGGTGATGTTTACGGCGGCCTCCACGTGGAGCAGCATCACGCCTTCCTCCATGCGGGTATATGCGGTGGTGCCCACAGCAGACTCATTGTGCTCGTTACAGGCCAGCCACAAATCCAGAAAATCAGCTTGCGGATCAAACTCTGTGATCCATCCGCCAGTGACACGGAAGAATGCGCCGCCGTCGACACAGAGGGCAAACCCAACACCGTTGACGGCCGTGGACACGATCCCGTCCTCACCCTCCGCAAAGCTGAACTCTAATTGTGTCAGCGGCTCAGTGATGTGTTCAGTCATAAACTCGTCGATCGGCTCATGCTCAGCGATGACGGCCTCATCCGGCACCGCATACACACCAATCTCCTCGTCCGCGGGAAGATGACGGGAATGGGGATGACGGCCGTGCAGCGCCGCGTGATCCTGCTCAGTCACCAGGGTCTCCGGCACGGCCAGCGCGTCGTCGTCAAGCTCAAGCTCCTCGCGGAACTCATGTGCAAAAGTGCCCAGCGCGTTCATCGATGAGGCGAGGAAGGTGAGCAGTTGATCGTCGGAAAGCCCATGCTTGATCCACGTGGCGGTGCGGGCGCGGACCAAAATATTTCCAGCGGCGGTCAGGCGGTAGGACACCGTGGGGCCGATGCGTTCCTGGTTCCACCTGTCCAGGGCTTCGGCCAGTTGGCTGGCGTAGTCCAAATCGAGGGGGACGCGGCCCTCGCTGTCGATGACAAGGGCGTGGGGCGCGGAGTAGTCGATCCACACCGTGGCGATGTAGTCATAGGCACCGATCACGATGCGGTCGAATTCTGTCTCGAAGTCGTACCCTAAGCCCTGCAAAGCATGTTCGACACGGGGTAGATCGACCGCGCTGGCCTGTGCCTGCCCAATCTTGTCTGGTTTCCTGTGT
This sequence comes from Corynebacterium sp., assembly GCF_043426755.1. Classification (GTDB taxonomy): domain Bacteria; phylum Actinomycetota; class Actinomycetes; order Mycobacteriales; family Mycobacteriaceae; genus Corynebacterium. Next base: position 4,048 of record NZ_JBHWRP010000039.1, on the reverse strand, counting down.
CGTGCCATATGTGTCAGTGTAATGGCCCTGTCCGCGGCGCTGGTGAGCGCTGTGAATACAATGGTGGTGTTGAACACTGGTTTTACCCAAGGAGCCCTCCATGCTGAAAGTCACAGACCTGCGCGGACATACCCCAACCATCTCTGAGTTGAGGCGCGTTCTGCCGCGCGGTGGCACCGATGTCAACGCGGTGCTGAGCACTGTTACCCCCATCGTGGAGGACGTGCGCGAACACGGCGCCGCCAAGGCCCTGGAATACGGGCAGCAGTTTGATGGCATCACGCCTGAGTCTGTGCGCGTGCCACGTTCGCTTATCGACGATGCCCTGAACACTATCTCCGAAGAGGTACGCGAGGCCCTGGAAGAGGCCATCTCCCGCATCCGCAAAGTTCACGCGGACCAGAAGCCTGCACCGCACACCACGGAGCTGGGCAACGGTGCGACCGTGACGGAGAAGTTCATTCCGATTACGCGCGTCGGCCTGTACGTCCCGGGTGGAGAGGCGGTGTACCCGTCGAGCGTATTGATGAACGTGATCCCTGCGCAGGAGGCGGGCGCAGAGTCCATGGTTGTGTGCACCCCGCCGCAGGAGGCTTACGGCGGGTGGCCGCACCCGACCATCCTGGCTGCTTGCAAGTTGTTGGGCGTCGAGGAGATCTGGGCTGTCGGCGGTGCGCAGGCCGTGGCGCTGATGGCTTACGGCGACGATGAGCACGAGCTGGATCCCGTGGACATGATCACAGGCCCCGGCAACATCTTCGTCACTGCTGCCAAGCGCCTGGTCAACGGCGTTGTCGGAATTGATGCAGAGGCTGGGCCCTCGGAGATCGCGGTGCTTGCCGACGATTCCGCCGACCCTGTCTACCTCGCCTATGACCTGATCAGCCAGGCGGAGCACGACGTGATGGCTGCCAGCGTGCTGATCACTGACTCCGAAGAGCTAGCCGATACCGTCAACCACGAGATTGAGGCGCGCTACACCGTGACCCTCAACGCGGAGCGCGTCCGCGAGGCGCTGACGGGCGCGCAGTCCGGCATCGTGCTTGTCGACGATCTGGAAGCAGCCATCGCCGTGGCGGATGCCTATGCCGCAGAGCACCTGGAGATCTACACCCGCGACGCCCGCGAGGTCGCCGAACGCATCCAGCATGCCGGCGCAATCTTCGTCGGCCCGTACTCGCCTGTACCTTTGGGCGACTATGCCGCAGGCTCCAACCACGTGCTGCCCACATCTGGCACCGCACGCTTCTCGGCGGGCCTGTCCACCCACACCTTCCTGCGCCCCGTGAACCTGATTGAGTACGATCGCGTCGCGCTCAAGGAGATCGGCCGCCACATCATCGCGCTTGCCGACGACGAACAGCTGCCCGCCCACGGTGAGGCCATTCGCGCACGATTCGAGGAGAACTAATGGATATCACCCTGGACCAATTACCGCTTCGCGACGAACTGCGCGGCAAGTCCGCCTACGGTGCGCCTCAACTTCAGGTCCCCGTTCAACTCAACACGAATGAGAACCCGTACTCGCCCTCGCAGGCGCTGATCGACGATCTTGTCGCCGAAGTGTCCAAGCTGGCATCTACCCTGAACCGCTACCCAGAGCGTGACGCCGTGGAGCTGCGCACCGCGCTGGCAGACTACGTGACCAAGCAGACCGGCGTGGCCGTGACCAAGGACAACGTGTGGGCCGCCAACGGTTCCAACGAAGTGCTGCAACAGCTCTTGCAGGCATTCGGCGGGCCGGGCCGCAAGGCGATGGGTTTTGTTCCGAGCTACTCCATGCACCCCATCCTGTCGGCAGGCACCCAGACGGAGTTCATCGGAGTCGATCGGGGAGCGGATTTCCGCATCGACATGGACGCGGCGCTGCAGGCGATTGAGCAGCACGCACCAAGTGTCATCTTCATCACCACCCCGAACAACCCGACTGGCGATGTGACCAGCTTGGAGGACATCGAAAAGATTCTGGAGGTGGCGCCTGGCATCGTGATTATCGACGAAGCCTACGCCGAGTTTTCTCCTTCTCCATCCGCGACGACCCTGCTGGAGAAGTACCCGACCAAGCTGGTGGTCTCGCGCACGATGAGCAAGGCCTTCGATTTCGCAGGTGGGCGCTTGGGCTATTTTGTCGCAGCGCCCGCGTTCATCGAGGCGGTCATGCTCGTACGTCTCCCGTACCACCTGTCAGTGCTATCGCAGGCAGCGGCGACCGTGGCATTGCGCCACTCAGAGGACACGCTGGCCACCGTCGATAAGCTATCGAAGGAACGCGAGCGCGTCCAAGCCGCGTTGATCGAGCTGGGGTACGAGGTTGTGCCCAGCGAATCCAATTTCCTCTTCTTCGGTAATTTCGCTGATGCCGCCGAAGCCTGGCAGGCATTCTTGGACGAGGACGTCCTCATCCGCGATGTCGGCGTACCTGGCCACCTGCGGGTCACCATCGGACTGGATACCGAAAATGACATGTTCCTCCAGGCAGCTAAGATTGTGAAAAAGAAAGGGCTGTAACTATGAGCGAGCGCATCGGCACCGCCACACGAACCACCAGTGAGTCTGATATCACCGTGGACATCAACCTCGACGGCACAGGCACGTGCGATATTGACACGGGCCTACCATTTTTTGACCACATGCTCACCGCATTTGGCACCCACGGCTCCTTCGACCTGAAGGTACACGCCAAGGGCGACACGCATATCGACGCCCACCACACCGTCGAAGACACAGCCATCACCCTGGGCTGGGCGCTGTTGGATGCCGTCGGGGATAAGAAGGGGATCCGCCGCTTCGGCTCCATGGACTTGCCGATGGATGAAACATTGGTCAGCGCTGTGCTCGACATTTCCGGTCGGCCCTACTTCGTGATGAATGGCGAGCCCGAAAATATGGACTGGCAGATCATCGGCGGCCACTACGCCACCGTGATCAACCGCCACTTCTTCGAAACCCTAGCGTACAACTCGCGCATCACCCTGCACGTCAACGTGCAGTACGGCCGCGACCCGCACCACATCACCGAGGCGGAGTACAAGGCAGTGGCGCGCGCACTGCGCCAGGCAACCGAGATGGACCCACGAGTCGACGGCGTGCCATCGACCAAGGGCGCGCTGTAGATGATGGTGCTCGCACAAGGCTCATCGCCTGGGATCGGCGGGTCCCTGTTCATCTGGATCCTGTTTATCATCGCCGGAATCCTCGTTGGTGGCGCATGGTCCGCCTATCAGAACGGTTCGAAGAAGGCCACGCTGTTCATGGTGGTCTTCGCCGCCGTCGCCCTATTGATTGCGCTGGGGAGTTTGTTCACCGCGATGCCAATCTAGGACGGCAACGCGGGTGATCTGCTATCCTTTCTCGGTTGATTAGACCTTAAAGCACCTATAGAGCACAGTGGAAGGGGAGCAGTGGCACAGGAGCGCATGAGCCGGGACGAGTTCGAACAGCTCGATAGCATTTGGAAAGCGCCGGGGTTCCTTCCGACGATGATTGCGGTAGCTGCCGCATTTGGTGCCTGGGCCCTCTTGCTCCCGGTGCTGCCGGTGGCGGTCCTCGACAATGGGGGTAGCGCCACACTGGCCGGGCTCACCACCGGCATTTTCATGCTGGCCACCGTGATCACGCAGGTATTCACTCCTGCGATGCTGCGCTCCATCGGTTACCGCCCCGTCATGGTCACCTCCGCCTTATTGCTTGGAGTTCCGGCCTTGGGTCATATCATCAGCATGGAACCCTGGGCAGTGTTGCTGTTTTGCGCCATGCGTGGTGTTGGCTTCGGCGCGATCACCGTGGCTGAGTCTGCGTTGGTCGCTGAGCTGATTCCGGCGCGCTTCTTGGGCAAGGGCACCGGGCTGCTGGGCGTGTTCGTCGGCGTGGCGCAGATGCTCTTCCTGCCGGTGGGTCTGGCCATCGCCCCGCAGTTCGGATATAACACCGTCTACATGGTGGGCGCGGTTATTGCGCTGATTGCGGGTGTGATGGCGCTGCGGATCCCGTCGCTCAAGGCAGACCCGGTAGAGCCACGCAGAACTGACACGACGCAGGTCCGCACACC
>NZ_JBHWRP010000038.1:0-6390 GCF_043426755.1 Corynebacterium sp. | reverse complement strand
AACGCAGGGTCGACCCAGCGCCTGCTCACCATGGATGCTTTTCGACGAGCCGGCGCCACCGTGGTTGGCCTGATCAATGAGCCAAGTGCTGCCGGTTTCGAATACACCCACCGCTACGCGCGCACCCTGAACACGAAGCGTACCTCGATCATCGTGTTTGACCTGGGTGGCGGCACTTTTGATGCGACCTTGCTGCGCATCGATGGGCTGGACCACGTGGTGGAACGTTCCACGGGGATCGCCCGTTTGGGCGGCGATGACTTTGACGATGTCCTGGCCGGTCTTGCCCTGCCACCACAGATGCTGGCCGATGGCGTGCCCCCTGCCGTGATGGACAGGATCCGCGAGGCCAAAGAGTCGATTAAGCCGCAAACCCGCCGGGTGCTCATCGATCTGCCTGGTGGGGCCGTCACCGTACCTGTCGCAGATTTTTATGAAGCCGCAACGCCCCTTGTAGAGCGCACAATGGAGGCCATCGCGCCCTTGCTCGGGGAGCAAGACAGCCTGCGCGATACAGAAATCGCCGGTATTTACTTGGTCGGCGGGGCATCGGCGTTGCCTCTGGTCTCGCGGGTCTTGCGGGAACGCTACGGCAGGCGCGTGCACCGCTCTCAGCTGCCTACCGCGTCGACGGCCATCGGTCTTGCGATCGCGGCGGATCCGGAGTCTGATTTCCACCTCACCGACCGCCTCGCGCGGCGAATCGGAGTATTCCGCGAGGCACACGAAGGCAGCCAAATCTCCTTCGACGAGTTGGTCGGCCCAGAAGACCCCACGACCACGGTGACCAGGCGTTACCGGGCCGCCCACAATATCGGCGTGTTTCGCTATATCGAGTATTCCTCGCTTGACGACGACACCCCGGGCGACTTCACGGTGCTGGCGGAGGTCTACGTTCCCTTCGACCACAACCTGCGTTACTGTTCGGACCTCACCCAGGTGGATGTGCAGCGCAGCGATTTTGGTCCCGCCGTCGTCGAAACGCTCAGCGTGGATAACAATGGCGTGGCAACGATCACGATCGAACTGGATGACGGCTACACGGTCACCGCTACCGCCGCGCCGGAACTTGGCACGGAACAAAGCCAAGAACAAAGCTAGGTCATACAATCTGTGCTGCCTGTACCGGCTAGACTGGTGCGCGTGACTGAAGCAAACGTGGGCAAGAACCGAGCAGACAACCTCCCGAAGAATTGGGAGCCTCAATCCCTGGAGGCGGAGCTGTACCAGGGGTGGGTAGATAAGGGCTATTTCACCGCCGATGCGCAAAGTGATAAGCCGGCTTATTCTATTGTGCTGCCGCCACCGAATGTGACGGGCCAGCTGCACATGGGCCATGCACTCGACCACACGCTGATTGATGTGATGGTGCGTCGGAAGCGCGTGCAGGGCTATGAGGTGTTGTGGCTGCCGGGGATGGACCACGCGGGTATCGCCACCCAAACCAAGGTGGAGGCTTTGCTCAAGGAAACTGAGGGCAAGGACCGCTACGACTACGGCCGCGAAGAATTCATCCAGCACGTGTGGGACTGGAAAGAAAAGTACGGTGGCACCATCCAGTCGCAAATGCGTGCCATCGGCGATTCCGTGGATTGGTCCCGGGACTCTTTCACCATGGATGAGAACCTCTCGCGCGCCGTGCAGACCATCTTCAAGATGATGTACGACAAGGGCATGATCTACCAGGATTACCGCCTGGTGAACTGGTCGCCCGTGTTGGAGACCGCCGTGTCTGATATTGAGGTGATCTATGAGGACGTCGAGGGTGAGCTGGTCTCCATCCGTTACGGTTCGCTGAACGACGACGAACCCCACCTGATCGTGGCCACCACGCGCGTGGAAACGATGCTGGGCGACGTGGCCATTGCCGTGCACCCCGACGACGAACGCTACGCAGATCTGGTCGGTACCGAGTTCGACCACCCGTTCCGCGATGATCTGAAGCTGAAGGTCATTGCTGACGATTATGTGGATATGGAATTTGGCACCGGTGCGGTGAAGATCACCCCTGCCCACGACCCGAATGACTATGAGATGGGCCTGCGCCACAACCTAGACATGCCGATCATCATGGACAAGACCGGCCACATTGCCGATACCGGCACTCAGTTCGATGGTCTGACCCGCGAGGAGGCCCGCGTCAAGGTACGTGAGGCACTGGCGGAGCAAGGTCGCATCGCCAAGGAGGTCCGCCCGTACGTGCACTCGGTCGGACACTCGGAGCGTTCCAAGGAAGCGATCGAGCCACGCTTGAGCCTGCAGTGGTTCGTCAAGGTCGATGAACTGGCGAAGATGGCCGGGGATGCGGTGCGCGAAGGCGACACGAAGATTCACCCACCGGCGCTGGAGAAGCGCTACTTCGACTGGGTGGACAACATGCATGACTGGACGATTTCGCGCCAGCTGTGGTGGGGCCACCGGATCCCGATTTGGTACGGACCGGAGCAAAGCGACGGAACCCGCGACGTGGTCTGCGTTGGCCCGGACGAGGAGCCACCAGCAGGCTATGAGCAGGACCCAGACGTGCTGGACACCTGGTTCAGCTCTGCGCTGTGGCCTTTCTCCACGATGGGCTGGCCAGAAAAGACTGCGGACCTAGACAAGTTCTACCCAACATCCGTACTGGTCACCGCCTACGACATCCTGTTTTTCTGGGTGGCGCGCATGATGATGTTCGGCACCTTCGCTGGTAAGGAAACCCCGGAGGTCCTGGGCGAAGGCACCGACGGCCGCCCGCAGGTGCCGTTTACTGACCTCTACCTGCACGGCCTAGTGCGCGATGAAAAGGGCCGCAAGATGTCGAAGTCCCTGGGCAACGGCATCGACCCGATGGACTGGGTGGAGGAATATGGTGCGGACGCGCTGCGCTTCGCCCTGGCCCGCGGCGCGAACCCCGGCGTGGACCTGCCGATCGGCGAGGACAACGCCCAGGCCGCCCGCAACTTTGCCACCAAGCTGTACAACGCCACCAAGTTCGCGTTGATGAATGGCGCGGCGGTAGGCGAACTGCCGGCTCGCGAGACGCTGACGGATGCTGACCGCTGGATCCTCGACCGCCTTGAGGAGGTCCGTACGCTTGTCGACGAGCGCCTGGATGACTACCAGTTCGCGAAAGCGAACGAGGATCTCTACCACTTCGTGTGGGATGAACTGTGTGACTGGTACCTGGAAATTTCCAAGACACAAATCTCTCGCGACCTTGACCAGGCGACAGAGCAGGAAAAGGCCCGCACCCGGTCCACCCAGATCGTGCTGGGGCGCGCTCTCGACGTGGTGCTTCGCCTGCTACACCCCACCATGCCGTTCATCACCGAGGTGCTGTGGACCGCACTGACCGAGGAAGAGTCCGTCACCCAGGCCCCATGGCCAACCTCCGAGGACACCAATGGTGGAGCAGCTACTGATGAAGTGGCGGCGCGAAGGATTCAGGACTCCATCAAGCTGATCACCGAGCTGCGCCGTTTCCGCGCCGACCAAGGCGTGAAGCCTTCGCAGAAGGTCCCGGGCAAGCTGGACTTCTCCGCGGCGGACCTGGATGGCCAGGAAGCCATGGTGCGCGATATTGCACGCGTGGAGGCGCCGGGAGAGGACTTCGCATCGTCGGCAAGCATTGAGATGCGCCTGAGCCAGACCACCCTGGACGTGGAGCTGGATACCTCCGGAACCGTGGACGTGGCTGCGGAACGCAAGCGTCTGGAAAAGGAGCTTGCTGCCGCAGAGAAGGAACTGGAAACCACCGCGAAGCAGCTGAATAATGAGCAGTTCCTGGCGAACGCGCCGGAGGCCGTGGTGCAGAAGATCCGCGACCGCCAGCAGGTGGCAACCGAAGAGCAAGCGCGCATCAGCGCGCGATTGGAGAACCTGAAATAGATGACGGGTAATCGCCCACATTCTGACGACGAACAGATCAAGCGCATCCTCGATGCCATTGACGCCAGCATCGACGACGGCACCGACGGGAACGACGGGGATGCTGACCTGACCGATGAGGCGGATCTGCCTGAGCAGCCCGCCTTCGACGTGGAGACCACCGATGCCGGCCGCACCCTTAACCTGGGCGGGGCGCCGGTGGTGGGCGAGGACCCCGTTGAGGTCGAGGGATTGGAGACCGAGACGGTCGAACCGATCCAGCGGCCCATCACCGATGACGACCGCGCAGCACTGGCGCGGGTGACCGAGGAGCTGGCGCAGCGGGCGAACGAGCGGGAGATCGAACCCTCCACCGAGAAGATCTCGTTGCTACTTGATTTCCTGGGTACGCCGCAGCAGAGCTACAAGGTGATCCATGTGGCTGGGACGAACGGGAAAACGTCAGCGGTGCGGATGATCGCCACGCTGTTGGAGGCTTTTCACCGGCGCGTGGGCTACTTTGTCAGCCCGCAGATCAGCGCCGTTAATGACATGATCAGCATCGATGGCCAGGACATGCACCCGGCGGACTTCGTGCGCATTTACGAGGAGATCGCGCCGTTCGTGGAAATGGTGGATGCCCGCTTCGATATTCCACTGTCGAAGTTTGAAGTGCTCACCGCCGTCGCTTTTGCCGCGTTCGCGGATGCTCCGGTGGATGTTGCAGTCATTGAGGCCGGCATGGGCGGGCTGTGGGATTCCACCAATGTGGCCGACGCTGACGTCAACGTGATCACCCCGATCGGTTTGGACCACACCGATTATTTGGGCGAGACCATCGCGGAGATCGCGGAGAACAAGGCCGGGATCATTCGCAACCCGAACGCCGTGGCCGTCATCGCAGCCCAGCCGGAGGAGGCGCTGGAGCCGATCCTGCAGCGGGCCGTGGAGGTCGATGCTGCCGTCGCCCGCTACGGCAGCGAGTTCACCGTGGCGGATTCAGCCATTGCCGTGGGCGGGCAGACCGTTCAGCTGCGTGGCTTGGGCGGGCTTTACGACGACATCTTCGTCCCCTTGTCGGGTGCCCACCAGGCGGCGAACGCGGCCGTCGCTCTTGCGGCGGTGGAAGCCTTCTTTGGTGCTCACTCGGGCCACCAGCTGGATCAGGACACGATCCGCCGCGGTTTCGCAGCCGTGGAGGTGCCGGGTCGGCTGCAACGCATGGACACCACCCCCACAACATTTGTGGATGCCACCCACAACCCGGCCGGTGCCCAGGCGCTGGCGGCCGCGCTGGAGCGCGACTTTAATTTCACCACCCTGATCGGCGTGGTGGGCGTGCTTGAAGATAAGGACGCAGCCGGCATTCTGCGAGCACTGGAACCAGTGCTGTCGGTGGTCGTGGTGGCGGGCTTGTCGTCGTCACGCGCAATGGACCCCTATGAGTTGGCGGAGCTGGCGCGAGAGATCTTCGGCGATGATCGAGTATTTGTCGATGACACGTTGGCCGGTGCGTACGCGACGGCTCGTGAGCTGGCGCTTGAGGAAATGGGTGGCGATGAGGCACAATCAGGCACTGGTATTGTGCTGACCGGCTCTGGGCAGGTCGTGGCACAAGCACACCCACTGTTTGCAAAGGATGCGGAGTAGATGAGCGACGAGAACTACGGCCCACTAGGCAAGGGCCACGAGCCTGCGAAGGACCCGATGAAAGGCTTCAACGGGGTGGTCTCCGGTGTGCTCATCCTCGAGGCCATTACCATTTTCCTGTCGTTGGCCGTGATCTTGAAGATCGACGACGGTCAGCTGTGGACCGCCTTCAACTGGGGGTACATTACCGCTCTTGGCGCAGCGCACACCGTGCTGGCGTTCCTCACGCGGTTTAAGTGGGCGCTGCCGGTGGCGGTCATCTTGCAGGTGTTCTTGCTGGCCGGCATATACATCCACTGGTCGGTTTTTGCCATCGGTGTGATGTTCGCCGTGGTGTGGTGGTTCGTTCTGACGCTGCGCCGCAACATGATCGAGCGCATGAAGCGCGGTCTGCTCACCACCCAACACTTGGGATAGCGTGATGGCCGGTTGGATCGTCGTCAATCACTTCTACCACTTTGACAAGTTCACTGAGCTGCACGAGTGGTTGCTGCGCGCGGCCGACCAGTCAGGCCTGAACGCCCAGCTTGTCACCAACGCTCAGGTGCAGGCGCAGCTGGAACGCGAACGCCCCGACTGGGTGGTGCTGTGGGACAAGGATGTTGCCGTGGGGCGCTGGTTGGAGGCCCACGGCGTACGCTGCTTCAACTCGGCGGCGGCGATCGAAGCCTGCGACGATAAGTTCCGCACTTACACCTGTCTGCTGCCCGCGGGCATCGCCCAACCGGAGACAATGGTGGTGCCGCTGCGTTTCCAACCAGTCGCGTGGCAGGAGCAGCCCTTCGTCGATGCCGCCATCGAGCACTTCGGGCTGCCGGTGGTGGTCAAGGAATCTTTCGGCTCCTTTGGTGCGCAGGTACATTTGGCCCGCGCACGCGAGGAGCTTGTCGC
>NZ_JBHWRP010000037.1:0-9344 GCF_043426755.1 Corynebacterium sp. | reverse complement strand
CTTGCGTGAGGCGTCGAAAAGTTTGTGCCTGCTTTCCGACGATTCCAGCTGCGACTGTGCCGATTGTGTCGTCGGCAATTCAATGGGCAGCACGTAGCCATCACCGTCTGCGGCGGCGTCGATGCGTGCCTGCGAGAGCCCCGCTAATTCTTTGGCGGTATCGAAGCGGACGGCGAGCTCGGTGGTGTCGGCAAGCAGGTTGCGGCCGAAAAGTTCAGAGAGCTCAGAAAGGCGCCGGTTGATCGTCGATAAGCGATCCTTGCCCGCCTGGTCGAGGTCGGCGCCGCGGCGGGTGAAGGCGCGCAGCAACTTGCCGTGGAGGCGGCGTGACTCCTCGTCCTCCGGCACAGTGACGGCCTGAATGCGGCGGTAGAGCTCCGCGTTCTGGTAGATGGCATCGGAATGGGCGGAAAGCTCCGGCACCCAGCGGTCGGCGACTTCGTCGAACTCTTTGCCGCCGTCGGTGCCCTGCAGGTTGAAAAACCAGGACGCGACGCGGTCGAGGTCCGCGCCGGAGAGCTCCAAGGCCTCCACGGTGTTGGCCCAGGTGGGTTCTTCTTCGGCAAGGATCTGCGCAATCTCCTCGCGGTGGCGCTCCAAGGCGACCGGGAAAGCGGCGTCCGCATCGGCCACGGTGATCGCGGCGAAGTCCGGCAATTTATACGGCAGTTCGGATTGCTGAAGAAGTGGGTTTGTCATAATGGCTAGACTACAGCGGTATGCGCAACGCTGAAGTGACCTGCCCCGCCGGCACCATCATCGGCCGTTCCGACGGCACCGTGGACATCTTCCACTCCGTGCCCTACTCCCACATCCCCAGCGACTTCGCCGACGCCCGCCCCGCCGACCGCGGCCTGCTGATCGACGCCACCACCCCGCAACCCGAACAAGTGGCGCTCACAATCACCCGGCCTGCCAGCGCGCGCGACCTCGACGACCTGCCCGTCATCGTCTATATCCACGGCGGCCGCTTCGAAAACGGCACCCACGAAGACCCCCGCGCCGCCGGCTACGCCAACGCCACCCAAGGCGTGATCCAGGTCCAGATCGGCTACCGCGTCCGCTTCGAAGGCTTCGCCCGCTTCCACGACGACGAACCCAACCACTACCGCGGCATCGACGATTGCGCCCTCGCCCTCGAATGGATCCAGCACAACATCGAATCCTTCGGCGGCGACCCCACCAACGTCACCCTCGTCGGCCAGTCCGCCGGCGCCACCACCGCCCTCTGGCTAACCCGGCGCGACCACTACCGCGGCGCATTCCGGCGCGTGGTGGCCATGAGCCCCAGCTTCCCCCGCGCCTCCTACGAGCAGCGGCGCACCGGCGTGCAGGCCGCCTTCTTTGGCATGGTCACTAGCCGCGCCAACATGGAAAAAGCATCACGGGCTCGTCGAAAAGCGGCCTATAACCGCTTCCGCACCCGCCACATCCTGGACATCGCCTTGGGCCCGGCCCCGCTCACGCCCCGTGATATGGCGGAGGTGGACGTGGTGGTCTCGTCGACACGCGACGAATTCTATACCCAGCCCTTCGCCGCCCAAGCCGACAAGCTGGGACAAGGCGCTGCGATGGTGCGCATGTTCGGGCCCGCCATGGGGCTCAAGCGCGACACGACGAGCTACTGGCTGGAGCACGCCCGTGCCATCGACCCGCGCCACCTTGCCGGGCGCTTCGTCACCGACGCCTCCGTGCGCCGCTGGGTCGACCACGTCGCCGAACACGCGCCGGGGCGTACGTGGCAGGCTGAGTTGCTTTCCGACGAACTCTCGCCCGCTTATCATTCGTGCGATATTCGCCCGCTGTTCGGTAACACTCCCTACGCCGCGGGCGATGGACTTAATGCCTGGTTGGTCAATTACGCCCGAACGGGGGAGCCTGGCTGGCCCGAATACAACGCGGTGGATGGAAAAAATGTGCTTAAAGTGGACTTATCAGGTACAAATGACACGTTAAGTAAAAACCCGTTGGGGTATATCCGACACTCGTTTACTGAGCTTCCGATGGAATCTTAGAGAATCGAGCCGGGGCAGCCCTGACCTGCGGGGAAACGCGAAGAACTTAAGGAGTTTGCATGATCCAGGAGGCCGAAATCGGCGACTGGCTGCGGAGGCAGCCTTTTTATCGTGGAGATCGCAAGGATGACCCTCAGGTTCGCATCATCAAAAAGGTTCCCTTCTTAACGGGGCATCAATATTTCGTTGATACATCACATGCTGGCGCCTACCAAATTTCCCTCAACCAGGACGGCACGGACATGTCTGACAACCTCAGCACGGCGCTGGAGCGCAACACGGTCAAGAAAATCCCCTTCACCGAGGGCGCTGAGCTCCACGGATTCCTGCCGGATAGGTACACCTTGGAGCGCGTCGACTACCCGGATAGCCCCAACCTCAACTTCCGCTTGACGGACACGGGAACCGGCGAACACTGCCTGTTTCGCGTCTTCCACTACCTGCCGGAGGGCATCAACGACGAGGTGGAGATGCTCTCCCAGCTCTCCGGCCCCCACTTCCCTTCCCTGCTGGGCCACGTCACCCTCGACCTGGACGAGAAGACCTACACGCTGTCCGCTGTGGAAAGCTTCAACGCCGGCGAGAAGGGCAGCGAGATTGCCAAGCAGAACTCCTCTGCGGGCTTCTACGAGCACAATGATCTGATGAAGCTCGGCCAAACGGTGCGTTACATGCACGATGCCCTGGCCATGGCCTTCCCCACCGACTCTCTGCCGCGTCACTATATGGGCGACCACCTGTGGGAGCTCTTCGACATCCTGCTGGCCGACCATCCCCACTTGGAGGAATACCGCAGCCACATCGCCGCCCTGATCGACGGGATGCCGGAGGAGTTCCCCGTGCAGCGGATCCACGGCAACCTGCGGCTTGAGGTCACGCTTTACGACGAGGGCCAGTGGACCATCATCGACTTCGAAGAATCGGTCCCCTACCCGGGTGCTGCCGAACTGCGTAGCCCGACCGACGACATCGCTGGCATCGTCGGGTCACTGCGCTCCCACGGCGCCAACAACCCGATGTGGTGCGAAAACGTGGTGCGCAGCTTCCTCGAGGGCTACGGGCAGGACAAGATCACGCCCACCTTTAAGGCGTGCATGGCGCACCGCGGGCTGGTCATGCTGGCCGAGGCCACCACTGACGCCGGACGCTTCCAAGGCCGGCGCATGCTCAGCCTGGGGGCCTAGCGTTCTTCCCCTGAGAGGACGGAGCTTAGGCGGTGGTCGAAAAGTTCTCCGACCATCCAGTCGGAGAACACCCACGGGGTGGTCTGGGCGGTGGCCAGCACCTTGCGGGGATCGGCCCACACATAGGCGTCGATCTCGCTGGGCTCCGGGCCGATCAGTGCGTCCTCGTGCAGGCGGACGACGAAGACGGGGCAGATCTCATTTTCCACGATGCCGGCCACGTCAGTTGCGCGATAGCGGAAGTCTGGGATGACCTCGCGGATCTCTGCAATATAGTCGGCCGCAATCCCCACCTCCTCGCGTGCCCGCCGGCGCACCGCAGCTACTAGCTCTTCGCCCGGGGCCGGGTGGCCGCAGAAGCTATTGGTCCACACGCCGGCGAAGGTTTTCTTCGCCAGGGAGCGGCGCGTCATCAGCAAGGAGCCCTCCGCGTCAAACACCCAGGCAGAAAATGCGAGGTGCAGTGGCGTATCGGTGGTGTGCACCTCCGCCTTGTCGGCCTCGCCGATGGCGGCGCCGTTGTCGTCGAGAAGTACTACGCGTTCAGACACAGATTTTCCTTTAATTGTTGAGGTTGCCGGAGAAGGTTACGTTCGCGATGGTGAACTCGGCGTCCCATATGTTGCCCGTTGATACGTCGAAGGCATAATGCAGGTTGGTCATCGCCCCCGGCCCCAGTGGCAGGTCGAGCCCCACCGTGTCGATGCCGGCCTCCTCGGCGCTCATCGGGTCGGCCGTGGACTCGCCCGAGGAGGACCCCGGCGAGTAGCGCAGCGTGGGCTGCCCCAGCGCCTCGGGCGGCATGGGGACCTTGGAGTTATTGGCTACGGCCACCGTGACGACGGTGCCGCCGTTGGGCGCGTAGGTGGTGCCCTGCCAGTGGAAGGTGAGGTCCATGCCGGGGTCGTCGACGGGAGAGCCGTCAATCTTTTCGGTGACGGTCGGCTCCACCTGGCGGGTTTCGAACTCGGGCTCGGCGGCTTCCGCCGTGGTGGCCACGCCGGTAGTCGGGGTGATCGGGTTTTCCCCGTTGGTGGCGTCACCGTCGGCGGTGTCGTCGTTAGCACACGCGACTGTCCCCGCCGCCAGGCTGAGCGCGGCGAGGAGCGCGACTGCGCGGGAATGCTTCAAAGCCATGGGTACCTTTCGGTTCGCGTCGTGTGGCCTACTTTAGCCGGTCAGTGACTGGCCGCGTGCACTGGACCCGCGTTGTTGTTAGCATCAACATCTTATGCAGTCTCTTTCCCGCGTTCTTCGTAGCGCCTCTGCCCTGTGGCCTTTATACATTGCCATTATTGTGTTCGCCGCGGTGCAGGCGGCGCTGGCGCTTGTGAGCCCGTTTATCCTGCGTGAGGCGACGGATACGATCGTCGCGGTGGTCTCCGGCGAGACGGTGGCGCAGGCGGTGACACGCACGATCATCTGGTTGTCGATCGCGCTGTTCGTCGCCGACCTGGCATCCACCGTGGCGCAGAATATCGGCGGCTACTTCGGCGACGTGATGGCGATGCGCCTGCGCCAGATCCTCTCCACGCGCTACTTCGCGAAGCTGCTGGCCCTGCCGCAGCGCTATTTCGACGGGCAGATTACCGGCACCGTCATCGCGCGCCTAGACCGTTCGATCGCGGGAATGACGCAGTTCATCCAGTCCGCCTCGAACTCCTTCCTGCCGATGATGCTGCAGGTCATCGCGGTGCTGGTGATCACCACGTTCTACTACTGGCCGCTGACCCTCTTGCTCGCCGCGCTCTTCCCGATCTACATGTACCTCACAGCACTCACCTCAAAGCGCTGGCAGCGCATGGAGGGCGAGAAGAACGCGGAGATCGACGCCGCCAACGGCCGGTTCTCCGAGGTCATCGGCCAGGTCAAGGTGACTAAGTCTTTCGTCGCGGAGATCCGCGAGCTCGACGATTTCGGCAGCCGCTACGGCCGCACCGTCGAGATCACCCGCCCGCAGTCGCGCTGGTGGCACGGCATGGACACGGCCCGCGGCGCCGCCATGAACGTGATTTTCCTGGCCATCTACCTGCTGCTCTTCCTGCAAACGGTCAACGGCCGCTTCACCCTCGGCGACATGGTCATGCTGATCACGCTAACCAACATGGCGAAGCAACCCGTGTTCATGATGAGCTGGATCGTCGACGCCGCCCAGCGCGCGATCGCCGGCTCCAAGGACTACTTCCGCGTGATGGATGAGCGCGTCGAGCCCACCGCGAATCAGCAACTCGTCGCCGCCACCGAGGCCTCCGGAGTGCCAGTGCTTAACGACGAGCACCCGGCCCCACTTGAGCCCCAGCCACCAGTGGTGCGTTTCGACGATGTCTCCTTCGGCTACGAACCCGACGAACTGGTGCTGCGCGATATTTCCTTCACCGCGCGTGAGGGCGAGCGCGTGGCGCTGGTGGGCGAATCGGGCGGCGGCAAGTCCACGGTGATCAACCTGCTGTTGGGCCTCTACCCCATCAATGGCGGCGAGCTCACGGTCTGCGGGCATAACGTCGATACGCTCACCAATGAGCAGCTGCGCGCCTCCGTCGGCGTGGTCTTCCAGGAGCCGAACCTGTTTTCCGGCACGATCCGCGAAAATATCGCCTACGGCAAGCCGGACGCCACGGACGAGGAGATCGAGCAGGTCTCCCGCCGCGCCAACGCGCATGACTTCATCATGGGCTTCCCGGATGGCTATGGCACCGTCATCGGCGAGCGCGGCCTGCGCCTGTCGGGTGGCCAGAAGCAGCGCGTCGCCGTGGCCCGCGCCATGCTGAAGGACGCGCCTTTGTTACTTCTCGACGAGGCCACCTCCGCCCTGGATAACAAGTCCGAACGCCAGGTCCAGGCGGGCCTGAATGAGCTGATGCGCGACCGCACCACGATCATCATCGCGCACCGCTTGTCGACGATCGCCGACGTGGATACCATCATCACGCTCGATGGCGGACGGATCGATGAAATCGGCTCCCCGGAAGAATTGGCCGTCTCCGGCGGAATTTATTCAGAACTTTTGCAGCTGACCGCCTCCACCTCAGAGGCCGACCGTGCCAGGTTAAAGCGTTTCGGTTTCGTCTCCGGCGACGACGAGGAGGACGCCGAGGAGCCGACAGGGTCGACGCGCGCTGACTAAACTGTCGGCCATGCAGTTTCCAAGCCTTGAGACCCTGAAAGCCCGCGGCACCCGCAAGTGGACGCAGTTCGACGACGACGTCCTGCCGCTGTTCATCGCCGAGAGCGACTTCCCCACCGCCGCGCCGGTGCTCGACGCGATCCAGGAGTGCGTGGACAACGAAACCTTCGGCTACACCCCGGCCAACTCGGGTCTGCCGGAGGCGCTGTCGGAGTTTTATGCCCAGCGTTACGGCTGGCGCCCCGACCCGGCACGCGTGGTCACTTGCGCCGACGTGGTGCGCGGCATGCTGTTGGGCATTCAGTACTTCACCCGCCCGGATAGCCCCGTAATCGTGCCGGTGCCCAGCTACCCGCCGTTTCTGGAGCTGCCGGAAACCGCCGGCCGCCAGCGCATCGACGTCGCCGCCACCGCCGAAGGCCTGGACTTCGAAGAGATCGAGCAGGCCTTCCAGCAGGGCGCCGGCTCCATCCTGCTGGCCGCCCCCAATAACCCCTGGGGCTTCACCTTCAGCAAGGACGAGCTGGTTCAGCTGACCGACATGGCCGCCCGCTACAAGGCACGTGTGCTTGTCGACGAAATCCACGCCCCCATCGTGCTCGACGGCACCCACGTGTGCGCGGCCAACGTCTCTGAGACCGCCGCCGAGGTCTGCATCACCGTCACCGCCACCTCGAAGGCATGGAATATCGCCGGCCTGAAGTGTGCGCAGATCATCTTCTCCAACGACGCGGACATCACAACCTGGAACGCACTTACCGGCGTTGCCAAGGATGGCACCGGCACCCTCGGCGTGTACGCCGCAGAAGCTTGCTACCTCCACGGCACCGAGTCGCTAGAACAGCAGCTCGACCAACTGCGTGAGAACCGCCAGTTGCTCGTCGATAAGCTGCCTGAAGCTGTACCAGGGATCCGCTTCACCGAGCCCGCCGCTACTTACCTGATGCTGCTCGACTTCTCCGAGACCGCCCTGCGCGAGAAGCAGCCGGCCGCATGGCTTCGTCGACACGCGAAAGTGGCGTTGAACGAAGGCACCAGCTTCGGGCCCGGCGGCGAGCACAAGGCGCGTCTCAATTTCGCAACGAGTCCGGATATTTTGCGCGACGCCATCGACCGGATAGGTGCAGCCGTGCGCACAATTGCCTAGCCTTGAACGCATGGACGAAACCACTTACCAATCGGACACTGACAACGAAGGCCGCATCGTCGAACCAGACGCAGGCGACTTTGACACCCCGGCCCCCGCGCCCGGCAACGAACCCTGGCAACGGCCGGACCCCGAATGGTACAAAGACGCCGTCTTCTACGAAGTACTCGTGCGTGCGTACTACGATCCCGACAACACCGGATCCGGCACGCTCAAAGGCGTGATGGAAAAGCTCGACTACATCCAGTGGTTGGGCATCGACGCCATCTGGCTGCCGCCGTTCTACGACTCGCCCCTGCGCGACGGCGGCTACGACATCCGCGACTTCCGCAAAGTCCTGCCCGAATTCGGCACGGTGGAAGACTTCGTCGAACTGGTCGACCAGGCGCACCGCCGCGGCATCCGCATCATCACCGACTTCCCCATCAACCACACCTCCGACCAGCACCCCTGGTTCCAGCAATCGCGCCGCGACCCCAAAGGCCCCTATGGCGACTACTACGTGTGGAGCGACACCGACGAAAAATACTCCGAGGCGCGCATCATCTTCGTCGACACCGAAGAGTCCAACTGGACCTATGACCCAGTGCGCAAGCAGTACTACTGGCACCGCTTCTTCTCCCACCAGCCGGACCTGAACTACGACAACCCCGAAGTCCAAGACGCCATCCTGGACGTGATCCGCTTCTGGCTGGACCTGGGCATGGACGGCATCCGCCTAGACGCCATCCCCTACCTGTTCGAGCGCGATGGCACCAACGGCGAAAACCTGCCCGAAACCCACGACTTCATCAAGCGCGTGCGCCGCATGTTCGACGAAGAATACCCCGGCCGCTTCCTGCTCGCCGAGGCCAACCAGCTGCCCGAAGAAGTGGTGGCCTACTTCGGCGACCCGGAGGCGGGCGGCGACGAATGCCATATGGCCTTCCACTTCCCCGTCATGCCGCGCATCTTCATGGGCCTGCACCAGGAGTCCGCGGCGCCGATCATCGACATCCTGAACGAAACGCCTGCGATCCCGGAGTCCGCGCAGTGGGGTATGTTCCTGCGCAACCACGACGAGCTCACCCTCGAAATGGTCAGCGACGACGAGCGCGACTACATGTACGAAAACTTCGCCGCGGAACCCCGCATGAAGGCCAACGTGGGCATCCGACGCCGCCTCGCCCCGCTTCTGGGCGGCCACCGCGGGCGCATCGAGCTGGCCCACGCTATCTTGCTGTCGCTGCCGGGCTCCCCATTTTTGTACTACGGCGATGAGATCGGCATGGGCGACAACATCTGGCTGCCGGACCGCGACGGCGTGCGCACCCCCATGCAGTGGTCTAATGACCGCAACGGCGGCTTCTCCCGCGTCGAACCCGAGCGCCTCTACCTGCCGGCGATCCGTAACGACCAGTACGGTTTCCAGGCCGCCAACGTGGAAGCCCAGATGTCGCGCGATAATTCGCTGCTGCACTGGGTGCGCCAGCAGGTGCATATCCGCAAGCAGTACAAGGCTTTCGGCCGCGGCTCGCTGAAGTTCGTCCACCACGAGAACCCGGGCGTGCTCGCCTTCATCCGCGAGTACGAGGGCGAGGACATCTTGTGCATCAACAACATGACCTCGCGCCCGCAGGCCGTGGAGATGCATTTGGGCGAATTCAATGGCGTGACCCCGCGCGAGCTGTCCGGCGGCGAGTACTTCCCGACGATCGGCGAGCTGCCCTGGCTGGTCACCCTTGGCCCGCATGGTTTCTTCTGGTTCGACATCTCCAGGAGCAACTAATGGATCTAGCCAAGGAACGTTTCTACGGGGCTAAAACGGAGCGGATCGACGAGATCACCGTCGCCGCCTCCCAGCCCGCGGGCAGCTACACGTGGCAGTTGCTTGA
>NZ_JBHWRP010000036.1:0-13687 GCF_043426755.1 Corynebacterium sp. | reverse complement strand
GACATACCGCCTTCGTCGAGGCGTTCGAAATACATCCGTACCGCGCGCTCGCGGGTCGCGGGGTCGTACTTGCTTTGGCGGGGCATGGGGTTCTCCTTGTTCGGGTAAAACCCTATCTCCACCAAACCCAGTCCGCCTCATATCATGACTGCTAGTGCACTTGCCAGTGTTATGACAACTGTTCTCTTCGAAACACCACTAAAAAACTGTCGAGTCTGAGGGGTGTCGACTTTTCTTTTTATTCCTAACCAAGTAAGCATCTGCGAATCCTATCGGTTTACAGGTACTGGTATACAATTCCGCCCAAGCAGGTTACTGCGCCAAGTACGCCAAGACAACGCGCAATTACTTTTTTGATATGTTCCCTAAGCGTCGGATCAGCAACGATTCCGTAGTCGAAGCTTTCATTATGCTCTACAACCTGAGTAATCGTGTTTCCGTCAATGGTGAAATATGTGGGAACAGCGTCGCCATCGGCATCGTAGGCCCATGGAGCGTCGACTGATGCGACAATATTTGAGTCTGCGTCCAGGGCATCAATTCCGCCGTCTTCTCGCATCGCTAAGCTGGTGTACTCTCCAGTCATCTCAAATGAGTATGAAGTAGGCGCATCGGGTGAGTCGATTTGAATTACAGCCCGTGAGTCACCGCTCTGGAGGTTTTCGTAGATGATGTTGTGGTCATCACTAGCTACTGTTGTTATTTTTCCCTCAACGTAGGTAGCTCCTCCTAGATTTGTTTTTAGGCCTACGTTACCGTTTTGGAGCTCAGAGCTATTTCCATCGGTGGCCACTGTTGGGTATGAATCTACAGAGGCTTCAATGTCTCCTTGGCTTTCGAGTGTCTCTAGGACTTCGAGAGGTTGGGAGGTTTGTCGTTCTGTTTCACTCTTTGACAGCTCCGCAGCTTCTGCAGGTACTGCCATACCGATAGTTAGAGTGCTAGTGATTGCCAGCAACAGGGTGGATGAAAGTGCTCGTTTCATCTGAGCTCCTTAGAAGATAACCTGTGTGTGACTTACAACATAGTTTAATGCGATTTAGATGTCAACGTTTGTGCAGGTCATCTACTTATCTGCAAAAAATTCTAAGAGTGAAGCGTTGTATGCAATGACAGAAGTTGAGGAGAGGCCCGCAAATCGGTCGGTCAGGCACGTATGCCAAAAACTTTTTGGCCCTCAAAACCCCTCCTTCCTCAGCCGGTTTCACATCAATCGACCCAGAAACCACCGCGCAAGAATCTCAGGCTCTTCTGTACTCGTTCCTCGCACCTTCTGCCTGATTTTTTCACGGCCCGCTGGTCTCATGTGTAAAGCCGCGCGCAACTTTTTGTGCGTGGACGTTATCGGCGTTGCCGCCGATGACCCGTCACACCTCATGCATCCAATGACTCAGGACCTTCTTTTTGAGTGACTCGTAAATGGCGAGTACATCTAAGCACCGGTCGGAGCAAGCCATCTACTTAGGTAACCTAAGTGCTTGTTTCACTAGGTCTATCCGGGTTTTACCCGGGCGCTGCGCTGGGCTTTTTGGCACGCTCTTAGCGTGTGTTTTTCTTTTGACTGCTCGCTGGTTGGTGGCGAAGCGTAGCCCCCGAACACAGCCAGTCAAGGGCGCTTTGCGTCGCTACGCGATGGCGCAAGCGCCACCCTTGACGGTCTGTGATCTTGGGGGCTTATGCTCCGCTTATCACTACCCTCGAAGGATGAGGAAAACTCCCGAAGCACCTTGCAATGCTTCGGGAGTCCCCTGCCTAGTTATGACTAGTGCTGCTCGTTTGGATCGTTGTCCGCGTCTTCCTTCGTCTGGTGGAAGGTGCCCTTCACGTGGTCTGGGGCAGCGTAGATCGAGTACAGCTTCACTGGCTCGTCGCCATCGTTGACCAAGTTGTGCCACTTCCCTGCCGGGACGAAGATCGCGAAATCATCCTCAACAACCTGATCAATGTCCAAGTTGTCTTCGCTTTCACCAATCATGATGCGGCCCTTGCCGCTCTCGAGGCGCAGGAACTGATCGTGGTCGTCGTGGACCTCAGCACCAATCTCCCCGCCAGCCGGGATCGACATGACGGTCATCTGCAGGTACTTGCCAGTCCAGAGGGTATCGCGGAAGGCATCGTTCTGCTTGGTGACATCCTCGATGTCCAGCACGTATGGGTTTGGACCATGGTCAGTGCGTAAGTCAGCCATAAAATCTCCTTTGTCCGAACTATTGGTATAGCTCCCACTATAGGAGCATTTAAGGCTTTACGCCGTCACCTCCTAGAATGATGGCATCATGAAAACGCGTACCTGGCGGATCATCGCCATTGTCATTGCGGCTGTAGTTTTTGTTGTCGCATGGGCGCTTATCGACGTCCCCCCGCTGTCTGTTCTGCGCGAGTGGGCCAACACCACCGGCGCCTGGTTCCCCGTGGTGTTTTGGCTGCTGTATGTATTCATCACACAGTTTCCTATCCCGCGTACGGTAATGACGTTATCTTCCGGCATTCTGTTCGGCCCTGTGTGGGGCATTATCATTTCACTGACAGCCACAACAGTCGCCGCCGCGTTGTCCTTGGTGATTGTCCGCGGGCTATTGCGCGATTGGATCGAGCCCCGGCTGACTCACCCCACCGTGGCCACCATCAACGATCACCTGGAGCGCCGTGGCTGGTTGGCCGTGGTGAGTTTGCGCTTAATTGCTGGTGTCCCCTTTTCAATCATGAATTATGTTGCCGCCCTGACGAAGGTGCGGCTGGTGCCGTTTACGCTCGCCACTTTGGTGGGGTCCGCCCCCGGCACGATCCTGATTACGTTGTTCGGCGATACCTTGACGGGCGAGGCAAACCCAGCGGTCATTGCGACGATGGCCATCCTGGCGGTGGTGGGAATTGCCGGGTTGATCGTCGATACGCGAAGGGCGCGTAGCGAAAACCCGCAACCAGTTGACCTGAACGTCAAGCCCTCACAGTAGACTGATAGCTGTGATTGCTGTCCACGCCCGTTACCGAGGCCGCGAAAACCGCCGCGCCGATATTGTCCGCCGTTCCGCCGACGCGCTGGCGACTCTGCCCGGCGTGGGCACCTTTGAGCACGTGGGGGTAGAAGACATCAGGGCACACGTGATGGGCCCCGCCGAGACGTGCGACCTGGTCATGGCGCTGCTGTCGGATGGTAACTGGGCCATCGGCATCGGGATCACCGATCATGGGCCGGCAACGTTCGCCGCCACCGAAGCGGTGGGTACGCGGCCGGCTCAGGTGCGCGTGGTCGTCGACAGTGTTCGAGACACCAGCGATGCCTCCGACATTGAGGCCACCTTCGCCCTGATCGGGCACGTGCTGGCGAAGCGCACCGTCGAGGGGCGGGAGGCCACGTCGCTGGTGCGCAGCGGGCGTAATCAGAACGAAGCGGCCGAGGTCCTCGGTATTTCTAAGCAGGCGATGAGCCAGCGCCTGCAAGCCGCCGGGTGGCAGGCGGAGCAGGCTGGCTGGCGGCTCGCGGTTAACCTGATTACTCGCGCGACCGCTCCGACAACTCCTTGAAGTTGAAGCTCGCGCCCACTTCGCCCGGGTCTTCCGCTGGCCCCGCCTTCGACTCAGGGCCATTATCTAGTTCGGCGGCCAGCGGCGAATCCGCCGGCTTGTTCGCCACCGCGCGGGCCTCTGCTACAGCGCGAGCGATCTCTGGGTCGGTATTGGTCTCAAACCAGGCGTCGGTGTCCTCCTGACCGGCCAACTGCTTGGTCTGCTCGTCGGCCTTCGCAGGTTCGTAGCGGAACACGCCATCGTCGTCCTTCTTGGCGAAGGCCTTCGCGAACTGCTCCAAAGAGTCGCCGAACTGAGACGGGATCATCCACATCGTGGAGGCCTCCCCTTGCGCCATCTGCGGAAGCTTATCCAGGTACTGGTAGGTGAGCACCTCCGGAGTTACCTCGGAGGACTTGATGGCGGCATTAATCTTCTGGATCGCGCGTGCCTCACCCTGGGCTTCAAGGTACTTCGCGGCACGCTCACCTTCCGCGCGCAAAATGGTGGCCTGTCGCTCCGCCTCTGCCGCGAGAATGGCTGCGTGCTTCTCACCTTCAGCCGACAAGATCCGGGCCTGCTTCTCACCCTCGGCGGTCTTGATGTCGGATTCGCGCTGTCCCTCTGCCGTCAGAATCATGGCGCGCTTCTCGCGGTCGGCCTTCATCTGCATCTCCATCGACTGCTGGATGGATGGCGGCGGATCAATAGCCTTCAGCTCAACGCGGCTAATGCGTAGGCCCCACTTCGCTGTGGCTGCGTCCAGTTCGCCGCGCAGGCGCCGGTTGATCGTCTCGCGCGAGGTCAGAGTTTCTTCCAGGGTCATGCCACCGACAACGTCACGCAGGGTAGCCACGGAGATCTGTTCCACGCCCACGAGGTAATTGTCCACCCCGTAGATGGCGCGCGCTGGGTCATTGATCTGGAAGGTGACCACAATATCAATGGCCACAGTCAGGTTGTCTTGGGTAATGACGGCCTGCGGCGGGAAAGATACCACGCGCTCACGGGTATCTACACGCGCGCGGACGCGGTCGATGAAAGGCACTAGCAGCGTCAGCCCACCTGAGACGGTCCGCGTGTAGGAGCCCAGCCGCTCGATCACCGCAGCTTCACCCTGCGGAATCAGTGCAATGGATTTGAAAACGACCGCAGCGATGAGAATAAGTATGAGGATGATTGCAATAGTTGCGACCACTGTTAAGCGTCCTTCCAGACGATAGCGGTTGGCCCGTCGATCTCCGCCACAACAACGGATTCGCCAACGGGAATTGATTCTTGTGGATCGATCGATTTGGCCGACCAGAACGTCCCATCAAGACGAATCTGCCCGCCCGAAGGACCAATGGCTTCAATCACTTCCGCACGCTTTCCGACGAGCGCCTGCGGCGAAGTATCCAGCACCTTCGGCTGGTGGTACCGCTTCTTCAAATACGGGCGAAGGAACCCGATAAGTGCCGCCGACGCAGCCGCGAACACCAGAACTTCAGCCCACAACGGCACCCCGAAAAGCGCAACCCCAGTAGCAGCCAGCGCACCGCCTGCGAGCATGAGCAAAGTGAACTCACCGACAGCCAGTTCCAGGCCGGCGAGGACAAGCGTAGCGATTAACCAAATAAGTGGACCCACGCCCCAAACATTACATATCTTCCTTCGATAACTCAGGCGTTGTCACAAAATCTACCAACCGTTCAACCGCGCCGATCAGCGTGGAATCAAGGTCACGGAAAGAGTTCACCGCGCCATAGACCCGGTTCCAACCTTCCTTCGGGTCCGTCCAGCTCAACCTGCGGCACACACCCGTTTTCCAGTCCTCCCCATAAGGCACCTCCGGCCAGGCATGAAAGCCTAAACGCTCAGGCTTCACAGCTGCCCAAATATCGATATACGGATGCCCCGTCACCAGCACATCGGGGCCCACATTCGCCACCAGTCGGGATTCCTTCGAGCCTTCCACCAAGTGGTCAGCCAACACCCCGATTCGGCGGCCTGGTCCGGGTTGGAACTCGTCGAGACGCGCCGGCAGATTATCCAACCCCTCCAGGTACTCCACGACAACGCCCTCTACCCGCAGGTCGTGCCCCCACACTTTTTCCACGATCGCCGCATCGTGGATACCTTCCACCCAGATCCGCGAAGGCATCGCCACCTTCGCCTGCACGTTCTCCACGCGCCGCGAGCCCGAATTGGACCTGCGCGGGGCTTGCTTTTCGACGAAGCGTGTCAAAGTGACGCGGTGGCCTTCATAGAGGAACGCGCCGGGCATCATCTTGAAGAGCCGCTGCACGCCGTGGCGGTCCTCGAGGCGCACGAAGTGCCCGTCGTAGGTTTTCTCAAAGTTGATCACGGCTCCGACGAAGTCATCCCCGTAGACTTCTACGACGATTCCGGGTTTCGCCGGTACCTCCGGGTACGTGGGCGCTTTGGTGCGGGCGTGGCCAGAGAAAATGTCGCCACTATAACGATCATCAGTGCTCATAACCTGCACAGTGTATCGGCTAGAATGCCGGGAATGGATATGCGCGCCGAAGTCTATTCCCCATTGCAGAACACCGCCGTGTGGTTGGCGGCGTGGCTCTACGGGCATGAGCCGACCGATTCTGTGCTCGACGCCTTCACCGACTTAGGTGGTACGCACACGTGGGATGGTGGCCCCCTCGTCGATATGCTGCGCGAGATCCGAGCAGTGGCCGATATCGATGGCGAGGAGCCCGTTATCCGCCTCATCTTGTGGGGCCCAGGGCAGGCTGCCGGAATACCGGCTGGGTCGCCGGCCGCGGAGGCACTCACCTCGGCGGGTGCGCTCGTCGTTCGCGGCGCTGGCGTGTCGCACATCTTGATCCCGCGTTACGACGAAGGCGGGGTGGCTTGGCGCTGGTTCGAAGAAGAGGAGCGCTTGCCGGAGCCTGCATGGTTGTCTCCCGGCGAAGGTGATCGTCTCCTCTCGCAGGCGACGGACGGTGCAGCGGCTCTCATTGAGGCAATCGGATATAGCACCGATGCATTGCCCAATCCGCGGCTGACGGTGGGCACTTTGGCGGATTTCTATGACACCCCCGGGCTGCCCAGCAGCATCACGCCGCGTGCCGCAAAATTATTTGCCCGTGCGGACCGCGTGGCGGCGATCATCGAAACGGTGACTGACCGGATCGGTGACCACAGCCTTGACCCCCAATTGTTTGCCCTGTGGCGCCACATCCGCACCGCCCGCATGGCAGGCGTGGCGGATGCGGTCCAGGACTATTGGCGCGACGCCTAGTCGTTCTTGCAGCAGCCAGGCGCGCACGGGGCGCCATTAGTGGTGCAGCCTTGTACGGTGATCGTCGATAAGGTCTTCGGGCGTTCGTCAGCGCCGACGTTTTCTGCCAGGTCGACGACCATCTCCGCGAATTCGCGCGTGTGGCCCACCGTTGGCGTGCGATCCAAGGTGATGCCTGCTTCGTCGCACGCTTCCTTCAGCTCGGTGTCCAGATCCCAGATCACTTCCATGTGGTCGGAGATGAATCCGACAGGCACGCAAATCAGGTGCTTGAAGGATTCGTCGTCACGCGCGAGCTCTTCAGTGCGGTCGACGACATCCGGCTCCAGCCACGGGGTGCGTGGGTTGCCGGAACGCGACTGCCAAACGATCTCATAGTCCTTTATGCCAGCGGCTTCGGCGATCAGGCGAGAAGACTCTGCGACCTGACGGGAGTACAGGTGGGCATCGTTCGGTCCGCCGGCGACCTCGTCCGCCGCGGTGGGCACGGAGTGGGCGGTGAACAGGACTTTCGTTGCATCCTTGTCGGACGCTTCCCACGCCTTTTTCAGGTCGTCTGCCATGAGGCGGACGAACGTTGGGTGGGCGTAGAACTGCCACAGCTTGGTGAAGTTCAGCCCGGGTACTGCTTCGCGCATTCCAACGATGTCCTCGTCGTACTGGCGACATGCCGAGTAGCCACCCCACGCAGAGGTAGCGAACACCAGGACATTGCGGTGGCCGTCGTCAGCGATCTGCTGGGCGGTGTCATTGGCCATCGGATGCCAGTTACGGTTACCGAAGTACACCGGAAGGTCATGGCCACGCTCCTTGATCACCGCCTCGACATTGGCGATGATCTCGCGATTGAGGCGGTTGAGGGGGCTCACCCCATCAAAGTGGAAGTAGTGTTCCCCCACCTGCTCCAGTCGATCGCGTGGGATGCCACGGCCGCGCGTGACGTTTTCTAGAAAAGGCACAACCTCGTCATTTCCTTCAGGACCACCGAAGGAAAGGACGAGGAGTGCATCGTAGTCGCTCATAACCATATAGGAGAGCCTATCAAACTTTCGTTTGTGATTGGATTCAGCGCTTAGATCAGGCGAACCGCATACTGCGACATGCTGGACCAGCGGACAGGAGACTTCTTCACAACGTCTCCAGACTGCGGAGCTTCAATCATCATGCCGTCGCCCAGGTAGATCGCCACGTGGTGGTTGCCCGCTGGCCCCCAGAACAGGAGATCGCCGCGCTGAGCCTCACTTGGGGAGATTTGAGTTCCGCGCTGGTACTGGTATCCCGTGTAGTGCGGAAGGGAGATGCCCACGCCCGCAAAGGCGTACAGGGTGAGACCGGAGCAGTCGAATCCGATCTTGTTGTAGTCGCCATGCGCGTCAGCGACGCCGCCATCGCGAATGCCCTTAGTCGGACCATTCGCGTCACCGCCGCCCCAGGCATAAGGAACGCCCAGCTGCGATTCGGCGCGTGCGATAACCGTCTCAATCTTCGCCGCCCGAGAGCTGTCAGAGACGAGCTCGGTAGCTGCCTCAGTGACTTCCTCAGCCGTTTGGATCTCCGGCAGTACGGTATCCAGGTCGGCGGTATCGGTCTCCACAGTGTTGGCCGTGGATGGAAGTCCTGAGGCTGGAGTGTCGGTGGAGTCAGCAGTCTCTGAAGCATCGGCGGTATCCGTGGAGTCCGAAGAATCGGTCTCGTCCGACACATCATCCTGCTCTGCACCGCTAATCGACGAGGAGCCTTGTGCCAGGTCGGCGTTCGACACCTGTGTAGCCAACACAACCAGCGTCGGCGCGACGACGGACGCAACGGATGCGAGATCGCTCTGACTGGACTCGTCGAAGGAACCCTGGGTGGACATCACCGTGTCTACCGCTTCCTCGATCTGCTGCAGAGTCGGAACGGGGATCTCACGGTCCAGGATGGATTCTTCAGCCTTTTCAGTAGCCATTTCAGAGATTGCCGTGACGGCCTGAGAAGACAGCTCCGATGCCGCGTCATTGTCTGCTGCGAAGTCTTCCCCGGACTCCTCAGCAGAATCAGCTTCGCCGTTTAGAGAGCGGGTATCGCTGAAGTACTGGTTTGCGGGCTGTTCAGCAGAGTCTTCCCCGGAATGTGCCTCCTGCTCCTCTGAAGGTTCTTCAGCTGCCGCCTGCTCGCTTGTCGTGGACTCTGCGTCCGTTTCCGCCTTGTCATCAGTGGAGGAGCCGGTAGCGCTTTCCGACGGTGCGGTGGCGCCAGTGGCCTCAGTGCTCTCAGTGCTCTCAGCGGTGGCTGCCGCTCCTGGGCGGACCTCTTCGAGTGCCTCCTGGGCCTCGACAAGCTCATTTTGAGCTTCAACGAGTTCGTCGCTCTTCTCGAGGAGAGCTTCCTGGTTTTCGGTCAGCAGTTCGTTTGCACTTTCCTCTGCCGCTGCCGCCTGGTTCTCGCGCTCTTCAGCAAGCTGGACCGCCAGACGCAGAAGCGAGTCCGCGTTGGCTTTCGCCGTGCGTTCCCCCTCAAGCGCATTGAGGGTGTTCTGCTTCTCGTCGCGCTGTTTCTGAAGGTAGGCGTCGCGCTCCAGAGAGTCCTTGACTGCGTCGCCACTGTCGAGCGGGGCGATGCTATTTCCGGAGCCCCCGTTTCGATACGTCCTGCGCGACACTTCGTCGAGCTCGTCTTGAGCGGTCTCGACCGCGCTTTGAGAATTCTTTAACGCTTCCCGTGCTTCCTCAGCGCCACGACGGGCCTGTTCCGCAGCCGAGCGGGCGTCGCCATAGTCGATGATCGCCTTATTGACTGCTTCACGAAGCGCGCCCATCTCGAGGTTGAGGCGGTCAATCGTCGACTGGGCATCGGAAATCGCGGATACGAGTGAGCTTGCCGACGATCCCTCTTGGGCGACGGCGGGGGTTATCGATGCTGCAAGAGACACCGAGGCGGTGCAAGCGACGGCAGCCGCCCAAGAGCGGGCGCGCACACTCCATCGCTGACGGTTGAGATTAAGCACGAAGGAACTCCTTCATACCGCATGCCGAAGTAGAGCTGGGTGACCACCTTTCTAGGCGGGCTCCAGCCAAACCTCGTCAAGGTTAAAACCTTGACTGCTGCGGTAGATATAGATCGACTACTGATGTGCGGGCACACAAGTGCGGCTATGTAGCCCGATCTACCTAGAAGTATCTGACGCTTGGCGTGCTTCCCCACATGCCCGTGTCTTGTCGATACGCAAGATATTCGTGTTACATATACGCGACTCATGAGCCGACATTGAAACCTTAAGCCACATCACTGGTCAGCCGCACAAGCTTTACCAATTTTCACACCAGTCAAGGCAAACCTCATGACAATACAAGCGCCCCAGCTGGGACTTCGCTAGAAGGCATAAAAAATGTGATTCTCGTCACTCCGAGAATCACGTTAGGGTAACTTTTTGGTTATATTTCAAAAGTCAAGCTTTAGCGCTTGACGAAAAGTGCGGTGAATACGGCAACAGTCACAGTGACAAGCAGGAGGCAAACAAAAACAACACCCCAGGAGATCTCAAGTCCCTGGGAGGCGGAGGCAAATCCCTCCAGCCCGGCCGCATAATCAGGCTGCGCGAGCATCGCCTCCTGGCCCGCTTCGATCTCGCCTCGCGTTAACGTATCACTAACCGCCGCCACCGCATGGGGCGAGCGAACAATGACGGTATCTATCCCTGTTTGCAGATTGAGGTCTTGTGCTAGATCCCGCAGTTGCGCGCCATGCAGATCCGCCCCCTCAACGACCACTACCCCCAACTGGGGGAATCCCTCGTCGGTCACTGCATTGACTGCATTCAAGAGCGATTCCTCTATCCCCCAGTTCGCAAGATTATCCGTACCAAAGGCAATGCCATCGTGGTGTAACTGCTGGGCTAAAGCCTCTAGATCAAGATTGTCCTGACTCATTAGAGTTCCCTTCTCGCGGTCGAATCGGCTTTGAGATTACCTGAACGGGGGTGCCACTCGGACCTAAACATGCCTCAATTCAGTGAGAATCCTCCAACAGAACGCACGTACTGTTAAACTTGGTATTTGACCGCGACAACTGTCATACAATTGACGGTTGACCGCTGTGCTCGCGTTGCGACAAGGAATGAGGTCCGACAGGGCTTTTCCAAGTGATCAACGTAGGCGCCCGCATTAGGGGTCACACCCATTCTGAAAACGGATCACCAACGAGAAACGGAGCTCACTGTGACTGAAAGCAAGAACTCCTTCAACGCCAAAAAGACTCTCGAGGTCGGCGACAAGTCTTATGACTACTTCGCACTCGACGCAGTCGAAGGCATGGAGAAGCTACCCTACTCCCTGAAGGTTCTCGGCGAGAACCTGCTGCGTACCGAAGACGGCAAGAACGTCACCGAAGACCACATCAAGGCAATTGCGAACTGGGATCCTAAGGCTGAGCCTTCCATCGAGATTCAGTTCACCCCAGCACGTGTCCTGATGCAGGACTTCACAGGTGTTCCTTGTGTCGTCGACTTGGCGACGATGCGTGAGGCAATCTCCACCCTCGGCGGCAACCCAGATGACGTGAACCCACTGGCACCAGCCGAGATGGTTATCGACCACTCCGTCATCATCGAGGCCTTCGGTACTGAAGACGCGATGGCAAAGAACGTGGAAATCGAGTACCAGCGCAACGAAGAGCGCTACCAGTTCCTGCGCTGGGGTGCAGAGAACTTCTCGAACTTCCGCGTCGTGCCTCCAGGCACCGGTATTGTCCACCAGGTCAACATCGAGTACCTGTCCCGCGTCGTCTTCGACAACGAGGGTCTGGCATACCCAGATACCTGTATTGGTACGGACTCCCACACCACCATGCAGAACGGCCTGGGCATCCTGGGCTGGGGCGTCGGCGGCATCGAAGCTGAGGCAGCAATGCTGGGCCAGCCGGTATCCATGCTCATCCCTCGCGTTGTCGGCTTCAAGCTGACCGGTGAGATCCCTGTCGGCGTGACCGCAACTGACGTCGTTCTGACCATCACCGATATGCTGCGTCAGCACGGTGTGGTCCAGAAGTTCGTCGAGTTCTACGGCAACGGCGTGAAGTCGATCCCACTGGCAAACCGCGCAACCATCGGTAACATGTCGCCAGAGTTCGGCTCCACCGCCGCGATCTTCCCGATCGACGAGGAGACCATTAACTACCTGCACCTGACTGGTCGCGATCAGGCTGACATTGACCGTGTTGAGGCATACGCTAAAGCACAGGGCATGTGGCTGGACATGGACGCACCAGAGGCTGAGTACTCCGAGTACCTCGAGCTGGATCTGTCTACAGTCGTTCCTTCCATCGCTGGCCCGAAGCGCCCACAGGACCGCATCCTGCTGTCCGAGTCGAAGGAAACTTTCCGCAACCAGCTGCCTGACTACAACACCGCTGGCGAGGACTCCACCGAGCCAGTACGCGCAGAGAAGGTCGACGCTGTTGACTACAACGAGTCCTGGCCAGCAAACGGTGAGTCCGCAGCAGAAGGTGCTGAGGGCCGCGCCTCCAAGCCGGTCATCATCGAGTCCCCACAGGGTGGCGAGTACACCCTCGACCACGGTGCTGTGACCATCGCGGCTATCACCTCCTGCACCAACACCTCCAACCCTTCGGTCATGGTCGGTGCAGCACTGCTGGCACGCAAGGCCGCAGAGAAGGGCCTGACCGCAAAGCCATGGGTCAAGACCATCATGGCGCCAGGCTCCCAGGTCGTCGACGGCTACTACCACCGTGCAGACCTGTGGAAGGACCTTGAGGCTGTCGGCTTCTACCTGTCCGGTTTCGGTTGCGCATCGTGCATCGGTAACTCCGGTCCACTGCCAAACGAGATCTCCACTGCCATCAACGAGTACGACCTGACTGCAACCGCTGTTCTGTCCGGTAACCGTAACTTCGAAGGCCGCATCTCCCCAGACGTGAAGATGAACTACCTTGCATCTCCACTGCTGGTCATTGCATACGCTATCGCCGGCACCATGGACTTCGACTTCGAAACCCAGGCACTGGGCAAGGACAAGGAAGGCAACGACGTCTTCCTGAAGGACGTCTGGCCATCCTCCGAGGAGATCGAGACCACCATCCAGGGTGCAATCTCCCGCGAGATGTACGAGGCTGACTACGCTGACGTCTTCAAGGGCGACGAGCAGTGGCAGCAGCTGGATGTTCCACAGGGTAAGACCTTCGAGTGGAACGAAGATTCCACCTACATCCGCAAGGCTCCTTACTTCGACGGCATGCCAGCTGAACCAGAGCCAGTCTCTGACATCAAGGGCGCACGCGTCTTGGCGAAGCTGGGTGACTCGGTCACGACCGACCACATCTCCCCTGCTTCCTCCATCAAGCCAGGCACCCCTGCTGCAAACTACCTCGACGAGAACGGTGTCGAGCGCAAGGACTACACCTCCTTCGGCTCCCGCCGTGGTAACCACGAAGTTATGGTTCGCGGTACCTTCGCAAACATCCGTCTCTCCAACGAGTTGGTCGACGTCAAGGGTGGCTACACCCGCGACTTCACCCAAGAGGGCGCGCCGCAGGCATTCATCTACGACGCTGCTCAGAATTACCGCGCCGAGGACACCCCATTGGTTGTCCTCGCCGGTAAGGAATACGGCACCGGTTCCTCCCGTGACTGGGCTGCAAAGGGCACCAACCTGTTGGGTGTGAAGGCAGTTATTACTGAGTCCTTCGAGCGTATCCACCGCTCCAACCTGATCGGTATGGGCGTTATCCCACTGCAGTTCCCTGAGGGCGAGTCCCACGGCTCCCTGGGTCTGGACGGCACCGAGACCTTCGATATCACCGGTATCGAGGCTCTGAACGAGTCCGACACGATCCCAGAGACCGTGCACGTCAGCGCTACGAAGGAAGATGGCAACACCGTCGAGTTCGATGCTAAGGTCCGCATCGACACGCCAGGTGAGGCTGAGT
>NZ_JBHWRP010000035.1:0-10945 GCF_043426755.1 Corynebacterium sp. | reverse complement strand
GACGTGGGTGCGTACCGGCAGTATCTTATTAACCACGAAGTCGGTCATGGCTTGGGTTATGCCGCGCACGAGCCGTGCGGGCGTGATGGAGCGTTGGCACCGATCATGATGCAGCAGACGCTCAGCCTGAACAATGGTGAGCTGTACGAGCTGGATCCCACCGAGGTGTACCCCGACAACTCCGATACGTGCCGCGCAAATCCGTGGCCGTTCCCGCGCCCCGACGTGCTGTAATGCGCTCGGAATGTAGTGAGGAGAATAACTGTGTCTGATTCACAAGAGCGCGACATGCCTGGCGTGGTCCCAGGCCATGTCGCTTCGGCGTTCCAAGCCGAGCCTGCCCACCCGCAGGCCCTGGGCCCAGCATGGGATAACGGGGTGCTGATCGGGAATACCGTCTTTGCACAGGCGACGAGTACTTCGGCGTGGGCCGCGAAGGTACGTGAAAAGATCGCCATTGACGGCGTGCGTGTCTCCCGCCCCGTCCGCGCGACTGATGGGCGTTTCGTCGTCGGCGGTTTTAAAGCTAGTGACTTCATCGAGGGGGATACCGCGCGCCGGGTTGACGAAACTATTGCTGCGGCATTGCGTTTCGACGATGCCGCAACCGCGTGTGAGGCAGCACCATCGAATCGTGAGGACCAGTGGGCGCGCGCCGACGCCGCCGCCTGGGAGGGCGCTGAAGTGGCGGGCCCCGTTCAGGTGTGCCATGCCGATTTTCTGGCGTGCACCATTTACTCGGGCACGATGCCTCCGGCCTTGACCGATATTGTTCCGACGGGCCAGTTGCGTCCCCACGGTTATACCGCAGCATTGGTGCTGGTTGACGCGCTGATTGCCCAAGCTGTCGATGACGCGGTTGTGGACCGCTGGGCGCATATTCCTAACATCGTGGAGCTGACGGAGCGCGCATTGCGTTATCGAGAAATCCTGGTGCGCGACCAGACGTCGAATGTCCGCTCGAATGTTGGGCGGGTGCGTAGCATCCTCATGTCCGAGGAGTCTGCGACAATCTAACCTATGGTTGTCGAACTTCCTCCCCACCCGCGCGCACGCCTCGTCCCGCGGGAACCCCATATTCCGCAGAGGACCTGGGGCGTTGAGCTGCCCACCCGTGGCGTGTGGCGGGTGACGGGCCAGGCTGGCTCGGGCGTGTCCAGCTTCCTTCTGGATACGGCGATGGAGGCGATCCGCCGCACGGGCGACCCGGATGGTGTTTTGGTGGTCACTGCCTCGAAGGAATCGGGGGCGCGCCTGCGCCGTGAGTTGTCAGAACGCGTGGCAGACTCGGGTTTTGTGGCCAATGAGCCGCTGGTTCGGTCGGTGCACTCCCTTGCCTTTGCGATTGTGCGCCAACGCGCCCAGGACCAAATCCGCTTGATTTCCGGCGCTGAGCAAGACGCCGTCATCAGACAGCTGCTCGATGGCAATGCCGAGTACGGCACAGGGAATTGGCCGGAAGAACTGCGCCCAGCGCTAACGTTCGTGGGGTTTGCCCGGCAGCTGCGTGACTTTTTGCTGCGCGCCGTGGAACGCCAGCTCACACCGGATGATTTGCGCCAGTTGGGCGCGCGCCACCAGATGCCAATTTGGTCCGCAGCAGGAGACTTCCTCGCCGAATACCAACAAGTGATGCGCTTGTGGGGCGTGGATAGTTACTCCGCCTCGGAGCTGGTTGCCACAGTGCTGGAGCAGCCGGTGGAGTCCCAGTGGCACACCGTGCTTATCGACGATGCCCAGCACCTTGACCCCACTTCTGGACAGTTGCTGGAGCAGCTGATCCAGCAGGCAGACCTG
The DNA here is from genome assembly GCF_043426755.1 of Corynebacterium sp. Classification (GTDB taxonomy): domain Bacteria; phylum Actinomycetota; class Actinomycetes; order Mycobacteriales; family Mycobacteriaceae; genus Corynebacterium. The sequence continues at coordinate 9,148 of NZ_JBHWRP010000035.1, read as the reverse complement.
GCCGTCGTGGGCGGTGACCTTGACCAATCCGTCTTTCACTTCCGGGGTGCTTCGCCAGCCTTTTTCTCCTCTCTGGAGGCCACCACGATTGATCTGGGCGAGTCACGGCGTGTTCCCCAGCGTGAGGTGGTCATTAGCGATACCGATTCCACCCAGCACCGCGTCATCGCCGATCACGTCCGCCGAGCTCACCTCGATGATGGGGTGGCCTGGAACGAGATCGCGGTGGTTGTCCGGTCGACCGGCATGCTTGAACCAATCCACCGCATCCTGCTGCAGGCCGGGGTCCCCGTGGCGATCAACCCCACGGACATCGTGCTCAGCGAGCAGCGGATCGTCGCCGCCATGATTTTGGGGGTACGCGCACTTTTCGAAGAGTTGAGCACTAGCGAGTGGCGCGACCTGCTGCTGGGCCCCGTCGGAGGCACTGACCCGGTAACACTGCGCCGCCTACTGCGCGGCCTGCGGCGTTTCTCGCCGGGCACGCGCGCCGAAGAGACCTTGCGCCAGCTGCTGCAGCCGGAGGCGCCGCTGCCAGACTTCGGCTCCACGCTGACCGACCGCGAACTGGACATCCTGGAACGGATCCGCACCGTGATGCAGGCCGGCCACGCCGCCATCTCCGCCGACGGGACAGTGGAGGACATCCTGTGGGCGGTGTGGAACGCCACGGGCTTAAGCGACCGGCTGATGGCACATGCCCTACGCGGTGGGGCAGCAGGTTCACAAGCCGATCGCGATTTGGATGCGATGATGTCGCTTTTCGACGCCGCTGGTGACTTCGCCGAACGCCGCCCAGAGGCAGGCATTGAAGCCTTCATCACTCACATCTCCGAGCAGGAACTACCCACCGGTGTGCGTGATCGTCGAACTGCCACCCCCGATGCTGTCTCGCTGCTGACCGCCCACGGTGTTGTCGGCCTCGAGTTCAGCCATGTAGTAGTTGCCGGCGTGCAGGAAGGCAGCTGGCCAAGCTTAGGCGAGACGGGCTCACTATTCGGCCAGGAGGACCTGATCGATCTGCTCGATGCGGGCATTGACCCCGCGGTCCCTGTCTCCCATAGCGCCGACCGGCTGAAGGAAGAACGCCGTCTGTTCCACGTGGCCACCTCAAGGGCAAGGACTTCTTTGCTGGTCACGGCGGTGAACGCACCGGACGACGACGAAGCCCAAGAACCGTCGCGCTTCATCGAAGAATTCTGCGACCGCTTCGACATTACACCTACTGAACACGATGCAGACGACGATCCTGACTGGGCCGAAGATGCCCCCGCACTGCCCTCAACGGCGCGCGTTCTGTCGCGGTCGGACCTGATCGCCGAGTTGAGACGAGCCGTCACCGCCGACGACGTTTCCGAATCCGTGCGCTCCCAGGCGACCCGACAACTCGCCAGGCTCACCGCGGCCACCATCCCGGGGGCCGCACACCAGGAGTGGTACACGACAACGGAACCGTCTACCGACGAGCCTCTGGACACACCTCGGGCGCTATCTCCTTCGCGTATCGAAGGTCTGCTCGCTTGCCCCCTCCAGGAGGTGCTGGAGCGGGTGATCCAGACGTCCAGCACCGTCCACATGGTGCGCGGTTCCATGGTGCACGCCTATTTCGAAGCCATTGGAAATGGGGCGGATGAGCAAATGGCGCGCCGGGCCACGATGGACGCCTATGAGCAGGTGCAAGAAGTGCCTTCGTGGCAGCGTGTGAGTGATCTGGAACAGTTCGAACGTTTATTGGACCGCACATCGCAGTGGATTTCGTCGTCACGCGCTGCGTTCACGCTTGTTGGGACGGAGCTGCCAGTCGACGTGGAGGTCACCCCGGAGCTACGCATCCGCGGCCGGCTCGATCGCCTCGAGCACGACGGTGAGGGGCGGGCAATTATCGTCGATTTGAAGACTGGGAAAACCGCGCCCAGCGTGGACGCCACGCGCGACAATGCGCAGCTGACCGCCTACCAGCTGGCATTGGCCCACGGAACACTGCGAGGGAACACGATTCGCACGGCGCTTAACGACGAGGACCCCATCGAGGTTGGTGGTGCACTGTTGGTGTACCCGGCGACTTCTGCAGCGGCCGTGACCACCCGCGACCAGGTGGCGAAAACCGATGAGGAATTGGCAGAGTTCACTCGCCGTGTCACTCCGCTGTTGGATGAACTGACCGGCCCCACCATCACCGCCCGGACAGGTCCACAGTGTGAGCATTGCCCGGTACGGGCCATGTGCCCGGTCCAGCCAGAAGGAGAGGACATTACCCGTGGTTAACAACACCCCCATGTCCCCGAAGGTCCTATCGAACTACTTGGGCCAGAAATTTCCCCCAACAGATCAGCAAGCGGCTGTCATTGGAGCAGACCCAGGACCTTTGCTGGTCGTCGCCGGTGCCGGCGCGGGCAAGACTGAAACCATGGCTTCGCGCGTGGTGTGGTTGGTGGCCAACGGGTTCGCTCGGCCTGAGGAAATTCTTGGGCTGACATTCACCCGCAAGGCCGCTCAGGAACTGGGGCGCCGCATTCGTGACCGGCTGAGCACACTGGCCGCCAATACGGATTTGGTGCGCAGGCTGGACCCCACAGGGACGCTGGCCGATGCACTCACCGTGATTACGCCGACGGTTGCCACCTACGATGCCTACGCCGCGGACCTGGTGCGTGAGTACGGCTTGCTCGTGCCCGTGGAACCAGACGCGCGCCTGATCACCGCAGCGGAGCTGAATTCAATCGCCCGCGATGTGGTGACCAACTACACCGGAGAGCTAGGCGCAAGCTCGACCGTGGGGACCGTGACTGAGAACCTCCTCGCCCTTGTCACGGAGATGGACAATGACCTGCACTCGCCGGAGTGGATCCGCGAAGAAGCCGACGCGTTCATCGCGGAAGTGGACTCACTACCGAAGGGGCCTCGGCAGCGCACCGAACTGACCAAGCCCATGGAGAAGTGGCTGAACGCCCAACAGCTGCGCCGCGACTACCTGCCGCTGGTCACCGCCTTGAAGCAGGAACTAGCGCAGCGCGGGGTGGTCACTTTCAATGAGCAGATGTCGGTGGCAGCGCGCTTGGCCCGCGACCACGCCCAGGTGGGAGCATCGCAGCGACGTCGATTCCGGGTGGTCATGTTGGACGAGTACCAAGACACCTCGCACGCCCAGCGCGTGTTGCTGCGCAGCCTCTTCGGCGAAGGCCGCGACTACCAGGACCACAGTCAACACAACCGCACACCACTGACGGTGACGGCGGTGGGCGACCCCATGCAAGCAATCTACGGGTGGCGCGGGGCAACCGCCGCCAACCTCGCAGCCTTCGTGGAAGACTTCCCGCTGCCGAATGGCCAGCCCGCGCCCAAGCGTGAACTGACTACCTCCTGGCGCAACCCGCCGGAGGTGCTCGAGCTTGCCAACAGCGTGTCCGACGCGGTGCTGGGCAGGAACCCAGCCACCCGCGCGGTAGCACGGTTGGAATCGCGCCCCGACCCCGACCCAGGTGAGGTCACACTCGGCTTTTTCGCCACCGAGGCAGAAGAGATGGCTTTTGTGGCCGATACGCTAGCCGAGCAATTCCACAGTGAGGATGAGTTCTCCGCAGCCGTCCTTGTGCGCAAGAACGCCCACTCCGCACTCATGGCCGAGCAGCTGGAGCAGCGCGGGATCCCCTACGAGATCGTGGGACTAGCAGGCCTGTTGGACGTTCCCGAGGTCGCCGATGTCGTCGCCCTTGCCACCATGCTGGTGCGCCCCGAGGATTCCCAGGCGTCGCTGCGTATCCTCACCGGCCCAGCCTGCGGGCTGGGCGCGGCTGACCTTGTAGCCTTGTCTAACCGCGCGGCCAACCTCTCGGCGGCAGGGAGCGGCGACGACGACGCCGGGGGCGACGGCGATGCCGCCGACGGAAAGGGTGAGGAACAGCACCCGACCGACCCCCTGGACCGGCTCCGGCATGAGTTGGATCAGCTAGTCGTCGATACGCACGCGGCGACAAGCCATCCCGACCAACAAGCAGGACTGACGGACGCGGTGGCGGACCTCGGTGAACCGGAACGTTATAGCGAGGAGGGCCTGCGCCGGCTGCGGGAGCTATCGTCGAAACTGCGCCAGCTGCGCATGTACAGCCTGGGCAAGAGGCTCCCGGACGTCATCGCAGACATCATCTCCCTGTTCAATATCCGCACCGAAGTGCTCTCGCGGCCGAGCACCACAGGAACCGTGCACCTCGACAGGCTTGCCGACGAAGTAGCCGCCTACCCAGGCGCAAGCCTTGACGGGCTGCTGGACTACTTCGCACTAGCCCGCGAGCACGAAGACGGACTGACACCTGGCACCGTTGCGGTGCGCACCGACCGCGTCCAGATTCTCACCGCCCACAAAGCCAAGGGGCTGGAATGGGACACCGTCGCCGTCGTTCACGCGGATCAGCGCACCTACTCGGCCAAAGCCGAAACATTCCTCACCCAGGTCCAACGCCTGCCCAGCGAAGAATTCACCGCCATCGAAGAAGCCAGCGACAAGAAAGAATTCGAAGACGCCGGACAAGAATTCCTCAAGGAGGTGCGCCAGGCGTCCGCCGAAGAAACCGCGCGGTTGTTCTATGTGGCCATCACGCGCGCCGAGCGCCGGCTGCTGATCACCGGCTCAGCAACCACGCCCACGACGCGGAAAGCAACAGGGCCCTATGAACACTTCGAGGCGCTGAGCTCGCTTGTCGACGACAGTCAGATCGCAGCGTGGGTCAGCAGCGAGGAGGCAAGTGCCGACGAGGAATCAGCCCAACCGCAGGTAGAAGAGGGCACGTGGCCACAGGCGATCGTCGATACGCGAACGCGCGAAGCCACCGAAAAAATCGATGCAGCCCTGGAAGACCTGCCTGAGGCGACCCCCGGCGAACTCTTCGACCTGTGGGAACGCGACACCACCGCCCTGATCGAGGAATACGAGGCGCTGCAATCACCCGATGTGGACGTGGAAGTGCCCAGCGAATTGACGGCCTCTGACGTGGTGGCCATTAAGGCGGACCCTGAACAGTTTGCGCGCCGGGCAAGGCGGCCCGTGCCGTTTAAACCCAATGCCTATGCCAAGCGCGGCACCGCGTTCCATGAGTGGATCGAAGATTTCTATGGTGCACGCCCGCTGCTCGACGAGGACGAACTGCCCGGAAATGATGAGGCAGACGTCGACGCGGACACGCTGGTGACGCTGAAAGAGGGATTCCAGAACAGCCACTGGGCGCAGAAGACACCACGGTATATCGAGCATCCTTTTGAGATCGCGCTGGGCAACTCGGTGGTGCGTGGCCGCATGGACGCGGTGTTCCTGATCGACGACACCTGGTGGGTGGTGGACTGGAAGACCGGTCTGCGTCCCACAGGGGCTGAGATGGAGACTGCTAAAATCCAGCTCGCCGTGTATAGGGAGGCGTGGAAGCGCATTGCCGACGACGGGCGCGACGTATCCACGGCGTTTTTCTACGTGCGGACCGGGGAGGATTTCGCTCCGCGGGATGTGCCGGATCGGGAAGAATTGGAAAAGCTACTAGAGTTCTCACACAGAGCCGACAAAGACAACAAAGACTCTGGTGAGACAAGGAAGGCAGGCTCGTCGTGAGCCGATTACCGAAAATCCGGTCGCGGGCCCGGTTCCGTGGGGACGTAGAACTTGCGGAGCAGCCCGATCACGCGCTGCTGGAAGTCATCCGCATGCCGGGAAATTTCCGCTCCAGCCCGTGGGCGCTGATGAGCCGCCGCTTCGCCTACGCGGCGGTGATCTTGGTCGTGGTGGCGTTCTTCGTCTACCTGGACCGGGACGGCTACTCGGAAGAGCTCACCTTTATTGATTCGGTCTACTACACGGCGGTGTCGTTGTCGTCGACAGGCTACGGCGATATCACGCCGGTGACGCAAGGCGCCCGCCTTTTTAATATTTTGGTGATGACACCGGCGCGCATCGCTTTCCTGATGCTGCTGGTCGGCACCACCCTGTCCGTCTTGACCGAAGACTCACGCAGAACGCTTCAAATTCAACGCTGGAGGAAAACAGTGCGCAACCACACCATCGTCATCGGGTACGGGACGAAGGGCCGTTCTGCCGTCGACGCGCTGCTGGCCGACGGTGTTGCCCCAGGAAATATCGTGGTCATTGACAATGACCGCACCGCCTTGTCGCGCGCCGAATCTGATGGGCTGGTCGCCGTGCAAGGCAATGGCACGAAGTCGGACGTGTTAAAGATCGCCGGCGTAACCCGCGCGAGATCCGTCGTGGTGGCCACCAGCAGCGACGATACCGCCGTCCTGTGTACCTTGTCGGTGCGCGAGCTCGCCCCGTCCGTCATGATTGTCGCCAGCGTCCGCGAAGGCGAGAACCAGCACCTGCTACGCCAATCCGGCGCGGACTCCGTGGTGATTTCCTCGGAGACAGCCGGCCGCTTGCTGGGGTTGGCCACCGTCACCCCGTCCGTGGTGGAGATGACGGAAGACCTGCTCAGCCCCGACGAGGGTTTCGCCGTGGCCGAACGCCCGATCTCCGACGATGAGGTAGGCGCCAACCCCCGTCACCTGGCTGATATCGTGCTGGGTCTGGTGCGCTCCGGCGAGTTGTACCGCCTTGACTCGCCAGAAGCTGAGACGGTCGAACCGGGCGACCGCCTGCTCTATATCCGCCACGCCCCGGCAGAACCGGAGGTCCCGCGCGAATAATGGCACGTTATTTACTTCTCGACGACCAGGGCGCCTTCCCCGTCGACCAGTCGGGCCGGCCCCTGTACGTAGCCAGCGCGGCAGGGGAGTCGCTGGGCGTGTCCGTACACGTCGACGGCGATACCTTCGCGGTGCGGGTACCACGCGAGGTGGTGCGCCACGTCTCCGCGCACGGGGTGGCCTATGCCCGCAACTTTGCGCAGGACCGGACTATTTCACGCGCGGTAAGCCTGCTGGCCAACCGGGCGCGCACGCTATTTGATCCCGCCGACGGCTCCCCGTTGCGTTACGACGAGGCCGGGTTTGTGGCCCGAGGCGATCGGGATTGGCCCATCTTCCCGCGTTTAGACCCGGCGGTGATTGGGGTGGTCGTCGATACGCGAACCGATGCCATCCTGCTGGCCGAAAACCGTCAGCGCCGCGGGTTCTACTCCTGCATCGCGGGCTACGTGGAGCATGGCGAAAACCTTGAGGAAGCGTTCGCGCGCGAGGTCAAGGAGGAAACCGGGTACGGCTGCCACAATGTCACCTATTGGGCATCGCAGCCATGGGCCATGTCGGGGTCGTTGATGATGGGATTTTTCGCCGAGCGTACCGACGAGCCCCCGGCCGAAGAGACCGACGGCGAACTTGCCGATATCATCTGGGCCACCCGCGACGACGTGGACCGCTTGCCACTGCCCTTGCCGGGCTCGTTAGCACGCAGCCTCATCGACACGTGGCGCGCAGGCAAGCATGAGATTAGAAAGGCAGGCGCATGATGGAGCAGGGCACGATTGATCTGAGTGTGCTTGACGACGACCAACGCGTCGCCGCCACTGCACCGCGCGGGCCTGTCTGCATCCTGGCCGGTGCAGGCACGGGCAAGACGCGCACGATTACCTACCGCATTGCGCATCTGATAGAGCAGGGGCAAGCCTCACCGAACCGGGTGCTTGCCGTGACCTTTACTTCGCGGGCGGCCGGTGAGATGCGCGACCGTCTCCGCGCAATGGGTATTGGGGGAGTGCAGGCCCGTACCTTTCACGCGGCGGCGCTGCGCCAACTGCGCTACTTCTGGCCCCAGGTGTACGGGGATATGCCGTGGCGGCTGATCGATAATAAGTTCCCGCTGGTGGGCCGTGCTGCACGCAGCGTGGGCCTGGATAGTTCCAAAGATATGGTCCGCGACTTACTCGGTGAGATCGAGTGGGCGAAGGCCACGTTGCTCAGCCCGGAGGGCTATAAGGAGCAGGTAGACGACTATCACCGCACCCCGCCTGTGGACGCCGCCAAAGTGGCCGAGGTGTACAGCCGCTACGAAGAATCCAAGACCAGTCCCGAGGGCATGCTGCTGGATTTTGATGACCTGCTGGTGCATGTCGCCGGTGCCTTGGAGAACTCGCCGGCAGTCGCTGAGGAGTTCCGCAACCAGTACCGCACCTTTGTGGTGGATGAGTACCAGGACGTCACCCCGTTGCAGCAGCGCGTGCTGGAGGCGTGGCTAGGGCAACGCGATGACCTCACCGTGGTGGGTGATGCGAACCAGACGATTTACTCATTCACCGGCGCAACCCCTGATTACCTGCTGAATTTTTCGCGCACCTATGAGAATGCCACGGTGGTCAAGCTGCAGCGCGACTACCGCTCCACCCCGGAGATCGCAGGCCTGGCCAACACTGTGATTGGCAAGGCGACCGGCCGGGCCGCGGGCACCCGCCTAGAGCTGATCGGTATGCGTGAGCACGGCCCTCAGCCGACCTTCAACGCTTACGACGATGAACCCACCGAGGCCCGCGAGGTAGCAGGCAAGATCCTCAGCCTGATCAACTCGGGTGTTCCAGCAGGGGAGATCGCGGTCCTTTATAGGGTGAATGCGCAGTCGGCGGAATTTGAGCAGGCGCTGTCGGATGCAGGCATCGTCTACCAGGTCCGGGGCGGCGAGGGCTTTTTTACCCGCCCCGAGGTACGCGAAGCGATCCAGGCGCTTACCGCCGCGACGAGGCAGCCGCACCTGCAACAAAGCCCTGTCCAGGCCGCCCGTGAGGTCCTGGCCCCACTGGGGCTGACTCCCACAGAACCCCAAGGTGCTCGCGCCCGCGAACGCTGGCAGGTCCTGGGCGCGTTGGTGGATCTGATCGAGGGCATCGTCAACCACGGCGAGGCCACAGACCTAGTTGGCGTGCTGCAGTCTTTGCACAAGCGTGCAGAGTCCAAGCAGCCACCCGCCGTGGACGGTGTCACGCTGGCTAGCTTGCACGCAGCCAAGGGCCTGGAATGGGACGCCGTGTTTTTGGTGGGCCTGGTGGAAAATACGGTGCCGATCTCGCATGCGATTAAGGCAGGCGATGAGCAGATCGAGGAGGAACGGCGTCTGTTCTATGTTGGCGTGACCCGCGCCAGGGTGCACCTGCACTTGTCGTGGGCGCTCGCCCGCCAGGAAGGTGGCAATAAATCGCGCAAGCGCTCCCGCTTCCTCGATGGCATC
>NZ_JBHWRP010000034.1:0-5575 GCF_043426755.1 Corynebacterium sp. | reverse complement strand
GTCGCCGTCTTCGAGACGTTCGAAGTACATGCGTACCGCGCGTTGTTGGGTGGCGGTGTCGTACTTGCTGGGCCGTGCCATGATGCTGATCGTCCTCCTAGGGTAAAACCTAGTCTCCGACCAACCCAGGCCGCCTCAGCTTCTAGCGGCCACGAGCCGGACCCTGGGCGGGTTTTTGGACCACGACCCGAACTTCGCCCACAGGTTCAGCCGCAGCCCCTTCTACACGGGCGATAGCCCGGATCGCTATATCTGGTACCGGCAGCATCACCGCATTGACCGGTTGTCCGACTTCATCAGGGAGGTGCGCGAGGTGACCGACGAGCCCCAGCATGTATCGCCCCGCCAGGAGTTCTCCAGTGGCCGCGAACTCATCGAGACGGTCAAGGCACGCCGCGAGCAGGCCCAGGCCTTCCGTGCGATCGCCGACGAGATCGAAGCCGAGATGGGCGAGGAGACGGACCGCTACAACCCGGATTTGATCGACGGTGTCCTGGTGCGCTGGATCAACCCGGGACGCGCCGCGCGCGACGAGACAGCGTTTCGCCACGCCCTGAAGACCGCACACCGGCTACGGGCGGCGGGGGAGCGAATGACCGACGCGGCGATCATCGACGCCTATGAGCGCGCCTACAACATCGCCCAACGTGAAGGTGGCGACGGCAGGGCAGCGGAGATGCCTCCGATGCGAGATCGCCAGACCATGGCCCGCCGGGTGCGCGGCTACGTCACACAGGGCAAGACCGACTCCTACGGCACACCCACCGCCCGCTACGCCACCACAAGCCAGCGCAAAGCCCTGGCCACCATGGGCCGCAGAGGCGGCCAAAAAGCCGCGCAGCGATGGTCGGATCGGGAAAGTGACTATGCGAAGGGCGCACTAGCCGAACTTAAAACCGCCAATATGAAGCGAAGCTTTAGTACAGACGAAAACAAAGGACGTGTTCTCGCTTACGTGTCTTCACGCAAGAGGGAAGGTTATGACCCTGCGAGCGTAGAGGTAGCAAACGAATTGGGCCTCTCAGTGAGGAGAGTCAATGAGCTACGGAAAGAACTAGGCATCTCTCGAAAGCGAGGGCGGCCCGCTAAGAAGTAATTTAAATAGCGGAGCCGTAAGCAATATACGGTTCCCCTGCCCCCCCTTGGGCAGTGTGATGTTGTTTTCTTTTTCGGTGAGACAGTAACGGGTTATAGGGGTGCTGCCGGTAACTTCTTCTAAGCGATTGGGTGAGATGCTCGACATGCCCCCAATTCCGTAATACGATAATTGCATGCCTGTTAATATCACCGAGAAGCAGCTGAACGCCTGGGTTGCCGAGGCGGAGGATGGTTATAATGTCGATGCGCTGAAGAAGCGCGGACGGGGGCGTCCGGGTCGTGGCCCCGAAGCTTCCCAGGTGGTTACGGTTCGTCTCACCCCGGAGGAGCTGGAGTTACTCGACAGGATCGCAGCCGAAAAGCATCTGTCGCGTTCAGAGATGATGCGCCAGGCGATCAGCGCTATCACCGCGGCATGAGGGTGGCGGCCTCCGCCACCAAGCACGGCATCAGTGAGGAAGACGGTATCAATGCCGCTTCATTTCCGACATGGGTCGCACCCCTTGATGATGATCCCGCGCAATGGCGTGAACTGCGCCTCGGGTTCGACACTCACGCCCGTCTTTTGGAAACTGTCGTGGTTGTCGCCTCCGACGGGGACGAATTGCTGATTCACGCAATGAAGGCGCGGTCGAAATACGTCGATCTCCTTAGGTAACCGCTCGGTGAGTCGACGGTTGCCTAAGGGGCGCCCTTAGAGGGCAGTCGTCACCCGGCAGAACAAGCCGCTTCTCGTCGAACCGCGACCGTTGGCGGATTTCGGCTCCGGGTGTGGCGTTGCTGGATATGGTGGGATGGTGACCACTCCTGCCCCCCAGCGTCTCGACCGCTCTGAAATGCGGCACAACCTCGACAAGTTCAAATTGCACTGGCGTGAGCGTCTCGATAGCTGGACTGAAGCTAACCAGGGGGCGATTGAGAAGAAGTACGCCCAGTCCTTCTGGGCGGACTTCCTCGCCTGCTTCGGTGTGAGTGCCGCGCGCATGGACCTCTTCGAGCAGGACGCCCGCAGAGCCTCGACGGGCAACACCGGCTACATCGACCTGTTCTGGCCGAGCGTGGTCATCGGAGAGGCCAAAAAGCCCGGGGTGGACCTCCAGGTGGCCGTCGATCAGGCCCGCGACTACCTCCAGGGCGGGTCCGTCTCGGCCACCGAGCAACCCCGCTACATCCTCGCCTCCGACTTCGAGACCTTCCGCCTTCTGCGTCTGGGTGACCCCGAGCAGCGCTTCGACGTGACCTTCTCCCTGGGGGAGGTGACCGATCATGTGGACGAGCTGAAATTCCTCGCCGGCTACGACGAGTCCATGACCCGCGAGGAGGAACAGGCTGCTTCGATCAAGGCGTCAAAGATCATGGCGAACCTGTTCACCGCGATGGCGGGTGACGACGTGGATGAGAACGTGGCCGATGCCGCACCCACCAACCCGGAGGACGAGGACGAGGAAGTCCAGCGCACCTCCGTGTTCCTTACCCGACTGCTGTTTCTCCTTTTCGGTGACGATGCCGGCCTGTGGGAGCAGGACCTGTTCTACCGCTTCGTCCACGAGCACACGACCAGCGAAAACCTGGGCGGGCAACTCGATGCCCTGTTTGACGTGCTCAACACCCCCGAGACCAAGCGCAGGCGGGTGCCGGAGTCGATGGCGGCGTTCCCCTACGTCAACGGGGCCCTCTTCGACAGGGCAGGCGAGACACGCACCACCACGTTTTTCAGCCCCGCCATGCGCGAAGCCCTTTTGGAGGCGTGCCGGTTCCACTGGACGGATATTTCCCCTGCGATCTTCGGCAGTCTTTTCCAGCTGGTGAAGTCGAAGGAGGCCCGCCGCCTGGACGGGGAGCACTACACCAGCGAGAAAAACATCCTTAAGACCATAGGCCCCCTCTTCCTCGACGAACTGCGCACCCAGGCCGACAGGCTGATTGCCGCGAAAACGGGGAGCGTGAAAAAGCAGCTGGAGAACCTGCGCACCTTCCGCGACAGCCTCGCCACCCACGTGTTCATCGACCCGGCGTGCGGGTCCGGCAACTTCCTCATCGTCGCCTACCGCGAATTACGCCGCATCGAGACGGACGTGATCGTCGCAATCCGCGAGCGCGAAGGCATCACCGACATGTCCCTGGATGTGACGTGGGAGCAGAAACTGTCCATCGGCCAGTTCTACGGCATCGAGTTGAACTGGTGGCCCGCCAAGATTGCCGAGACCGCCATGTTTCTCGTCGACCACCAGGCCAACCGGGAGCTTGCCGACAGGGTGGGCCGCGCCCCGGAGCGCCTTCCCATCACAGTTACCGCGCACATCTCCCACGCCAACGCCCTGGCCATCGATTGGCGCGACATCCTTCCCACCGCCCTGGGAAAGACCTACGTGTTCGGGAACCCTCCGTTTATCGGCCAGTACACGAAGACGAAGGAGCAGCAGGAGGATATGCGGCGCGTGTGGGGCGCCGACTACGACGGTTACCTCGACTACGTCACAGGTTGGCACGCCCAGGCCATGACGCTTCTGGCGGAGCGGGCAGGCGAATTCGCTTTTGTCACCACAAACTCGATCACCCAGGGCCAACCGGTCCCGGCCCTGTTCGGCCCGCTCACCCGTGAGGGGTGGCGGATCAAGTTCGCCCACCGCACGTTCGCCTGGGACTCCGAAGCCCCGGGGAAGGCCGCGGTGCACTGCGTGATCGTCGGCTTTACTCGCGACCGGGGAGTTAAACAGCGACTTTGGGACTACCCGCACGTCCGGGGCGAGGCCGTCGAGCAGATGGTGGAGACCGGGATTAACGCTTATCTGATCGACGGGCCGAACATCCTGGTAGTCAGACGCTCTAAACCTCTGGCGGCAATCCCACCGGCTCGATTCGGTTCTAAACCGGTTGATGGAGGTGAACTGATTGTGGAAACAGGGGAATACGGTGAAGTGGCCGCTGATCCTGTGGCCGCTAAATATCTCCGCCCATTTCGGATGGGGCGTGAGCTGGTGCGGGGATTGGATCGCTGGTGCTTATGGATGGCAGATGAATTCGACCCGGCAGATTTGGGTCGGTCACCCATCCTCAAAATGCGGGTCGAGGCTGTGCGGACGATGCGTCTAAACAGCAAAAAGGCAGCCACCCAGCTCTCTGCTTCCACCCCGTATCTGTTTCAGGAAAACCACCAACCTGAGACCAACTATGTGGGTATTCCTGCGGTTGTTTCACAAACCAGAAATTTCTATGCCGCCGCTCACCTGCCTCCCGAGGTCATAGCCGGCAACAAGCTCTATGTGGCGGATGACCCGGAGGGGCTCTTGTTTGGCCTTATTTCATCCTCAATGTTCATAGCCTGGCAGCGGGCGGTAGGGGGGAGGCTTAAGTCTGACCTCAGTTTTTCCAACACCCTTGTCTGGAACACGTTTCCTCTACCGGAATTGGCTGATTCGACTCGCGAGCGAATTATCTCGGCTGGAGAAAAAGTTCTTGAAGCTCGGGCGCTGCACCCGGAGCGTTCTTTGGCCGATCACTACAACCCGCTGGCCATGGCCCCGGAATTGATTAAGGCCCATGAGGCTCTGGATCGCGAGGTGGACAAGGCAATGGGTGCTGGGCGAAAACTGGTGCTGTTGCAAAGTTGGGGCAGTAGGAAGACCGGCGTGGAATAATCAGGTCCATGGGCATCTTCTCCGGTCGGCAGTTCCCTCGTGAAATCATCCTGTGGGCGGTGCGGTGGTACTGCCGCTACGGCGTGAGCTATCGCGACCTCGAAGAGATGATGACCGAGCGGGGAGTGCCGGTCGATCACACCACGATCTACCGCTGGGGGTGATGTTGATACTCCATCTCGCCTGCATCGTTTCCTCCTGGGTGCTCGATCCAGCCCCGAGTGCACGGGACCATTGATCGGTACACCCCCAATCTGCCAAGTGTTTGTGAAGGACGAACTGTCCTTCACGTGAAGGTTCGGTGAAGCCGGTACGGCGTGTGCCACAAGTGTGGGGAGTTGCGCGCCTCAACGCGCTCAGCGGACGCGCGTCGTGCGGCCTGAATCGCGCTGGGTTGGTTGGAGTCTCTGGTGTGCTCTGTGTTCTCACTGGTGTTGGTGGTGTCGCACGGCGAGCCACTGGGCGAGGACGATGGCTAGGGCCACTAGCGCGGTGATGACGAGGGTGAACGGGTCCGATTGGCTCTTGGTGAGCAGGAAGGGCACCAGTACCGCGAGGTCAAGGATGATCGCGAGCAACGGGATCCAGGAGTTGGCGGCGACGTCGTTTTTGAGACGGCGGATGATCCCGAAGTGGATGGCAATGTCCATGGCCAAATACAAGATAGCGCCAAGGGAGGCGATCTGGGAGAGGTCGAAGAAGGCAGCCATCACGATCGCCAGCCCGGCGGTGATGTAGAGCGACTGATGTCCTGGCCGGCCGGGCAGGCCCGGGGCTTGGCCCATTTCTCGGAGCATGTCGTAGAGCTTCGAGACTGAGAATAGGCTCGCGATCAAGTT
>NZ_JBHWRP010000033.1:0-14805 GCF_043426755.1 Corynebacterium sp. | reverse complement strand
GCGGCATAAACAAAGGCCGGCCTCGCACCTGGTGGGGTGGGAAGCCGGCCTCTGTAGGTGCCGAACTGGCGGCTAGCCGTCGTGGCGCAGGAACTTCAACGCGTAGTCGAAGATCTTGGTCACGCAGAAGTCATCTTCAGCGCCGGTCGACGCGGTGATGAGCAGCTCGCGGAGCTCTTCGGTGGACTTGCCCTCGATCAGGTTCTTTTCTTCGCTGTCTTCGAGGTAGGTCTTGAAGTGTCCAACTAGCTTTTCTTCTGGAACGTCCTTGAAAATGTCCCACAGGTCAACGTGTGCCATTAGTACTGTTCTCCTTCTAGGGTGTCTGCCGGGTGGCGGGGTAGTTAGATATCCAGGACCAGCTTCTCGCCAGCGCAACCGCGGGACACACAGGTCATGATGGAGTTGTTGGCCTGCTTCTCCTTAGCGGTCAGTACTTGGTCGCGGTGCTCAGCATCACCGGAGATGATGCCCACCTCGCAGGTACCACACAGGCCCTCGCGGCACTCCGCGTAGAGCTCGACACCCGCGTTTTCCAGGGTCTCCAGGAGGGTCATGTTCGCAGGAACCTCGTACTCGACACCCGTAGAGTTCAGTTCAACGGTGAATGGCTTGTTCTTCGATGGGTCCAGCAGCGTGGTTGCGGTGAAGGACTCACGACGAACAGCGTCTTCTGGCCAATCCTTGGTCACCTCGAGAACCTCGTTGGTGAAGCGGTCTGGGCCACAGGTCAGTAGCTGAACGCCCTCTTCGTAGCGGTCTGCGAACTGGGAGATATCCATGCGGTTATCTTCGTCGGAGATGTAGAGGTGAGCGTTGGCGCCGTGGTCACGAACGATGTCCTCCAGGTAGCTCATCTTGGTCTTGGAGGAGCCGGAGTAGTGCAGCTCGTACTCGATGCCTTCGCGCTTTGCCTCGTCGGCCATGGCCAGCATTGGGGTGATGCCGATACCTGCACCAACTAGGATGAGCTTCTTGGTGTCAACACCGAAGCGGAAGTTGTTACGAGGGCCGCGGACCTTGACGATCGAGCCTTCGTTGACGTTTTCGTGGATCCACTTGGAACCACCGCGGGACTCGTCCTCGAGCTGGACGGCAATCTCCCAGGACTTAGGGGTCATGCGGACCAGGGAGTACTGACGGTTCAGGCCACCAGCATCGATCTCGATGTGTGCGCCGGAGAATGCCTGTGGCAGGTCGATGTCCTCGAGAGGCTCCAGGGTAATGGAACGAACCTTGTCGGTGACGTCTTGGACCTTGGTGACCTTCATCTCGCGGGTCTTGAGCTCGCGGGATGGGCCGTTGTAGACGATCTCTGGGTTCTCGTCGGAAATCTCACCGTGGCGCTCAGGGTTCTTCTCTGGATCCCAGGTGACCTTGATGGTCTGAGGGCCGCGGAAGGACACGGACGGCAGGCGACCGAAGTCCTGGTTCGGATCCATCTCGATGTGTGGCAGACGCTTGAGGAGCTGCTGCAGCAACATCTGGATCTGGAGACGTGCCAGGTTACGGCCCATGCACTGGTGGATGCCGTAGCCGAACAGCAGGTGCTTGGTCACGTTGTCGCGGTACAGGTCGAAGATGTGTGGGTCCGGGAACATCTCTGGGTCGCGGTTTGCGGCAGAGGTGACCAGCAGGACGCGCTCGCCAGCCGGGATCTTCACACCGCGTACTTCAACCTCGTTGAGGGTGCGGCGACGCCATGCGTGGGAGCCACCGTTGAGGCGGAAGGACTCTTCGATAGCGTTCGGGATCAGCTCTGGCTTCTCCTTGAGCAAGTTCCAGAGGTCTGGACGCTCGGAGAGCAGGTAGATGAATAGGTTCGATGCCGAGTTCGCGGTGGTGTCGTGTGCTGCGGTCACAGCGGACATGGTCTTCGAACGCAGGTAGTACATCGGAACAGACTCTGGGTCCTCGCGGTGTGCGCGGATGGAGTGAGGGACCCAGCCGGTGCCTGGCTCGTTTTCTTCAGCCAGCAGCAGCTTGTTCAGCACGCGCTGGGAGTGCTGCCAGAACTTGCCGTTGGTCACCGCAACGTTGGCCTGCTGCTCTAGGGTCGCCTTGCCCCAGGTGGCGGTGGCGTGGCCCAGGGAGTAACGGTGGATCTTCTCCATGTCGTCGGCGGGGATGCCCATGAACTTCAGCGCCACGGTCAGTGGGGAGATGTGGAGCAAGTTCTTGAAGATGTCGGTCTCGCCGTCATCGATGAACTCGTCGATGTAGGAGTCCACGGTCTCGCGGACCATTGGCTCGAGCTTGCACAGCTCGTCCACCATGAATGGCTGCTCAAGCGCGCGACGACGAGGGTTGTGAATTGGCTCGTCGGTGTTCACGATGGTGTCGCGGAAGTCGTAGCCGTAAGAGTCCAGCACTGCCTGGTTCTCGTCGGAAAGCTTGACCGTCTTTTCCAGAGCGGTGTGCGCGGTGTAGTTGTCGGTGTCCTTGAAGATCTTCAAGCAGTCTTCGTAACGGGTAACTACCCAGTATCCGGTCTTGTGGGAGTAGAACACTGGCTGGTTCTCGAACGCATACTCGGAGTGCTTCCAAGGGTCGTCGACGAATTCCTGGCTCAGGAAGTCGAAGTCTGCGTCCGCACCCTCGCCTGGGGTGCCGAAGATTTCTAGGGCTTCTTCAACTGAGAGGGTATCCATCTCGCCGTTGAGGTATGGGCACTTGGTTTCTGCTGCGTTTGGGTCGTTTGCCTGGCCAGCGTTGTTCAGCTGGTCAATCATGTTGTTCACATCGGTCATGATGTACGCCCCTCCTAATGGGGTTGTGTTCTGTACGCCAAGAAGGCGAAGTGTTGTGTCCTGGGTTACAGCCATGACCCTAAGGTGAGGCTGGGGGCATTACAAGGAGGTTTTTGTGACCCGTCCGATAGGTTGCCCCCTTTTGGGTTTAGAATAGAATTACCTTTGATTGCGAATGTTGCTAGTGGGGGTGCTTGCAATAAGCAAACGTGCTGTTTGGGAGGGTTGTGGGGGTGGATTCCGGTCGCGATCGGACATTTCGGACAAACCGACGAAGATTGCATGCCCCAGGGTGGGTCCCAGGGTATGAACTCGGGTTCCGTTATGGCCCGTTTCCCCCTCTCGAGGCCAGAAATCTGGTGCACCAGGCTGGGCGCCCGCACTGACGCACATCTAGTTAGCCGCAGAACTGGCATCGCGGGAGCATATAGTTCAGCGCTACGATGGTCCCCAGACGTTTTAGATCACGCTCAAGACGAGAACAAAGGAAAACACCACATGTCCCTGTTGAACCTAGACGCTCAGGCTCTCGACGAGCTGTCCACCCAGGCCCGTGAACAGTACGAGCAGCTCAAGTCATCCGGACTCAAGCTGGACCTGACCCGCGGCAAGCCTTCCGCAGAACAGTTGGATCTTTCCGACGAGGTACTGGGCCTTCCCGGTGCTGGCACCTATACCTCTAGTAATGGTGAGGACGTGCGCAATTACGGCAACCTCACCGGCATCGTCGATATCCGCGCGATCTGGGCCGAGTTGTTGGGCGTGGACGTGGACAACATTTATGCCGGCGATTCCTCCAGCCTGAACATCATGTTCGATCTGGTCGCGTGGTCCTACCTTTTCGGCAACAATGATTCTGAGCGTCCGTGGCGCGAAGAGGAGACCGTGAAGTGGATCTGCCCAGTTCCGGGCTATGACCGCCACTTCACCATCACGGAGAAGCTCGGCTTCGAGATGATCAACGTTCCCATGCTAGAGGACGGCCCAGACATGGATGCCGTCGAAAAGCTCGCCCAAGACCCGCAGGTCAAGGGCATGTGGACCGTACCCGTCTTCGGCAACCCCACGGGCGTGTCCTTCTCGGAGGAGGTCGTCGACCGGCTTGCTGCAATGGAGGCCGCGGCACCAGATTTCCGCATCGTGTGGGACAACGCCTACGCAGTGCACACGCTTACCGACGAATTCCCCACCCTCTACAACGTGCTGGAGAAGTCGGCCGCTGCCGGCCACCCGAACCGATTCTGGGTGCTCACCTCCACCTCGAAGATCACGCAGGCAGGTTCCGGTGTGTCCTTCTTTGTATCCTCGAAGGACAACCTGCAGTGGTATTCCTCTATCGCAGGCGTGCGTGGCATCGGCCCGAACAAGGTGAACCAGCTGGCGCACGCGAAGTTCTTCGGCGATGCCGACGGTGTGCGCGCCCACATGGCAAAGCACGCCGAAATCTTGGCACCAAAGTTTAAGGCGGTGCTGGAGATCTTGGAGAACCGCCTGGGCGAGTATGAAGTGGCCCGCTGGACCCACCCGACCGGCGGCTACTTCATCTCCCTGGATGTGATCGATGGGACCGCGACACGGGTGTGGGAACTGGCGCGTGACGCGGGTATCACGTTGACCCAGGCAGGTTCCTCATTCCCGCTGAAGGACGATCCGAACGATCGCAACATCCGCCTGGCCCCCTCGCTGCCCCCGCTGGACGAGGTAGAGCAGGCGATGGACGGTGTGGCCACCTGTGTGCTGCTTGCGGCTATCGAAAAGTTGCAGGGGAACTAGGTGACTGGCGAGGAGATAGCAGTCTGGCTCTCCAATATCTTTGGAGAGCTCGGCCTTGCTGATATCGACGGCCGTCGCGTTGCTTTTTCTACACTCTCAGGCGGCGCCCGTGCCGCCACGAGCTGTGGTTTTTCCACAGTGGACACCGGCCTAGTCATCGAGGCGGACCAGGAGACAGAGGTGCGCGCAGAGATCGTCGTGACGTCCTCGTCGGCAAGCGATGTTGAGCTCGCCTCCGCACTTCTTGCCGCTTGCGACATGCTGCAAGAAGCAGGTGGCGGGATTCCGGGGCAGCCGGGCACGCTGCTGCCGGGGCTGGTGGAACGATCGCATCTGGCGGAGGTTGCGGACAGCGAGCTGACGGTGCGCCACGGCCTGTTGCGCGAACCGCGCCTTTTTGAGCAGGGCACCCCGAATTTCACGGAGCCAGGCCGGATGACGTTGCTGCTGGAGCTTGTGTTGCTGACCGGCGACGAATTCGAAATCGCCCGTGATCGTGGCCTAGATGGCCTGGAGACACGACTGCGCAGGCGGGCAACAGACCTGGGGGAGTGGACCCGCGAGTAGGGGGTAGGGTGGACGGCGTGGCTTTATACCGGAAATATCGTCCCGCATCGTTTGCGGAAGTTGTCGGCCAGGAGCAGGTAACCAGGCCCCTGAGCACTGCTTTAGACACTGGGCGTATCAACCATGCCTACCTGTTTTCCGGTCCTCGAGGATGCGGCAAGACTTCGTCGGCACGCATCCTCGCCCGTTCGCTGAATTGCGTGGAGGGACCAACATCCACGCCGTGCGGCCAGTGCCCATCGTGCATTTCTCTGGCGCCGGGTGGGAGCGGCAACCTAGACGTGACGGAGCTCGACGCGGCATCGCACCGCGGTGTCGATGATATGCGCGAGCTGCGCGATCGCGCCTACTACGCGCCGGCTGAGTCGCGCTACCGCGTATTCATCATCGATGAGGCCCACATGATCACGACTGAGGGGGCGAATGCCTTGCTGAAGATCGTGGAGGAGCCGCCAGAGCACCTGATCTTTATCTTCGCGACGACGGAGCCTGAAAAAATCATTGGCACGATCCGCTCGCGTACCCACCATTACCCGTTTCGCCTGCTGACCCCGCAGGCAATGCGTCAGCTGCTCGAACGCACTGTGGAGGCTGAGGGGGTGCGTGTCGACGACGATGTCTACCCCTTGATCATCCGCGCCGGAGGAGGTTCGCCGCGCGATACCCTTTCGCTTCTGGATCAGCTTCTTGCAGGTAGCGGGCCAGATGGTTTGACCTATGATGAGGCGCTCCCACTATTGGGTGTGACCGATCTTGGGCTGCTTGACTCCATCGTGAACGCTTTGGCCGACAGCGATGGTGCTGGCGCGTTCCAGGCGGTCGATGATGTGATTGAAGCAGGCCATGAGCCGCGCCGCTTCGCCCTGGATTTGCTGGACCGTCTGCGTGACTTGATGATCATTCAGGCCGTGCCTGATGCTTTCGGCCAAGGGCTCGTTGATGCGCCGACGGATCGCGCTCAATTACTTACTGAACAGGCCTCCCGTTTCACTGGCCCGCGGTTGGCGCAGCTTGCCTCCGAGGTGAATGAGAGGATTTCGAGCCTTCGAGGTGCGACCAGCCCACGGCTGCTGCTGGAGATTATGGTGGCCCACCTGCTTGCTGTGCCGGCAACGTCGGGCGCAGCGCCGGTGGCCGGTGCTACGCAGCCTGCAGGGGCAGGACCTCAGCAACCTGCTGGCCAGGCCTCACGCGGGGGAGGAGCTGCAGCTGCCCAGGCCGCGGCGGCCGCGGCTGCGGGTCGGACGAAGAGCTCGTCGACACCAGCTCCGCGCCAAGCACCACGGCCAGAGCCGGCCAAGTCGGCGCCGGCACAGCCGCAGGCGCAGCAGCCGGCACAGCCTGCGCCCCAGCAGGAGCCCGCGCAACCTGAACCTCGGCAGACTGAGCCCCAGCAGCAGGCACAACCTGAACCCGAACGCAGAGAACAAAAGGCGCCCGAGCAAACCGAGCAGCGGGAGCAACAGCGGCAGCAGGAGCCACCTGAGCAGCCGAAGCAACCTGAGCAGGAGACGCAACCACAGCAAGCTGAGCCGACTGCGCAGCCGAAGCCTACTGCCCCTGCAGCTGACACCAGCGAGGACCTGTTCGGCAGGATCAAGAAAAACTGGACCCAGCTGCGCCAGTATGTGGGTGGGCGCAACAAGGTCGCCGAAATTATGCTGACTGAAGCGCGCCCGCTGGGAATGGAGGACAATACCCTCGTCCTCGGGCACAATACCGGGGCGTTGGCGCAGCGGATCAACTCGGAGAAGAACAACGCAGACATCGTTTCTGCCTTCTCTGAGAAGTTGGGCACACAGATCGCTGTGAAGTGTGTCATCGGGACTGATCCCTCTGCCGCGGGGTTTCGCCACATAGAAAAGAAGCCAGAAGTCTGGAATCCTCAAGCGGAGCGACAGCAGCCTTCTCACGGGGACCAGCGGAATTCTGAACAGGGAAGTGACCCAGATTCGGATCCTGAGCCGGCCCCGCCCGTTGGGGCCGTCACCGCTCCGTCTCAAGAAGAGGTAACAGCCCCCTCGGATCCGGAGCAGAATCAGAACCAGCCCCAAACAGGCTGGGGAGCACCCGCGCGAATTCCTGGGCAGCAGACCACAGGAGAAAATCCGCGTCCAGCAGATAGCGCCGCGCCAGCGCAGCCCACCCAGCAGCAGCGCCCTCAAGCAACGAACGCGGAGAGCGCCGATGACTGGAGGTCCATTGCGCGAGAGGCAGCGCAGCGGGCCGGGGAACGTCGAAAGCGTGAGCGCGAGGATATTCCGTTACCCCCAGAACCTATGGATGAGGATGCGCCCCCGCCGCCCGACCACTTCGACGCGCCCCAGCGACCCCGCGGTGGGCACCAGTTCGGGCAGAACCAGCCGGGGCAGCCGGCGCAACAACCCCAGCAGAACCAGCCTGTCTCGCAACAACCGCAGCAACCACAGCAGCCTTATTCTCAGGACGATGAGGAACAGGCGATGGCGGACCAGGCGCAGGAACCGGGGCAATTCGATCGTCGTGATGCGACTCAGGTCGCGATGGAATTGCTGCAAAAAGAACTCGGTGCGAAGCCACTATAAGTAGCCCTGAACAGGGAAGACTATTCGCTCATCATTCCATCATCCCGTGATGATAAACGCCCATACACCGCAGCGGTATGGGCACCGATGGAATGGTGAGTGAATCGGCGGTATGGCCGTTCGTCGGCAAGCGAACGTGTTCGCTGAGGGCGCACGCGACTGGGCGGCACGGCGGGGAGACGGCCGGTAGACTAGGAAGAAATCTTCACGCGAAACAAGCGAACGAAAGGCACTTAGCATGACTAACCCACAGCAGCCGGATATGAACGAACTGTTCCGCCAGGCCGCAGAAGTGCAGGCTCGCCTCCAGCAGGCGCAGCAGGAACTGCTGGAAGCAACCGTGTCGGGTTCTGCCGGCGGCGGCTTGGTGAATGTCACCATGACCGGTGGCGCAGAGATCACCGATATTCAGATCAGCAAGGAAGCCGTGGACCCAGAGGATGTGGAGACTCTGCAGGACCTCATCCTCGCGGCCTACCGCGACGCGCACACGAAGGCTGCTCAGCTGGCCGAGGAGAAGGTTGGTCCGCTGACCCAGGGCCCACAGGGTGAGACTGACCTGTTCGGCGGTTTGATGGGCTAGTCGCCTCGCACTAACACGACACACCAACGCCCGGCTGGTCCGGGCGTTTTGTATGCTTGGCCTTTGGGCTGCCTGTAGGCGGCAGCTTTCCGACGAAAGGGGACACCACATGTTTGAAGGGCCTTTACAGGATCTTATCGACGAGCTGTCGCGGCTCCCCGGCGTTGGCCCAAAAAGCGCGCAACGTATCGCCTTTCACCTGCTCAGGAGCGACCCCGAAGATATTGACCGGCTACGTGCCGCACTAGCGGCCGTGCGCGACGGTGTGACATTTTGTCGGATCTGCAACAACGTTTCGCGTGATGATATTTGCCGGATCTGTGCCGATTCCGGCCGCGACACTTCTGTGGTGTGTGTCGTTGAGGATGCCAAGGATATCCAAGTCATCGAGCGCACGGGTGAGTACGTCGGTCGCTTCCACGTGCTCGGGGGTGCTCTGGACCCCTTGGCGAACGTGGGGCCCAAGGACTTGAACATTTCGTCGCTGCTGCAGCGTATCGGCGGTGTGCTGCCTGACCGTGAGGGGGAGGACGCCCCGCAGATCAGCGAGGTCATCTTGGCTACCGACCCCGATACTGAAGGGGAGGCGACCTCCAGTTATCTGGCCCGTTTGTTGAAAGACTTCCCAGACCTTGTGGTCTCCCGCCTAGCCTCCGGAATGCCTTTGGGCGGGGACTTGGAGTTTGTCGACGAGCTCACGCTCTCACGCGCGCTGTCGGGCCGCCTTCGCCTGTAGGCGAACCGGCCCGCGCGCTGCCGGGCGCTTGTGGCTTAACGCAAGCGCTCGAGGCGCAGGCGGTCAACCTCAGGCAGCTCGAGGGGCTCCAACTCGGTGAGTTTCTTCCCCATGGCTTGAGCCAGAAGGAGATCTGCAAGCTGCGGGTTGCGGGCCAGGGCAGGGCCGTGCATGTAGGTGGCGATCACGCTGCCCTGCACGGCACCCTCGGCGCTGCGCTGGCGGGAACCGTCGGCAATCATATCCGCAGTACTTGCGGAATCGGTGTTGCCAGTGCCGCGGGTGAGGCGGCCCAGAGGTTCCGCACTTGGGCCTAGGACCGTGCCGCCGAGGTGGTTCTCGAAGCCGGTCAAAGGCTCAGTCAGTTCTGCAGTAATTCCAGCGTGGGTGGGGTGCGAGGTCACTTCACCGGTGGCGCGGGTTGCCATCGGGAGGGTGGTGGCGTCGATCAGTCCGATGCCGTCGCCCTGCTTGCCGGAGGCGCGGAAAGACTCGCCAAGCACCTGCATGCCGGCGCACACCGCAAAGATAGGACGGCGATTAATCGCGGCACGGACCAAGCCATTATCTTTCGCTAGGTGTTCCGCGGCCAAGGTTTGGGCGGAATCCTCGCCGCCGCCGATGCAGTAGATGTCCAAGTGTTCGGGGATGGCGTCGTCGAGCCGAATGCGGAGGATTTCCGCCTTCATTCCCCGCATGCGGGCGCGCTGGCGCAGGACAAGGGCGTTGCCATCGTCGCCGTAGGTACCCAGCACGTCCGGTAAAACTAGGCCAATGGTCAGTGAATCAGTCACGGTAATCCTCCTGCTTCGCGATGTCACGCTTCAAATCACGGAAGGCTGTGTAGTTTGCCAGCACCTCGATGCGCCCGGGTGGGCACGCCCGTATCGCCTCGATCGGGTCGTGAATGAGCTCGTGGTCGATGTCTGCATACAGCAGGCGAACGGCTAAGTCAGTGCCACGTTCACCAGCCGCCTTCACAGAGACGTCTTCGAAGTCTTCGAAGCGAACATCCCACAGCCAGGACAAGTCTTCGCCGTCAGCAACCTGGCCGTTCACGGCGATGACTAGGCCGTCGGCCTCCTTGTGCAGCATGGACAGGGCCTCTTGCCAGCCGGCGGGGTTCTTCGCCAAGAGGAAGTGCACCTCACGGTCGCCAAGATGGACGGTGGAGTAGCGCCCGGCCACATTATCCACGCCCTCTGCCGCGGCCACGGCCGCTTCAACGTCCACATCAAACGCCTCAACTGCGGCGGCTACTGCCTGCCCGGCGTTGCCCCGGTTCGCATTTCCGGGCAGCTTCAGATCCAGCGCCACCAGCTCACCGTCTGGCGTGGTCAGCCCGTCTGGGGTGACGATCCAATCCGGAGTCGGTCGTCGGAAAGTACTGCCATTGGGCAGGGGCTTGACCGCGTACCAATCATCCTCGGTGCGCACTACGTGGCCGCCGCCGCGGGGGTTCGTCACGGAATCGCCCAGCCAGCCCGCGCCGGCGGAGACCCAAATGACATTCTTAGCGTCCCACGCCACCGAGGTCATCAACACGTCATCACAGTTGGCGATCACCGTCATATCAGGGTGCGCCGTCACCGCGGAGCGCAGCGCGCGCTCGATGGAATTGATCTCACCGACGCGGTCCAGCTGGTCGCGCGATAGGTTGAGCAGAACCAGGGCCTGCGGATTGATCTTGTCGGCCACCGCCGGCACGTGCAGCTCATCAACTTCCAGCACAATGTGGCTGGCCTCCGGGGAGGCCATGAGCGCGGAGATGATGCCCGCGTCCATGTTGTCGCCACCATCATTCGTGGCCACCGTGTACTTTGTACGCAGCGCGGCCGCCAGCATGCGGGTGGTGGTGGACTTGCCGTTGGTGCCGGTGACCAGGACCGCGGGGCGATCGTCGGCAAGCGAAGACATAATGTTCGGGTCGATCGCGCCGGCAATCAGGCCACCAATCATGCCGCCCGCGCCACGGCCTGTGGCGCGCGAGGCCGTCGTGGCGGCTTTCGCGGCGGTGGTGGCCACGCGCGTGCGTAGCGACTTCAACCGGCCTAAAGGTGAAGAACTCATGCGTCCACGATAGCGAAATTATGCGCCGGACTTGAGTTCTTCCACCGCTGCCAGGAAATCTTTATCTGTCACCAGGGGAATCTCTTTCCGATGCGCGTGCATGGCCTTTCCCCGCAAGTCAGTGCGCAGATTGGTTACCACCAAAGATGCCGTCCGTGTCAACTTTTCCCTGTAGGTCAAGCCCGCCTCGCGCCCGGCTTTGATCAATTCTTCTGGGGCGATCTGCACATCGTCACTCACGACGAACTCCATGCCTGGTGCCAGCCCGCGCGCCACATCATAGACCCCGGGGTTCTCGTGCTCTGGCTCGGCTTTCTCCGCCTCCACGCGGATATGCGTGCGCTGCAGGCCAAAACGGTCGGGGTTCAATTCCTTCGGGCCGAAAGAGACGATGGGGCCGCTAGACTCAAGCGCGCGGTACAGATCGACCAGCACCAGCGTTGCCTCGCGTGAGGTTTCCTCCTCGGGGCGGTCAGCCCGGTCCACGCTGGCGATGGGGCTGGGCGCATGAACCCCCAGCTTGGCGGCCACCGCGTAGAGCCGGGTATCAGTCAGCGCGACCCCGCGACGCCTGGTTGACGCGAGCGTATCGACGATCGCCTCAGGCCGTGGAACGTGCCCAACCCTTTGGCGGCGCCTGCCCCGCCCACGGTTGCGGGAGCGGTTCGCGCGTGCCGCTGCGTTCATGGCGCGGCGTGCCTCTGAGACGATGAAACCCCACTCTTGAGGGGCATCATGCACGACAAGGGTGCGGCCGTCGATCAGTTTGTCCAAAGTCTTGAGATGGGAGGAGAAGCGCTGGGCCTGGGAGAATTCGGAGTAGGGCACACCGTGGCGGTGGATCGGCCCAGGATCGCCCCCCGTATTGAAGATGGTGTGGAACTCTTCTCCCGTGTTCCCCTCGGCATCAAAGGTCACCGCGTCAAGAGTGAGCAGGCGTCCCGTCGATGGGTGAATCCCCGTCGACTGCACATGCACCGCAATAAACGGGTGCGAAAACTCCTGCTCAGTGGTCATTGTTCAGATTGTAGCTAACCGCGGTTCAACACGTTCCATAGCCATCACTAGTAGCGGTGATGCCGACCTAGAAAGTTTGCTGCCACGGGAGCTGGCCTAGGTCCCAGTTGGAGCGGATCTCTCCACCCGGGATCTGAACCACGTACTCATTCGGGATCTGCTCATTGTTCGCAGGTGCCCGCGGGGGCGCAGGTGCCGGAGCTGGCGCTGGGGCGGGGGCTGGTGCGGGAGCAGGGGCTCGGTACTGTGGCGCTGGAGCGGGTGCAGGCGCTGGGGCCTGGTACTGCGGTGCCGGGGCGGGGGCTGGCGCTGGGGCCGGAGCAGGGTTCTGTGCTGGTTGCTCCGGTGCGGGCGCCGGGGCTTCAGCAGGTGCTTCACGACGAGCACTGTCGGCCTCTGCGCGCTCACGCTCCTCGGCTTCCTCGCGGGCCGCGTCCGCTGCTCCGTCGCCGTCTCCCTTGTCCTCCTCCTTGTTGGTGTCCGCGCGTTCGGCATCACCAGATGAGTATGGGAAGAAGCGATCATTCGGATCACGGTCTGGCCCGCCGAACGTAGCGGCGATATTATCCGCTGTCAGTGGCAGGGAACCGGTGATTCCCAGCACGGCGGTTCCACCGAGAACCACCGCGCCGACGGCTGCGGCTACGCCCAAGAATCGGCGGCGAGACTTCATCTCATTGGGAAGGGTGTCCGCTTCAAATTCTTCGTCGGCAAGGCGCGCGGCTTCCGCAGCATCTTGGTCGGCCTTAAACCGTGTGATTTCAGGCGCCACCTGCGGAATAATCGTCGTGTCATCGAGTGCTTCAGGAGCCGATTCCTTAACGACCGCCGGCATCGTCATCGTCGGCGCGGAGGCCTCCTGAGCAATCTTCACCTCCCGCTTTTCGACGAGGGGAAGCGGCGACACTGCCAGAGAGTCGATATCGAAGAAGTCATCGGCGTAGACGACTAGCTCCGGCGCCCCCGCAACAGGCGCGTGATAGGAGCGGGCCAAAGTGGCCAGTCCACGCCTAGACAATTGAGAAACCGTGGGATGCAATGCTTGCGAATCTGCCGGGGAGAGGTCACCGATGTAACGCCCACCAATAGAGGCAGTTAGTCTGCTGTCGCCTTTGGGGTGCAACTCGACGAGCAGGTGCATGCGCTCATTGTGCTCCCCCTCGGCCGCACCATCGAGAAAGTTCACGGTGCGGCTAGGGCCTTCGTCGAGAAGCACCCAGGGGGATTCCGGCGGATTGTTGCGGGGAAGGCACAGGCCCGGGCGGGGCAGACGCAGCACGATCGTCGGTTCTGCACCTGCGTAGGCGTAGGAGATACGTGCGGTAACCTGCGGAGTGAGTCCGGCGGAGATGATCCAGTCCAGCTCGGGATACTCGCGGCGGTCATATTCACTGATACAGCCAAGGATTTGGCCATCAAAGTGCAGGTGGAAACCGCGAGAGAATTCGTCCGGAGTTAAAGAGGCAGCGACATCAGCCACCTCAGCGCCGGATTCCTCCAACACAGTACGCGCAACGTCCGCGTTGATATTTTCCACTGGAATATTGCGGACGGCGCCGAGACCGTGATCGGGAACAACATACTGCGTCATTGGTCCATCACTACTTCCTCGGTTCGTTTCCGCGCCGTATGCAGCGGCGGAGTATCGGCGCGATACATCCCATTTATCTTACACATACTTTGCCCGTGACTTCGACTGCACTTCAGGACACTAGTGTAGAGGAATTCTTGGCGAAATCCTATCCACGCAAAAGTAAAATCGCTGGTTAATTAAGGTGGGCGGCCGCGGAAAAGGTTGATGAGGAGGGAGTGCGTGCGGCACAGTTCGGGATTATTCCTAAAACTAAGAAAAACTAAGTAAAATATAAAACATGCGCATGGCTAATTTAAGCAAACTCTCAGGTATTGGCGTATCGACGATCAAGTTCTACCTCCGCGAAGGATTGCTTCCTCCGGGGGAGCGGACCCAGGCCAACCAGGCCCGATATGACAATGGCCACCTAGCTCGCCTTCAACTGATTCGAGCTCTCTCCGATGTCGGTCGACTCTCTTTGGCGGAGATAGGCAAGGTGCTTCGCGTATTTGACCAAGGCGGGCTGCCGATCCAGGGGCTCGCCACGCTGCGCGAAAATTCCACCGCAGAATGCGGGCGCGAAGAGTCCGAACAGCAAGCATCCACCAGTTTGGACAGTCTTCTTGAGCGCCTCGGCTGGAGTGTTTCAAAAAGTAGCCCCGCCTACCGGGCCGCAGTCCACTCCCTAGGAGCATTGGCCATGGTTGACGGGGAATTGCCAGCGGATACGCAACTGGATGCTTTCGCACAAGCCGCCGAAACAGTGGTGGAAAACGACGATGCGTCCCGCCTTGCCATCTGCAGCGCCACCGACGATGCAAAGACGGATGAGTGTGACTACCACCGCCTCCTCGTTGGGGCGATGCGCCGCGACCAGCTGCTCGCTGCCCTGACTCTATTGGCGACAGAGAGCAAACTGGCCAGCTAGCCCTCCCCGGCGGAGGCAATCGTCGTGAAGCGACCTGCTACATGCCAGGCGAAACCTGGACCTTCAGTCCACGGTTCACGGCAGAGACGATCGCCTTCACCGATGCGCGGGTGGTGGACCCGGCGATGCCCACGCCCCACGCCTTAGCACCGTCAACATCTGCGTAGATGTAGCAGGCGGCATCAGCATCATCACCGGCGGAGCGGGCCTGCTGGGAGTAATCCTGCACCTCAACATCAATCTT
>NZ_JBHWRP010000032.1:0-12301 GCF_043426755.1 Corynebacterium sp. | reverse complement strand
TTCGAACCCCGCGTACGCGAAGTTTGCGCACCCGGAGCGTGTGGTGTCCGCTTCGTGGTTGTCTGCCCGTCTTGGCACGCCCGGTTTGCGCGTTGTCGAGTCTGATGAGGATGCTTTCCTTTATGACATCGGCCATATCCCCGGCGCGGTGCGCATTGAGTGGGACAAGGATCTCAACGATCCGGTCACGCGCGACTTTATCGACGGCGAGCAGTTTGCCCAGCTCATGAGCGATCGTGGCATTTCTCGCGACGACACCGTCGTGGTTTATGGCGACCAGTCCAACTGGTGGGCTTCCTACACCTATTGGGTGTTCGAGCTGTTCGGCCACCCGGACGTGCGCCTCCTCGACGGCGGCCGCGACGCCTGGATGGGCGAGGAACGCGACACCTCTTTCGCGGTGCCCGAGCTGCCCGCCACCGATTATCCCGTGGTGGAGCGTAACGACGAGGCCATCCGGGCGCTTGTCGACGACCTCAAGACGGCTGACACCACTAAGGACCTCGCGCTGGTCGATGTGCGCAGCGCCAAAGAGTTCGCTGGCGACACAGAAATTAGCGGCACAGAGAACTTCCCCGGCGCCCTGCGCACGGGCCATATCCCAGGCGCAGTGAATATTGCGTGGGGCGACGCGGTGTACCCAAATGCCCGCTTCAAGTCCTATGAGGAAATCGCGGAGGCCTACAAGGATTTGGATCCTAAGCAGGACACCGTGGTGTACTGCCATTTGGGCGATCGCAGTGCTCATTCCTGGTTTGTTCTGAAATATATTCTGGGTTTTGAGTCCGTGAAGAATTATGACGGCGGCTGGGTTGAGTGGGGCAACATGGTGAGGATGCCGATTGCCCGCGGTGATGCAGCTCCCAGCGACACGCCGCGATCGTCGTAACGCGCAGGGGGAAATCGCCGATACACTGACTGATTTCCCCTACAAAAAAATTAAAAGTACCCTTGATCCATCACAACATGACGGATTACTCACGTTTGGTGTGTAACAATGGTGCGTATTAAGCGTTCACATCAGGAGGACTAGTTTAAGTGGCAACTGACAAAAAGATCACGAAGGTCTTGGTCGCCAACCGCGGCGAGATCGCCGTGCGCGTATTCCGCGCGGCCAAGGATGCGGGAATCGGCTCTGTGGCCGTCTATGCGGAGCCGGATGCAGATTCGGCGTTCGTGGAGATTGCCGACGAGGCGTTCGCTCTTGGCG
Organism: Corynebacterium sp.; assembly: GCF_043426755.1. Lineage (GTDB taxonomy): Bacteria > Actinomycetota > Actinomycetes > Mycobacteriales > Mycobacteriaceae > Corynebacterium. Next base: position 11,091 of record NZ_JBHWRP010000032.1, on the reverse strand, counting down.
GCTCCACCCCGGCGGAATCGTACCTGGACATGGACAAGATCTTGGATGCTGCTGAGCGCTCCGGCGCGGATGCTATCCACCCTGGTTATGGCTTCCTCGCAGAAAACGATGAGTTCGCGCGCCGCGTGATCGATGCCGGTCTGATCTGGATCGGCCCCTCCCCTGCGTCCATCGCCGCACTTGGCGATAAGGTCACGGCACGCCACATCGCGGAGAAGGCAAACGCACCGATGGCTCCGGGCACCAAGGATCCTGTTGCGAATGCCGACGAGGTCGTCGCGTTTGCGGACGAGCACGGTCTGCCCATCGCGATCAAGGCCGCCTACGGTGGCGGCGGGCGCGGCATGAAGGTCGCCTACACCCGTGAGGAAATCCCAGAGCTGTTCGAGTCCGCCACCCGTGAGGCCACCGCAGCGTTTGGCCGCGGCGAGTGCTTCGTGGAGCGCTACCTGGATAAGGCCCGTCACGTGGAGGCCCAGGTGCTTGCGGACCAGCACGGCAACGTGGCGGTCATGGGTACCCGCGACTGCTCCCTGCAGCGCCGCTTCCAGAAGCTAGTGGAGGAAGCCCCTGCCCCATTCCTCACTGATGAGCAGCGCACCACCATCCATGAGTCCGCAAAGCGCATCTGCAAGGAGGCTGGCTACTACGGCGCCGGCACCGTGGAGTACCTCGTCGCCGCTGACGGCCTCGTCTCCTTCCTTGAGGTGAACACGCGCCTGCAGGTGGAGCACCCCGTCACGGAGGAGACCACCGGCTATGACTTGGTGCGTGAGCAGTTCCGCATCGCTGAGGGCGAGAAGTTGCGTTTCGACGAGGACCCCACCCCGCGCGGCCACTCATTCGAGTTCCGCATTAATGGTGAGGATGCTGGTTCCAACTTCATGCCAGCCCCTGGCACGGTCACCGAGTACAAGGAGCCTTCGGGCCCCGGCGTGCGTGTGGATTCCGGCATGCGCGCTGGTGCTGCGATTTCGGGCCAGTTCGACTCCATGGTGGCCAAGCTCATTGTTACTGGTGAGGACCGTAAGCAGGCGCTGGAGCGTTCGGCCCGCGCGTTGGATGAGTTCGTCGTCGAGGGTCTGCCTACCGTGATTCCTTTCCACAAGGAGATTGTGAAACACCCTGCGTTCGTCGGTGATGACGAGGGCTTCGAGGTGTACACCAAGTGGATCGAGGAGGAGTGGGACAACACCATCGAGCCTTATGTCGATCCAGCTGATCTTCCGGAAGAGGATGAGAACGAGCCGAACAAGAAGTTCGTCGTCGAGGTCGCTGGCCGCCGCATCGAGGTCGCGCTGCCTTCATCGTTGGCTTTCGCCGGCGCGGGTCAGGCACCGAGGAAGAAGCGGAAGCGTCGCGGGTCCGGTTCCGGTAAGGCCGCTGCCTCTGGTGATGCCGTGGCTGCTCCGATGCAGGGCACTGTGATCAAGGTCAACGTTGAGGAGGGCCAGGAGGTCGCAGAGGGCGATGTCGTGGTTGTGCTTGAAGCGATGAAGATGGAAAACCCGGTCAAGGCTCACAAGTCTGGCACCGTCACCGGCCTGGCCGTGGAGGCCGGCGGCCAGGTGAACAAGGCAGCAGTGCTGATGGAGATCAAGTAGTTCTCTAATTGGCAGCTCGCTGTGGGCGGGCGTAACGTGGGGCGTATGGATTTTTCAATACGCCCCGCTTCTGTTTCTGACCGCACCTATATCGCCCGCCTATTCTTCCTCACGGACGTCTTCGGCGATGAAACGAAGCCCGTCAGTGAATTCCATACCCGCGATCTTCCCGGCTACGTCGATGACTGGGACCCGGAACGCGATGGCGGTTTCATGGCGTTTGACCAGTTCAGCGTGCCTGCCGGCGGTATCTGGCTGCGCTACTGGTCCGGCCCTGACGCCGCAGGTTGGGCCAACCTTGGCCCGGACATCCCCGAGTTGGCTGTTGCTGTTGAGTCGCGCTATGCGGGCCGTGGCCTGTCGCGCAGGCTTCTCGACGACGCCGTGGCCCTTGCCCGCTCGCAGGGTGCGCCCGCTATCTCGTTGAGTGTGGATAAGGACAACCCGCGCGCCCGCCACGTGTATGAGAAGTACGGTTTCGAGGTCGTCCCAAGCATCGAGGGTGCAATGCAGCTGAAGTTCTAGCAGCGATCTCTAAACGGCAAAGGCCCGCCTGAGTAATCACTACTCAGGCGGGCCTTTCGCTCCCCCGCGGGGCGCGCAGTCCCCCTAGGAGATGACGACCACGAGGTCGCCACCTTCCACTGCGGTGGGCTGGGTGAATGCGAGGCGCTCCACGGTGCCGTCGATCGTCGCGGAGATGGTTGCTTCCATCTTCATCGCTTCAATCGTTGCCACTGGGTCGCCGGCCTTGACTTCTTGGCCTTCCTCCACGGTTACGGTCACTGCACCGGCGAATGGTGCTGCGACGTGGCCCTTGTTGGACGGATCTGCCTTTTCCACGTCGGCGACGGTGGACTCGGCATTGTGGTCGCGGACCTTGAGTGGGCGGATCTGGCCATTGACGGTGAGCACCACCTGGCGCATGCCCTTCTCATCCGGCTCGCCGACCGCGTCGAGGCGCACCACCAGCGGTGGGGTGTCGGTCCCCGGGTCGCCGTAGACTGCCAGTTCTTCGCGGCCTTCTTCAAGGCCGTAGAAGAAGAGGCGGTCGGACAGCGCATCGGTGTAGCCGTAGGTGCGCAGGTGCTCCTTGTACTCTTCGTACTGCTTCGGGAAGAGCAGCTGATCCAGAGCTGCACGACGGACCTTGTGGTCCTCAGACTCCAGGTCCTTCGCTAGGTCCTCAGGTACCTCGACGATATGCTGCGTACCTTCGCCGCGACCTGCCAGTGCCTTCTCACGCAACATTGGCCAGCCTCCAGGAGGGGTGCCCAGCTCGCCGCGCAGGAAGCCGATCACAGAATCTGGGATGTCGAACTTCTGCGGATCCTCCGCGAACTCCTTCGGGTCCACGTTGGCGCCCACCAGGTGCAGGGCTAGGTCGCCGACCACCTTGGAGGATGGGGTGACCTTGGTCGGGCGGCCCAGCATCTCGTTGACGGCTGCGTAGTAGTCCTCGATGAGTTCGAAGCGGTCCTCTAGGCCCAGCGCCTTTGCCTGGGTACGCAGGTTGGACAGCTGGCCACCAGGAATCTCGTGGTGGTAGACGCGGCCGGTAGGCCCTGGGATGCCGGACTCGAATGGGGAGTAAATCTGGCGCACGGTCTCCCAGTAAGGCTCTAGGTCGAAGACGGACTTCAGGGAGATGCCGGTGTCACGCTCCGTGTTCTCGAAGGCTGCGACCAGTGCGGACATCGACGGCTGCGAGGTGGTTCCGGCCAGCGGTGCGGAGGCGACGTCCACGGCATCGGCACCCGCCTCGGCGGCCGCCAGGTAGGTAGCCAGCTGCCCACCCGCGGTGTCGTGGGTGTGCACGTGCACCGGCAGCTCGAATTCCTTACGCAAGGCGGTGACCAGGCGGCGCGCTGCCTCTGGGCGCAGCAGACCAGCCATGTCCTTGATCGCCAGGATGTGAGCACCCGTGTCGACGATTTCTTCTGCCAGCTTCAGGTAGTAATCCAGCGTGTAGAGGTCCTCGTTCGGGTCCATCAGGTTGCCCGAGTATGCCATTGCTACCTCAGCAACGGTGGTGCCGGTCTCCAAAACGGCGTCGATTGCTGGGCGCATCTGGGAGACGTCGTTAAGCGCGTCAAAGATACGGAAGATGTCGATGCCGGAGGATGCTGCTTCCTTCACGAACGCCCGGGTCACGCTTTCTGGATACGGGGTGTAGCCCACGGTGTTGCGGCCGCGCAGCAGCATCTGGATGTTCACGTTTGGCACTGCCTCGCGCAGGATGTCCAGGCGGTCCCACGGATTTTCGTGGAGGAAGCGCATGGCCACGTCGTATGTCGCGCCGCCCCAGGCCTCGATGGAGAGCAGCTCAGGGGTCAGGTAGCCGACGTGCTTCGCGCCGGCGAACAGGGTCTTGGTGCGCAGGCGGGTGGCCAGCAGGGACTGGTGCGCGTCACGGAACGTGGTCTCAGTCACCGCCAAGGCCTTCTGGTTGCGCAGCTTCTCCGCGAACTTCTTCGGGCCCAGCTCCAGCAGGTCGTCGCGGGAGCCGCGTGGGACGGAATCGTACTCCCACTTCGGCAGCTTCTCCGGCGCGCGCACGCTGGTTGGGCGCTCACCGTTGGGCTTGTTCACGGTGACTTCTGCCAGGTAGTTCAGGATGCGGCTGGACTTATCCAGCGCAGGAGGTGCTTCCAGCAGGTGGATGTGCTCACCGATGAAGCCGGTGGAGATGCGCTTGGTCTGGAAATCGGCCTCTGCCAGCAGTGCGCGCAGGAAACCAATATTCGTCGATACGCCGGATACAGAGAATTCGTTCAGTGCGCGCTGGGCACGGGCCACGGCCTGCCCGAAGTCGGCGCCGCGGCAGGTCATCTTCACCAGCAGGGAGTCAAAGTTCGGGGTGATCTCGGTGCCCACAGTCACGGAACCGTCCAAGCGCACGCCCGCGCCACCTGGGCTGCGGTAGCCGGTGATCACGCCAGAGTCTGGGCGGAAGCCGTTGTTCGGGTCCTCGGTGGTGATGCGGCACTGCAGGGCTGCGCCGGTGAGCTTGATGTTTTCCTGGGCCAGATCCAGGTCAGCCAGGGAGGCGCCCGCGGCGATGTGCATCTGAGACTTCACGATGTCCACGCCGGTGACTTCCTCGGTCACGGTGTGCTCCACCTGCACGCGCGGGTTCATCTCGATGAAGACGTGGTTGCCCTGCTCATCGACGAGGAACTCCACGGTACCGGCGCCCTCGTAGTTGATGTGCTCGCAGAACTTCACGGCGTCGGCGCAGATCTGGTCGCGCAGTTCTTCGTCGATATGCTGCGCCGGCGCGATCTCCACGACCTTCTGGTGGCGACGCTGCAGGGAGCAGTCGCGTTCAAAGAGGTGAATAACGTTGCCCTGAGCGTCCGCAAGGATCTGCACCTCAATGTGCTGCGGATTGATTACGGCCTGCTCGATATACACGTTCGCATCGCCGAAGGCGGCCTCTGCCTCGCGCGATGCCTCGGTGGCGAGCTTTTCCACGTCCTCCTGCTTCTCAATGAAGCGCATGCCGCGGCCGCCACCACCGGCAACTGCCTTGACGAACACAGGGAATTGGAAGTCCTTCGCCCACTCCGCCAACTGCTTCGGGTCGGTGGATGGTTCGGAGTCACGCAGAATCGGCAACCCCGCCTCTTCGGCGGCGCGCACGGCGGCAGCCTTGTCGCCGGTCAGGTCCAGCGTTTCGGCGGTGGGGCCGATGAACTTAATGCCATTATCCTTGCAGGCGCGGGCCAGGTCGGCGCGCTCGGACATGAAGCCATAACCCGGGTAGACGGCGTCCGCACCGGTCTTCTTGGCGGCGCGCAGAATCTCGTCGATATCCAGGTAGGCCTTAACGGGCTGGCCTTCTTCGCCGATCTTGATCGCTTCGTCCGCGAACGGACGGTGGAAAGAATTGCGGTCTTCGATCGGGTACACAGCAACAGTCTGTGCCCCTGTTTCGAACGCGGCGCGGAAGGCGCGCACGGCAATTTCACCACGGTTCGCCACAAGAATTTTCTTGAATGATGGCAAATTATTGTCCACTGTGTGGGTGTCCTTTCCCTGCAAAATTAGTGCTCGTTCAAGTCTAGCGGGCGCATAGCGAACCTGGGGTGAGGTAGCACTTATTCTGGCCCTATATAGGGTTAAATAACTTTTATGCGCAAATGCGTCCCACATCTCATTTTCGTCGCCGCTAGCGCAGGAGAAAACCGCATTTATGAGGAATAACGGCACCCATGGCCTAAACTGTTGTGCTGACACAGTTGTCTCTTTGACTGAAAGGCACATCGAAGGCATGGACGCTCGTTTGGTAGTTCGCCGCTCGCCGGATTTCCGCAATGAAGAGGCCGCGGTTCGCGCGAGCCTGAACAATCTCGAGGGGGTCCAGCTGGATTCCGTCGCCGTGATCAACGTGTACGACGTGTTCGGCGCCACCCAGGCCGACCTTGAGGCCCTGCGCCATTCCGTCGTTGCCGATGAGCGTGTCGACGAGATCTTGACTGACGCTCAATTAGAGGACCTTCTCTCCGACGCGCGCCACGCTTCCCTTGCCGTGCAACCCCTGCCCGGCCAGTACGATCAGCGCGCCGATGCCGCCGAGCAAGCCCTGCGCCTACTCGAGCCCGCCACCACCGCCTCGATCTATTCGGCCGTGCTCTACGTCTTCGAAGGCGCCACGGACCTTGCCCCCATCCGCGACTTCCTGATCAACCCCGTCGAATCGGGCGAGAAGGACATGTCCGTCCTGCGCGAGCCTGAGATGGGCGAGATCGAGCCTTTGCGCACGTACCCGGACTTTTTATCGCTTGACGACGAGGGCCTGACTGCTCTGCTGGCCGACAATGGCATGGCGATGAGCCTTGCCGATCTCAAGGTGGTCCAAGAATACTTCCAGACCGAGGGCCGCACCCCCACCCAGGTGGAGCTGTCCACATTGGATACATACTGGTCAGACCACTGCCGCCACACCACGTTCAACACTGAGCTGACCTCAATTGAGGTGGCCGAGCCCCGTTTCGGTGAGCAGCTCACCCGCGCCCTGGCCCGTTACGATGAGCTGCGCGAAGCCAATGACCGCACCCACAAACCACGCAGCCTGATGGACATGGGTACCATCATGGGCCGCGAGCTGCGCCGCACCGGCGTGATGAATGACCAAGAGGTCTCCGAGGAGATCAACGCGTGCTCGGTCTATGTCGACGTGGATAACGCCGACGGCCAGTACCTGCTGATGTTCAAGAACGAAACCCACAACCACCCCACCGAGATCGAGCCTTTCGGCGGCGCCTCCACCTGCTTGGGTGGCGCGATCCGCGATCCCCTGTCCGGCCGCTCGTGGGTGTATCAGGCGATGCGCCTGTCCGGTTCCGGCGATATCAACACCCCGCGCGCTGAGACCTTGCCGGGCAAGCTGCCCCAGGCCGATATTTCGACCCGCGCGGCGGAGGGTTATTCGTCGTACGGCAACCAGATCGGCCTGGCCACCACGGGCGTGCGCGAATTCAATCACCCGGGCTATGTGGCCAAGCGGATGGAGCTGGGCGCGGTTGTTGCAGCTGCTCCGGTAGAGAATGTGAAACGCCTTGAGCCTGAGGCTGGCGACGTGGTGATCATCCTTGGTGGCCGCACCGGCCGCGATGGCGTGGGTGGCGCGACCGGTTCTTCGAAGGCGCACGACGAGGATTCCGTGGCGCGTTCCGGCGCTGAGGTGCAGAAGGGCAACCCGGTCAATGAGCGCAAGATCCAGCGCCTATTCCGCCGCCCCGACGTCGCGCAGTCGATTGTGCGCTGCAATGACTTCGGCGCCGGCGGTGTGTCGGTGGCGGTCGGCGAGTTGGCGGATTCGATCGATATCCACCTAGACCGCGTGCCGTTGAAGTACGCCGGCTTGAACGCCCGCGAGATCGCGATTTCGGAATCCCAGGAGCGCATGGCGGTCGTCGTGAAGCACGAGGATGCGGAGGCCTTCATCGAGGCTGCCGCCGAGGAGAACCTCGAGGCCGTACAGCTGGCGGAGATCACCGATACCGGCCGCCTGCGCATGTTCATGGGCGATGAGGTTGTGCTGGACATGTCGCGCGAATTCATCGACACCAACGGCGCCGACCGTTCCCAGTCCGTCACGCTGGTCGCCGCTTCGTCGACACCCGCCCCGAGCCCCGACTCCGTGCTCGAGGCGCTGCGACGCTACGGCTCCCAGGAGGGCATGATCGAGCAGTTCGACGCCACCGTCGGCCGCTCTACCGTGCTGATGCCTTATGGCGGCCGCACGCAGAAAACCGACGAGATCGCGTCGGTCCAGACCCTGCCCGTGCCCGGCGGCACGTCCACTGCGTCGGTCATGGCCTACGGTTTTTCGCCTTCGCTTGCCGACGATTCCCCGTACCTTATGGGTGCTTATTCCGTGGTGGAGGCACTCGCACGTATGGCGGCTGTGGGCGCGAACCCGGCGGATGCGTGGCTGAGTGTGCAGGAGTACTTCCAGCGCTTGGATCAGGATCCGGAGCTGTGGGGCGAGGTTACCCAGGCCCTGCTGGGTCTGCTGGAGGCGCAGGACGCTTTCCAGGTCGCGGCCATTGGTGGCAAGGATTCCATGAGTGGCACCTACGGCGAGGACCTGCACGTTCCGCCGACCCTGGTGACTTTCGCCGTGGGTGTGATGGATTCTGGCGATGTGCGCCCCGCCGCCATCCCAGCCGGCGAGCATGACATCTACCTTGTGGAGCACACCCCGCTGGAGTCCGGCGAGCCGAACTATGAGCAGCTGGTGGAGAACTTTGCCGCCGTGGTTGGTGCTGATGTTGCTGCGGCGTCCGTTGTCACCGAGGCCGGTCTGGGCCACGCACTGGTCAACATGGCTGTGGGTAATGAGCTCGGTGTGGAACTGGCCGGTTCGGTCACCGATCCCGCGATCGGTTCCGTGATCCTCGCGGTGGAGCCCGGCGCGCAGGCGCCTGGTACCAAGATCGGCACCACGAACACCGCTGGTGAATTCACCTTCGGTTCCGAAAGCTTCACCCTGGCTGAGGCGCTGGAGGCGCTGGAGTCCGAGTACCGCGACGTCTTCCCGCTAAACGAGGACTTCAACACCGACGATGCGGCCGAGCCCCTCCCCTCCTTCGCGACCGAGCTCAAGGCAGGGTCGGGCGTCGATAAGCGATCTTCTGCGGTGAGCGATGTTCATGTGTTGCTGCCGGTATTCCCGGGTACGAACTCCGAATATGACATGGCGGAGGCTTTTGAGGCCGCGGGCGCAACCACCGAGTTCCACCTGATCCGCAACCTCACTCCGCAGATGCTTGCCGACGACACCGCCGCGTTCATCGCGAAGCTGGACGATGCGCAGATCCTCGCTTTCTCCGGCGGGTTCTCTCTGGGCGATGAGCCGGATGGGTCCGCCAAGTTCATCGCCGCCTTCCTGCGCTCCCCTGAGGTAGCGGAGGCAGTCAAGGCGTTCGTGGCGCGCGAGGGCCTGGTGCTGGGCATCTGTAACGGGTTCCAAGCGCTGGTCAAGTCCGGTTTCCTTCCCTACGGCGACCCGGCGAAGCTCAGCGCAGACTCCCCAACCTTGACCCACAACCGCCAGCTACGCCACGTCTCCCGCATCGCGACGACGCGGGTCACCTCTGTGGCTTCGCCGTGGCTGTCTAGCTTTGAGCCTGGCCAGCAGCACCTGATGCCGGTGTCCCACGGTGAAGGCCGTTTCGTCGTCAGCGAGGACGATGCTCGCGCCCTGTTCGAGGCCGGCCAGGTGGCGTTCCAGTACGTGGATGAGTCTGGTGAGCCGACCATGGTGGCGCCCGATAACCCGAACGGTTCCTCTTACGCGATCGAGGGAATCGTCTCTGCCGACGGGCGTATCCTGGGCAAGATGGGCCACCCGGAGCGCTTCCGTGATGGCCTGATGCGCAACATCCCGGGCATCGGCGAGCAGGCGATCTTCGAAAACGCGGTGAACTGGGTGCGCGGGGATGGGCGCTAAGAGGTACAGCGAGGTTAGGGAGTAAGCAGCGACAGCGGGATCACGGCAATGCCGTCAGGTCGTCGATAAGCGTGCCGACCTGTGTAGAGCACAACGGCATCAATAAGGTCACCACCAAGTTGCTCGCGAAACCAGGTGAGGTGGCGGACATCATCATCGCGGATGGTGCCCGCCAACTTCATTTCAAAAGCGATGACTCCCCCATCGTGGCTTTCAAGCACCAGATCAATCTCGCGTTCCCCGCCCTTCGTCCGCACGTGACTTGAACTCAGCCCGTGGGCGGAAGCAGCCACGCGGACGCTGTGCACCGCAAGAGCTTCGAAGAACTGGCCCAACTTGCTCGCATTTTGTGTTGAATCCAACTGGCGGGGGCGCACACCAGCAAGAAAAAGCGCCATGGCAGTGTCTACGAGATAGTGCTTGGGGGCAACCGTGAGACGTGGGATTCTGTGGAACAAGGAATCCCACGCGGGAAGCGGATCGACCATCCAAATCTCTGATAGCTTCTCCCGATACACCGCGGTGGTCCGTTGGCTGGGAGCATCACCATCGCCTGCAGTGGCCCGCGCTAAAAGTTCCGTATAACTCGCATCGGTGCCCGTAAAACGCGCATAAGATCGCATCCACCCTAATAACCCGCTGCGATTCCGAACGGTGTAACCCTGAGCTGGTAGTTCACGGTCGACAATTCGTTGAATATACGCAGCAATAAACTCCGTCATGGCTAAGTTAGGCAACTTCGCGGCGCCTGGCATGCCCGTCGTACCAAGAGCACGTATATAGTCCTCGAGCACACAACTGGATTCCCCAGTGATGTTAGCGCCGCCCGCGATAATTTCACCTAGTGAAATCGTGCTGGTTTCCGAAGTCACCTCGCACATTCCAAGTGGGCGCATCCTGGCCGTCATAATCCGCCCTGCGCCAGTATGGGTAGTTATCCCCGGAGCCGGCGTTGCAGAACCAGTGAGGAAAATGCTTCCCTGTGGGATCCCCGCGTCGACAGCACGTCGAACAACGTCCCACGATTCTGGTAAAAGCTGCCATTCGTCGATCAATAGTGGCGATTCATGGGCACGCGCAACTAAGTCTATGGCAAGGAATCGGTTGCGGTCATCAGGCGAGTCCATATGGAATACCTCGTCGACACGCCGCATCGCTGTTTCTGTTTTCCCGACAGCTTTTGGCCCTTCAATTGCTATCGCAGAAAAGTGTTCGGCAAGAAAATCAAGACGATGATCGAGCGACCTTAAAACGTAATTCATGCTCACATAATAGCTGTTCAAAGCGCCTACTGCACGTTTGGTCGGGCTCCTACTGCACGTTTGGCCGGGCTCCTACTGCACGTTTGGTCACCCTCTTTCCAAACTGTCGAAGCTGAACTGTTGGATTAGGGCGGTTTTGGCCGTCCGAGGCAGCAAACCGCCCCTGTTCCAACATGCCTGTTCCAACAGTTTGCGGTGTAGGCGGGGTGTGCAGAGGCAGAACCGCCCCAAATGAGCCCGCGGCCGCACACTCTGCGACTAC
>NZ_JBHWRP010000031.1:0-16104 GCF_043426755.1 Corynebacterium sp. | reverse complement strand
CGACATCACCTATGCCGGGTGCCACTGTTTCGACAGCACCTACGAAGGGGCCTATACGTGGCCGGCGATGAATTCTGACTGGAGTCGAGTGGACAATATCCAGGCCTTCGGTGCGTGGGACTCGCAGACCGGCGAGCAGCTCGGCGAATTCAGCCCTTACATGCTCAACTCGAAGAATGCGGGTGCATGGGCGCTCTTCCTCGACTCCGATGGTGCGTTGTGGGCGGGCGGTGATTTCACTGGGTCGCGTACTTCTCAAACTAGGGCGCAATGGAACGGCGGCTTTGTGAAATACCCGCTCAGAGATGCGGTCGCCCCCGCCACGCCGACAGGCGCTAGCGCCCAGGGCGTGACACAGGAAGGTGCGGTCTTGGGGTGGAACAGCGTCGGAGATGCCGATCATTATGAAATCCTGCGGGATGACCGCGTGATTGCAACCACTAAGGAGACGGTGATGACCGCACCGCTTGGTGGGGAAAACCGTTTCTTCATCCGCGCGGTTGATGCGTCGGGCAATCGCTCCGCTTCGACCCCGGTGCTGGATGTTGGCGTGGGTACTGAGCCTGTGGTCGAATCCGCCGTCCTTATCCCGAACGGCGCGCAGTGGTTCTACTCCTATAACGCAGGCGTCCCAGACGAGAACTGGACTCAGCCGGAGGCCGATTACAGCACGTGGCAGCGCGGCGCCGCGCCCCTGGGCTATGGCAGTGCTGACGTGGCCACAGAATTTGCTCCTCCCGCGCCGGCCACGCGACCACGCGTCGCATGGTTTGCCCACCAGTTTGAGGTGCCCGACCCCACACAATTCGCCGAAGTGAGCTTGAGCTATATCGCCGATGACGGGGCCGTCGTCTATGTCAACGGCCAGGAGGTTCATCGTGCTCGCATGTCCGATGGTCCGGTGACCGCGATGACCTATGCCAACCAGGCAATCTCTGCGTCTCAAGCAGCGCACAACCGCGAGGTCGTGGCTATCCCTTCCTATCTGCTGCAGCCCGGTATCAACACCGTCGCGGTGGAATCGCACCTGAATTACCGGTCGAGCCCATCCTTGACTTTCGACGCCTCCTTGGTGGTTACCGATTTTGGTGAAGCGCCGCAGCCCCCAGCACGCCCAATCGATCTGGTCGAGTTCGGGGAGCAGTGGGCGATGTGGTCCCACCCCGAGGCACCGAGCGAGCAATGGACCACCGCAGAACCTCTCGATGAGTGGCGAAGCGTCACCGCACCGGTGGGGTGGGGCCACCAGGACTTGGCAACGGAACTGGCTGAGCCAGCGGCCAGCCGCCCGATCGTCAGGTATTTTGTGCGAGATTTTGACGTTGATGCAGCGCAGCTCCCTGACGACGAGAACGCCACCGTGCGGATCACCCTGCGTGCCGACGATGGCGCCGTGCTGTATCTCAACGGTGAGGAACTGGGCCGCAAGCGGATCGATGAGGGGCCTGTCTTCCACAACACATACGCCAACTCAGCCATCAACGCAGCTGGTGCAGTGAACGATCTGCTGGTGGTCGATATCCCGGTCTCCGCCTTAAACGATGGGACAAACCGGCTGGCGGTCTCAACCCACGTGAATTACCGCTCCACCCCGTCCGCGTCCTTCGATCTTCATGCCCAGGTGATTCCGAATGAGGCATAATCCCGACGACGCGGCGGTGGATCCGGCCATCAAGGAAGTCGCGCTGCGGATGAATCAGCCGGGCACGGTGGTGACCTGGCTCAATCATTGGTCTATCGGCCGCGCCAACTGGGCAGCATTGGAAAATGTTGACGTCATCGGAGTCGATGGGACGTTGTTGCAGGTGACGCTGCGCTCCTATGGGTTTCCGTTGTCACGCACGTCCGCAGACCTCGTGCTGCCGGTGTTTTTTGGTAGCGTCTTGGCCCCCAGAAGCAGGGTTGCACTCATCGGAGCAGAGCCTGGTGTCGCACACACCTGCGCTGAGAAAGTGGAACGGGTCTACGGGCACAAGGTGCGCAGTTTCGATGGTTACGAGCAGCTGCGTGCGCTGCGCGACGACCCGGTCGAGCTTGCTGATTTTGATCCCGCGGTCATCGTGCTTGGCCTGGGGGCAGGGCTTCAGGACGAGGTTGCGGTGGAGCTAAGTGAGCAGTTCCCCCAGGCCACCATTTGTACGGCAGGGGGCTGGATTGACCAGTTCGCGTCGAAAGAGCAGTACTTCCCGCCCTGGATTCACCGGCTGCGGTTGGGCTGGGCGTGGCGCATCGCTCACGAACCGCGCCGGCTGGTCCGCCGCTACACGCTTGACGCACTAGGGTTCCTCTTCAACCACCGTTCCTATGTCCACCGCCTGCGCGGTCTGCCACACGGGGCTACCCGCACCGGTTTGGTGAAGACGCCGAGCGAGCCTGCGGTGCGCTAAACCGCAGGCTCGAAGACCTCCACACCCACGGGCCCGTCGGTATGCGCCACCGCGATGATCGTGCGCTCAGGCAACGCACCCGGCAGTGGCTCATGCAACAACATGTGGAGTAGCTCCTCGGCAGCATCGGGGGAAAGGTGCTCCGTCGGCTCGTCGAGAAGCAGTACCTCCGCGTCGCTGCACAACGCACGAGCCAGCAGGAGACGGCGGCGTTGACCAGAGGAGAGGGACTCGGCGCCGTCGGCAAGCACGAAGTCCAAGCCGAATTCGAATCCGACCGCGTCAAGCACCTCGACCATCAGCTCGTCGGAAGCCTCGGGGGCGGCGACGTGCAGGTTTTCGCGCACCGTCGTGGAGAAGACCCACGCGTCTTCGGCGAAGAAGCGCGCGCCGGCTGGCCGGGTCACCTCGCCCCCAACGGCGGGCAGCAATCCCGCCACAGTTTCCAACATCGTGGTCTTGCCGCAGCCGGAGGGCCCGCGTACCAGCATGCGTTCGCCAGGTGCCAGCGAGAAGTCCCACACGGTCTCCCCGTATATGGTGTGCAGACCGCGCGCGTCCACGGCGGCGGTATCCGCGCGCTCAGGCTGGGCCGGCGCAGGCTTATCGACGAGGGCCTTCAACCTGCGGGCCGCCACCGCAGCATCAGAACCGTGGATCGCAGCCGTGGCCAGGGGCCCGTGGGCCTCAAAAGCTGCCAGGGGAATCATCACCAGCATGCCTAGCCACACGGGCTCACCGGGGTAGAACGCCACGGCGATGATGGTGACAAGCAGCGCTGCGAAGCCTGTGGCCCAGGCCTGGATCCCTTCGGCAAGGGCCTCGGGGCGCTGTGCCTTCACGGTCTCCGCACTCGCGCGACGCGACGCGTCAACGGCGGCGGTGAGCTGGTCGTCGGCACGACCAGCGGCCTGGTATTCCACCCGGTGCTCCAACACAGCATCGAGGCGGACGTGGAAATCATCGGCCGCGTCGATGTGGGTGCGCCGCGCGTTGACGCGCACCGCCAGCCACGGGATCAGCAGCCCAGTACACGCCATGGCCACCGCCATGACCACAGCCGCCAGCGGATGCAGCCACGCCGTGAAAGCGATGGCCGCTGCCGACAGCACGATCGCCACGCCCGTCGGAACCACGGTGCGCACGATGAAATCCGTCACGCGTTCCGTATCGGTGACCAGCCGGACATGGCCCTCACCACGCCCCACCGGTCGTGACGTTGACGCCATCGCGTCATAGACCCGCGCTCGCAGCGTGGTCAGGGCACTCAAGCCCAGCTTGTGGGACACCAACCTGTCGATATAGCGGAACACCGCCCGCGAAATGCCCAGCGCACGCACCGCGGTGATCGCCACCGACAGGTGCAGCACCGGCGGCATTTGCCAGGACCGCGTGATCAACCAACCCGACAGCACCGTCAACGTCAGCGCCGCCAGCAGCGTAATGGATCCCGCCAGCACACTCAACGCAATATTGCGCCGGCGCACACCGGCCAACTGCAGAAGATAACGCACATCACTCATAGCCACACCACCTCATCTGCCATCTCACGCACCCGATGATCATGGCTGGCCACCACCACGGCAGAGTCCTCGTCGGCACGCGCCCGCAGCGCCTCAAGAACCACCGGCACAAGGTCGGGGGAGAGGTGGGCGGTCGGCTCGTCGAGAATCACCAAGCGCGCCGGGTGAGCCAGCGTGCGGCTCAACCCGATACGCTGCAGCTGACCTGCAGATACACCTTCGCCGCGCGGGCCCACCGCATGCTCCACAGGAAGGTCCAAGCCCACCGTGCTACGTGCGCGCTCGCTTGTCGACGAGCCCAGCAGCACCAAGTTGTCTTCCACCGTGCCGGGTACCGTCGCCGGGCGGGCCGGCAGGTAGGTCAGGTCTGGGTCCACGGTGATCGATCCCTCGACGCTCTCATCGGGCAGCACACCCAAGGCGGCTAGAAAAACGGTGGACTTCCCCGAGCCGTTCGGCCCGGCAAGCACGGTGACCTGCCCGGGGCGCGCCGTAAAGGAGAGCTGGGAAGGACGCGCCCCATCGCGGCCCTGCACGGTCAAGTCCGTGGCGCGCAGGCCCGCAGCGTCGGAAAGCGTGCGATAGGTCCCGGACACCGCGGGCTCCGCATCAATCAGCGTGAGCAGCTCCTCGGCGGCCTCCAGACCATCGACGGCAGCGTGGTAATTCGTGCCCACCTGGCGCACCGGGTTGAATACCTCCGGCACGATGATCAGCACGATCAGGCCCGCAAGCAGGTCCATCTCGCCATACACCAACCGCAGGCCGATGCTCACCGCCACCAACGCCACCGACAACGTCGCCAGAAATTCCAGCGCAAAAGACGACAAGAACGCCAACCGCAGCACACCCATGGTGGCCTTCTCATGGCGGCCCCCCGTCGTCCGGATCTGGCGACCCGGCTGCTTGGTCGCGTGCATCGCGCGCAGCGTCGGCGCACCGGCCAGCAGGTCAGCCAGCTGCTGGCCCAACCCAGAGGTCACGCGCAGGCGACGCTCCGTGTGCGCGGCCGTCAGCTTGCCGATCAGGATCATAAAAGCGGGGATCAACGGCAAGGTGATCAGCGCAAACAGGCCAGAGACCCAATCGAACACGAAAATCGTGACCAGGGCCGCGGGAGTAGCGATCACCAAAGCGATCAGCGAAGGCAAAAAGTCCGTCAGGTACGGGCGGAAATCCTCTAACCCTTGGGTCAGGACATGCCGCCACCGGCCCGCATTCTCCTGCACCGCACGAGGATCGCGCCGGGCGAGCGCGCGCAGGCCCTTCTCGCGCATCACATCAACGGTGTCGCCCACCGCGGCAAGTGAGGAGCGTTTCGCCCACCAGGCCACCGCACCGTGGGCCAACACGACCGCCGCCAGCGCCACCGCAAGCGCCACATAGTTGGCCTCACGCCCAGTCACCGCCGAGGCGGCCATCCAGCCGATGAGCACGCCACGCGCAATCACCAGCGCCGTAGTTAAACCTTGGGCAACGCCCGTGCGAAGCATCAGGCGACGCACGGGCGGAACAAGTTGGATCAGTCGGGGATCAACCGGTGAAGCCAAAGCTAGACAGTCACCCGCTTCCGGAAGGACCAGTACGCCCAGCCCTGGCCAATCAGCACCAACGGGACGAAGACGATCGCAGCCCACGACATCACCTTCAAGGTGTACGGGCTCGAGGACGCCGAGTAGATATCCCAACCAGGGAACTGGCTCGTCGACGGCAGCACGTCCGGGAACAGGGAACCGAAGAGCAGCACGCCCAGTGCCAACACAGTCAGGCAGGTCAGCGCGAATGCCCAGCCATCATGGCCAGCACGCGTAACGACGATTGCCGCCACCAATGCGACAGCGCCGACAATCAACGCGATCCACGTCCAGCTCTTGCCATAATCGAGCTGCATCCACAGCAGATACCCGGCAGTCACGATCACTGTGGGCAGCGCCAAAGCCTTCAAGGCGATGCCGTGCATGCGACTGCGCAGCGGCTCCTCCGCCTTGAAACCGACGAAGAGCGCACCGTGCAGAGCAAAGACCAGCATGAACGCCAGACCACCCAGTAGGCCCTGTGGGTTGAGCAGGCCGATGAAACCATCGGTGAAGGAGTTCAGGCGACCGTTCTCATTCAGCGGCACGCCTGCCACGATGTTGGTGAACGCAACGCCCCACAGGAAAGCCGGCAGGTAGGAGCCAATGATCGTGGCGATATCGCACTTCTTGCGCCACGCGATGGTGTCCACCTTCACGCGCCATTCAATGCCCACTCCGCGCATAATCAGCGCCAGCAAAATCAGGAGCAGCGGCAGGTAGAAGCCCGAAAACAGGGTGGAGTACCACTCTGGGAACGCCGCGAAGATCGCGGCACCGCCGGTGATCAGCCACACCTCATTGCCGTCCCACACCGGGCCGATCGTGGTGATCTGCGCGGTACGACGACGGTCGTTATCTTCTTCCGTCTCACCGCCGACGAACGGCAGGAGCATACCGACGCCAAAGTCGAAACCTTCAAGAATGAAATAACCGATGAAGAAGAAGGCAATAACGAGGAACCAGATTGAATTGAGATCCATTACTTGTCGCCTTCCTTCACGCTGGTGCTGCCAGTGCTTCCAGAACCAGACGGGTGATCGTCGTCAAGCGAAGAGCTAAACGACAGCGGAGTCAACTCCGAATCCTCATCCGGGCCATAGGTGACCTCGGCGAGGTTGTCCACATCGCCCTCCGCCAAACCTGGCTGATCCATGCCCTTGCGGACGTACATCCGCATCAAGTAGAACCAGATGACGGCCAAAATGCCGTACAACACGGTAAAGGAAATCAGCGAGAGCCAGACCTGCCACGTCGCGTGATCAGACACGCCATAATCCACAATCATGTGGATG
The DNA here is from genome assembly GCF_043426755.1 of Corynebacterium sp. Lineage (GTDB taxonomy): Bacteria > Actinomycetota > Actinomycetes > Mycobacteriales > Mycobacteriaceae > Corynebacterium. The sequence continues at coordinate 9,325 of NZ_JBHWRP010000031.1, read as the reverse complement.
TGCTGCTGCCCGCCCGGCGAATCCACGCCCTGGTACTCGGGGTTCGGGTGGACGATCCATGGCTGGCGACCCATCTCGGTGAAGATCCAACCAGCGAAGTTAGACAGCCATGGTGCTGGAAGTGCCCACAGAGCCAGGGTGCCCATCCACTTCTGGCCAGGGACGCGGTTCTTGCGCGTCACCCACAGAGCGACCACAGCCATGATCAGTGGGATCACCATGAAACCGATCATCAGGCGGAACGCCCAGTAGGTGACAAACAGGTTCGGGGTGTAGTTGCCCGGGCCGTAGAGGGCCTCATACTGCGCTTGCAGCTCCATGACGCCTTGGAGCTCCACGCCGCTGAACTTGCCCTGAGCCAAGAAAGGAAGGACGAACGGCACACCGATCAATTGAACCGCGGATTCACAGTCATTCATCGTCGAAATCGACAGGACGGAGAAGTGCGGATCCATTTCCGTATGGCACAAAGCCTCCGCGGACGCCATCTTCATCGGCTGCTGCTCGAACATCAGCTTGGCCAGGAAGTCGCCGGTCAGAGCAATACCGGCAGCGCCAATCAAGATGACCCAGGAGCCGAAGCGGGTGCAGTCGCGCCAAATCGTCGCCGCGTGCCCCTGAGGGTCGCCCTTGCGCTTCTCGCGGATCATCCACCAGCCTGCGATGCCGCACACGAAGGTGCCGGCCAAGAACCACGACGCAAACACCGCGTGCGGAAAGCCCTGCAGAGCGGTCGGGTTGGTCAGAAGAGCAAAGAAATCGACCAGCTCAGCGCGGTCCGTCTCCGGGTTGTACACCGCACCAACCGGGTGTTGCATGAAGGAGTTCGCCACGATAATGAAGTACGCGGACAAGTGCACGGCCACAGAGACGATCCAAATCGATGCTAGGTGCGCCCACCGCGGGACGCGACCCCAGCCGAAGATCCACACACCGAGGAAAATCGATTCGAAGAAGAAGGCGGCAAGCCCTTCGAAGGCGAGCGGGGCGCCGAAGACGTCGCCGACGAAACTGGAATACTCCGACCAGTTCATACCGAACTGGAACTCCTGCACAATGCCCGTTACAACGCCGGTGGCGAAGTTAATCAGGAAAAGATTGCCGAAGAATCGGGTCGCACGGTACCACGCCTCCTTGCCCGTGCGATGCCAAATGGTCTGCATGATCGCCACCATCGGAGCAAGCCCGATAGTCAGCGGAACAAAGATGTAGTGGTACACCGTGGTGATACCGAACTGCCATCTGGAAATATCGACTAAGTCGAGTTCCATTGGATTAAAACTCCCTAAAAACGAAAGCTGTCTCAGGCGGCAGTCTGGTGCAGTAGCCGCCGAGAAGAATAAAAATGCTCCATTCGTATATTTAGTCGGAAATAGCCGTGAAAAGGTTCCCGGGGGTAAAGGATGACCTATAAAGGGGTCAACCGGTACCGATTTCGCGGATTGGGATCCCGCGCGCTAACATATTTTCCGTTGGGCCTTTAGCTCAGTTGGCAGAGCTACGGACTTTTAATCCGCAGGTCGCGGGTTCGATCCCCGCAGGGCCCACAATTCGCAGAAAACCGCTGGTCAGTCGTGGCCGGCGGTTTTCTTTTTGCCCTTTGTTCCGAACTCATCGCACACTGCTGGAACTGAAATGTTGGAACAGGGGTGTTTCGTCGGCTCGCGACCCTGAATCGACCCTGTTCCAACAGTTGAGCTTCGTCAGTTTGGCCTTGGCAGCGGACTAAAGGGTTCAGCCCACCCTGTCCTATAGTTAATCCATCGTCCACACCCAACGACGTGCTTATCATCGGGCCCCACCTGCAGGCTTGTCACAACCAAATTGAGATTCACCTATTAAGGAGACGTGAATGTCCATCTCCGTGGACCAAGCGCAGGCGCGGGAAGACCGATCGGCGGCGATCGCCGTAACAGGCTTCCCTCTGTTTATTCTGGCCGGCGCAATCCTTGCCTTCTTCTTCCCGGCACCGTTTTTGCCACTGGCGAACTACATCACCTACTTCCTGATGATCATCATGTTCGCCATGGGGCTGACCTTGACCATTCCGGATTTCAAGGAGATCGCCCGGCGCCCCTGGCCTGTCTTCGTCGGCGTTGTCGCACAGTTTGTCATCATGCCCTTGTTGGCTGTGGCGGTGGCCAAGCTGCTCGGCCTGAAGGAGATGCTGACCCTCGGATTGCTGATGTTGGGTTCGGTGCCGGGCGGAACTTCGTCGAACGTGATCGCGTACTTGGCCAAGGGGGATGTGGCACTGTCGGTGGCGATGACCTCCGTCTCGACGCTGGTCTCGCCGATCATGACACCGCTGCTCATGCTGTGGCTGGCCGGTCAGACCACCGAGGTGGACGCGGCGGGGATGGCGTGGTCACTGGCGCAAACTGTGCTGCTGCCAGTGATCGGGGGCCTGATCATCCGCTATTTCTTCGATGGGTTCGTGGAGAAAATCTCCCCGGTGTTGCCGTGGATTTCGATCGTGGGCATCGGCGGGGTGGTCTTCCCGACGGTCGCTGCCAATGTTGACCGTTTGGTGCAGGTGGGGTTCATTGCCTTCCTAGCTGTGTTGCTGCACAACGTGTTCGGCTACCTGCTGGGCTGGGTGGCTGGACGGCTGGCGCGGTTCCCGGATTCTCAGGTGCGGACGATGTCGACGGAGATCGGTACCCAGTCGGCAGGGCTCGCATCAGGGATGTCCGCGAAGTTCTTCTCGCCAGAGGCGGCCCTGCCAGGTGCGGTCGCTGCCGTCCTGCACAACATTACCGGCGCGATTTTTGCTGCCGTGATGCGAAGGATTCCATTACGGGAGAGCGCAGGGGCTGAGCGATCGTCGATAAGCGAAAAATAGGTCCTTGCAATTAAACAAATTGTTTGATAGGATGAACCTTGGAATCGAAATAACTGTACAGAGAGGGCGATAATTCTTGTTCAATGTCCGCGCGGTAGAAAAGTGGATTGCAACTTCGGAGCCAGAAGAGGTGGACAGCCTCCTGTGGATGCTGCGGATGCACGCACACTACAACTGCGATGGCTTTAGCGATTACTCGTCGAAGACCGTGAAGACCACCAAGGCCGAGCGCGAAAAAGAGCTCCGCGAAGCCACGAAGCGTGGCAAGGCGATGGCAAAGGAAAGCCGTATCAATCGTAAGGCGGCAGAGGTTGCAGCAGAGCTTCGCGACGAAGCCGCAGCCGCCTAAGTGGCTAAGACTTCACCATGCGCCGGACAGCCGCCATGGCTTCGGTGACCTTGTCGTCGGCAAGCTGACCGCCATCGGCCACAGCGCCGGCAACGCAGTGGTGTAAGTGATCTTCTAGCAAGGCCAGGCCGACATTCTCTAAAGCGGAATCGATGGCAGATATTTGCGTCAAAATATCGATGCAGTATTGATCCTCACTAATCATCCGCTGAATGCCACGGACCTGGCCTTCAATACGTTTCAAGCGCGTTAGGTAACGTGCGCGGTCGGCGCTATAGCCGTGCTGGCCACCGCAACACGTGTCTAGTTCGGCGGGCTGTTGCGCGGCGGGGTCTGGCTGGAGTGATTTAGTCATGACTTCATTCTATACGCCGTGGGGGTATTCTGAAGACTCGCGGGTGTGGCGAAACGTTGCCAACTACCTGCCGTTTTGCAAAAGTCTGTGGGTATCGGATACCTTTAATCAAGTCGCATACAGAAATGCATGCGCACGTTCTAGCTCCCATCGTCTAGAGGCCTAGGACTCCGCCCTTTCACGGCGGCAACACGGGTTCGAATCCCGTTGGGAGTACGAAGAACCCACGAGGTTCTTTATAAATGGATATGGCCCTGTGGCGCAGTTGGTTAGCGCGCCGCCCTGTCACGGCGGAGGTCGCGGGTTCAAGTCCCGTCAGGGTCGCCATGGAAAGCAGGAAGCCCGGTTCAGAAAATGAGCCGGGCTTCCTGCTTTTCGTGTGGGGGCTCAGAGGCAAACTGTCGAAGCTGAACTGTTGGAACTGGGGCCTTTTGGCGGCCCGCAGCCTCGAAACCCCCCTGTTCCAACAGTTGAGGTCCAGCAGTTTGCGGCGGGGAGGGCCAAGGGGAGGGCCAAGGGAGGGCAGGGGCTGTCGGTGGGGGATAGATGGTGGGGCCGACAGAGGCTTGGCAGCGGTAATCCAGGCGCGTCACCAGAAACGAAGAAAAGGCCGATTACCTGGCGATTTGTCCGAATCAGTCACCCATGTGTAAGGTATTAACTCGTGCGCACGACAGGCTCACCGACTTAGTGAGAACGTCGTGAGGCGCGAAAATTTTATAAGGCCCTGTGGCGCAGTTGGTTAGCGCGCCGCCCTGTCACGGCGGAGGTCGCGGGTTCAAGTCCCGTCAGGGTCGCGGAAGCAAGAAATTGTTTCTGGCCAGATAGCTCAGTTGGTAGAGCACACGCCTGAAAAGTGTGGGGTCGCCGGTTCGATCCCGGCTCTGGCCACAATGACACGAAACCCCCTTACCCCCGGTAAGGGGGTTTTGCCGTCGGCAAGGTGAGTAGAGGGGATAATGGTGGTACGGCGCAACATCAGTTTACGTCCGCTCTGACCACTGCTTTGAGGCACCTTGTAAGGAGGCCGTCATGTCCGGCAATCCAGAGATCATCCACGAGCCCAAGGAGAACCGTTACGTGCTCATCGTGCACGGCCGTGAGGCGGGCTACGCCACGTATCGGGATGCAGACACCGATGTCCGCGATTTTGATTATGTCGTTGTTGATGACGCTTACCGGGGCCGTAGGCTCTCCATCCCGTTGATCCAGGAGGCGCTCGATGACACTCGGGAGGCTGGGCTGAAGGTTCGGACGTCGTGCAGCGCTGTGGAGCATTTCCTAGCAAAAAACGAGGCCTATCAAGACCTCGTTGCTGGTGAGTAGAAGCGCTAGCTAGATGACGTAATGCCCTGGGTCGACCAGTGGCTCATTCTCTTCCTTCTTGCGGGGGCGGTTCTTTGCCGGCACCCCAATCGCGATGTGGTTCGCTGGCACGTCCTTCGTCACCACAGCATTGGCGCCGACCGCGGAGCCTTCGCCGATCACGACAGGACCGAGGATCTTCGCTCCCGCGCCCACTGTCACTCCGTCTTTCAGTGTGGGGTGGCGCTTGGTCTGGGTGAGTACCTGTCCGCCCAGGGTCACACCGTGGTAGAGCATGACATCGTCGCCGATTTCGGCGGTCTCGCCGATGACGATGCCCATCCCGTGGTCAATGAAGAAACGTCGGCCGATGGTGGCGCCAGGGTGGATCTCAATGCCGGTCAGCCAGCGGTTAATCTGCGCTAGGATGCGCGCTAAGCTCTTGAAACCGCGGTTCCACAGTCCGTGGCAGGCGCGGTGGAGCCAAATGGCGTGTAGACCGGAGTACACGATGGCATTTTCCAGATCGCCTCGCGCAGCTGGGTCATGAAGCTTCGCGTTGGCGAGGTCTTCGCGCAGGATTTTCAACAGCTTGATCATGAGGTCACAGTCTAGCAGCGCCTATCATTTTAATCTTCAACAGTTGCGCTTTTTATTCGCGCTTAACGACGAAGGCCCCGCCCCCTCCTTTGTTCTGGGAGGGAGCGGGGCGGGTGTTCGTCGTTAAGCGAACTACTAGTCACGAATGTCTTCGTAGAGGATGGTGGATACGTAACGCTCGCCGAAGTCAGGAATGATGACGACGATCGTCTTGTCCTTGTTCTCTTCGCGTGCGGCCAGCTCGAGGGCTGCCTTCACGTTGGCGCCGGCGGAGATGCCACCCAGGACTGCGTCCTTCACGGCCAGCTCGCGGGAGGTAGCCACTGCGTCCTCGTTGGACACGGTGAGGATCTCGTCGACAACGTTGCGGTCGTAGGTGCCTGGGATGAAGTTTGCGCCCAAGCCCTGGATCTTGTGTGGGCCAGCCTTGCCCTCGGACAGGAGTGGGGAAGCGGCAGGCTCAACGGCAACAGCCTTGATGTCTGCGTTCTGCTCCTTCAGGTACTTGCCTGCGCCGGAGATGGTGCCGCCGGTACCCACACCAGCGACGAGGATGTCTACCTTGCCGTCGGTGTCGTTCCAGATCTCTGGACCGGTGGTCTCGTAGTGGATCTTCGGGTTAGCCTCGTTCTCGAACTGGGAAGCCAGGATCGCGTTCTCGGTGGACTCGACGATCTCATTGGCCTTGTCCACTGCACCCTGCATGCCGGCGGAGCCTGGGGTGAGAACGATCTCTGCGCCGAAGGCGCGCAGTACGACGCGGCGCTCATTGGACATGGTCTCTGGCATGGTCAGGATGACCTTGTAACCACGTGCGGCGCCAGCCAGTGCCAGTGCGATACCGGTGTTGCCGGAGGTGCCCTCGACGATGGTGCCGCCCGGCTTCAGATCGCCAGAAGCCTCTGCTGCGTCGATGATGGCCTTACCAATGCGGTCCTTGACCGAGTTTGCTGGGTTGAAGAACTCGAGCTTGCCCAGTACGCGAGCACCGGTGCCCTCTGCGATGCCCTTGAGCTCTACCAGCGGGGTGTTGCCGATGGTCTCTAGTACGTTGTCGTACACCTTTGCCATAAAACTTGTCTCCTTTTAACTAAGTGAGTTGTCGAAAGTGTTTCTGCGCTCATCGCTTCTACTGCGTGGCGCTTAGTATTCAACTGTACACCCTCCGCATAGACAGAGCGGTATATCATTCATAGACTGATGGTTTTGGCTGGTAGCCGGGCATTTCGTTTTGGGGGTATCTGGGGGTGATGCCTGAGGGGGTAGCGTAGGGGGAAGTGATTGGCGCGGCGAGAGCAAAGAAGGTATTAATGCCGATTTTTCCCTCCCCCAATTCAGGGTATGATGCTTAGAGAGCAGACATTGAACCGTGCTTGTGATCCCCCGTTAAGGGACACACGTACGGGGTAGTACTCGACAGGAGACTTGATGGATTCCCAACGGATCAAAGACGACGATGATGCTATCCGTGCAGCTCTCACGTCCTTGAAGACCGCGACCGGCATCCCGGTAACCATGTATGGCACCCTGCTGGCGGATAATCGCCTGCAGATCACACAATGGATTGGTTTACGTACCCCCGCCCTGCAGAACCTGATTATTGATCAGGGGGTCGGAATCGGTGGGCGCGTCGTCGCTACGCGCCGTGCCGTGGGTGTATCCGATTACACGCGGGCAAACGTAATCTCCCATGAGCACGACCGTGCCATTCAGGACGAAGGTCTGCATTCCATCGTGGCAGTCCCAGTTATCGTGCAGCGAGAGATCCGGGGTGTGCTCTACGTCGGCGTTCATTCGCCGGTGCGCCTCGGTGACAAGGTGATTGAAGAAGTCACGATGACTGCCCGCACACTCGAGCAGGATTTGGCAGTGAACTCCGCGCTGCGCCGCGCCGAGGGTGGCAAGTCCGGTGGGAAGACTGGGCGCGTCATGAACGGCGCCGAATGGGAACAGGTGCGTTCCACGCACTCGAAGCTACGCATGCTGGCCAACCGTGTGGAAGACGAGGCCCTGCGCAAGGAGCTGGAGCAACTCTGTGACCAGATGGTCTCTCCGGTGCGCGTGAAACAGACGACGAAACTGTCGGCGCGTGAACTTGACGTACTTTCCTGCGTGGCGCTGGGGCACACCAACGTTGAGGCTGCCGAGGAGATGGGCATTGGCGCAGAGACGGTGAAGTCTTATCTGCGTAGCGTGATGCGCAAGCTTGGCGCCCACACCCGCTACGAAGCTGTTAATGCAGCTCGTCGCATTGGCGCTCTGCCCTAAGGATCCTTCGGTAGTCTAGGGGGCGTGAAGGATCGTTTTCTAGTTACTGGTGGAACCCGTCTACAGGGTTCCGTGACCGTCGATGGCGCTAAGAACAGCGTATTGAAGCTCATGGCTGCAGCGCTGTTGGCCGAGGGTAGGACAACGCTGAACAACTGCCCGGAAATTCTGGACGTGCCTTTAATGAAGGATGTCCTGGAGGGGCTGGGGTGCTCGGTGAATATCGAGGGAACCACGGTCACCATCGACACTCCGGCTGAGCTGTCCCCTCGTGCCGACTTTGATGCGGTACGACAGTTCCGCGCGTCGGTGTGCGTGCTTGGGCCTTTGACCGCACGCTGCGGGGAAGCAGTTGTTGCGCTGCCCGGGGGCGACGCGATTGGTTCGCGCCCGCTGGACATGCACCAATCCGGGCTGGAGCAGCTTGGGGCGACAACCCATATAGAGCACGGCGCAGTCGTTGCGCGCGCCACCTCGCTGGAAGGCGCGGAAATTTCCCTTGATTTTCCGTCGGTGGGGGCGACCGAGAATATCCTTACCGCCGCTGTGCTGGCGAAGGGGACAACCGTGCTGGATAACGCGGCGCGTGAACCCGAGATCATTGACCTGTGCAACATGCTCAACTCGATGGGCGCCCGCATCACTGGTGGAGGATCCTCAACACTGACTATCGAGGGTGTGGACAAGCTTGAACCCACCACCCATACCGTCATCGGCGATCGCATCGTCGCCGGCACCTGGGCCTATGCTGCGGCGATGACGCAGGGAGACATCACCGTCGGCGGTGTAGCGCCACGCCACCTCCACCTTGCACTGGAGAAGCTGAAGACCGCGGGAGCAGACGTGGAGACCTATGACAACGGTTTCCGAGTGAGCATGAATCGTCGCCCCAAGGCCGTTGACTACCAGACCCTGCCATTCCCCGGATTTCCTACCGACCTGCAGCCAATGGCTATCGGCATCGCTGCGATCGCGGATGGGGTTTCGGTCATTACCGAGAATGTCTTCGAGTCCCGCTTCCGATTCGTCGACGAGATGCTGCGCCTGGGCGCCGACGCCTCTGTGGACGGCCACCACGTAGTGCTGCGTGGCAAGGACACACTCTCATCGACTGATGTGTGGGCTTCGGATATCCGCGCCGGTGCAGGTTTGGTCCTGGCTGGCCTGGTTGCCGACGGAGTGACCTGCGTCCACGACGTCTATCACATCGACCGTGGATACCCACGTTTCGTGGAACGGCTCAACGCGCTCGGCGCTCACGTTGTGCGGGAAAGCGAATAGGCTCGCTTTACGACGATCCCTAGGCCGCAATTTTGTGTTGTGGGGTTGCCCGCAAATCGTGGACACGTAGTGGAGCTACCTAGTGGTTAGGCAGCTATTTCTTTTTTACTGGTGGTTAGACCAATGTGGTTTTCGAAGTCGACGGGGCTGACCATTACGAGTGCAGAGTGCCGGCGCCGATGGTTGTAGACGACTTCCATCCAGTAGGCAACGGCCTTGCGTGCAGCATCACGGGTAGGCCATCGCTGCCGGTCATAGAATTCAGTCTTTAGCGTCGACCAGAACGACTCAGCCATCGCGTTATCGAAGCACACGCCAGTAC
>NZ_JBHWRP010000030.1:0-13040 GCF_043426755.1 Corynebacterium sp. | reverse complement strand
CGAGTCTTCCAGGGTCGACTGATCGCTGTGGCGGGCCTCCTCATCGACACTGGTGATGATGTTCGCACCGAAGTAGATGATGAGGTCCAGGTCCTTCGGAGCAAGGTCCAGAAGGTAGCCAAGACGTGATGGGACACCCTTGAAGTACCAGATGTGGGTTACCGGTGCGGCGAGCTCAATGTGGCCCATGCGCTCACGGCGAACCTTGGACTTGGTCACCTCAACGCCACAGCGTTCACAGATGATGCCCTTGTAACGGACGCGCTTGTACTTGCCACAAGCACACTCCCAGTCACGGGTAGGGCCGAAAATACGCTCGCAGAACAGGCCGTCCTTCTCAGGCTTGAGCGTGCGGTAGTTAATGGTCTCCGGCTTCTTGACCTCGCCATGGGACCAGCGGCGGATGTCGTCGGCAGTGGCCAGGCCGATGCGGAGCTCGTCGAAGAGGTTTACGTCAAACACGTAAATTCCCTTTCACCTCCCATTCGGGAGGATCGATTGCGAAAAATTTCAGAGTCTAAATGCGGTTCAGAGGGTGCCGCCGCGCTCCCCTGGCTCCACCTAGTGAAGGTGAACTGAGGGAGCGTGAGGGCACTCCCGCCTGGCGGTTATGCGGTATCTGCTGAGGAGCCTTCGTCGCGCGAGAGGTTGATGCCCAGGGAGGAACCCGCGTGGTCATCGTCGTCATCGCCGTCCAGCTCCATTGGGGTGCCGTCTGCAGCAAGGACCTCAACGTTGAGGCACAGGGACTGCAGCTCCTTGAGGAGGACCTTGAAGGACTCCGGAATGCCTGGGTCAGGGATGTTGTCACCCTTGACGATGGCCTCGTAGACCTTCACACGGCCAACAACGTCATCCGACTTGATCGTCAGCAGCTCCTGCAGGGTGTAGGCAGCGCCGTATGCCTGCATTGCCCACACCTCCATCTCACCGAAGCGCTGGCCACCGAACTGTGCCTTACCACCCAGCGGCTGCTGGGTAATCATGGAGTAAGGGCCCGTGGAACGAGCGTGAATCTTCTCATCCACCAAGTGGTGCAGCTTCAGCATGTACATGTAGCCCACGGAGATCGGGAAATCGAATGGCTCGCCGGAGCGGCCGTCGAACAGCACCGTCTTGCCGTCACCATCGACCATGACGTCGCCGTCACGGTTCGGCTTGGTGTTCGCAAGCAGGCCTGCGATCTCTTCGTTGGTTGCGCCATCGAACACTGGAGTAGCGGTCAGAGAGTCTGCCGGCACGTCGTACAGCGCCTCAGGCAGGGTCTCCAGCAGCTTCGCGTTCGCAGGATCGTCTGGGTTCACGGTCCAGCCAGCCTTCGCCAGCCAGCCCAAGTGCACCTCGAGGACCTGGCCAATATTCATACGACGTGGCACACCGTGGGTGTTCAGGATGATGTCCACAGGCGTACCGTCAGCCATGAATGGCATATCTTCCTGCGGCAGGATCTTGCCGACGACACCCTTGTTGCCGTGGCGGCCAGCCATCTTGTCGCCGTCCTGGATCTTGCGCTTCTGGGCAACGTAGACGCGAATCATCTCGTTCACGCCTGGGCTCAGATCGTCGTCGTCCTCGCGAGAGAAGCGACGCACTGCAATGACCTTGCCGGTCTCACCGTGTGGCACCTTCAGGGAGGTGTCGCGCACCTCGCGGGCCTTCTCACCGAAGATGGCGCGCAGCAAGCGCTCCTCTGGGGTCAGCTCGGTCTCGCCCTTCGGGGTGACCTTACCGACGAGGATGTCGCCGTCGCGCACATCTGCACCAATGCGGACGATACCGCGCTCGTCGAGGTCCTTGAGGACATCTTCGCCAACGTTTGGAATCTCACGAGTGATTTCCTCGGCACCCAGCGTGGTGTCGCGGGCATCGATCTCGTGCTCTTCGATGTGGACGGAGGTGAGGATGTCATCTTCCACGACGCGCTGGTTCAGGATGATGGCGTCCTCGTAGTTGTGGCCTTCCCAAGGCATGAACGCAACCAGCAGGTTGCGACCAAGCGACATTTCGCCATCCTTGGTGCCTGGGCCGTCAGCAATGACCTGGCCTGCCTCCACACGGTCACCGATGTTGACCAGTGGCAGCTGGTTGTAGCAGGTGCCCTGGTTGGTGCGCTCGTAGGTACGCAGCAGGTAGCTGTCGCGCTGGCCTTCGTCGTCCATGATGGTGATCATGTCGCCGGAGACGTTCTCGACCACGCCCGCCTTCGCAGAAATAACCATGTCACCTGCGTCGTATGCAGCGCGCTGCTCCATACCGGTTGCCACATAAGGTGCCTCAGCACGCAGCAGCGGCACAGCCTGCTTCTGCATGTTGGCACCCATCAGGGCACGGTTAGCGTCGTCATGCTCCAGGAACGGAATCATGGCGGTTGCGACAGACACCATCTGACGTGGGGAAATGTCGAGGTACTCGACACCCTGTGCGTCGGTCACCGCAATATCGCCGTCCTTGATACGGACCTCGATACGCTCCTCGGTGATGTTGCCCTCGTCGTCCATCTCGGTTGCTGCCTGAGCAATCGCGAAACGGTCTTCCTCGTCTGCGGTGAGGTAGTCGATCTGGTCGGTCAGCTTGCCGTTTTCGACCTTCTGGTACGGAGTCTCGATGAAGCCGAACGCGTTCACGCGGGCGTAGGAAGACAGCGCACCGATCAGGCCAATGTTCGGGCCTTCCGGAGTCTCAATCGGGCACATGCGGCCGTAGTGCGATGGGTGCACGTCTCGGACCTCAATGCCGGCGCGCTCACGGGACAGACCACCAGGGCCCAGTGCGGACAGGCGACGCTTGTGCGTCAGGCCCGACAGGGAGTTGGGCTGGTCCCTGCACTGCGACAGCTGCGCGGTACCGAAGAACTCACGGATCGCAGCAGAAACTGGGCGCACGTTGATCAGGGAGGTCGGAGTGATCGACTCCGCATCCTGGGTGGTCATGCGCTCGCGAACGACACGCTCCATGCGGGACAAGCCCACGCGGACCTGGTTCTGAATCAGCTCGCCCACAGTGCGTAGACGACGGTTACCGAAGTGGTCAATGTCGTCGGTGTTGATCCGGATGACCTCGCCCGTTGGCGACGTCATCTCACGCTCACCTGCGTGCAGGCGCACCAAGTACTCGAGGGAGGTCGCAAGATCTTCCTCGGTCAGGGTCAGCAGACCGTCGTGGTCGCCGCCGAGGCCCAGCTTACGGTTGATCTTGTAACGACCAACCTTTGCCAGGTCATAGCGCTTCGCGTTGAAGAACGAGTTCTCCAGCAGAGACTGCGCAAGGTCACGCGTCGGCTGCTCGCCTGGACGCTGCTTGCGGTAGATCTCCAACAGGGCCTCGTCGGTGTTGGCCACGCCATCGGATTCGAGGGTGGTCATCATGATCTCGGAGAAGCCGAAGCGCTCCTTGATCTGCGCCTCGGTCCAGCCCAGTGCCTTCAGCAGCACGGTGACAGGCTGGCGACGCTTACGGTCAATACGCACACCCACGGTATCGCGCTTATCGACGTCAAACTCGAGCCATGCACCGCGGGAAGGGATCACCTTCACGGAGTGCAATGGACGCTCGGTGGACTTGTCGATGGTTTCGTCAAAGTATACACCTGGTGAACGCACCAGCTGCGACACGACGACACGCTCGGTACCGTTCACAATGAACGTGCCCTTGTCGGTCATCAGCGGAAAATCGCCGATGAACACCGTCTGAGACTTGATCTCTTGGGTGTCGTTGTTAATGAACTCTGCGGTCACATAAAGCGGAGCAGAGTAGTTAATGTCCTTGTCTTTACACTCGTCGACAGTGTACTTCACCGAGTCGAAGCGTGGCTCCGACAGGGAGAGGGACATGTTGCCCGAGTAATCCTGAATCGGGGAAAGCTCATCGAGGATGTCCTCGAGGCCACTGGTTACGCGGGCATCTGGTCCGCGCAACTCCTGCTGTCGTTCACGCCACTCCGGCGTTCCGACGAGCCACGAAAAGGATTCGGACTGTACGTCAAGGAGCCCGGGAACGGGGATCGGTTCGCTGATTTTCGCGAACGAGTACCGCTTCTGGGCTCCGGGGATATCGGCCACTGACTTGGTCTGGCGGGAGACTGCCAAGATGGGTCCTTCCAGCACCTCACGCGGGTCCCTCCGATTGCTCTGGCTTTACAATCTTCAGGAATTCCGCTGGATAATTAGCATTCGGTCTGCTGTGGAAGTTCCGTCCCCGGATAGCACAAAATCACCTTGTCAAGTCGATTTTTCCAAATCAGCCGTGAACAAGGTTTCAGTGTCGCCGGAGACGGCTTCCAGCGCAAAGACCTACCTTATACGATAGGTCGGCGCTTGTAAAGGCGAACGAAAAACTAACCACCCTGACCGCTCCACGCCATGCCGTCTTTCCACCGCGTGGGCCCGCCGATTGGTGCTGCAGGGAACTCTAGCACCGACTCCCCTATTTTTTGCAATAACACGGCGCACGGCTCCGACCGCTTCACTCGCCCTAAGGGTCCTGTACAGGCATTTTCCTGCTACGGTGAGGCCATAACGCTTTTTAACAGAAAGGAAGATCCCCATGTTTTCCATGGACAAAGGTCAGAAATTCATCGAGGACACCAATACCGGCGAAGGCTTTAAGGAGCAGCTCGACCGCTATGCCCCCGGTGCATCGGATTTCGTCGTCGGCGGCATCTTCGGGGGTACCTACCAGCGCGAAGGCCTCGAACTGCGCGATCGCCAGATGTTGACCATGGCCGCCCTTGCAGCAATGGGCGGTACCGAGCCTCAGCTCGAGGGCCACATCGCCACTGCCTTGAACCAAGCCGGCATGAGCAAGGAAGAGGTAGCCGAGTGCTTCGTCCACCTCATGCCTTATATCGGCGTGCCGAAGACTCTCGCAGCCTTCCGCTGCATGTACCGCGTCCTGGGCGAGGATTAATTTTTCGCTTGACGACGATCGGGGCGCAACGCTCCGATCAGTCCCAGCAGCGCCAGGACCGCGCCAACCACGATCATGACGACGGATATCGTACGTGACGTAGATTGAGAAAGAACACTGGCGAGCTCGTCCACGCGCGCTCCATCGTCCGCGGTGGCCGCAGAGTAGGAGACATAGTCCTCTACGCGATTGCCTTCCCTATCCGCGTAATACAAGTCCACATCTTCATGCATGCCGACGAGCACCCCCGTGTTCGCCTCATAAATAAGGATCCTGTCCGCCTCGTAGGTGAGGAAGAGCTGTTCGGCATTGTCCTCTTCGTCGTTCACCGTTTTCGTGTTTTTCATGGCCGGGTACTTGGTGGCCAGGTTCGTCGGCTCAACCACTTGGCTGTAATTGTTCACCGCACCGCCAGCGTCGTTCGAACCGGTATAGGTTGCTGGTGCCGCTTCCCGCAGGAACGGATCAAAAATCTCCGCAGTTTCCTCGTCGAAATCGGTCGGCAGCTTAATCCACGGCCCGTCCATCTCCACGGACTCGGGTGGCATCACCATCACGGTAGACAACGTCGCCGGGCTGAGGGCCTCACCGGTAAGACGATTCAATTCCCAGTTCCACGTTTGAGCGCTCAGCAGAGCATCAAATTCCGCGCCATCGCTGCCTTCAAATAACGTCTCCCCCACGCGCAGGGACGCCATGTCCTCATTCGCTGGGTTCTGAATATCCATGTGCAGTTGCCGCGTGACCCCCGTTGTTTCCCCCTCAACGGTGCCGTTTTCGTCGTAAAGCGTATATGTGGGGTTCTCCATGTCGAGGGGCATGCGTGCGTCCCCCACAATGAATCTTGGCGCCACAAGCCCCGCGACGATCAAGGCGACTCCGAGGCCGACGAGAAGCGCTGAAAAAATACGGGACTTTGGAAGCATAAGTGGAAGTCTACAGGCCGCGCCCAAGACAAAAGGAAACCCCCACTGTCCGGAGTTTCAACTCCGAACGGTAGGGGTTTCAAGCAGTAAGCGGAACTACTTCAGCTCGACAGAAGCGCCTGCCTCTTCCAGCTTCGCCTTTGCAGCCTCTGCGTCTTCCTTGTTTGCGCCCTCGAGGATAGCCTTTGGTGCGGACTCGACCATTTCCTTCGCGTCCTTCAGGCCCAGGCCGGAGACGATCTCGCGGACAGCCTTAATAACACCGATCTTCTTGTCGCCTGCAGCGGTCAGGACAACGTCGAACTCGTCCTTCTCTTCCTCAGCAGCAGCGTCGCCGCCTGCAGGTGCGCCTGCAGCTGCAACAGCAACTGGAGCAGCAGCGGTCACGTCGAAGACCTCCTCGAATTCCTTCAGGAACTCGGAAAGTTCGATGAGGGTCATTTCCTTGAACTGCTCAATGAGCTCGTCCTTGGTGAGCTTAGCCATGGTGGCTTCCTTTCTGTTCAGGCCGCAACCTGTGGGCCTGAGTAAAAATTGTGGTGTGTTCTAGAGTCTTGTTTTAAGCAGCGTCTTCTTGCTTGTCCTGCAGGGCAGCAACCAGACGTGCGGTCTTGGATGCTGGTGCCTGGAACAGGCCGGCTGCCTTGGCCAAGGAACCTTCGAATGCGCCTGCGAGCTTGGCAAGAGTGGTCTCGCGGTTGTCCATGTCGGCGATCGCAGAGACCTGATCAGCGGTCAGTGCGTTGCCGTCCATGTAGCCGCCCTTGACGACGAATGCTTCGTTGTCCTTGGCGAACTTCTTCATAACCTTCGCCGCATCCACTGCCTCGCCCTGAATGAAGGCAACAGCGGTTGGGCCGGTCAGAAGCTCATCGAGACCCTCGATACCCTGCTCACCAGCAGCGATCTTAACGAGGGTGTTCTTGGCGACGTGGAGCTCGACATCAAAGCCCAGTTCGCCACGCAGCTGCTGGAGCTGTGCAACGGTCAGACCGCGGTACTCGGTCAGGACAATCGAGCTTGCGCCCGCAAACTTCTCCTTCAGAGCAGCGAGTTCTGCTTCGTTCTTTGGGTTTGCCATCTTCACGCCTCCTTCCAAATGCTTCATTGGTTTTGATCCGCCCGGAGCGCGTGCTCGTTCCTCGCAAGCGACAATTAAGTGCCTATGAGAAAAGAAAACGCCCCGTGCAGAAGCACGAGGCACACCTTACGATGTAATAAGCCACGTTTCTCCTGCGTGGGTTGGCCCCTCTCGGAGCTCCTTCGACCTCCACTATGGGAGATAACCGACGGTCTTCGGTGAAACTTGAGCACGGCGGTTTAAGCCGTTCAAACTTCGCCAGTGACTATAACAAGGAGGGTGGCCGTTCACAAAATCGCTCTAAAGCGCACATATTTTGCACGGTTTATCCTAAAATAATACCTACCAGGTGGTGGGCATGTTGAGGACGCCTACTGCCGTTATCTGGAGGCCCTAACCACGATGTCTACCACCCATTACGTCATTGTCGGCTTCGGTCCCGTCGGCCACCGCACCGCCGAGGAACTGCTGAAGCGCAACAAGCAAGCAAAGATCACCATCATTGGCGAAGAGCCCGGCTGGGCTTATGATCGCGTCCATCTCTCCGAATATGCCGAGACGTGGGACCCCAACGCCCTTGACTTACCCCAACTGCCCGAACACGTCGACGTGCTGCACTCGCGCGCCACCAGCGTCGACCCTGACTCAAAAACAATCACGCTTAACGACGATCGCACCATCTCCTACGACGAGCTGATCCTGGCGACCGGCTCCCAAGCCTTCGTGCCACCGATTCCCGGCCACGACCTACCTGCCTGCCACGTGTACCGCACCCTGGAAGATCTCGACGGCATCCGCAAGGCCGTAGAGGTTTCTCAGCACAAGGAGGGGCGCGTGCGCGCCGCCGTGATTGGTGGCGGTCTACTCGGACTGGAGGCCGCGAACGCCTTGAAGAAGATGGGCGTGCGCACCCACGTCGTCGAAATGGCGCCACGCCTGATGCCACTGCAGGTCGACGACGCCGGCGGTGACCTGCTTGCAGAAGCGATCCGCGCGCTAGGCGTGGAAGTGCACGTCAACGCCGCCACGCGTGAAATCCGCGCGTCACAAGAGCGCGAAGGCTCCGTCATCTTGGACTTGGGCGACGATCGCGAAATCCAGACCGACATCGTCGTCTTCTCCGCTGGCATCCGCGCCCGCGATGAACTTGCTCAGGGCTCTGGACTGCCCACGGGCCCACGCGGCGGATTCTTGGTGGACCGCCAGTGCTTCACCGGCATCAAGCACGTTTCTGCCGTCGGCGAGTGCGCTGCCGTCGAAGGCGAACTCTACGGCCTTGTCGCACCCGGCAACTCGATGGCCGCGATCACCGCCGCCCGCCTTACCGGCAACCCCATCAAGGACTTCGAAGACCCCGATACCTCCACCAAACTAAAGCTGATGGGTGTGGACGTTGCCTCCTTCGGCGATGCCTTCTCTGACAGCGAAGACAAGGTAGAGCTGCAGATCAATGACCCGATCTCCGGCGTGTACAAGAAGCTCATCCTGGATGCCGATAAGCACACCCTGCTCGGCGGCATGCTGGTCGGCGAGGCCGATAATTACTCCATGCTGCGCCCGATGGTCGGCGCCGAGCTGCCCGGCGACCCCGTCAGCTTCATCGCCCCCGCCGGCGACGCACCGGCCGTGGGTGTCTCCGAGCTTCCCGACGAGGCACAGATCTGCTCCTGCAACGACGTATCAAAAGGTGCCATCCGCGAAGCCATCGCTGACGGCAACCACACCACCAAGGACCTGATGAAGTGCACGAACGCCGGCACCGCCTGTGGTTCATGCATCCCGCTGCTGAGCAAGCTGCTCGACGCCGAAGGTATCGAGCAGTCCCGCAGCGTGTGCGAACACTTCGACCAGTCGCGCACTGAACTCTTCCAGATCGCCCAGGCTACCGGCATCCGTGACTTCGACGAGTTCATCGAGCGTTTCGGCACCGGCGGCGGCTGCGAGGTGTGCAAACCCACCTTGGGCTCCATCTTCGCGTCCCTGTCCACCTCGGATCACATTCTGGAGGGCCAGAACGCCTCCCTGCAAGACACCAATGACCGCTTCCTGGGCAATATCCAGAAAAATGGCACCTATTCGGTGTGCCCACGCCTGCCGGCGGGCAATATCACCCCGCACCAAATGCGTGTGATCGCCGAGGTCGCGGAGGAATACGGCCTGTACTCCAAGATTTCTGGCGCCCAGCGCATCGTCTTGTTCGGCGCCCGCCTGGAAGACCTGCCGGCGATCTGGAAGAAGCTGGTCGACAACTGTATGGAGTCCGGCCAAGCCTACGGCAAATCTTTGCGCAGCGTGAAAAGCTGCGTGGGAACCGACTGGTGCCGCTACGGCCAGCAAGACTCCGTGGGGATGGCGATCAAGCTGGAGCTTCGCTACCGCGGCCTGCGCGCACCACACAAGTTCAAGATGGGCGTGTCCGGCTGCGCGCGCGAGTGCGCAGAGGCCCGCGGCAAGGACGTCGGCGTGATCGCCACCGACAAGGGTTGGAACCTGTACGTCGGCGGCAACGGCGGTGCCACACCAGTCCACGCTCAGCTTTTGATCGGGGATCTTTCCGACGAAGAACTCGTCCGCTATATCGACCGCTACCTTGCGTTCTATATCCGCACCGCGGACCGTCTGCAGCGCACCGCTCGGTGGCAGGAGTCCATCCAGGGTGGCTTGGACTACATCAAGAGTGTGATCGTGGACGATTCCCTGGGCATAGCCAAGGATCTCGACGCGTTCGTCGCAAAGCATGTCGACGACTACACCGATGAGTGGGCCGCCGTCCTCCAAGACCCCGACAAGCTCAACCGCTTCGTGTCCTTCGTCAACGCGCCAGAATCTCCGGACCCGACGGTCCAGTTCGGCCACGACGAGGACACCGGGCGTATCGTCCCACTGCCCATGCCCACTGTGTAAGGAAGATCAGCTATGAGTATTTCTTTTGACGCATCCAAACTGGAAGAGAACCTGGGCGTAGCAGTGCTCATGCCTAACGACGAGCAAGTTGCGGTCTATTTGGTCGGTGGCGAACTCTACGCGCTGTCCAATATTGATCCGTATTCTCGCGCTGCTGTGATGAGCCGCGGCATCATTGGCGAGCACGAGGGGCGCCCCACCGTGGCCTCTCCCATGCTGAAGCAGAAGTTCTACCTGGACGACGGCACCTCGCTCCAAGAGGATGACATTGTGATCCAGACCTACCCGGTGAAGAGGGATGGCGAGCAGATTATCGTCGGCTAGCGCCGCCTGATCTCCGCCGATGACACTTTCAGCCGACAATTTCCGCTGATTTTCCAAAATCTCGCGAATTTGTCGGCCGAAAAGTGCGTTAGAGGGCGCGCAGCTCCGGGCCGACCGGGAAATAGCCCAAATAGCTCACACCGGACATGTTGTAGGTGAACTTGATCCCCATCACTAACCGAATTCCCCAGTGCATGGCACAGGCGGACAGCGCAAAAACTTGCCCGGCGCGCCGGTTGAGCAGGGCCAGAGGGCTCAATAGCTCGACGGCCAACGCCCCGGCGGCTAACACACCGAGGGGCCCCTTGGCGTTATAGAGCTTCTCTGCGCCTTTGGGGACCTCAGAGCCGAATACTTCTTTGCGTACCGCGTCGGCTGCGACCTGTTCGCGCAAGGCCACCCCGCTGGCCCAGCCCCAACCGTATTCGTTGCGCACCTTGGCCACCCCAGAGATGAAGTAAACGGCGGTGGCAGCGATATTGGCCAGCGTGTTCACCCCACCATAGGAGCGCGAATACTTTTCGGGCAGCAGGGTTCGATCGCGGGCCCACGCATCCACCGACAGTGCGTCTGCCGAGGGGCCGAAACCTACTGTCATCTGTTGCATGACCAGCATGTTGTCGTTGTGCAGGATCATGCCAAAGGAGTTGCGGTACGTCATGGTCCACAGTTGCAACAATGCATTAGCGGGCCCGGTCGCCTTATGGGCCAGCCCCACCAATGCCAAGGCGTTGACTACCTGGGCGGTGTCGAAGAGGGCGTCGGCCACCTTTGGGGGCAGCGGTTTCGACAGCACGCGGCACACACCCACCGGGTGGAAACGGTTGGCCGGTTGGCGGTGGATATCGCGGATGATGGGGCGTCTTAAAGCGTTATGTACTGCGGAGAAGCCGTTGAAACCGATGCGCAGTACGGCAGGTCGCTCGGCGCGGGCATTCGGGCGAAAAAGATCCATGATGTGCATTTAGTCCTCCATTCGTGGCAGCGGCTTACCCGGCCCGGCCTCCGCCTGGCCCCCAATTAGACAGCGGGCGTGGATGGATTCAGCCTGTGGGGTCTTATTGCCGGAAAAGTAGTCGTCGAAAAGAAACCGCGAGCGCACCACAAGCACTTCAACCACGTCGCGCTCGTTGTCGCGTGGCCGCCGTGCCACCGAATCGGCGTAGGTCTGTGCTACCTCCACCGCGCGTTTCTTGCGGATCGCTTTCGATAGCTGACGGCGCGTGTGGTTCAGCCCGCCCAAGCCAAAATTCGAATAGTGCAGGTTGACGCGCTGGCCGGATGCCGTCAGTCCGATCACGTGCGGCACGGTGATGCGTCCGCGCCGGTAGGCGGAAAACATCGGGTAGGTGGACAGTGGGAAGGAGTCTTCGTCGTTCTTCTTCCGGTTTACCTCGTCGATGGGGCCGACGTAGTGGCGCAGCGGGCTCGCGAGCACGGCGGCGATACCGGCGTAGGAGGCAAGGGCGATCCAATCGCGGGCGGTCATCGCAGTGCCTCCCCCGCCGCGTGCCAGCCGGGCATACCGTGCACGCCAGCGCCGGGCGGCGTGGAGGCCGAGGCCAGGTACACCCCCGGCGCCAGCCGATGCGGATGCAGGGCGATGCCGGGCCGCATCAGCGTCTGCAACCCGGTCATCGCACCACCGGCGATGTCTCCGCCGATGAGGTTGGGGTTCCAGGCTTGAAGTTCCGCGGGGCTTGCTTCGTGCTTATCGACGATCACATCCCGAAAACCCGGAGCGAAGCGCTCAATTTGCTGGATGATCGCCTCAGCGACCTGCCCCGGGCGCGACTCTGTGAAGCCGTGGGGCACGTGGGCGTAGGTCCACAGGGTCAGGCCGCGGGAGGGGTCTGCCACATACTGCTGGCACGCCATGACAAATGGTGTGTCCGGCATCTGTCCGCGCGCTGCCTCGTCTTCTGCGCGGGCGATGTCGCTGGTGGCGCCGCCCAAGTGCACGGTGGCGGCCTGGCCTACGCGCGGGTCTTTCCATGGGACTGGTTCTGCGAGCTGGAAATCGAGTTTCCAAGTGGCGGTACCGTAGCGCCAGCGCCGCAGGGGGCGTTGCTGTGCGCGGGACAGGTTGAGGCCACGGAGATCCAGGATTTGGCGTGGGGTGAGGTTGAGGATGGTGGCATCAGCACGCGGTAGTTCGCGCAGGTCGGTGACCTCAGCGTTGGTGTGGATCGTGCCGCCGTTGGATGTGATCACGCTGGTGAGCGCATCGACGATGGCTTGGGTCCCGCCTTCTGCCACGGGCCAGCCGCGCGTCATTCCTAGGCCGCCGAAGAGCATGCCGAACGCCCCGGTGAAGACGCGCGCCGGGGAGGTGATGGCGTGTACCGCGCTGCCTGCAAGAAGGGCGCGGGCCTTCTCTGTTTGAAACAGTGTCTTTCCCAGCGTTGCGGCAGGCAGGATGCCTGGTAGGCCGAACTGCGCCATGCGAACTGGGTGGGCGGGCCAGCGCAAGATGGGCACCAAGAAGTTCTCTAGATGCTCGTCGATGTGGTTGACCACCGGTGCGTGCAGGTGGGTCCAGTTTTTCGCATCCTCGCCCAAACGCTCTGCCGTGTCGTCGAGAGAGCGGCTGAGCAGGGCTGGTTCGCCATGGTCAAGCGGGTGCGCCAGCTCATAGGGCGCATGTTTCCACCGCAGACCGTGACCTTCCAGATTGAGCGCGCGGAAGGCCGGGCTAGCCACGCCGAACGGGTGGCCAGCCGCGCCGAGGTCAACGATGTGGCCGGGGAAAATATCGTCGGTACTGGTCGCGGCCCCGCCAGGCCGGTCGTTGCGCTCGTAGACGTCGACAGCCCAGCCCGCGGCGGCAAGCCTGGCGGCGGCGGTCAGCCCGTTGGGGCCGCTGCCGATGATGACGGCGCGGGACTGGTCGGACATTG